>JAYFPI010000042.1:0-2377 GCA_034927965.1 Pseudoflavonifractor sp.
CTCTGTCCACGGCCCGGTACTTTTCCACGGTTCGCTGAGCCTGCGCCTGGGAGATGAGCCCCAGCTCGTAGCCGATGGAGGTGAGCCGCCGATCCGCGTTGTCCTGGCGGTGAAGCAGACGATATTCTGTGCGGGAGGTCATCATACGGTACGGTTCGTTGGTGCCCTTGGTCACCAGGTCGTCAATCAGTACGCCGATATAGCCCTGGTCCCGGCGCAGGATGAGCGGAGGCCGGCCCAAAAGCTTCAGTGCGGCGTTGACCCCGGCCACAAAGCCTTGGACAGCCGCCTCTTCATAACCGGAAGAGCCGTTGAATTGCCCAGCTCCGTAAAGACCGGAAATTTTCTTCGTCTCCAGCGTGGCCTCCAGCTCGGTGGGGTCCACACAGTCGTACTCGATGGCATAGGCACACCGGGTCATCTCGGCATGCTCCAATCCTGGGATGGTGTGGAGCATCTGAATCTGCACCTCCTCCGGAAGAGAGGAGGAAAAGCCCTGCACATACAGCTCCTCCGTGTCCAGGCCCATGGGCTCGATAAACAACTGGTGGCGCGTTTTCTCTGGGAAGCGGACAATTTTCGTCTCAATGGAGGGGCAGTATCGGGGCCCTACTCCCTCGATGGTGCCGTCGTACAGGGGGGAGCGGTCCAGATTGGCTCGGATGATCGCGTGGGTGTTCTCATTGGTATAGGTAAGCCAGCAGACGGCCTGATTTTTAGGGGGCGTCTCGGTCTGGAAGGAAAAGCACAGACCCTCCTCGTCCCCAGGCTGAAGCTCCATTTTGCTAAAATCCACGCTGCGGGCGTTGATTCTGGGGGGCGTCCCCGTTTTGAAGCGGCGGATGGACAACCCCAGGTCCATTAGACAGCGAGTCAGGGGTAGTGCGGCGGCCAGCCCGTCAGGGCCCGAGTCCCGCACTACCTCGCCCACAATGGTACGGCCCCCCAAATAGGTGCCGGTTGCCACCACGACAGCGCGGACGGCATAGGTGGCTCCGGTGTGGGCGACCACTCCAGACACCGTCCCATCCTCCACCAAAATCTCTACAATTTCTGACTGCTTCACCCAAAGATTCTCCTGCTGTTCAAGGGTGTGCTTCATCACCTTTTGATACTCCCGGCGGTCGGCCTGAGCCCGAAGAGACCAGACGGCCGGGCCTTTTCCACGGTTCAACAGCCGATACTGGATGCAGGACTTGTCGGCAGCCCGCCCCATCTCTCCGCCCAGGGCATCCAGCTCCCGCACCAGGTGGCCCTTTCCGGTGCCACCGATGGCCGGATTGCAGGGCATGTTGCCGACTGCATCCAGATTCACGGTAAAACACAGCGTTTTCAAGCCCATCCGGGCGGCGGCCAAAGCGGCCTCAATGCCCGCGTGGCCTGCCCCGATGACGGCAAGATCAAATTGTCCGGCGTGGTACGTTCTCATAATTTTTCTATCCTCATATATCTACCGGCGGGTCCCGCGGGGTCCCGTGAGTGAGTAAAAGCCTTGACGCAAGTCAGTGGCGCCTGCGTAAACCGGTTCCCTTTGAAACCGGTTTATGCGCTGTTTGGCTCGTCCCAGCTTCACCGAGTCCCTGAGTGGCCCACCCCATGGCGGCAAGATCAAATTGTCCGGCATGGTACGTTGTCATAGCGTAGACTCCCCTGTCCATTGGAGTCAGAAGGCAGAATTTCATTCGCGGGGTATTTTATCACGATTTTCTCCCGCAGACAAGCCCGTCCGGGCGCATTTGTTTGGCAGATGCGATTTTATCTTGAAGGACACGGGGGAATTATGGTATACTACATAAGTTGAAACTGCCCCAGTCTATCCAAAAAAAGAAGGAACAGGGTCGGCAGGGAGGAGGAGGTCCATGAAATACAAGCGCTGGAACGTGGCGTCTCCCTGCCCCGAGGCCCAGGAGGAGCTGGAAAAGGCGGGTCTGTCTCCCCTGCTGGCGGCGGTGTTGTCGGCCCGGAGGGTCCAAACCTGGGATCAGGCCAGGCGACTGCTCGCGCCGGAAGAAGAGCCGCTGATTGACCCCATGGAAATGAAGGATATGGATCGGGCGGTGTGTCGGCTGCGGCTGGCCCTGGATCGGCAAGAGCACATCGCAGTCTATGGGGACTACGATGTGGATGGAATTACCTCTACTTGTCTGCTGACCCAATGCCTGCAAAACATGGGGGGTCAAGTGATCCCCTATATTCCCGGCCGCCTGGAAGAGGGCTATGGGTTGAATCGGGAGGCGCTTTCCGTTCTGGCTGGCCATGGAGTGTCTCTTGTAATCACTGTAGACTGCGGAATTACAGCGGTGGACGAGGTGAACTATGCCAAAGCCCTGGGGATCGATGTGGTAATCACTGACCACCACGCCTGCAAAGACGCGCT
>JAYFPI010000088.1:0-12233 GCA_034927965.1 Pseudoflavonifractor sp.
CATCGCAGCGGTAATATTCAGACTGGGTGTCCCCACAAAGGCAGTTCCGTCGGAACGGAAGCCCACTCCATAATGGTAGGACGCCGAGGAACGCAGCACTCCGTCCGTAACTACCAGCCCCAGCGGCTGCCCGGTGGAGAGAACATAAAAATCGCCGTTGGTGCCCCCTACCACTCGCTTGCCCTGGTTCTCCAGTTGCCGGGCCATCGTGGAGAGAGTCGCCCGCTGGAGCACACTGGTTCCGTAAGCCACGGTAGGCATCACGTTTTTATTGGGCTGATATGTAACATAGCGTTCCGTTCGTAAATCAGAATAGGTATCACTCCAAAAATATCCCCGGGTCAGCTCTGCCCCTTGTGAGAGGGCCGCCGTCCCGGAGTGAAGAGCATGCCCCAGGGCGTCCGAAGCCAGAGCGGCCTGTCCTATGGTGAGCGACAGCGCCATGGCCGTCGCGGTAAACTGCTTCATCCAGTGCTTCATGCTTCCTCCTATTTTTCATAAAACAATCTTTCCGCCGTCAAAAAAACGGCGTACCGGACTTTGGCCCGGTACGCCTTATCATAACACGGTCCGGGTTGAGTGTAAACCACTCCGGGCCGCTTGGAACAAAATGTTATTTTCCCTTTAGAAGTTTCCCCTCTGCCCGCAGCCGCGGTAAAGTGGTCTGAAGCGTCGCCGCCTCCTGAATGGTGAGCAGGTCACCGATCAGCTGATTGGAGATCAGAAATCCTTTGGGTGTCAAATACCACCGCCGGTCCCGGCGGGCCGCCCAACCATGGCGTTCGTACTCCTCCAACTTCTGCTCCAACGGGTCAAAGTTGAGGGAAAACTCCCGGCGGTACTCCCATTCCTCAATGCCGCGAGTGGTCCGCAGACGGAGCATAAGATATTCGCTGCCCCGCTCTCGACGAGGAATCAGCTCCGACTCGTCAATCACCGGCCCCCCTCCCAGGATCCCTGAGATATAGTGATCCAAGTTCCGTATAAAGGAGTAGCGGCGTCCTCCGAAATCAGAATGGGCTCCTGGTCCAAAGCCGATATAGGGCCGCCCCATCCAATATTTCAGATTGTGGCGAGACTGAAAGCCAGGGCGGGCAAAATTGGAGATCTCATACTGGGCATATCCGGCCTGCGCCAAACGTTCCACCATCCACAGATACATATCGGCCTGGGTATCATCGTCCGGGAGAACCTCCCCCCGGGTCACCCTGCCGTCCAGAGGCGTGCCCGACTCCACCTTTAACCCGTAGCAGGACAGGTGCTCCGGCCGGAGGGCCAACGCAGCCTCTACGCTATGATGCCAGCTCTCCTGATCTTGTCCTGGCAGCCCATAGATCAGATCGAGGGAAAGGTTCTTCATCTTGGCCTTCCGGGCCGCGGCGACCGCACCGGTCACTTCGGCAAAGTTGTGAAGACGGTGGACAGCGGCCAATTCTCCGTCGCAGGCCGACTGCATTCCGAGGGATAATCGATTCACTCCAGCCCTGCGGAGCGCCGCAAGCAAAGGTGCCCCCGCGCTCTCAGGGTTTGCCTCGCAGGTGATCTCAGCGTCCCGGCTCAGATCAAAGCGGCGGCGCACTTCCCGCAACAAAGCCGTGAGCCGCTTGGCCCCAAATACAGTGGGGGTACCTCCCCCAATGTACACCGTATCCACCTGCCATCCTCTGGTAAGAGGGGCTGTCACTTTAATGTGGGCAGCAAGTGCTTTCAAATAATCGTCCATAACCGATTCCCTGCCCGGCAGGGAGTAAAAATCACAATAGTCGCACTTGGCGCGGCAAAATGGGATATGGATATAGATTCCAAGCTTGTCTCCCATAGAAGTCACCTCGTTTCGGCACGCACAGCTCTGCCGTGCGCAAAGCTGTCTTCAGCTAATTGAATAGGATTTATTATACTCTTTTTCCCGCCGTTTGGAAAGAGCTTTTCCTGATCAGCCTGCGGGGATGTCATTTTTTTTGATCTGTGGTACAATGATGCCAGCCTCACTTACATCTACCCCCAGCGCATCTGTTGTACAGGTAAAGAAGGGAGAGGGAAACCCTGCATTATCTTAATTTTGCTGTTACTCAAGAAGAAGAGGGACATCGGGTAGACGCCATTCTCCGCCGCCACGGCCTGTCCACTTCCGCCGTCCGCCGCGCCAAGCACCGCCCTCAGGGCCTGTTGTTGGACGGTGAGGACATTTACACCAGTTATCTGGTTCATGCCGGGCAGACCGTTTCTATCCTGGCCGATGACAAGGCCCCCTCCAGCATTGTGCCCTTTGACGGCCCGGTGGATATCCGCTGGGAGGATGACGATCTTTTGGTGGTGGATAAGCCCGCCGGACTTACCGTCCACCCATGTGCCGGGAATTGGGAGGACTCTCTGGGCGCCCGTCTGGTGGCCTATTATCACCGTATCGGCCTTTCGGCCGACTTCCATCCGGTCCACCGTCTGGACAAGGGGACCTCCGGATTAATGGCTGTGGCAAAGCATCCCGCGGCGCAGCACGCGCTCACCTCCGCGCTCCATTCCGGAAACTTTCATCGGGAATATCTGGCAGTATGTGAGGGAATCCCCAGCCCACTCTCCGGCGTGATTGACGCCCCCCTGGGACGCTCGGACGACTCCTTCCTCCGCCAGGTAGTCCGACCGGACGGAAAGCAGGCCCGCACACACTATGAGGTTCTCCGCCCTGGCTGCCCTTATTCTCTGGTACAGCTTGTCTTAGACACCGGGCGAACCCATCAGATTCGGGTCCATATGGCCTACCTTGGACACCCTCTGGCCGGAGATTTTCTTTATGGCACAGAGTGCCCGGAACTCATTCAGCGCCCAGCCCTCCACTCATCCCGGCTGGTGCTGACCCAGCCGTTCACTGGAGAGCACCTGGTTTTCACCTCTGAACTCCCCGTAGATATGGCAAATCTGGCCTTCCATGGGCATACGCAGTCACACTAATACACAATCTCTTCACGCCCACTTGAATTGTGCCCCTCCCTGCTTGCTTTACCACAGAACTGCACCCCAATCGTTTCAGCAGATCATACCGCTTCACAATTGGGGTGCAGCTCAACAGGAGTTTCCGCTGCCTGTCTGCGCTCTTGAACTTAGAACGGCCGTGGGCCATCGCTGAAGCGGCCATCGCCGTAATCAGGTCCGGCATACCCGCCGCTTTGCCTCCCGCTCCCCGCGGAAATATAGTCATAGAAGTTGGCCTGCGTGGCTGCCATATATGGGTTGACCCATATATAGAGGATTCCCATTGTGAAGGCCCCCAGAAGGATCCACCCAAAAAAGGACAGATCCAAGGAAAAGAGTTCCATCTTCCACCCTTGCATGGCAACCTTACTTCTCGAGATCGCCTGCCGCGCCGTGCAACCCGGATCATCCAGCAGAAAATAAGGTGCCAGGCGATACCGATATGAGGCCATTACCCCCACAATCACGCCCGCCACATAGAGCATAATGCTCAGGGAAATCAGAATCTCACTCTCTTGAAAAGCCGCCACCGCCAGAAGCACCGCCCCCGGAATTACTGCCAGCATTTCCCACAGGAAAATAAACACCCATGTCAGGATGTTCATCCACAAGACCCGTCCTGCCTTGGCAAAGCCGTCAAAGAGATTTCGGTAACTCGGCTGCTCACCCCGGGCCAGCCGGAGAGAGTAAGAGGTATACCCAAATCCCATAATTGCGCCGTACAGACTCAGCATCGTCTGAACAGAAAGGAAGAAGCCCACTCCGCCCATGTCCCGAAGAAATACATATTGCAATACTTCTTTCCCGCTGTAGCCCCATGCGAGATACTGCGCTGCATCCATAAAGGGGTCGCCCACAATCCGCAGGACGACTCCGTCCACAGCCGTGGTCAGCAGAATGAACACCAGCGTAACCCACAGCGGATTGGGCCTGGTTCCACGCATGCTGTTCTTGGCTGCCATCTTGGCCTCAAACCGATTGAATCCCATGTTCATTCCTCATTTCTCTCCTGAAAAACGGTCATCGACCGGCACCGCCGCCACTGGAACCGCCGCCGCCAAAGCCGCCGCCGCCAAAGCCGCCGCCACCAAACCCGCCAAAGCCGCCGCCGCCACGACCGGCACCGCCGCCCCGGGAGCTTCCGCCACCAAAGCCGCCGCCGCTAAACCCGCCACCGCCAAAGCCGCCACCGCCAAAGCCGCCTGGGCCGCCTCGGTGGTGGTCATCCCAGTGATCATAAGGTGGATGGTAAAAGTGGGACCGGCCAAAGAAAATAGGATAATAGATCGGGGGCGGGGGCATCCCAGGTCCCAGATAACGCCGGCGATAGCGGCTGTATCTGGCGGCATCCAAAGCCACCAGGACCACCGCAATCAGCACGAAAATGAAAACCAACCCAAAGACACCCGCGCCGGGGCCGTAGGACTCGTAGTAGCCCTCCGACTGGGGTCCATAGCTGCCGTTCCCGGCAGGGACGGGATTGGCCATAGTGCCGCTCTTCAAAGCGGCGTCAATACCGCCGTAGTAGCTGTCGTACCAGTCATAGGCAGCATCAAAGAAGGCCAGTGTGGCTGAGTCGTATTTCCCCGCGTCATAGCCATCATAGAAATAGCTCTCCAGCAGATCACCCAGGTCGGCGGAGGTAAGAGAATCCTCAATCCCGGTACCCTGAAGGGCCCGAACTTTATTTTCCCCCACAGCATAGACCAACAGCAATCCGTTATTTCGCTCCTTGTCCCCAATCCCCCAGGTATTAAAGCACTGATAGGCATACTCCGCCGAATCCATGCCATCCATGAAGTCTACGGTAACCACAACGATGGCTCCGCCAGTGGCGCGGCTGAGCTTCTCGTTCTGGTCGATGATGTGCTGCTCCGTCTCAGCAGAGAGCACATTAGCATAGTCCCCCACATAAGTGTTGGCGGGGGCGTCCACGATGGCAAAAGCCGGAGCGGCAAGCAACACGCCCAGCGCCAAAGCCGTCAAAGCGGTCAAAAATTTTTTCATCTGTTCTCTCCTTAGCGGTAGACGGGCAGCTCATTTACGCCAGCCACCGTTTTTAGTAAACTGGCGGGAAATGTGCTTAAGGTCTTGTTGTTGAACTCCACTGCCGCCGCAGTATAAGGGTCATGAGAAATCGTAAAGGCAATCGAGTCCAACTGAGTCTGAAAACCGGAGAGGTACCCCCGATCTTTCTCGCTTAGATCTTCTGCCTTCCCAAGTTTCTCCATCACCGGATTCAAAGTGGTGAGCAGGGCATCCTGTGCACTCTGATCCGTCACATTGCCGGACAGTGCAGTTAAGGCGCTGCTCAGTGCATTTAGGTCGGCGTCACTGCTGTCCAGATAACGCCCCGCCACGGTGTAGAGGTTCGCCCCAACCCCGGCCCTGCTTTGCAGATCCTGCTGAACATGGCTTCCCCGGGCCCGCACATCTGCGGCCACTGCCGTCAAAGAGCGATGGGCCCCAAAAATCGTAGACCCGATCACCACAACCGCCAGTACCACAGCCGCGCCCTGGCGAGATTTCAAAAAACGCAAGGAGCTCCCTCCCATCACAACATTATATTCTCCATAAGATATTCTCTGCCGTCTATTCAGGTCAGCCCCGCAGCTCAAGAAGTTTGTGCTTCAGTTCGCCCTCGATGCGGCCCAGCTCCACTTCGGCTTCCTTCCGCTTCTGGGCCCCCTCGGTCTGGATCTTCATCATCTCATCCAAGGTAGAGATGAGCTGCTGGTTGGTGTGCTGGAGCGCCTCGATGCTCACCACGCTCTTCTCGGCCTCCCTGGCGGTCTCGATCGTACCCATCTTGAGAAGGTCGGCGTTCTTCTGCAGCAGGTCGTTGGTCATATTGGTTACGGCGCTCTGTGCCGCAGTGGCCTGACGGGAATTCTCCATGCCCAGCGCCAGCACCATCTGGCTCTTCCAAAGGGGAATGGTGTTCACCAGAGAGGACTGGAGCTTTTCCAGCATGAGCGCGTCGTTATTCTGGATGAGCCGCACCTGGGGGCCCATCTGAATGGAAACCATGCGGGTCAGCTCCAGGTCGTGGAGCTTCTTTTCAAAGCGGCTGCACAGATTGGCCAGGTCGTTGTACGCCTGGGCGTCCTCCTGCTTACCGGATGTGGTGGCTTTCTTGCGAAGCTCTTCCAGTTCCCCGTTCCGGGTGGCCTCAAGCTTCTTCTTGCCCGCCAGAATGTACATCGTAAGTTCCTTATAGTACTTTGTGTTCAGCTCGTACATCTGGTCCAGCATGGCCACGTCCTTCATCAGGGTCACCTGGTGGCCCTCCAGGACCTCCACGATCCGGTTGACGTTGGTCTCGGCCTTACTGTACTGGGCTTTCAGCGCTTGAATGTCATTTTTCTTCTTCTGGAAAAAGCCGAGAATGCCTCCCCTTTCCTCCTGCTGGCCGAAGTGTTCCAGCTCCCCCACCAGTCCGGCCAGAGCGTTGCCCACCTCTCCCAGATCCTTAGTACGAACCTTGCTAAGGGCACTCTCGGAAAAACCGGCGATGTTCTTCTGTGCTGCGGCACCATATTGAAGCACTACGTTGGAATCCCGGATATCAATCTTCTGGGCGAAATCCTCCACCATTTTGCGTTCCGGATCAGAAAGCATAGACTCATCGAGTTTGACGGCGTTGGCGTCTCGAGCGGCCTGGTCGGCCTGCTGTACCGCGGTCTCGGAGGCGGTAGATTCCAGTGTCAGGCTGGGAGCTTCCGGGGCCTTGGCCTGGGCTGCGGCGCCCGCATCAGGGGTCAGGGTCAACTCCGGCATAAACTCAGTATTATCAGACATATAACTACATCCTTTCCCGGGTCGCCCTCAGGGCGCACCCCTTGTCTTCCTTGTGTTCAGCCGCCCATAGCAAAGGGCTTCTCGTCCTGCAGCCCCTCCTGTTTGAGCAGATTCTCCATCACGGTGATGTCGGTGGAGATGTCCAGCGCCTCGTCGGCAAAGAGGGCGTCGAGCTGTTTGTCAAAAGCCGAGACGATGGTGTCCATCATAGTCTCGATCTTGCCCCGGGTCCCGTCGATGTTGGACCCCGCCACCCCTGCCTCACCCATACGGTCGTAGGCATTGAGCAGCTTCAGCGTGGTGGGGAGGTAGTAATTCATGAACTTCCGGATCTGGCCCAACTTTTCGGGATGGGAGACCACATGCGTGATGATCTTTCGCGTGTCCTCCTCCAGCCGGTCGATTTGGGCCGAAATCTTCTCTCCGGGGATATTATCATTGAGTCGGCGCATCTCAGACACCGCCTTGTCCCGCTCGGCAATCAAAGCGTCCAGCTGGGGATTTCCGGTGGTCTCCGGTTCTACGGGATCGGGCGTCTCAAAGGTCTTATCCGGGAAGAGTTTCGTACCCACCAAAGCCGTCCCCAGAGAGAACGCGATCACGAGGATAAAATGTGTGAGCTGATAGAGTGGAAAGAACAGACCCCAGACCACCCACACCACCGCCGCCAGATAAAGCGGAGCGGGAGAGCGTTTGACTACCTTTGCCACGTCGCTTCCTCCTGTCCGGGGCCGACGCCCCACATATTATTTCCATTGAATCATTTTACCTTCTCCGTTTTCCCCTGTCAAGGAAACCGGGTGGAATTCACACTTCCTTTAAAAGTTTTCGTTTCCCTGCCCATTCTCATTTTTCTCCACTCCGGCGTTGACTTTCCACGGGAAAAAATATATCATAGTGAGAAATACCAACGGAAAGAAGATGGTCCCCATGATGACCCTGGAAGATTTTAAAGCCGCCCGAAAGGTTTTGGACGGTGTGATTGCCCCAACTCACCTGGTTCCCAGCCCTGCTTTTTCCAAGGCGACCGGCAACCACGTCTATCTGAAGCCGGAAAATATGCAGATTACCGGCGCCTATAAGCTCCGCGGCGCCTATTTTAAGATCAGCACCCTCACCGAAGAGCAGAAATCCAAGGGACTCATCACCGCCTCGGCCGGCAACCACGCCCAGGGTGTGGCCTATGCCGCCCAGCACGCCGGGGTGGCCGCCACCATCGTCATGCCCACCACCACCCCTCTGGTGAAGGTCAACAACACCAAGGACTATGGGGCCTCCGTCATCCTCCATGGGGAAACCTTTGACGATGCCGCCGCCGAGGCACAGCGCCTGGTAGCGGAAAAAGGGTACACCTACATTCCCCCTTTTAACGACCTTACCGTGGCTACCGGGCAGGGCACCATCTCCTATGAGATCTTCTCCGACCTGCCCGATGTGGATGTCATCCTCATCCCCATCGGCGGCGGCGGGCTGGCCGCCGGTGTGTCCACCCTGGCCAAGCTTCTCAATCCCAAAGTGAAGGTCATCGGCGTGGAGCCCACCGGAGCGGCCAGTATGTATGCCAGCCGCCAGGCGGGCAAGGTGGTCACCCTCCCCCGTGTGGACACCATTGCCGACTGCGTGGCCGTCAAGACTCCCGGTGATCTGGTCTTCCCCTTTGTGCAGGAAAACGTGGATGAAATCCTCACCATTGACGACAGCGAATTGGTGGATGCCTTCCTGGACATGATGGAAAAACACAAGATGATCGTGGAAAACGCCGGGCTCCTTACCGTGGCAGCCTTGAGCCACTTGAAGGCGGAGGGCAAGAACGTAGTGCCTGTCCTCTCCGGCGGCAATATGGACGTCATCACCGTCTCTTCCCTGGTACAGCATGGTCTGATGGGCCGCGGGCGGGTATTTACCTTCTCGGTGATTCTCCCCGACCGCCCCGGCGAGCTGCTGCGGGTGGCCGATATCGTGGCCCGGGAAAACGGCAACATCATCAAGCTGGAGCACAACCAGTTCGTCAACCTCAACCGCCAGGCCGGCGTGGAACTCAAGGTCACTTTGGAGGCCTTCGGCCACGACCACAAACACCAGATCATGGGGGCCATGCAGGCGGCGGGCTACTCCGCCCGCGAGATCGGCACAACCGGCTTCTAACTTTCTCTGAAATAGCCATTGCCGCCGGCCGGGGCACAGGCCCCGGCCAGCGGCTATATCATGCGGTGCCGGCGCGTCCGATCCGCCGGGGCCGGCTCCGTGGGGCGAGCGAGCTCTGGGGAGACCGGCGGCGACGCGTCGGGCATCCGCTTGGTGTATCCTATGTCCAAGGGCTCTTCCCGGTCACCGGCTTCGCGCCAACATTTTTTTGCTGCCACGAAAGGACGGTTCTCATGGTCAAAATTGCACCCTCCATTCTCTCCGCCGATTTCTGTAATCTGGGACGGGATATTCAGAAGGTCTCTTCTGCCGACTGGCTCCATGTGGATGTAATGGACGGTATGTTCGTCCCCAACATTTCCATCGGTGTTCCCGTGGTCCAGTCAATCCGCAAACACACCGACATGTTTCTGGACACCCACCTGATGGTGGAGAAGCCAGGCCGATATGTAGACGCTTTCGCCCAAGCAGGGGCCGACCTCCTGTCCATCCACCTGGAGGCCGATATGCCTCCCTCCATTCACGCCGCCCTGGACAGGATGGAGGCGCTGGGCGTGCAGAAGGGCATCGTCCTGCGGCCCATCACCGCCGCCGAGGCGGTAATCCCCTATCTTCAGCGGGGAATCGACCTGGTGCTGGTGATGACGGTGGAGCCCGGCTTCGGCGGGCAGTCCTTTATGGCCGACCAGCTCCCCAAAGTCGCCGCCATCCGGAACTATATCGACCGCTACTGCCCTGCCTGCCACCTGGAAATAGACGGGGGCGTCAACACCCAGACCGCCACGGACTGCATCGCTGCCGGGGCGGACGTGCTGGTGGCCGGTTCCGCCGTTTACGGCGCGGCGGACATCCCCGCCGCGATTGCCGCCCTCCGGGGCTGAGCGGTTACGGAGGAAACGGATATGGAATACTTCCCCCCCGCCTTGGAAGCCCTGGTAGAACAATTCGCCCGCCTGCCCGGTGTGGGTAAAAAATCCGCCCAGCGGCTGGCCTTCTTTGTGCTGGGTCTTCCCGACGAGGAGGCTCAGGCTTTTGCCGACGCCATTGTGGCTGCCAAAGGTTCCATCGCTTTGTGCCCGGTGTGCCGCAACTTCACCGAGGGAGAGGGCCTCTGCCCCATCTGTGCCAGCGCCAAGCGAGATGGAACCACCATCTGTGTGGTGGCCGACCCAAAGGATGTGGTGGCACTGGAACGCTCCCGGGAATACGCCGGGCGCTACCACGTGCTCCACGGGGTCATCTCCCCCATGAACCATGTAGGCCCCGACGATCTGCACATCAAGGAGCTGTTGGACCGGGTGGCCGCCGGAGACATCCGGGAGGTCATCATGGCTACCAACCCCACCACCGAGGGGGAGGCCACCGCCATGTACCTTTCCCGGCTGCTGAAGCCCTTTGGCGTCCGAGTGACCCGTCTGGCCTACGGGGTGCCCGTGGGAGGCCAACTGGAATTTGCCGATGACGCCACCCTGGGCCGAGCCTTGGAAGGCCGCCGAGAAATGTGATCCCTTCTCATTTTGCTGCCGGACAGGGGCTTCCCTGTCCGGCGCTTTTCTTTTATTAATAATGTAGAATTTGGAAATGAAACTTGGTGTCAAAATCGTCTAACCAGTAAAGAGAGGGAGGCGAGAACTTTGGAGGACACGGAATTTGCCCGGCGGGCCGAGGAGATCCAGTCCAGGCTCTACCGTACCGCCCTACTGTATCTGGGCAATGAGTCTCCCGCCGCCGAGGCGGTGGCCGAGACGGTCTACCGAGGGTTTTTGAATCGGAAGAAGCTCCGTCAGCCGGAGTTCTTCACCACCTGGATGACCCGCATTTTGATGAACATCTGCCGGGACGAACTGCGCCGCCGCAAGCGGGAAACCGCCTGGGAAAACCTGCCCGAGTCCGCCACCGAGGACTACGACACACTTCCCCTGCGCACGGCGGTGGAACACCTCCCCGACGAGGTACGGGCGGTGATCATCCTGCGGTATTTTACCGGTCTGACCCTGACTGAAACCGCCGAGAGCCTTGGTATTCCGCCCGGTACAGTCTCCACCCGCCAGCGAAAAGGGCTTTCCCTGCTGCGGTTGGATTTGGAAGAGGAGGGATTTTGATGGAACGCAGAGAGGAATATGAGCGTCTGCTGAGCGCATGGGAGGAAACGCCGCTTCCCCCCGCGCTGGACGGCTGTGTGGACGGGGCACGGAGAAAGGCCCGCCGCCGCAGGCTAATCCAGGACTGGGGCGCGGCTTTGGCTTCCCTGGGTGGAGTGGCCGCGGCCTTTGCTCTGGCGGTGAACCTGTCGCTGCCCTTTGCTCTGGCCTGCGGGCGCATCCCCATTCTCAAGGAGATGGCCGCCGCCGTGGCTCTCTCCTCCAGTCTGAAGGCCGCGGTGGAAAACGACTATGTCCAGCCGGTGGGGCAGAGCCAGACGGTCAATGGCCTGACCATGACGGTGGACTACCTCATTCTGGACAAAAAGCAGGTCAACATCTTCTACCACTTTACCGGGGACTTCTCCTCCCTCTCCGGCTCACCGGAGCTTCAGAATCTGGAGGGAGATCACCTCTCCTGCTCCTACTCCGGCGACGGACTAGTGGGTGCCCCCGGGGAGATCCACCATGTCTCGGCCTCCTTCGGGGACGGCGGGGAACTGTCTGAAACGCCCCCAGCGCTGTGCTTCCTCTATCGGATAGAGCATCTGGAAAACAGGACGGAACAGGAATCGCAGCCAGCCGCACCCATAGAGGAATACGACCCTTGGGAAAAACACACCGCCCCCGAGGCGCTGTTCACTTTTTCCTTTGATCTGGAGCTGAACGAGGAATACCGCACCCAGGGCCTCTCCTATGACCTCAACCAGTGGGTGGAGCTGGACGGACAGCGTATTCTGCTGAAAACCGTGGAGATCTACCCCACCAACCTGCGGGTGGAACTGGAGGGCGACCCGGAGAACACCTCCTGGCTCAAGTCTCTGGACTTCTACATTGAAGATGAGAACGGGCGGCGCAATGACCCCATCACCAACGGCATCACGGCCTCCGGCACCACAGGCAGCCCCGCCATGGGGGCCTTCTACCAGGAGAGCAGCTTCTTCTGGAACTCCCGACACCTGACCCTCCACATCACCGGTGGGCAGTGGCTGGACAAAGATCAGCGCTTCGTGACGGTGGATCTGGACACCGGAACCACCGAGGATCCGCTCCCCGACGGCATTCTGCTGGGCGGGGCTGTCCGGCAGGGCACCAACACGGCTGTGGTCCTCTACGGACGCACCCTTGAGGGTGATTCCGACACCAACCTATACTCCTACCAGCTGGCCAATTGGAGCT
>JAYFPI010000083.1:0-4710 GCA_034927965.1 Pseudoflavonifractor sp.
GGAACCCATACTTGGCTGTCCGGGCTGCTGAAATGTGCCCGCTGCGGATATAGCCTGAAGGTGATGACCGATTCATCAGCCCGCTACCTCGTTTGCAGCGGGCGCTATAACCTCGCCCATTGCAATGCGAGCATTGGGGTAAACCTTTCTGAGCTGGAGCGGGTGGTGCAGGAACAGATTGAGCAATTTTTGGAAGAATGCCCTGCCGACACGGAAGTAAAGCAAAAGGACGACGCTTACATCGGACGGCTGGAAGAGATAGACGGCCGTGCGGATCGCCTGATAGACGCGTTTGCAGAAAGTCGGGATCTGTCAACCGACTATCTGCAGCGTGCGCTGTCTCGCCTGGAGACTCAGCGGCAGGCACTTTTGGAGGCCCAGCAGCGAGAAAAAGGCCGCTCTGTTCTCCCGGACAAGCTGGTTTTTGCCAAGTTGAGTTTTGAAGAAAAGAAAGCCGTCGCCGCACAATTTCTCCGCCGAATCAACATTTCGGAAAATTCCGCCGAGCTATGCTGGAACGTGTAGCCGCAAAAGATAGTGTAGACGAGCAGGCTGCGGCGGAGTAAAATGAAAGCAAAAAACAGCACCATGTCAGGAGGAGCAGAGATGGCGGAACGGACAAAAAGGAGCGGCAGGCGTATTATATATCGACTGGCGGTGCTGGTGTGCCTGGCAGTCTTTCTGATCAGCGGCGGGCGGCTGCTCCGGTACCGGATGCAGAGAGATGCCACCCAGCAGGAGGTTTCCCAGCTTCGGTCTCTGGTGAAGGAGCCCCCGGTTCAAACCGCCCCTGTCTCTGGAGACACGGAGAATGTGCCGGCTGAGGCGGATCGGTTTGCCGCACTCACAGCGCGTAACGGGGACTTTACCGGCTGGATCACCGTTCCGGGCACCGCCATCGACTACCCGGTGATGCAGGCGGGGGAGGGAAAAAATGGGGAGTATTATCTCCGCCGGAACTTTGAAGGGGAGTACGACATCAACGGGCTCCCTTTCCTGGATCAGCGCTGTAAGATCGACCCGGCCTCCGACCTCCTTATTATATATGGCCACAATATGAAGAGCGGGATCATGTTTCACGACCTGACGAAGTACGAGAAAGAGAGTTTTTGGAAGGAGCACCGAAAAATTCAGCTGGAAACCCTGGCCGGGACACGTACCTATGAGGTGTTCTGTGCCATGCTCTATGACGCATCCTCGGATGAGACGGCTTTTAAACCTCACAAACAGGTGACGTTTGCCGACGAGGCACAGTTTGACTCCTATCTCGCGGGGCTGAGTGCGGCGGCTCTCTATGACACGGGGATTACTCCAACCTACGGGGAGAAGCTGTTGATGTTGGCCACCTGCGAGCGTTCCTCCATCCAGAACGGCCGCATGGTGGTGGTGGCCCGGCAGGTGGAGAAGTAGGGCCTCTTTCCGGGAAGCAAACAAAGGAAGCAAAAACGAACGCGGAGCCGATGATTCGGCTCCGCGTTTTTTGCCGTTTTGGTAAAAAACTGCGGAAAAAGACCCATAAACAAATTAAATTTACAAGATTAAGGTTTTTTAAAATATAACCCAAATGTAACCATTGAAATTTATACTAAAAACAACATCAGGCGAGGCAAGCCTCGTTTGACTGCCTGAGGGGCAGTGTTAGGAGGCTGTGTATGAATCAAACAATGAAAAAAGTGTGGAACGCGGTCACCTGGATTTTGGTCTTGTGCGTGGCGGTTCTGGCCTTTCTTCTGGCAGGAATCCGCCTGATCGGATTTACTCCGTACACCGTACTCAGCGGCAGTATGGAGCCAACCTATCCTGTTGGGTCACTTATTTATGTGAAGAAAACGGCGCCGGAAAATGTGCAGGTCGGTGATCCCATTACCTTTGTCCTGGACGAAAATCTTACCGTGGCGACCCACCGTGTCGTCGAGGTAGACAGCGAGAACCGGCAGTTCCGCACCAAGGGTGACGCCAATGAAGCGGTTGACGGTGCACCGGTTCTCTTTGAAAACCTGATCGGTGTCCCCAAGTTCTCCATCCCCAAGCTAGGCTTCGCAGCCAACTGGATTACCCAGCCTCCCGGCATGTACGTATCCGGCGCGGCGGTGGTCATCCTGCTGGTGCTTCTGTTCCTCCCCGATCTTCTGGACAAAGCGGATGCCGCTGACCGGAAGGCCGCCGAAAAAAGGGCAAAGCAGGAAGCGGAAGGAAATCCGCGTTGAAGCGCGTCCATATATTAAAAACCGCAATTTAAAAGTTTTGAAGAATTTGAGGAGGAGCAACACATGAAAAAAGTACTCACTGTAATCGCGTCCCTGGCCCTCGTGGCCGCCATCTCTATCGGAGGAACCCTGGCCTATCTGTCTGCCCAGACCGATGAAGTTACCAACACATTTACCTTCGGCAACATGTCCCTGACCCTGACCGAGACCTATCAGCAGAACGCCAAGATCTACCCGGGCGCTGTAATTGACAAGACCCCTGTGGTTTCTGTCGGTGCCAAGAGCGAGCCCTGCTACGTCTACGCCAAGATCAACAACGGTTTTGGCAGCTACGCCGCGCTGAACATCAGCGGTGATTGGACTCTGGTTACAGGCAGCACCAACATTTACCGCTACACCAGCGTTGTTGACAACTCCGCTTCCGACAGTGCGCTGCCTCTGACCGCCCTCTTTACCACAGTCACCATCGACGGTGCGAGCGTTACCTCTGAGAACATTGATGCTGTCGCTGCCAGAACCATCGTGATCGATGCCTTTGCTTACCAGGCCAACGGCACTGCAGACACCGCCGCCAACGCTCAGGCACTTGCCGACACCGCTGCTGTCGCCCACTGGAACGTATAATTACAAGCGATATTTAAAAGACCTATCTTTTAATTAAAATAAGTAAGGAGACATCATTATGAAGAAGAAAAGTATCCTCATCGCTGGCCTTTCCGTTATGATCATCGCTTCCATGGCCATTGCCGGCACCCTGGCTTACTTCACCAACACCCAGACCGCTACCAACACCTTTACCGTGGGCAACGTGGCCATTACCCTGAACGAGGCCCCTGTTTCCAAGACCGGCGACACCTGGACCGCCGACCCTACTGCCGCCCGTGTGACTGAAAACGCCTACTCCAACGTGTACCCCGGCGCCGTCCTTCCTAAGGATCCCACCGTCACCGTTAACACCGGAAGCAGCGATGCCTATGTCCGCGTGAAGGCCACTGTGTCCCATGCCGCTGCCTGGAAGGCCGCCTGTGCTGCCCATGGGATTACCGACCTGACCACCATCTTCGGCGGCTATGTGGACGCCAACTGGAGCCGCGCCGCTATTACCGAGGATACCCAGATGGATACCATCACCTACATCTATAACTATGTAGGCGGCGCAAACGCCGGCCGTCTGGCTGCCGACGGCACCACCGGCGCCCTGTTTACCTCCGTGACCATCCCCGCCGGCTTTACCAGTGCTGAGCTGTCCGCCATCGGCGCCAACAATGGTTTCACCATGAATATTGTGTCCGACGCGATCCAGGCCGAGGGCTTTGCGAATGTTACCGCCGCCTTCACCGCTTTCGACGCCTAACAAATCTTTTAAGCCCAGGGTGGGGAGGCCCCGCCTCTTCACCCTCCTCCTGTAAAAGCCGTCAGGCTTTAGGCGTGCCGCTTTTTTTAAAGGCGGTATGCTTAAACCCTGAATGAACCACCTGAGAAAACAGTTACCGACTCCTGAAAAGAAAGGCGGTTTTCCTATGAAGAAAAAGCTGGCAGTTTTTGCGTCGCTGGTGCTGATCTTGTCTGTCGCGGCGGCGGGTACCTATGCCTATCTCACTGCCCAGGGCATGGCCCACAACGTTATCACCGCAGGCAACATCTCCGTTACCCTTCACGATGAGGGGAAAAACGGAGACGCATGGGAGGATTTCAACGAGCTCTATCCCACCGGAGCCAGCGTGATGCCCGGCGTGACCGTGGATAAGCGGGTGTATGTGGAGAATGTGGGCCAGAATCCCTGCTATGTCCGCGTAAAGCTGACCCCTTCCGCCATCAAGGCCGGCGAGCCGCTGACCACGGAGGGACAGTTCCAGCTGGATCTGGAGCGTTACGCAGATTCCTGGACGCTGGACAGCGAGGGCTTCTACCGCTACAACACATCGCTTCAGCCCGGAGAAAAGACGGAAATGCTCATTTCTTCCGTTACCTTTGATACGAAGATGGGCAACGCCTATATGAATTCCCGCTTTGATATTCTGGTGGACGCCCAGGCGGTTCAGAAACAAAACAACACATTTGACACGACGGCCGGCGAAACCGTCCTGGACGTGAAGGGCTGGCCCGAAAGCACTCCGGTGGCCAGCGAGAACCCGGGAGAAAGCCCGGCCGAAAGCCCGATTGAGAGCATTCCGGTCACGAGTTGGGTGCCTGAAATCGATTGAGAGAGAGGAGGAACCTTCCATGAAACTGAAAAAAACGTTTGCACTGTTGCTGACCCTAAGCATGGTCGTGTCTATCTTCTCTCCGGCCGTAGCTGTTGATGAGCCCGCCAGCGAGACCATCATTACTACCGAGCCAGCCGAGACCACTGAGGTGAGCGCGGCTCCCGCAGCCCCTGCGGCCCCCGCTGCCAGCGAAGCTCCCGCCGAGACCGAGGCCCCCGCTGCCAGCGAAGCTCCCGCCGAGACCGAGGCCCCCACCCAGAGCGACGCACCCGACGAGACCGCGGCCCCCGCAGCCA
>JAYFPI010000034.1:0-4259 GCA_034927965.1 Pseudoflavonifractor sp.
AGTTGGCTCCAGTCCACCGCCGCATCTATCTTCCGCAGCAGATGATTCTGCGGCACAAGACTTTCTGTGTCTACTATTTCTATGATTCCACGTTCCATTTTCCCACGTTCCAGCATGCCCATCACCCAATCCCATTTTACCCGATAACCATGAAAAAGCCCAGCATTTCTGCTGGACTTTTTCGACAGACTGGAACACGCCGCGAAAGCGGCGTGTTCTCTTTTGTCCGGAATAAAAATCCGACTGGGGGGTACACTGGGAAAAACGGTGAAAGGAGGAAGTCCATGGGATTTTTCGGACGTAAAAAACGCTCCAACCCACCCCATGCACGGCGGGAGCCTCGACTGGAGGGACCTCTGACCGCCGAGCGGCTGGGCCAGGTGTTTGACCGCTGCGTGGACTACAACCGCCGAAGTGTGGCGGTGGGGGGCAATGAGGCCCTGCGGGCCGACCTCATTTTTCTCTCCGGCATGGTGAAGATGGAGCGGGTAAGCGACTACATTCTCCGGCCTCTGGCGCAGGACCAGGCCCTGGGAGAGGGAAGCCAGGCCATGGCCTGGGAGCGGATGCGCTCCGGCGCGCTGTACAACCTGTCAGTGACCGAGGTGGAGACACTGGATCAGGCGGCCGATGCCCTCATCGGAGGGGATTGCCTGCTGCTTTTTCCGGATCGGACAAAGGCGCTCTCCTTTAATACGGGCACCGAGGAAAAACGGAGCATCGGGGACCCGCAGAACGAGGTGTCGGTCAAGGGGCCCAAGGACTCTTTTGTGGAAAACCTGCGGACCAACACCTCCCTTACCCGGCGGCATCTCCGGGCCCCCGAGCTGCGGATCGAGGAACAGACGGTGGGCCGGCAATCCCTGACGCCGGTGGATCTGGTGTGGCTGGACGGAATCGCAAACCCTGAGGCGGTGGAGGAACTCAAGCGGCGGGTGGAGCAAATTGACATTGACGCACTGCTGGCCACCGGCAATCTGGAGGAGTATATCGCCGACCGGCAGGACACCCCGTTTCCTCTGGTGCAGCACACCGAGCGGCCTGACCGGTTCTGCTACGGTCTGGCCCAGGGACGGGTGGGTATTTTAGTGGAGGGGCTGCCCCTGGGATATTTGGCCCCGGCGGTAATCGGTGATTTTCTCCGTGCGCCCCAGGACCACTCGGAAAACTGGATAGTGGCTTCCGCGCTGACTGTGCTGCGGTGGGTGTGCTTGCTGGGGACCCTCTACCTGCCAGCGGTCTATGTGGCTATGGTAAATTTCCACCCGGAGATGATCCCTACCCGTCTGGCTCTGTCCATCATGGCAGCCCGGCGGGATGTGCCCTTTTCCACGCTGTTTGAGACGCTGCTTCTGCTGCTGGCCTTTGAGGTGCTCCAGGAGGCTGGGCTCCGTCTGCCGCAATCTATTGGGCAGACCGTGTCTATTTTGGGCGGCCTTGTGGTGGGGTCGGCGGCGGTGGAGGCCAAGCTGATCTCTCCGGCGGTACTGGTGGTGGTGGCGGTGGCCGGCATTACCGGGTATACCATGCCCAGTCAGGATTTGGCCGGAGCGCTGCGGCTGTGGCGATTTCTGCTGACCGTACTGGCGGGGCTGATCGGACTTTTCGGCGTGCTGATGGGTACGGCTCTTTTGGTGGGGCATTTGGCCGGTCTGGAGAGTTTTGGCGTGGCCTACCTCACCCCCTTTGCCGCCAATGCCGGGGAGCAGGTGGAGGGGGGCACCGTTTTGCGGCAGCCTTTGCCGCAGGATAAGCTGAGACCGGGCTATCTGAAGCCTGGAAATCGGAGGAAACAACGATGAAGGGGAAAGGATTGGCCCTGCTTCTGGCGGTAGTGCTGGCGGCCCGCGGTGCGGGACTTTTGCCCCCGGGCAGGGAAATGGAGGAGCTGGCGCTGGTGTCCGCGCTGGCGGCCGACAAGACGGCTTCCGCGGTGACAGTAACCGCGGTCACCGGAGTGCGGGCATCCCAGAATGAGGAGCCTCGTGTGCTGGCCGGGGAAGGGCAGTCGCTGGCTGAGGCCTGCCATGGGCTGGGAGAAAAAGGAACTACAATTCCTTACCTGGGGCAGACCGATCGTCTGCTGGTGGGAGAGGGCCTGGCGCGGACCGGACTGTGGGATACGCTGGAGTTTGTGCTGTCGGACCGGGATCTGCGGCTGGATACGTTACTCTATATTGTAAAGGGATCCGCAGGAGAGGCGCTGTCCGGCTCTGCCGTTAAGGCGGCCGGAGAGACTGGAACGGAGGATCCCCGGGGCCGGACGGTGGGGGAGACTCTCTCTCGTTTGGCAGAGGGGGAGTATGCGCCGGTTCCGGTGCTGGGTCCCGGCGAAGACGGGACACTGGAGTCCGCGGGTTGGGCGGCGGTCGGGCCGGAGGGACTGGTGTGTTTCTGGACAGAAGAGGCCGCTCAGGGGGCCGAACTGTTGGCAGGGCTGGGAAAGGGGACCGTGGTCCCCCTGGCGGACGGCTCTGCCGTTGCCCTCACCCAGGTGCGGACCTGGACCTGGGACGGCGCAGTGAGATGTAGACTCACCGCACAAAATGTCCGAGGCGACGGCTCAGAAGCAGAACTGGAGTCCTGGGGAGAGCGGCAGCTTCGGGCGGTCTTGGCCTCCGGTCTGGACTGCTGGGGCCTGGACAGAGAACAGGCAGCACTACAGCCCTGGGCGTGGGAGAAAATAGAAAATGCCCCGGTGGAACAGTTGACGGTCAAAGTGACAGGGAGAATCGAGGGTAGCTATGAGCGGAGGAACTGAAAAGGGAGCCTCCCAGCGGGAGCGGCTGGAGCTGATGGTTGCGTCTTTGGCACCGGCAGCACTGGGGATGGTGACGGTTCCGGTGGCGGCTGCCGGGCGGCTGGCCTGGCTGGCACCGGTGTTGGCGTTGCCCGTTGGCCTGCTTTTGTGCCGATTGTGGCGTACCCTGGGAGAGGAAAATCTCTCCCAGGGACTGGATGCCGCCTTTGGCCAGTGGCTGGGAAAAGGGGCAGAGGGGGCCTATCTGCTTTGGGGAATCGTTCTGCTGGCGGCAAGTGCCAGACGGTACGCTGACCGGCTGGCGGCTACCGTTGGGGAGGGAAACAGCAGGTGGCTCCTTCTGGCGGCCAGTCTGGCGGTCACCTTGTGGCTCAGCCGGGGAAAAGGGGCGTCCTTTGCCCGGACGGGGCGCATTTTTTTTCTGGCGGTGACAACGGTACTGAGTGCGGTTTTTTTGCTGGCCCTCTCCTCTCTGCGGTGGGAAAATCTGTGGCCGGCTAAGAGAGAGGAAGTGGCCGGACTGCCTGTTGCCGGGTTGGCGGTGCTGTCTCTGGCCGGATATGGGATTTACGCTCTATGTCTGCCGCGAAAAAAGGGGAGCGGCCTTCGAGAGGGAGTATGGACAACCTGGGCCTGCGGTGGACTGGCCGCACTGCTGTTTGCGGTAGTGGGGGCCTTTGGACCTGCGTTGGTAGAAAGAATGAATGAGCCCATTCTATATTTATTAAGAGGAGTTGGGCTGGCAGGCGCGTTTCAGAGGGGAGAAGCCGCGCTGGCTGCCATAATTGCCCTTGGGGACTTAGCACTTCTGGCATTGCTGGAGTGGAG
Source organism: Pseudoflavonifractor sp. (assembly GCA_034927965.1). Classification (GTDB taxonomy): domain Bacteria; phylum Bacillota; class Clostridia; order Oscillospirales; family Oscillospiraceae; genus Vermiculatibacterium. The sequence continues at coordinate 3,590 of JAYFPI010000034.1, forward strand.
CTGCGGCGCTCTGGGAAGTTCGCTGATTCCCAAGTGGACCTGGGGCCGGTACCCAATTGCCGCTTTGGCCTTTTTAATCGCTGGACTCTTGCCAAATCGGGAAACAGTTCTTTTTTTCAGTGAGAAGGTAATCCCGGTGGGAAATTTGTTTTTCGGGGTTCTGCTTCCGGCCTTCGCGGTTTTGACGGAAACGATACGGAATAGGAGAAAAGAACAAACTATATCTTGTGGGGATTCCGGCGAGTAAAAGACAAATATAGCACAGAAAAGATCTGGTAAAAAAGATGTGGAGAAAATGCAAAAAAGCGTTGACAAACGGGCGGGGTTTTGATATATTATTCGAGCACCTGTTGAGCAGGGCAAGAACGCGTCGAAGGATCGGGAAGATCTGAAAGAGCTGAAAAAAGTAATTGACAAAGCGGACGGGCTGTGGTAAAATATCAAAGTTGCGTCTGAGGCGCCAAGGACTGGATTCGGGAAGCTCCGAAAGAAAATTCTGAACGGCCGAAAAAAGTGCTTGACAAACGAACCGAGCTGTGATAAGATATCAAAGTTCGCTTCTGAAGTCAAAAAACGAAAAACGGCTGAATCTGAAAGAAATTTCAGAAAAGACGAAAAAAGTTCTTGACAAAGCAAACGAGCTGTGATATAATAACAAAGCCCGTTAGCA
>JAYFPI010000041.1:0-8142 GCA_034927965.1 Pseudoflavonifractor sp.
CTCCCTCACCCCAGAAGAGGCCCGCGGCTATATGGACGAGGGCCAGTTCGCCCCCGGCTCCATGCTCCCCAAGGTTCAGGCCGCCGTGGCCTTTGCCGAGAGCAAACCCGGCCGCTCCGCCCTCATCACCCTTCTGGAGAAGGCCAAGGACGGCATCGAGGGTAAAACAGGTACCGCCATCCGTCAGTAAAAGTGACAAAAACCCCCGGCCGCAGAAGCGGCCGGGGGTTTTTGCGAGAAAGGATGAGATGGATTTGCATCAGTCTATTCTTACTGCAGCAGTTCCGCCAGCTCGGCGGGCGTCGGCACTTCACCGGCGGTTTTGCCGTAGTGAGCGTAAGTAAGGGTCAGGTCGTGATCCAACACAAATACGGCGGGAAGCTGGAGCTCATCTCCCTCGTAATCCCCGTGCTGGAATCCGGCGGCCTTGGCCTTGGCAACCTTCTCCATAACCTTCAGGTCGCCCAGCTTTTCCTTGGAGACGGCAGGCTGGATCTCAAACTCCTTGTAGAGCTTCTGCTCCGGGTCGCAGACGATGGCAAAGGGCAGATCCCCTTCCTTCATCTGTCCGGCCAGCTTGGCAGGATCAGACTGGAGCACCACCAGCATTTGCCCGCCAGTAGCGGCAATCTTGTCCTGCTGAGCGGCAAACTCATGGATATCATACTGGCAGAGTGTGCATCCATAATAGCGCAGGAAAACCAACGCCGTCTTTCCCGCTGCTTTTTTCACCGTCTCCGCGAGGGTACATCCGGAGGCAAATGGGGTATCATAGGTAAAATCAGGCATTTTTTCGCCCTGGTTTAGCTTTGCCATCAAAAGGACTCCTTTCGGTCCGGTCAACCCGGCCATTTTTTAAATATAATTTTATTTTAATATTTAAATATTGTCAAGCGTATTTTCTGACGCTCAGGCGTTAAACACATATTTGTCCAGCCGCTTAAAGGCTTCCTGAACACGGCTGAGCGGCAGGGCCAGATTCATGCGGATATGGCAGGGGCCGTGGAACGGACGCCCATCCTGCCAGATGACGCCCACGGCTACGCCGGCTTTCTGGAGCTCATCAATGGTCTTGCCGTGCTTTTCGCACCACTTGGTACAGTCAAGGAAGAGCATATAGGTGCCCTCTGGTTTGGACACCTCTACCCCCTCAAAGTGCTTGGTAATATAGTCACAGGCAAAATTCACATTTTCGGTAATGGTCTCCCGCAGTTCATCCACCCATTCATAGCCCTCAGGTTTGTAGGCTCCGATCAGCGCATGGATAGAGAGCACGTTCAGGGAGTTGTAGTGGGAGAGAGAAGACTCCTTCTCCATTCTGTCCTGGAGCCACTTATTGTAGACAATGCGATAGCTGCCCACCAGTCCGGCCAGGTTAAAGGTCTTGGAAGGAGCGTAGATCGCTACCGTGCGGTTGCGGGCATCTTCAGACACAGACTGGGTGGGAATATGCTTGTGCCCAGAGAGGATAATGTCAGACCAAATCTCATCGGAAACCACAAATACATCGTGTTTCTTATAGATCTCCATTGCCTTCTCAATTTCCCAGCGCTCCCAGACACGGCCGCAGGGGTTGTGAGGAGAGCAGAAGACAGCGGCGTGAATCTTATTCTCTGTGATCTTCTTCTCCATATCCTCAAAATCCATCCGCCACACACCGCTCTCATCTTTCACCAGAGGGGAGTGGACAATGTGATAGCCGTTGTTGGTGATACAGCCGGTAAAGCCGATGTAGGTGGGGGAGTGGAGCAGCACATTATCACCCTTGGAGCAATAGATATTCAAAGCGCTGACCACACCGCCCAAAACGCCGTTTTCGTAGCCAATGCACTCTTTCGTCAGGCCGGTCACTCCGTTGCGGGTCTCATGCCACTTGATGATGGAGTTAAAGTACTCGTCTGTAGGACGGAAATAACCATAGGCGGGGTGCTTGGTACGCTCAATGATGGCCTCCGGGATTGTAGGTACTGCAGGGAAATTCATATCGGCCACCCACATGGGAATTTTGTCAAAACCCTCCCGGACTGTGGCGCCCGGAATGGGGATGTTCTCCACAGCAATGGCATCCTTTCCCTGCCGATCCATGATAGACGTAAAATCGTATTTCATATTTTTCTTTCCTTTCTTTCGCTATGTTTGCTATGATTGTTTAGCACATTCATAGTTAAGCTGATTATATAATTATATGCTTTCATATGATACCCTTTTTAATTACAACCCGAAGGCTGAGAGTAAAAAATAATAGCCGAATGAGAGAATTGCAAATGTAACAACCATAGGCATGGTCTTAACGGCCATGGACCCCAGTGACACGTGAAAATCTTCTGCACAGAGCGTCAGGCAGATGTGGACCGGGGAAATCTGCATTGCGGCATAGTTCATGCACATCAGTAAAATAAAGAGGGATAGCGCCGGGCCTCCATTGAGGGATGCCATGGCCATCGGCATGCACAATACAATGATTCCCTGGCTTCCCGCAACAATTGCCCCGAAGAAGAAGATCAGGGCAAAGACCAGAAAGGTGGGGATGGGAAGCTGGGAGAAAAACTCCGGAAGCTTGCTGATTACGCCAGTGGCGGCCAGCACTTCCTTAAAAATCATGACCAGCCAGGTGCTCAGCATCAGCTTGCCTTCAAAGGCCGTCCGGAAAAAGGGAATCAATTCCCCAAAGGAAAATTTGTTGACAAATACATTGATAATGATGCAGACCAACACTGCCACTTCCACCGGCAACTTAAAGATCAGGATGAGTGCAATGGCCAGCGCAATGGCCCAAATACTTTTTGCTAAAAGCTTCCAGTAATAGCTTTTTGACTGGTCAGGAACCATACCGGTATCCTTGGGGATCCGGCGCAGATATACTACATAACCGGCAATAAAGAGAGCCACAACCATGGGAAGCATAGCCAGCACGAAGTTGCTGACGCTTACCGCGCCATTGGTCAGACCTACGGCGATGAAAATAGTGGTATAGGTAGGCAGAAAGCTCTCTGAAATATGTCGAAAATAAGAAGTGACCGCCGCCTTCTCCGGCGTGGTGAGCTCATCTCCAACGCTCTCCCGGACAATGGGCCCGCAGATCAGCACAGTACTGGCCGCCGGTAAGCAGCCCAGCAGGAAGGGTGCTACCGAAACATTGACCCGGCGATTGTTGAACAGGCCGTTCAGTGCGACTTGGGAGTTGCTTAAATTTTTTCGTTTTTCCATCATACGCTGCAGAAATGTGATGGCGTAGAACACCAAAAGAGCCTCAATGGTGGTCCAGCTGGTGGCTCCCTTTACGACCGCAGCCCACGTCACGTTTGCCGGCAGCTGATACAACAGGATCGCACCAATGGTGGCCACTGCCATTGCCACCGACAGCGGTTTTTTCAGCCACATGACGGCGATGATAATGGCGAAGACCGCCAGAAGTTTTGCAATATCCACAGGAAATATCCTCCTTTGGGAGTTACCGGATTGCCTGATCCGCCCTCTCCAATCGGTCAAATCAGGCTCGGCACGTAAGTCTCGGGTAGGTGGCGGAGAGCCGGACCTCTGTCCGGCCCTCCGCTGACACAAATGTCCGCGTTATTTCAACTTGCTTTAGGATGCTTTCGGCAAATTTAAGCCTTCTCGTAGCTAATTTCCATGTGCGCATGCTTGCTGCGAACGGCGCCAAACACCAGCGCCACCGCAATAACGGCAAAGTTGACGATCTGCAGGGTTCGGTTCAAACGGGTAAAGTTAAGATAGACGTTAAACGCACAAGCCAGTGTTCCAATGATAGAGACCGCTTTCAGCATTCCATTGCTGACTTTAAATTTAGACGCTGCCCACTCTTCAGGGCAGACCTGTGGCAGTTTCCAGGTAAAGGCGCAAATCATCAGGGTGGTCACATTGGAGGCCACCAGGCACATATTGCCCAGCACAGAGACGCTCAGACCAGTTGCAATGCAGATAAAGGCAATCACATAGAGGATTCCCAGGATGATCACAGGGGTATTGTGCTTGTTCAGCTTTGCCAAGCCCGCAGGCAGCCATCCGTCGTCGCAGGCCTGCATGGTGGGCTTAGGCGCCCATGCCATCTGGGAGTTCAACGTGGAGATCAGTGCAAAGCCTGCACCGCAAACCATGAAGAACACATACAGAGGCTTGGAGAGAATTGTCTTAGCCACCAGGGACAGGTTCTGGCCCGCCACCTGATCCAGCGGCAGGACTCCCCCGGCCACGACGCCAATCACGGCGTAAAGTGCCGCCACGGCCAAGGTAGAGGTAATGATGACCATTGGAATATCGCGGGTGGGGTTCTTGGCTTCAGCGGAGAGATCGATAACACAGGTCGCGCCGCCGGTGGCAAAGGTCAGCAGTCCACCGGCCTGAAGCAGGCCTAACAGTCCCTCTGGCATAAAGGTGGACTGCTCATAGTAATTGGGGGCCAGTTTCGTCACGCCGACGGCTGCAAACAGGCCCAGCGCCACAATTAGGCAGCCCACAATAATGTTCTGGGCCTTGGCAAATTTGTCAATTCCCATACAGTTCAAAACCATAAACAGCGTCAGCAAAATCAGGGCAACCACCTTTTCGTTGCCAATACCAAACAGGGACACAAAGTAGCTTGCAAAAGATAGGGCATACATGGAGAGCGACAAATTGGAAAAGATGTAAATAATGCTGTAAGCGCCTGCCAGTTTCTCCCCAGCCAGCATGGCCACCATGGTATATCGGCCGCCGCGGAGTCGCACGGTTCCAGAGATAAACAGCATGGGCAAGAATTGACAAATTGTAATAATTGCCGCAATGCCGAGGGCTATGGGGACAGAACGGCCCGTCATGGCCAGCGCCGCTCCCAGCAAGGTCATAATACCGGCGCCAATAATCTGACCAACCGACGCCCCCATTAAATCCCAAAAGCCCAACACCTGTTTAAGTTGTTTGGTGGATCCTCCACTAATTGCCATGTTGGATTTCCTCCTTTAATTCTCTCCTTGTTTTGTTGTTGTATCAATAAAAGCGGGCCCACTTTTATTTCCTATTTAAGCATGTTTAAGTTCAAGCTACTTAATCATTAAGTGTAATCATTATATCTCTTTTAGCCTTTTCGTCAAGCGTATTTTAGTTGTTTTTTACAATTTTGTACTTCTGACAATTTTGTTCATTTCTTTTTGTGGAAAGCATACAAATCTGAGAAAAACGTAAAAGGCCGGGCAGCCATGCTGCCCGGCCTTTTATACTTTGATTCAAAAGCGGTTTCCCATGCTCTCGATCAATCCTTTTCCTCCTGCATCAAAAATTTCTCCCGGCTCCTCCGCACATCTCCCCGGTACGCCTCGTTGATCCTCTCCTGTACCTTAAGGTGATGTTCCAACTCCTCTTCGGTAAACTCCTTCAGCAGCCGGAATGTCTCCTTTTGGCAAGCCCGACTGAACTCCTGGTGGGCCTCATAGACCTGCATTCCGGAGTCTGTCAGCTTCAGGTTGTATTGGCGGTTGTTGTCCCGGTTTCGCGTCTGCTCCACCCAGCCCTTTTCCTTGAGCTTACGCACGATCTGGGAACAGGCGCTGGCCGTCTTTCTCAGGATGTTCCCCAAATCGGTGATGGTGATCCCCGGATAAACCGCGATAAGGTCAATAATATGGCCCTCCGCCTGATACAAAATATTGTCGCCGTAGTGGTGCGGCAGCGAATCGTATTCGCACATCAGATCATAGGCCTCATCCTGCGCCTCCCAAAGCTGTCGGAGCAATCCATCTCTCTTCTCTCCCATAGCGGGACCCTCCTTTTCCCTTTTTCTTTTATTATAGCAGGTTCATAATCCTTCGCAAGCGGAACTTCCCAAAACTTCTTTACTGAGGTCCATTTACGTGATAAACTGGAAAAAGAATTTACCCCCTCAGGAAAGGAGCCCCTTCATGGCCCGCAAACTTTTATTTTCTTTGGCTTTATGCCTGCTGCTCTCAGGCTGCTCTACTGTAGCAGACCATGCCGCCACACCATCCCCCGTTTCTTCCTCGGATGCCACCGCCGCCCTGCCGACCGCGTCGGTACGGCCGGCCCCGGAATGGGGAGAACAAGTCTACATGACCGCCTATGTGGCCGACGGGCGGGACGAGCCTGTCTTTGCCCCGGAATATCGCCTGCCCGAAATCAAAAACGCCGCCGGCGACCCGGCTTACGAGGCAATCAACACCTTTTATTCCGGGGCTCTGTCCGACCTGGCCGCCTCCGCCGCCGAGGTGTCCGGCTGGGCCGTGGACGACTATAAAACCGCTCAGGCCGCCGGATATCCCTTCCAAAAATATGTGGATACGGAGTCCTATGAGTTGACCCTGAACACCGCTTCCCGTGTCAGCATTCTGCGCAGTCATTACAGCAACTCCGGAGGGCCTGCCCCGACCCTCTACCCTATCGGAGACTCATTTGACCTGACTACCGGAACCCGGCTCTCCTTTGCTGATCTCTTCTCCTGTCCGGCGGAAGAAGCCCAGAGCAAGGTACTGGATCTGGTGCTGGGTCTTAACGCCCAGGGCGCTTACGCTGGGACCGTGCTGGATGCAGAGCTTCTTCGAAATGCTTACGCCCCAGAGCACTTTTATCTCACCGAAGACAGCCTGGTGTGCTATTTCCCGGACGGCGACCTTCCCCATGCGTTGGGCTCCCCCACCTTTGCTGTCCCCTACACTCAATTAAAGGAAATGATGCACCCATGGGAGTAAAGGAGAAACAACCATTGGGAACTGTGACATTAACCATAGATGGCTATGGCGCCTCCGGCGAGGGTGTGGCCCGCCGGCCGGACGGCATGGCCTGCTTTGTCTCGGGTGCTCTGCGCGGGGAAACCTGTGAGGTCTGTTTGGATAAAGTGGGCAAATCGGCCGCTTGGGGCCATGCGAAACGGATTCTTTCCCCCTCCCCCGAACGGATGGTTTCGGATTGTCCCTACGATTTTCGCTGCGGAGGCTGTTCGCTGCGGCACATGACCTACACCGAAGAGCTGTCTTTAAAACGGCAAAAGGTGGCCGACTGCCTGCGCCGTATCGGCGGCTGCGAGGTGCCCGTCTCCGAGATCTATGGGGCAAAGGCGACCGAGCGCTACCGCAACAAGGTCCAGTTCCCCGTCTCCCGCGACGCCATCGGATTTTACGCAGCCGGCACCCACACCGTCACCGATGTCTCCGATTGCCTGCTTCAGCCGGAGAACGCCTCCCGCATTCGGCAGGCGGTGAAAGACTTTATGGCGGCCAACGGCGTCCCCGCTTACGACGAGCGGACTGGAACTGGTCTGCTCCGTCATCTCTACGTCCGCACCAACCGTGCAGGAGAAAGCCTGTGCTGTCTGCTGGTCAACGGGAAAGCCCTTCCCTGCGAGTCGGGGCTGGTTGCCGCGCTCCGCGCGGCCGAGCCCGGTCTTCGGGGAATCGTGCTGGGGGTAAACGAGACGCGGGGCAATGTCATTTTGGGCGATTCATACCGTACCCTTTGGGGGGACGACTTCCTTATGGACACCCTGTGCGGCCTTACCTTTTGTCTGTCGGTGCCCTCTTTTTACCAGGTCAACGCCGATCAGGCCGAGGTGCTCTACGGCCTCACTTTGGACTACGCCGCGCTCACTGGAGTGGAGACTGTGCTGGATCTTTACTGTGGCATCGGCACCATTACGCTCTGCTTGGCCCAGCGGGCCCGACGGGTACTGGGGGCAGAGGTGGTGCCTCAGGCCATTGATGACGCCCGGGAAAACGCTCGGCGCAACGGAATCAAAAACGCAGAGTTTTTCTGCGGAGATGCTGCTGACCTGGCTGCCCGTTTTGCCGCCGAGGGAACCCGCCCCGACGTAGTGACTGTAGATCCGCCGCGGAAGGGCCTGGCTGCTTGCGTGATCGATGCAATTGTTCAAATGGCTCCCCGCCGGGTGGTCTATGTCTCCTGTGACCCGGCTACTTTGGCCCGGGATATCAAGCGTTTTTCGGAGCTGGGCTATCCTGCCCGAAAGGCCGCCGCGGTGGACCTGTTCCCCCGTACAGCCCATGTGGAGACGTGCGTACTTTTGTCCCACAAAAACCCACAAACATCTCCACCGTCTTTATAAACAGGAAAATTGAATAAAATTGACTTCAAAGGCAACTCTGCCTCGTCACACGGAAAAATCTCTATTTCTTTGATTAG
>JAYFPI010000087.1:0-4036 GCA_034927965.1 Pseudoflavonifractor sp.
CCGTCTGACCCAGGAGCACCTGGATTACGTCATTGCTGCTGTTAAGGCTCTGTATGAGGACCGTGAGAACATCCCCAACATGCGCATCACCTGGGGCCACAACCTGCCCATGCGCCACTTCCACGCCTTCCTCGAGCCCTACCCCAACAAGTAATCTGAACCTTTTTAAGGGCATGCCCGGTATGTGGCAGTTCCGGAAGCAACCCTGCTAAGAGGCTACAATTGTAACGTACTGTACCACGGAGAAGTGTGCAGCGAAAGAGTACGGGCGTTCGCAAGTTGATATCATTGATACCTGCGGACGCCCGTTTTCTTTGATCTCTAACCGTTTGAGAGGCGTTTGGAGAGAGAATCATTCCCACAATTTTATGAGAGAGGTGGATTTTTATGGCAGTTCCTGAGACAACTGAGACTCAGCGCGATGGATTTCAAAGCAGATGGGGATTTATCCTCGCATGTATTGGATCTGCAGTCGGAATGGGTAATATCTGGCGTTTTCCTATCATGGTCTCCGCTTACGGCGGACTGACGTTCCTGATTCCCTATTTTATTTTTGTCGTCCTGATTGGCGCAACCGGCGTGATTGGTGAGTTTGCGCTGGGCCGTTCTGCCGGTGCAGGCCCCATCGGTGCATTTGGTAAATGTACGGAAATCCGCACCGGAAACAAAAAGCCGGGCGAAGTTATCGGATGGATTCCCATCCTTGGCGCCATGGGTCTGGCCATTGGCTACACCGTGGTTCTGAGCTGGATTTTCAAATATACATTTATGTCCATCACCGGCAGCCTGTTTGCCCTGGGGACAGATATGAATGCCATTGGCGGCACGTTTGGCGCGACAGCCCCTGAGACCGCCAACATCGCAGAGAGCATCTCTGTGGTTCTGGGCGGAGCGGGCAACGGCCTCTGGCTGGTCATCGGCCTGGTCATCAGCCTGGTCATCATGGCCATGGGCGTGGCCGACGGCATCGAGAAGGCCAACAAGATCATGATGCCTGTCCTGTTCATCCTGTTTGTGGCGCTCGGCATTTACATCTTTACCCTGCCCGGCGCCCACGAAGGCTACAAGTATATCTTTACGCTGCAGCCTGCCGGCCTTGCCAATCCCAAGGTCTGGATCTTCGCGTTCGGCCAGGCGTTCTTCTCCCTGTCTGTGGCAGGCAACGGCTCCGTTATTTACGGTTCCTATCTGCCGAAAAATGAGGCCATTCCCAGCTCCGCCCGCAACGTGGCCTTCTTCGACACCCTGGCTGCCATGCTGGCCGCTCTGGTCATTATTCCCGCCATGGCAGCCGGCGGCGGCGAGTTGTCCAAGGGTGGTCCTGGCCTGATGTTTGTCTACCTGGTCAATGTCCTCAACGGCATGCCCGGCGGTCGAATTGTCGGTATGGTCTTCTACATTGCCGTTCTTTTTGCAGGTCTGTCTTCCATCGTTAACCTGTATGAGGCCCCTGTCGCCATGCTTCAGGAGCGGTTCAATGTGAAGCGCGTTCCCGCAGTGGCCATTATCGGCGTGTTCGGCGGTATCGTTGCGTTCCTGATTCAGGGTTATACCTCCCAGTGGATGGATATCGTCTCCATTTACATCTGCCCCCTGGGTGCCTTCCTGGCTGGCGTCATGTTCTTCTGGGTTGCCGGCAAGGACTACGTCCTCAAGAATGTCAACGAGGGATCTCCCAAGCCCATCGGCCCTTGGTTCTATCCTTTGGCCAAGTATGTTTACTGCGTCCTGGCTGTAGTTGCCCTGATTGCCGGCGCGGTGCTGGGCGGCATCGGTTAAGTTCCAGAATCGAAAACACAATTCCTCATTTTCTCTCAGAAAGAGGCGCGGCCGCAGGCCGCGCCTCTTTCTTGCGTTAGGAACTGGGTGCCTTTTTTAACCGGGCGGAGGTAATAGAGTCCTTCCCGTAGCGATTGCGTATGCCATCCATAGTACGTTCCAGCCGCTCCACTTTTTCACGTTGGGGGACAGATTGGGGCGTAAGCAGATTCAGCTGTTCCCCCGCGTCATCGGCGGGGAGCAGGTTCTGTGCTGTGACCGTGAGTGCCCTGACCGGAGATCTTGGATTCCAGGATTGGTGCAGCAGTTCCATCACGGCCTGACTGAGTTCTCTCGCTAAATAGGTAGGAACCGGCAGGCCTTTCTGGCGAGAGATATCACGGAAAGAGGGATCCCGCACTGCAATCTGTACGGTGGCGCATTTTTGACCCAACCTCCGAAGCCGGGCGGCTACTTCGTCGGAAAGGAGAGCAACGCCGGCCCCCAGTTCTTCCCATCCCAATAGATTTTTGGGGAAAGTAAGCCCATTTCCCACCGACTTGGGAGGAGGCAACTCCCGGGCGGGGATTACGGAGGTGTGCTCAACTCCGTTGGCATAGTCGTGGAGAGCTGCACCCTGTCTGCCCAAAATGGTACTCAGGGCGGAGCGATCAAAGCGGGCCAAATCCCCAATGGTACGAATACCATACTCGCCCAGAGTTCGGGCGGCAGAGGCGCCCACAAAAATAAGGGAATCCACCGGAAGAGGCCATAACAGTGTCCGAAAGTTTTCCCGGGTAATGACGGTGGTGGCGTCTGGTTTTTGATAGTCGCTTCCCATTTTGGCAAAGATTTTATTAAAGGAGACCCCTACCGAGATGGTCAGGTCCAGTTCCCTCCGTATTTCCTGCCGCAGTTGGTCGGCCAGCCCTTTTCCGTCTGTGTGAAAAAGATGGAGGCTCCCAGTCACGTCCAGCCAGCTCTCGTCAATGGAGAACGGCTCCACCAAGTCGGTGTAGCGCTCGTAGATGTCGTTGACCAGGCGGGAGTAGTGGTGATACTTCTCATGGTGGGCGGGGAGCAGGATCAGATCCTGACATTTTTTTCGAGCTTGCCAGACGGTCTCGGCAGTCTTGACACCAAAGGCCTTGGCTGCTTCGTTTTTGGCCAAAATAATGCCGTGTCGGCTTTCGGGGTCGCCGCACACCGCCACGGGAACCTCTTTCAGCTCTGGGCAATCCAGCAGTTCCACCGAGGCGTAAAAACTGTTCAAATCGCAATGTAAGATGACCCGCTCCATATCGTTTCCCCCTTTTCTCAAGTATAGCACATTTGTTCTATAAAAGCAATTACAAAATGAAACTAGCGCGCAAGAAAAAATAAGAAAAATGAAGCATAAAAAGATACATAAATTTCTCATTTTGTCTTGACACCATAAACGGCTGGGATTATAATGAGCACAAGTTCAAATAGAAAAACCGATGACGAAGTGAAGTACCCGGACAGATGTTTTCTCTCAGAGAGCCGCGGGCGGTGGGATCGTGGCAGGAAACGGTGCGGGGAATGGGCTTCTAAGGGCGAGGGCGAAAGGGAAACCGAGTAGTCAGACGGGGACTCCGCCCGTTATCAGGGGAGCGCATATTCGATGGATGTGTGGAGACGAGTGGGCGTCGCGAGACGTCAATTTGGGTGGTACCGCAGAGGCAAGTCCTTTGTCCCAAAACAGAAATTGTTTGGGATAGGGGCTTTTTTTGTACCCCTTTTCTCAAACCCATCTCAACGAGAAAGGGAGCATTTTACATGAAAACCATTCCGCATCGTCTGTATCTCACTGAGGATCAGATTCCCACTCACTATTACAACCTCCGCGCTGCCATGCCGGAACAGCCGGATCCCATGCTCAATCCGGGCACCCTCCAGCCGTTAAAGGAAGAGGAACTCTATCCTATTTTTTGTGAGGCGCTGGCCCATCAGGAGATGGACGGAGCGACCGAGTTTGTGAAGATCCCGGAAGAGATCCGAGAGGTCTATAAGATGTACCGTCCCTCTCCCCTGGTGCGGGCTTACAACCTGGAGCGGGCGCTGGGGACGCCGGCGAAAATCTACTATAAGTTTGAGGGGAACAACACCTCAGGTTCCCATAAGCTCAACTCCGCCGTGGCGCAGGCCTATTACGCCAAGGCGCAGGGGGTCTCCCGTCTTACCACCGAAACCGGAGCCGGGCAGTGGGGCACGGCCCTGAGCGAGGCCTGTTCTTATTTTGGCCTTGATTTGGATG
>JAYFPI010000032.1:0-46039 GCA_034927965.1 Pseudoflavonifractor sp.
CAGCAGACATCGCCCTGTATTTCAGCTTGTGATAAAGCCCCTGATCTACCGTCCGCAGGTATTCCCATAGTTCGGTCTTATGCCCCAAAGCCTCCGGTGTTCCGGCAATGTTGAGAAAAATGGAGGAGATGGTCATCATCATGGACAAATAGCTGAGCATGTATCGGCCCAGCTTGGGGTGTTCGGCCCGCACTGTCTTGAGATTGTGGGCGCCGATCATCAGTTTGGTTACCCGAATCTGCTGCTCCACTCGGCCTACCATCACTTTTTCGTTGACACTCTGGTCGGCTCGACCGATAAAGTAGCGATAGAGGTCTAAATCCATGTAATAAATGGATTTTACAAAGGGAAGAGGCTGGTAAACAAAAATGTTGTCCACATAGAAGGTGTGTTTGGGCAGTTCCAGCGCGCAATCCCGCAGCAGCTGGGTGCGGTAGACCACTGAGTGCATCAGCAGATATTGAGAGGGACGGAAGCGGCCGATCTCCTCCCAGCTGAACACTCGGTTTTCGGGAAAGACATTGCGATAGTGCATTACCCGCTGGGTATTGTCCTCCACATGCTCGTAGACATAGTTAGCGATCAGAAGGTCCAGTGGCTGTGGCCATTTGGAGCACTCCCGAAGCTTGTCCAAGACTGCTTGAAGGGCGTCGGTATCCAGCCAATCGTCGGAGTCTACTACTTTGAAATAAAGCCCCCGGGCGTTGCGAATGCCCTGGTTAACGCCCTCGCCGTGACCGCCGTTCTCCTGATGGATGACCCGGACGATGTCAGGGTACTGTTCGGCATAGCGGTCACAGATGGCAGGGGTGTCATCCTTGGTGGAACCATCATCCACCAAAATAATCTCCACGTCCTCTCCGCCGGTGAGCAGGGTCTGGACGCAGTGGTCCATATAGGCTGCGGAATTATAGCAGGGGACGGCAAAGGTGAGGATCTTCTCCATAACAATCAGCCTCCCAGCAGTTCGTCCGCCAGAGCCAGAGCACGGCCCACGATGGCGTCCATATTGTAGTATTTATATTCGGCAAGACGACCCAGCAAATGCAGCTGGGAATACCTCCCCGCCAGGGTGGCATATTGAGCATAGAGAGCGTTGTTCTCCGGACTGATGATGGCATAGTAAGGGACTTCCCCTTCCACGCCGGTATAAGAGCGGGAATACTCTTTCATAATGGTGGTCACCCCGGGAAGAACCTGACCGGTGAGCCGTTTGAACTCGGTAATACGGGTAAAGTCCTCGTCCATGGTGTAGTTCACTGTGGCATGGCTCTGGTAAAAGTCCTCTCGGTGGGTCTCAAAGCGGAAATCCAGCGTCCGATAGGGCAGGCGGCCAAACCGGCAGTCAAAGAATTCGTCCAAAGCACCGGTAAAGATGACCGGACCGGAAAAAGGCTCACCGTCCAACAGAAGGGTGTCCCCCAATGTAAGCCGCTGTGCGGCGTCGGTACCCAACTCCACCGTAATGTTGGGATGATCCAGGAGCTTTTCAAAGATGGGGGTGTAGCCGTCCAGAGGCATCCCCTGCCAGGGATCCTGAAAATAACCACAGTCTCTGGAGAGAAATACAGGCACCCGGGCGGTGGTGCTGGGGTCGATCTCCTCCGGCCGCTGCCCCCATTGCTTCATGGTATAGCGAACAAAGACGTGGTTGTATACATAGTCTGCCAGGGCGGAGATTTCCGGGTCGGGATTCGCCCGCAACTCCAGAATAGTAACTTTTTTCTCCGCGCCGTAGGCTGCAATGAGCTTTTCCGCCAATGTCCCGGCCTTCTCTGCGCCGAATGCGGTCTCCAGTGAGATCAGATTGAAGGGTACGGGCAGCTCCATGCGTCCGCCGGGGGCGGGGATGCTGGCCACCACCTCGTGGTGGTACGCCCGCCAGGCAGTGTACTGGGAGAGATAATCATAGACCCGTTTGTTTGAGGTATGAAAGATATGGGGGCCGTATTGATGAATGAGGACCCCGCTGGCGTCGGGGCAGTCATAGGCGTTGCCGCCCAAATGATCCCGCTTTTCCAGCAACAGCACCCGTCGGTTCCCCCGGCGGGCCAATTCTCCGGCGGTCACCGCCCCGGCGAAGCCGGCGCCGATGACCAGACAGTCATAGTGTGCCATATCGTACTCCTTGTGTTTCATTTTCAGGACTATTCTAACACAGGGACAGGAGTGAGAAAAGAAAGATTGTCTTAAATTTCCGAAAAATCAAGGCAAAGTCTCAGCAAAATTTGTCTTTGTAGTTAGAAATGGCATGGCGAATCACCTCAATGGCGTCCTCTCGTCCCTTTACGTCTCCTGCCATGGTCTGTTTTCCCTCCAGAGTTTTGTAGACGGTGAAAAAGTGGGCCATTTCATCAAAGATGTGGTCGGGCAGCTCGGAGATGTCCTTGTAGGCGTTATAAGTGGGGTCGGCAAAGGGGATAGCAATGATCTTTTCGTCATTCTTGCCGTCGTCCAGCATGGAGATGTAGCCTACGGGATAGCAGCGCACCAGCGTCAGGGGATCAAGGACCTCGGAGCAGAGAACCAGTACGTCCAGCGGGTCGCCGTCGTCACCATAGGAGCGGGGAATAAAGCCGTAGTTGGCGGGATAGTGAGTGGAGGTATATAGGATGCGATCCAGGATAATCATGCCGGTGGCCTTGTCCAGCTCATATTTTTTCTTGCTTCCCTGAGGAATCTCTACCACGGCGATAAAATCCTCGGGGGAAATACGCTTGGGGTCAATGTCATGCCAGATATTGGTCATGCAAAGCGCTCCTTCCATATGGATATTGCAGGCATATACACAAATATTATAGACGTTTCATTCTGCGAATACAAGGCAGGAGTGAGGCAATTTATGAAAAAGAAGAGGGCGCGGAGACCAGCCGCGCTCCCTCTTTTCCCACTTTGGGAAGCTTACTTCATGCCGTTTTCGTAGGACTCGATCATCTTTTTGACCATCTGGCCGCCGACGGAGCCGGCCTCACGAGAAGTCAGATCGCCGTTGTAGCCCTGCTTGAGATTGACGCCAACCTGCTGAGCGGCTTCCATCTTGAACTTGTCCAGAGCCTCGCGGGCGCTGGCGACCACGGGACGGTTAGAACTAGTACTGTTACTCATACTTCGCATCTCCTCATCTTTTTTCTTTTTGTTGATTCGAGATTTGTTCGGATTGAGAATCCAAGCATATCTTTGCCCTGAAGAGACTTTCTATGCGTCGGGAAGTCCTGTCAATTGGTGGAGAAATTTCTTTTTTTATGGAAAAGGGAAAAAATGGTTGGGACGTGCGGACAAAGCTGCACGTCCCAACCATTTGCGAGAGCATTTTTAAAGATTCCCGGTGTCCACCAAGATGTTGTCGGTGCCGTGCTCTTCAAATTCGCTGATATAGGCATCAATCCGGGAGGCAAGCTCCTGATAGTTGTTCTCATCAATGGGCACGTCATCCATATCCCGGCGGGCCAGGTCTTCCGCCAAGATGTCAAAGAAGACATTGTTTTCATATTCCATAATCGCGTCGTGGATTCCGCCGTCGGCAAAGGCCTGGGAGGGAACCGCCTGCCCCTGCCAGAATTCTGTCAGGGCATTCATTCCCTCATCCTTGGCTTTTTGGAACAGAAGGCTCTCCACTTCGTCGTAGTCGGCAAAACGGTCGTCGCCCCGGGTGGAATTGAGGATCCAGTTGCCGATATAGGCCATATCCAAAAGACGTCGGAATTGTTTCGTCGTCAGCTCTAACTTCATGGTAAGACCTCCTTGCTGTTTTAAAATGAGAGGCATCTCTGCCCCCCGTGTCTCTATATTATAATGCCCGGCATGGAAATGTCAAACGGATGAGAGAGGGAAATTTCTCAAAAAGGCCGGAAAATTCCCCTTGCGTTTCCCCGGAAAACAGCATATCATATTAAAGATTGATTTTTCATTGTTTTCGAAAGGGGATAGAGGTATGGACCAAAGGCCCATTGGTGTCTTTGACTCCGGCATGGGGGGACTCACCGCCCTGCGGGTACTGCGTCGGATCCTGCCGGGGGAGGACCTGATCTATTTTGGGGACACCGGCAGGGTGCCTTACGGAAGCCGTGGGAGAGACACCATCCTGCACTATGCCCGGCAGGATGTGGCCTTTCTGCGTACCTTTGATCTGAAGGCCGTGGTGGTGGCCTGCGGCACGGTTTCGGCCAACGCCCTCACCGAGCTTACGGCCGAAAATGATTTGCCCATTTTCGGGGTGGTGACTCCGGCGGCCCGGGCGGCGGTGGCCCGCACCCGCAGCGGGAAAATTGGCCTGGTCGGTACGGCGGCTTCCATTCGTTCCGGGGCCTACGAGCGGGAGATCAGCGTACTCGCCCCCAAGGCACAGGTCTTTGCCGCCCCCTGCCCTCTGTTTGTGCCTTTGGTGGAGAACGGGCGCTACCGGGCGGAGGACCCAGTGGTAAAGCTGGTGGCGGAGGACTATCTGGCTCCCCTGCGCGCGGCAGGTGTGGACACTCTGGTGCTGGGCTGTACCCACTATCCACTGCTGGCGGAGGCCATTGGGAAAGCTATGGGGCCGGAGGTGGAACTGGTGGACTCGGGTGAGACCTGCGCCGACCAGGCCGCCCGAAGCCTGGCCGAGCAAGGCCTTTTGGCCTGTCGGGAGCAAGGCTCCAGCCGCTATTTTGTCAGCGACGCCACCGACGACTTTGCTCGTCTGGCCGGAATTTTTCTGGGCGGCGGCGTAGAGGGACCGGTGGAGCGGGTTGAGATCCAAAAATACTGAAAAAAGCGCCTGTTTTCCCGTTGATGCTCTTTACACCAAACAAAATCGCATGATATAATAGCCGCGCTGCGTGAGATGCGCCGGCGGCGACAATCACTTCTTATTTTGCGCTGTGCGAGGTTAAAATTTATGGATGAGAATAACGTTATTATTTCCATTCGGGGCCAACAGGCCTTTCAAGATACGGACGAGGAGTCGGTGGAGCTGGTCACTGAGGGCCTGCTTTGCCGGGATCACGGTACCTATACCCTGAGCTATCAGGAGAGCGAGATCACCGGCCTGGGGGGCACACTGACGACCTTTCAGATTGAAAAGGATTGCGTCACCCTGATGCGGGTAGGGGAGGTCAACTCTCAGATGGTCTTCCAGGAAGGGCGACGGCACTTGTCCATGTATGAGACCCCTTACGGGAACCTGGCGGTGGGGATCAATACCCGCCGGATGCGGGCGGCCATCGACGACCGGGGCGGCGACATTGAGATTGACTATAACATCGAGATCGACCACAAGGTGGCCGGGATGAACCTCTTTCAGATCAAGGTGCGGGAGAAAAAGCACCCTTGCATCCCACAGTAAGGGGAAATGAACTCTGCAAATGAGGAACTGGGGCGGCAGGTTTTGCCAGCCCCCGTAGAAAAGGAGAAATCACATATGTCCAATCTGATCCAGGCTGCCCGGGAACAGGTGTCGGCCCTTACCCAGAGCGCCTATGAAAAGGCCGCAGCGGCGGGGCGTCTTCCCGCCGGGGCGGAGATCCGTGCCAAGGTGGACATCCCCAAGGATGTCAGCCACGGGGATTACGCCTCCTCTTTCGCGCTGGCGGCCGCCCGTTCCCTGGGCAAGTCCCCTCGAGAGATTGCGGAGGCTCTGCTGGAGCACCTGGAGCTGAACGGGACTTACTTTGATAAGGCGGAGATCGCCGGACCCGGTTTTCTGAACTTTACGCTGGGTAGAAAGTGGTTTGGAGAGGTGCTGGCCTCGGTGGAGCGTGAGGGCGGCCAATACGGTCAAAGCGACGTGGGACAGGGTGAAAAGGTGATGGTGGAATTTGTTTCTGCCAATCCCACCGGCCCCATGCACATGGGGAATGCCCGAGGCGGCGTGTTGGGCGATACCCTGGCCGCCGTTCTGGAACGGTTGGGCTACGATGTGTGGCGGGAGTTTTACGTCAATGACGCTGGCAACCAGATCCATAAGTTTGCCAGCTCTATTGATGCCAGATATATGCAGATCCTTCTGGGCGAAGACAATGTCCCCTTCCCTGAAGAGGGCTATCACGGTGAGGACATTAAAGAATTGGCTCAGGCTATTTATGCCGCCCATGGAGAGGGCTGGAAGGAGCTTCCTGAGTCCGAACGCCTGGAGCGTATGGCGGAGTATGGCCTGTCGGTGAATATCCCCAAGATGAAAAGCGATCTGTTGAAGTATGGCATTGAGTACGACCAGTGGTTCCTGGAGTCCTCTCTCCACAATTCCGGCGCGGTGGCTGAGACGGTGGCCGAGCTGACGAGCCGGGGCTGGACCTATGAGAAGGACGGCGCCCTGTGGCTCAACACCACCCAGCTTTTGAAAGAGAAGTTTCTGCGGGAGGGTAAAACCCAGGAGCAGGTGGACAAGCTGGATCTGAAGGACGATGTGCTCTGTCGGGCCAACGGCTTCTACACATACTTTGCCGCCGATATTGCCTACCACAGCAATAAGCTGAAAGAGCGGGGCTACCATACCGCCATCAACATTTGGGGGGCGGATCACCACGGTCATGTGGCCCGCCTTCAGGCAGCCCTGGACGGCCTGGGGCTGGATGGCTCTCACCGGTTGGTCATTGTGCTTATGCAGCTGGTCAACCTGCTCCAGGACGGCAAGCCGGTGCGGATGAGCAAGCGTTCGGGCAAGACCATCGCACTCCACGACCTGCTGGATGAGATCAGCGTGGATGCCGCTCGGTTCTTCTTCAATAACTCCAAGCCCACCAGCCCCTTGGACTTCGACCTGGATCTGGCCGTGCGGCAGGACAGCGACAACCCGGTCTACTATGTCCAGTATGCCCACGCCCGTATCTGCTCCCTGTGCGCCAAGATGGCTGAGGAGGGAATGGCGGTCCCCTCGGCTGAAACTGTGGATGCTTCGCTGCTGTCCAGCGGCGAGGAGCAGACCCTTATGAAAGCCCTGGCCCGGTTCCCGGAGGAGATCCGGATTGCCGGGCGGGATTACGACCCCGCCCAGATCAACCGCTATCTCATCTCTCTGGCGGGGGATTTCCACCGTTTCTACAACGCCGACCGCATCAAGGGCGAAGAGCCTGCGGTGGCTGCCGCCCGGCTCAAGCTGGCCGATACGACTCGTTCTGTTCTGGCCAACGGCCTCGCGCTTATTGGCGTTGCCGCCCCGGAGCGGATGTAACAGAACATGGCAAAAGGTTCCCGGCAGTGGAATTTCCACCGCCGGGGACCTTTTGCCTGCATAAAAAAATTTAGAATATGATTTTTACAAAAAGACTTTCTTAACGATCCCTTAATTCTGCGTTTTGACACTTGCAAATTGGCGAACAGATGGATAAGATATGTTTTGGCCATAAGAATGAAGAGGACAGGAGGGACCCCGATGAGCGTAATTCATTTAATGAAGAGCTTTAATGAGGTCGTTGGATGGGCCATCACCATCCTGTACTGCTACCAAATTGGATATTTGCTGCTGGGATTGGTACGCAGAAGATGGAGAGACCGCCGCCCACCCGCTGCACTTCACCACTATGCCGCTTTGATCTCCGCCCGGAACGAGGAAGGCGTGATCGGGGAACTCATTGCCAGTTTAAAACGACAAAATTACCCTGCGGAATTGTTGGACATCTATGTGGTGGCGGATAACTGCACCGATGATACCGCCGGGGCAGCGGCCCGGGCAGGCGCTAAAGTTTACCGGCGCTTTAACCACATTGAGGTGGGCAAGGGCTATGCGCTGGACTATCTGTTTAAGCAGTTGGACGCGGCCGGGCTGGCTGAGCAGTACGACGGCTATTTTGTCTTTGACGCCGACAATCTGGTGGATGCGAATTTCGTCTCTGAGATGAACCGCACTTTTGACCGGGGCGGGATGGAAGCCATTACCTGCTACCGAAACTCCAAGAATTTTGGACAGAATTGGATTACCGCCGGATATTCCATTTGGTTTTTGCGAGAGGCCCGTTTTCTCAATGCGCCCCGAATGGCGCTGGGGACCAACTGCCATATCTCCGGAACCGGGTTTTTGGTTTCCGCCAAGGCCATTCGGGAACAAGGCGGATGGCCTTATCACCTGTTGACGGAGGACATTCAATTTTCTGCCGCGTGTGCCGCGGAGGGCCGCCGCATCGGCTACTGCGGAAGTGCCGTGGTCTATGATGAGCAGCCGACTACGTTCCGCCAGTCGTGGGATCAGCGGTTGCGCTGGTCCAAGGGCTTTTATCAGGTGGACGGGAGCTATGCGCTTCCTCTGATTCGGGGAGCGCTTCGAGGTGGACGCCGGGGTTTGGGCTGTTATGACATTCTCATGACCATTGCTCCGGGAATGCTGCTGGCTGTACTGAGCTGTGCGCTCAACGGAATGGTCTTGCTGGCCTGCCTGTCTGCGCCTGCTTTTGTGGTGGGACGGGTGCTGTCTCTGACCGGACAGTTTTTGTCGGACTGGCTGATCAATTTCTATCTGGGGATGCTCCTGTATGGGGTACTTACTGTACTCAGCGAGTGGAAGTCCATTCGCGCCACGGCCTGGCAGAAGTTGGGCTATCTCATTACATTTCCTATTTTTATGCTGACATATGTTCCCATCTCCGTGGTCGCTCTGTTCCAAAAGGTGGAGTGGAAGCCCATCCGGCACAGTTCCATGGCACGGATTGACGCGGCCTGAGAGAAAACTGCGTAATCAGAACGTTTAAAGCGGTGAAGAGAGATCTTCGCCGCTTTTTTCTGTTTGCTTCATTAGAGAAGGAGAAGTTCCATCAGGATGCTGAACCCGAAAAGATCCACGGGATGTATCCCGGTTGCTTTTTCGGGTATCTTCATGCTATACTGTCTCCATCGGATTGCGGGAGGGTTTGAAGATGACGGTGGTGGAGCGGGAGAACTGGCCCCGGCGGGAGCGATACGACCTTTTTGCGGGCATGGCCTGGCCATTTTGGTCCGTGACAATCCCGGTGGAGGTGACGGCGCTTCATCGGTGGTGCAGGGAGAGAGGGCTGTCCTTTTACTACGCCATGGTCTATGCGGTCACTTGGGCCATGGAGGAGGTGGAGGCCTTCCACTATAAGGACCGGGAAGGGACCATTGTCCGCCATGACTCACTGGTTCCCAGCTTTACCGACCTTCGGCCGGGGAGCGAGGACTTTTATATTGTGACGCTGGAGGCAGGAGCGGATATGGAAAAATTCTGCCGCCGGGCCAGAGCGGTTAGCCGCGCTCAGAAGGAATTCCTTCCGCAGGGGCCGTGGCCGGAGGATCAGCTGATCTACTTTACGGCCCTGCCCTGGTTTCCCATCACTGCGCTCTCTAACGAGCGGGATTTGATTCCGTGGGATTCTATCCCGCGGGTGAGTGGGGGAAAATATGTTGCAGATGAGCGGGGGCGGGAGATGCTGTCGCTGTCTTTGGAATTGAATCACCGGCTGCTGGACGGGGTTCATGCCGGTCGATTTTATGAAAAGTTGATTGGTATTTTGGAGGCTTTATGACCTATGAAGAACTGACGAGCCGACTGGCTCGGGAGAGCGCTCCGGCCAGCCGGCAGCGCACCTATGCGGTATTGGTGCCTGTGGTAGAAGAGGGAGGGGATCTCTCCCTGCTTTTTGAAGTGCGTGCCGCCTCCATGCGGACCCAGCCGGGTGAGGTTTGCTTTCCGGGAGGGGGCATTGAGCCGGGCGAGGACCCGGCCCAGGCCGCCCTGCGGGAGATGTGGGAGGAACTGGGGCTGGCCCCGCCCCTTGTAGAGCTGGGCCGGTCTCTGGAGCGGGAGCACCATTCAGCTGGATTTTGGGCAGCGCCTGTGCTGGGCCGGGTGTCTTCCGGCTGGCGGGAAGCCCTTCGTATTTCTCCGGCAGAGGTACAGGAGGTATTCACCGTTCCGCTGGATTTTTTTCGGCAGACGCCTCCGGAAGTTTACCACTGCACGGTGGTTACTGTGCCGCCGGAGGATTTTCCTGCTGCCGCGTTGGGATTTCCCGATGGATATTCCTGGCGGGAAGGAGCGTTTGAGGTGCCGGTTTGGTTCTGGGAGGGACGGCCCATTTGGGGTCTAACCGCCCGAATTGTCCGCCGCCTGACAGAATGGCTGTGAGAGGCGGAGAGGAGCGCCTGGGGCGTTTTTGCTATCGCTGGACTGAGACATGCTTTCCTCTTGGGTCCGATAGCCTGGCTCTGGGGGAGTTTTGCACCCTTCGCCGGGGAGACGCCGTCCTGGATCTGGGCTGTGGCGCGGGGTTGCTGCTGCTGCTTTGTGCGAGGCGGGAGGACGGACTGACACTTACGGGGGTAGAACTTGACCCGGACGCTGGAGTGGAGGCCCGGAGAAATTTGGCTGAGAACGCCTTGGAAGGAGAGATCGTGACCGGAGACCTGCGGGAGGTGCCCCTGCCCCGGAACGTGGATCTGACAGTGTCCAATCCACCGTGGTATCCTGCGGGTTCTGGCGGGGCGGGCGGCCCGGGCCGGATGGAGATGGGTTGTACCCTGCCGGAGCTGTGCCGGGCGGCGGCGGAGGCGCTGCGGGCCAAGGGGCGCTTTGCTTTGGTCCACCGGCCTGAGCGGTTGACCGAGGTGCTGACAGCAATGCACGATGCCGATGTGGAGCCCAAGCGGCTCCAATTTTGCCGCCATGCCCCGAACAAACAACCCTATGCGGTGTTGGTGGAGGGCGTGAAAGGCGGAAAGCCCGGCTTGACAATCTTGTCCGACCTGATTTGAAAAGGAGGCCTTTTGCTATGGCCGGAATGCTGTATCTGGTTCCCACTCCCATCGGGAATCTGGGTGATATCTCCCGCCGGATGGCGGAGACGCTGGAGAAAGTGGATTTTATCGCTGCCGAGGACACCCGGGTGACGCTTCGTTTACTGAACCACATGGAGTTAAAGAAGCCCCTCATGAGTTATTACCGCCATAACACGGGGGAGGCTGGACGGCAGGTGCTGGATCGTCTGCTGGGCGGTGAAAATGGAGCCCTGGTTACCGATGCGGGGACCCCTGCCGTCAGTGACCCTGGAGAAGAGCTGGTGGCCCTGTGCGCCGAGAACGGGGTGGAGGTGGTGGCAATCCCGGGCCCCTGCGCGCTGGTTACCGCTCTATCAGTCTCCGGACTGCCTACTGCACGTTTCACCTTTGAGGGGTTTTTACCTATGAACCGGAAAAACCGCCGGACCCTGCTGGAGACCCTAAAAGGGGAGGAGCGGACGATGATTTTCTATGAGGCTCCCCACAAACTGTCTGCCACCTTAGAGGATCTGGCAGGTGCCTTTGGTGGGGAACGGCGCATTTCTCTGTGCCGGGAACTGACCAAGCTCCATGAGGAGGTATACCGGACCACGCTGGCTGGCGCCGTGGAGCGTTACCAGACAGAGCCGCCACGGGGAGAGTTTGTCTTGGTGGTAGAGGGCGCTTATCCACAGGAGACAGAACCGGTGTCCCTAGAGGATGGATTGGAGCGGGTGGCAGTGCTTCAGGGGGATGGGGTCTCCCGAAAAGACGCCGTTAAGCAGGCGGCGAAGGAGCTTGGTCTGGCCCGGAACGAGCTTTATTCGGCTGCGCTCAAAGCGGAATAAAAGTTCGCAGTCAAAACGTCAAAAATGGAAAAAAAACAAAAAAAGTGCGAGCGTTGTTTCTGAAACAATGCTCGCACTTTTTTTGAAAAGGCCGGAAGCGGTGGCCCGGCCAGCCGCTGGATTTCCCACTACGTAAAAAAGAAGGCCGGTTCCGTAAAATACGGCTTCGGCCCCTTGGAACCGGGGGAAAACTTACAGGGCCCCCAACTCCCGCAGGCAATTTCTGCAGATGGTCTTCCCTTTGTAGTTGACTACGTCGGTGGCGTCATCACAGAACACGCAGGCAGGCTGGTACTTCCGCAGAACGATAGAAGAGCCGTCCACATAGATCTCCAAGGAGTCTTTCTCCTCGATGTCTAGGGTGCGGCGCAGCTCGATCGGAAGTACAATACGCCCCAACTCATCTACTTTTCTTACGATTCCGGTTGATTTCACGGTTCTATCTCCTTTTGATATCAGTTTCTGAAACCTTAAAGTAATTATATCATGCAGCAATAATTTGTCAATCAGAAATTGGAAAATTTAGAAGAAAATATTAGATATTATTTCAAATAATTGGAAAGGTGTCGAGAAAAGGCGTTGGTATAGCTTGACCCATTTGCGCATAGATTGGAGAGACGGGAGGGGAAAACAATGGCAATGTCTTGGATTTGGACAGGAATGGTGGTAGTGTCTGTATTCTACGGACTATTATCTGGAAATGGATCGGCGGTAGCGGCAGCGGCGGTGGAGGGAGCTGCGGCTGCCGTTCAGCTCTGTTTGACCATGGCGGGGGTCATGTGCCTATGGATGGGCGTCATGGAAGTTATGAAGCGCTCCGGGCTGGCAGAGGGACTTTCCCGGCTCCTTCGGCCGATCCTGTGTCGGCTTTATCCGGACTTCAAAAATGACCGAGAGACCATGGATGCCATTTCGGCCAATGTTTCAGCCAATCTGCTGGGGTTGGGCAATGCCGCCACTCCACTTGGCATCCAGGCGGCCCGCAGGATGGCGAAGCGGACGCCAGGGAAGGCATCAAACAGCCTTTGTATGTTGGTGGTATGCAACACTGCGTCCATCCAGCTCATCCCCACTACGGTGGCCGGAGTTCGACTGGCGGCGGGGTGTGCGGACCCGTTCGATATCTTACCGGCGGTGTGGCTGGCCTCCGGGATTTCGGTGTCGGTGGGGATTCTGGTAGCGAAGATCATGGGCAGAGTGTGGAAGGAGTAGAGATGGAGCTTCTCTTCAATATGGTGGTGCCGCTTCTGATTGCCTTTGTGGCTTTGTGGGGCATGGCCCATAAAGTGGACGTGTACGACGGCCTGGTCCAGGGGGCAGGAGAGGGGCTGGGGGTTTTGGTCAAGATCATTCCGGCTATGGTGGGCCTGATGACAGCGGTGTACATGCTTCGGGCCTCCGGCGTGCTGGAGCTGGCGGGGCAGCTGCTGGAGCCATTGCTCACCCAGTTGGGAGTTCCGCCAGAGACAGTTGGGCTGCTGCTGGTACGGCCGGTAAGCGGAAACGCCGCCCTGGGAGTGGGGGCGGAACTCATCTCCACTTACGGCGCGGACTCCACAGTGGGACGTACAGCTGCCGTCATGCTGGGTTCCACCGAGACTACATTTTATACCATCGCGGTCTATTTCGGGGCTGCAGGAGTCTCCAGGACCCGCTACGCGGTTCCTGCGGCCTTGTGCGCCGATGTCGCCGCGTTTCTGGCTGCCTCCTGGGCGGTGCGGTTCTGCTTTGGATAAAATAAAGTTGACAAAATGGCCCAAATAGAGTACAATTCAAAAAACCTACAAGAAAGCTGGGAATTAAAATGAATGCTGCTTCCATTCTGACCGACTTGATCGGCAATACCCCTCTGCTGCGCCTGGGGCGCTTTGCTCCGGGAGAAACCGTACTGGCTAAGTTGGAGTGTATGAATCCGCTGTCTTCCGCAAAAGACCGGGCGGCGCTCTACATGATTGACGGAGCGGAGCGCACCGGGACGCTGGTTCCCGGCGGAGTTATTGTAGAGCCCACCAGCGGCAATACCGGGGTGGGTCTGGCGTACATTGGGGCGCTGCGGGGGTACCGGGTCATCCTTACCATGCCAGAATCCATGAGCTTGGAGCGGCGGAATTTGCTTTCCGCATTGGGGGCCGAGCTGGTGCTCACTCCGGCCGCCGAAGGGATGGTGGGAGCTGTAAATGAGGCCAAGCGGCTAGCTGCCGACTTGCCGGGAGCGTGGATCCCAGATCAGTTTGGGAATCCGGATAATCCCAGGGCCCACTATGAGACCACCGGCCCGGAAATCTGGCGAGACACCGACGGCTCGGTGGATGTGCTGGTGGCCGGCGTGGGCACCGGGGGAACACTATGCGGTGCTGGGCGCTATCTGAAAGAGCGCAAGCGCGGCGTGAAGGTGGTAGCTGTGGAACCCGCCGAGTCCCCCATTCTATCGGGAGGAAAGGCTGGGCCACACAAGATCCAGGGGATCGGCGCCAACTTTGTGCCAGAGAATTTTGACCGTGAGGTGGTGGATGAGATCCTCACGGTGCCGGGGGAATCCGCTCTGGAGGCTGGCCGGGAGCTGGTCCGGACTGAGGGGCTGCTGTGCGGGATTTCATCGGGCGCGGCGGCCTATGCCGCGCGGGCGTTGGCGACCCGGCCAGAGTACCGAGGAAAGACCATTGTGACAGTGCTGCCCGATACCGGGGAGCGGTACCTCTCCACAGAGCTGTTCAAAAAGTGATAGAATTTTAATAAATTCCCCCCATGAGAGACAGTGAAAAAGTAACTGCCTCTCGTGGGGGGGAACAATTTATGCTACAAGAACAGCGGGAGATCCTTTTGAATGAGAAGCTTTTTTAGGAGGATTTCTCACACTTTTCATGATAGCGGGTCACAAGGTCGGCGAGTGTGATACCATCCACGACCTGGTTTACAGCTTGACGAATTTTGGTCCACACTTCTACGGCCACGCACTGGTCAATTCGCTCACAGGTGCAGCCTTCTTCGGCACAGACTACTGGTGCCAGGCTGCCTTCCAGCACACGCAAAATCTCTCCCACAGTGTATTCCTCTGGGGTCCTGGTCAGCAGATAGCCGCCTCCGGCACCCCGGACGCTGCGCACCAACCCCGCCCGACTAAGTTGGGTGACAATCTGCTCCAGGTACTTGTCTGAGATGCCCTGACGTTCCGCCACATCCTTTAGAGGAACCGGCTGTCCGGACCCCGAAAGGGCAATATCCAGCATCAGTCGCAGGGCATAACGCCCTTTTGTAGAAATTTTCATGGAGTCTCCCTCCTAAATCCTGCTTTTTTGATATGATATTTATCATATCATATTTCTCTGAAATTTCAAGCAAAAAAACTATTGACTTTCGCACCAAAAAGCGCTAAAGTAATTCAAAGAAAGCAGGTGGCAGATTATGAAGTTCGGGTCTTGGCAAGGCTATTGCTATTCCTACCGCTATTGTGATAGCGGTTTTTTGTCATGCCCATGACCGGATCTGTCGTTGCGTAAGAAAAAAACGCGGCAGCCCGATTTGGGCCGCCGCGTTTTTTATGCGCAAACTGTGAAAAAGGAGAAAATCGATATGGTTGTTATTATGAAACAGGGCTTTACCCAGGCGGAACTGGACACCGCCATCCAGGAGATGAGAAACGGCGGGGTCAACGTGATGATTTCCCGGGGCAGCGAGACTACTATCCTGGGTGCTGAGGGTAATGCGCAGAACATTGATGTAGAGAAGATGGAGTCCCTTCCCGGCGTGGAGCGGGTCATGCGGGTCAGCGAGCCCTATAAGAAGGCCAACCGAAAGTACCATCCGGACGACACGGTGGTGGAGATTGCTCCTGGCGCGGCGGTAGGTGGGAAAAAACTGCTGGTGGTGGCGGGGCCCTGCTCAGTGGAGAACGAGGCGCAGATTACCGGCATTGCCCGCGCGGTGCAGGAGGATGGCGCGGCGGCCCTTCGGGGCGGGGCCTTTAAGCCCCGCACATCCCCATACGCCTTTCAGGGCATGGGTTACCATGGATTAGACCTGCTGGAGAAGGCCCGCGCGGAAACAGGGCTTCCTGTTGTCACAGAGCTGATGTCCACCGATGACATCGATTATTTTTCGGAGCATGTGGATGTGATTCAGGTGGGAGCCAGAAATATGCAAAACTTTGATCTTCTGAAGCGGCTAGGCAGACGTAACAAGCCAATTCTTCTCAAACGGGGCCTGTCCGCTACCATTGAGGAGTGGCTTATGTCGGCAGAATATATCCTGGCGGGAGGCAATCCCAACGTCATCCTTTGCGAGCGGGGCATCCGGACCTTTGAGACGTTTACCCGCAATACCCTGGACCTGTCTGCCGTTATGGCAGTAAAGCGGCAGTCCCATCTGCCGGTCATGGTGGATCCCTCTCACGCAGGCGGGCAGGCATGGATGGTAGAGCGCATGAGCCTAGCGGCGATTGCGGCGGGGGCGGATGGCCTCATCATTGAGGTGCACAACGATCCTGTTCACGCTTTGTGCGACGGACAGCAGTCCATTACGCCGCCCCAGTTCGGCGTGCTGATGGAGAAGGCCCGACGAGTAGCTGAGTGCGTGGGACGCACGCTGTAATCAGAACTCCAAGCGGGAAAGAAGTGAAAAACAGGGAGGATGCAGCGGTGGAGAAAAAGTTCGTGGTGGTGGGCCTGGGTTTGATCGGCGGGTCCATGGCATTGGCCCTTAAGGGCTTTGACGGGTTCCAGATTGTGGGGGTAGACGTGTCGCAGCCTACTCTGCGCTTTGCGCGGGAGCACGGGGTGGCGGATGTGGTCACAGAGGATGCGGACTGGGCGGTAAAAGGGGCGGACGTGGTTATGCTGGCGCTCCATCCCCAGGGAATTTTGGACTTTCTGGAGCAGCATCGGGATCAATTCAAGCCTGGATGCCTAGTCACAGACGTGTGTGGAGTAAAGTCTGCAGTGATGACTAAGGCGGCTTGTCTGCCCGATGGGGTAGATTTTATCGGCTGCCATCCCATGGCGGGCACCGAGTTCTCCGGCGTGGAGCACGCCTTCGCGGAGATGTTCAGGGACTCTCATCTGATCCTCACTCCCTGTGAGACCAGCACCCCGGAGCACCTGGTGCTCATGGAGCGGTTGGCGGAGCAGATCGGCTGCCAGGACGTGGTGCGTACCACACCCCAAGCCCACGACGCGATCCTGGCCTACACCAGCCAGATGATGCACATCATTGCCGTATCGGTGTGTGACGACCCCAGCTTGTTTACCTGTAAGGGATACGAGGGCAGTTCCTTCCGGGGCTGTACCCGTGTAGCGGCGCTGGACGTGGGGCTTTGGACGCAACTTTTCTCCTTAAATGCCCCAGCGCTGGTAGGCTGCCTGGACACTTTGATCAACAATTTGAGTGCCTATCGGGACGCCGTGGCCTCCGGGGATCGGACGGTGCTGGCAGAGAAGCTGGCCTGGTCAGCCAGTCGAAAACGACAGATGGACTTGCCAGGCCCGGATCTTTTAAAATGATCACATCATTTTAATTCCCCTGGACCATGCGGACCATGTTCCGGGTCACGTCGGTGGTGTAGGGGTTGAGACAGGAATTGATGATGTGTAGACTCTCTTCCACATCCAGGGCGTAGCAGGATGCCGTTCCGTGGTAGGAGACGGTACCATTCCCCGGCAAGGTAGCGGTGGCCAGATTTGAAAAGTCAAACCCCAGGGCCGGGTCGGCAAACCAGAGCAGATTACCCAAGGATAGATCGGTCTTAACATACTGGGAAAAAATCTCAATATAACTGCCCACTTTTTGAGGGTTGGAGAGGACTTTTTTGGCAATGGCCTTAACCATATCCTGCTGGGTGCGGGTACGGCCGATGTCGGCGTCGGGGTAGGCATCATAAATGTTATTGGGGTAGGAGCCCGCACCGTCGGAGTTCTTTCGGCAGCGAACGACCTCCAGCGCCTCCTGACCCGTCAGGTGCTGGGCTCCGGGCTCAAAGTGAATATGGAGATCCTGGTCGGGGGCATCATAGCTCATGTGGACAGGCACGTCAAAATCCACGCCGCCTACTTCATCCACAATTTCCACAAAGATCTTGGTATCCACCAGAACATAGTGGTCGATGGGAATACCCAACACCTCGCTGACGGCATCCTTTAGATCCAAAATCCCCCCGTCCGGTGGATTTGCAATATTTCCGTTGGGATAGGCGGCGTTGATCTTATGATACTTCCAACCCTTCCGGTCTACCAGGGTGTCCCGGGGGATGGAAACCAGGCCAATCTTCTGATTGACCGTGTCATAAGTGCACACCATAATGGTGTCCGTGCTGCCGCTGACCTGGTCCTCAGCAGCCAACAGGAAGGTCCAGGTACCTTCTTTGCGGGCAATCCCCTGACTCTCGTCCTCTGCGGTGTCTGGGTCGTCGGCGACGACGAAAGAGGTTTTTGGGGGTGGATCGGCGGTAGAGGGACGGCGGGAGGCCAGTTTCCAGCCAGCCCAGAGGATTACAATGCCGGCGGAGAGAACCACTAGGACCCGATAAAGTCCCCGGGCCAACCAACGAGAGCCGGAGCGATTCTTTTTCTTTTGCGAATGGGATGACACAGGTCAGGTTCCCCTTTCCATCTTTGGTAACAGACATGGTTCAGTATAGCCAGTTTTGGAGAGGGAAGCAAGTCGGAACGAAAAAAAATAATAAAAACGTAAAATGAATGGTTACGGGGTCTTTGTACACAGCAGGGCTGCTGTGAGAGAATTGACTGCCCCCAGCAGATCTACCAGAAGCTGGTTTTGATATGCCAGCTGTTCCAGCGCCTGGGTCATGGCTGCAGAGACACCCTCCGACTCCGGAGAGTATGCGCCCGGTTCGGGCTGCGGAATGGGAAAGACATAGCGCCGCATGGGTTCCTCTTCTTCCAGCTCCATCTCCTGCTGAGCGGCCAGAACTTTGGAGTGGGCCCTGGCGGCGGTTCGATATGTACGGCTGTCGCGCCTGGTCATTTTTAAATACCTCCTTTCTTAGTCGCTCCATTTTATGCCCGGCGGGGAAAAAGGTCCCAACCTCTTGACAATATCCTAGCAAATGAGTAGACTGTATGACAGTTTAGAAAGGAAGTTGTGCGATGAAAAAGAAGAGACTTTTGGCCCTTGCGCTGGGCCTTTCCCTGTTGGCTGCCTGCGGCCCGAAGCAGGCAGATCCTACCCCGGCTCCCACGGCGGAGCCGACCCCGGAAATCACTGCTGCTCCTACGGGGGAAGATGTGAACGTGGCCGTACTCAAGGGCCCCACTGGCCTGGGTGCCGCCAAGCTGATGGCCGAGAACGAGGCGGGGGAGAGCACCAATCACTATACGTTCAGCGTTTTAGCTGAGCCCACGGAGGCAGTGGCCGGGCTGTCCCGTACGGAGGATCCCTTTGACATTGCCGCGGTACCCACCAATCTGGCGTCTACCCTGTACCACAAGACGGACGGGGGTATCCAGCTCTTGGCCCTGAACACCCTGGGGGTGCTTTATCTGCTGGAGAAGGGCGACACGGTGCATTCCGTGGCCGATCTGGCGGGCAAGACCATCTACGCCACCGGTCAGGGCGCCAACCCGGAGTATGTCCTGAACTACCTCCTGCGCCAGAACGGACTGGAGCCGGGCAAGGATGTGACGGTGGAGTGGAAGGCCAGTGATGAGCTCACCACGCTCATGGCCTCCGGGAAGATCGACCTGTGTATGCTCCCTGTGCCGGCCGCCACCAGCGTATTGATGCAGAACACTGACGTGCGTAAGGCAGTGAGCCTGACCGACGAGTGGGAGAATTCCGGCGCTGAGGGCGTGCTCACCATGGGCTGCGTAGTGGCCCGGACGGAGTTTGTTAAGGAACACCCGGAAGCGGTTAAGGCATTTTTGGAGGAATACGGCGCCTCCATTGGTTATATGTCTGATACGACCCATCTGGACGACGCCGCCACACTGGCAGAGACCTACGGTATTGTGCCCAAGGCCGCAGTGGCCAAAAAAGCCCTGCCCGACGCCAACCTGTGCTTTATCACCGGAAATGACATGATTGCGGGCATTCAGGGCTACTATGAGGTCCTTTATGCTGCTGACCCCTCCTCTATCGGCGGCTCCATTCCCGACGGGGCGTTCTATTTTAACGCAGACGCATAAACGATGAGGGAGAAGCTGCAGAACGTGGGGCTGCCTCTGATTTTCTGGCTCCTGATATGGGAGCTGGCCGCCCGCTGGGTGGGGAAGGAACTGATCCTTCCCTCTCCGGAGGCTGTGGCACGCACTCTAGCCGACTTGGCGGGGGAGGAAGATTTTTGGCGTTCCGCCGCCGCCAGTCTGCTGCGTATCCTGGTGGGTTTTGGCGTGGGGGCGGGCCTGGGTACGGCGCTGGGGGCGGCCACAGCCGCCTCGCGGTGGTGTGATCGGCTGTTTTCACCCGCGCTCCGTGCGGTGCGTACTGTGCCGGTAGTCTCGTTTATCCTGCTGCTCTACTTTTCGCTTCCCACGGCGCGTGTGCCGGTGGCTGTGGCCGCTCTCATGGCGATGCCGGTGGTCTGGCGTTCCGCCCGACAAGGGATTGCCGCCGCAGACCCCCTTCTATTGGAGCTGGCTGGAGCTTACCGCTTTGGCCGATTCAAGACGTTTTGGCTGGTTTATCTTCCGGCTGCGGCCCCTGCTCTGACTGCCGGATGGGAGACCGCGCTGGGGTTGGCCTGGAAGTCCGGCGTGGCGGCCGAGGTGCTTTGCCAGCCCCGCTGGGCGGCGGGCACCGGCCTGCAAAGCGCCAAGGCATACCTGGATACCTCGGGAGTCGTGGCGTGGACCGTGGTGATCGTCCTCATGAGCCTGGCGGCGGAGGGAGTGCTGAAAGGGGCCCTCCGGCGGTGGAAGGGGGGATACACGGCGTGATTGAAGCAAGGGATATTACCGTTTGTTATGGGGAAAAGCTGGTTTTAGACCATTTTACCCTTTCTGTCCCCGAAACAGGACTCACATTTCTCTCCGGCCCTTCCGGGCGGGGGAAAACCACTCTCCTGCGGGTACTGGCCGGATTGACTGTTCCGGAGGGGGGGGAGGTATTCTTGCCGGGCCGGGCTGTTCTTCTCTTTCAGGAAGACCGTCTCTTCCCCTGGCGGACTGCCCGGCAGCAGGTGAGCGATGTGCTGCCTAAGGGTGAGACGGGGCGGGCGGTGGAGTTTTTGGACACGACAGAGCTTGTCGAGGCAGCCGAGCTGTATCCATCCCAGCTTTCCGGCGGGATGGCCCGGAGGCTGGCTTTGGCTCGGGCTCTGGCGCTGGATGGAGAAGTCTATCTCTTAGATGAACCCTTCGCCGGAGTGGACCTGGCTCGGGCAGAGCGCATTTTGGATCGTCTTCGAACCCTGGGGAGGCCGGTGCTGCTCACCGGTCATGTGCCCGAGTTGGCCCGACTCTGTGACCGAACTGTAGAGATGTAGCTTCAACAAGAAAAGTCCCCAAAACGGTAATTCCGTTTCGGGGACTTTTTTAACGTAAAAATTGCTGCAGAGCTTACTTTTTGCTGGATGTAGCAGGAGTAATAGGCTCGTCGTGTTCGAAGGTATCGAAGTAGTCCTCGTCCTGAATCACGGGGCGGCGGTGGCGGATAATGGCGGTAATGGTGGGGTAGAGCACAATGGCGATCAGACCGCCGGAATAGCCGTTGTTATAGAGGTTAATGCCCTCCACCGCAGTGCCGGCGTGGAGAACCACGGAAGAGTGAAGAAATCCTGCCAGAACGCCGAAGGGCCAGCCAAAGTAGCCCGCAATGGGGGCCAGGGTAGTGCAGAAGAGACCGGCCAGCTGAACCGCACTGTCATTGAGGTTCCACTGCATGGTAAGTCCGCCGATGATCACGCCCAGCATGACGGGGGTAATGTTACGGCAGTGCTTGCCATAGGCGGAAAAGCCAATGATGGTAAAGATGCCGCCCAAAGTAGGGCCGTTCAAATCGCCGCCAATGAGCAGAATATACAGCACGCCGATCAGACCGTCGATTCCCATGTTGATTAGTACGGGGGCGGCACCGTAAGTACGGAGAAAGTCGCTGGGAGCCCGGCCGCTAGCTTTCAGGAGGTGCCGGTAGCCGGCCCAGGCGGCCCAGGGGGGACGGCCACAAAAGAATAAGCCAGCCAGAATAAACGCCCCGCACAGCAGGACCATGAAAATCCCTAGGGTGACGTTATAGCCCTTGGCCCAGTAATAAGCGGTGGTGGGGGCGTGTCCCATAGAACTCATGACCGGGACCAGCATCATAGCCACCAGGCCGCAGGCAAAGCCCATGTTGTATAGGTTCATGCCGTTTTGGATCCGGTAAGTATAGGCAGACAGAGAAGGGAGAAGGAAGCCGATGCAGATGCCCAGCATGATTCCGACGAGAAAGCCGACCCAACCACCGGAGAAGCACACAAAGCTGACCACGGGGGAGAGGGAGGTGGCCAAAAGAGAGACATTGGAGTATTTGACAAACGGCTCCCGGCGAAATCGGGCGTAGAGGAACGAGCCCAGGATAATGGGCCAAATATTAAAGATATTCTTGCCGAACAGGGAGAATCCGCCCATCAGCCCCAGTGTGACGATGGTGTAGCCGTTGAGCGGATCTTTCACCAGCCAGAACACAAACAGGGTGGAAAGAAGGACCAGGGCGGAATTGATAAAAGCAGCCCCGATCCCGGCCAGTTCCATGTAGTCTGTGATCAGAGAGTCCTCCATAAAGATGATCTTTTGGAAGCCCTCCCAAATATGGGCGGGTGTGTCCAGCACAAAGGCCAGAAACACCAGTGCAACGCAATAACAGATGGCGGCGGGATATATCTTTTCATAGCGCATCCTTGGCTCCCCCTTTGGGTCAGTTTGCGGCAAAAAAGTCCTCAGTCTGCTGAGCATTCTTCATTACTTCAGCCTTTAACTCATCCAGTGTATCAAATTTTCGTTCGCCGCGCAAGTATTTATAAAATTCCATACGAATATTTTGGCCATAAAGATTTCCGTCAAAGTGGAGAATAAAGCCCTCTACCGTTACCGCATCTCCATCATCCAAAGTGGGACGAACACCAATGTTGGTCACAGCAGGATGAACCTCGCCATTTTCCAAGACCACTCGGGTGGCGTATACCCCGTGGGCTGGCACCAGCATCCCTGGAGCGAAGTGGAGGTTTACTGTGGGAAAACCCAGAGAAGTCCCCAGACGTTTCCCATGGGCTACGGTGTCTGTAAGAGTATAGGGATGTCCCAAAAAGCGGACCGCTTGCTCCATCTCCCCTTGGGCTATCAGGGTGCGGATATAGGTGGAGGAGACGGTGATCCCATCCTTCTCCACCTTAGGCACAATGTCGCAGCCAATGCCAAGCTCTCTGCACAACTCCTGAAGCCGTTGGGGATTCCCCTCGCCCTTGTAGCCAAAGTGATAATCGTGGCCGGCCACCAAGTGGACGGCGTGGTGTTCCTTTATCAGCAGTTCGGTGACAAAGTCTCGCCAGGGGGTCTTCATCATTCGCTCGTCATAATGGCCGATAATGACGTCCCGGATGCCATAATAGCGGCGCATCAAGTCGGCCCGGTCGGTGGGGGTGGAGAGGAGGGGGTCGGGTGTATTCAGGATCAGGGAGGAGGGGTGGATGTCAAATGTAAAGGCAGAGGGGACGGCTCCAAGTTCCAGGGCGCGCTGGGCACAGAGGGAGAGAAGCGCACCGTGGCCGGCGTGGACGCCGTCGAAAAAGCCCAGGGCAATGACCCTGGTGTGTTCATTGGTATTCAAAGTTACACCTCGAAAAAGTTCTTAATAGAAGACAGCGTGCCGCTTGAGAGGGATCCCAGGAGAAGAAAATCTCCCTGGGGGCCATAGACCCGGTAAGTCCCATCAGGGACATTTTTCATGGACAGGCCGGCCCCGTGGCGAAGGCGTTCCTCTCCGTTGGCATTCACCGTGAGGGTCGGCCTGTTCTGAAACAGCCGATCCAGTGGGCGAAGAAAAGCAGCCGGGTCCGAGGCGTTTACCACTTCAGCCAGAGACAGGGCGTCCTGCTCCAGAGAAAAGCCACAAGCCTCGGTTCGTACCAAGGAGGACATTACGCCGCCACAGCCCAAAGCCTGTCCAATGTCATGGCACAGAGTGCGGATATAAGTGCCCTTGGAGCACCGGACCCGGAGCTGGAAGTCCCCCTCGGGGGAAAGCTCATCCAACAGATTGAGGGAGTAAATGGTTACCGCCCGGGCCGGACGTTCTACCTCTATGCCCTTCCGGGCCAGTTCATAGAGTTTTTTCCCGCCGATCTTGATGGCAGAATACATGGGTGGTACCTGCCGGATCTCCCCGTGGAAGGGGAGAAGGGCAGCGTGTACCTGCTCAAAGTCCGCTGTGGAGGGGTGCCGCTCCAGCACCTCACCCGAACTGTCCTGCGTGTTAGTGGTCAGCCCCAGCCGCAGCCCTGCCAGATACTCCTTCTCACCGGTTTCGGCAAACTGTATGGCCCTGGTGGCCCGGCCCAGAAAAACCGGGAGCACGCCGGTGGCCATGGGGTCTAGCGTTCCCGCGTGCCCCACCCGCTTTTCGTGGAATACGCCCCGCAGCTTGGCACAGACGTCCATACTGGTCCAATCTTGAGGCTTGTTGATGATGAGAATGCCGCTGGGCATGGCGTTCACTCCTGTTTTCGTAACGTTAAATTAAAATAAGGCGGTTAGTCTCCGCGCTGCACCTGACGGATCGCCTGGAGGATAGCCAGCTTGGCATCACCAAGCGAGCCTGTTATGGTGCAGCCTGAGGCTGCCGCATGGCCGCCGCCCCCCAAAAGGGCGCAGACATGGGAGGCGTTCAGATCGGCCCCTGTCCGCACGGAGAGCTTGCACTCTCCGGGCTTGATCTCTCGTATGGTAACAGCGGTGTGGACCCCCTCCAACTGCCCCACAAAGGCGGCAATGTCCTCCACGTCCTCCTCACGGGCGTTCAACTTGGCCAAATCGGCCAAAGAAATGGACGCCAGAGCAATTTGACCGTCGTCTTCCAGCTCCAAAGTCTCCATAATCCGCGCTTCCAACCGGAGACGGGTGTAGCTTTTCGTGCGGAAATGCCGCTTATTGACCCAGGCGGCATCCATACCGGTCTCCATCAAAGCCGCCGCTACCCGGTGAGTGTTGGGAGTGGTGTTAGAGTACATAAAGCAACCGGTGTCCGTGGAAACCGCCACATAGAGAGGAAGAGCAATCTCTCGACTTACCGGGAACCATTGGCTGACAATGTCGTAAATGATCTCCCCGCAGGCCGCTCGGCTGGGTTCTACACAGTTGTTTTGGGCAAAACCTTCGTTGGAGGGGTGGTGGTCAATAGCCAATTCCACCTTTCCTGCGTAGGTCAGGGCATTTTGAGGGAATAGCCCCTCGCTGGCGATGTCCACCGAGACCACCGTCGTAGGCGTAAAATCTGCCGGGGCCAGCATTCCTTCCAGATAGGGGTCAAACAGGGAGGTGGCGTCGGCGTTGGGGAGAATCCAGGCGGTCTTGCCCAGAGTTTTAAGAGCCAGGCAGAGCCCGGCGGCACATCCCAAGGTGTCACCGTCCGGGCGTTTGTGGGTGAGAATCAGAAAACCGTCCCGGTCGGCAAGCCAACGGGCGGCAGCGTGGATGGTCATTGCCATAAGTGATTGCCTCCTGAATAAATGGTTATTTATCCAACCCTTCCAAGATTTCCAGGATATGAGCACCCTTGTCGATGGAATCGTCCCGCAGGAAGATCAGTTCGGGGGTGCAGCGCAGAGAGAGCTGGGTTCCCAATTCACGGCGCAGATAGCCTGCGGCGGATTTGAGACCCTTGATGACCTGGTCCACGTCGCTCTTGTCCAGAACGCTGACATGGACCTTGGCGTATTTGAGATCAGGAGTGGTCTCCACACCGGTAATGGAGATGAGACCGTGGACTCGAGGATCCTTGACTGAACGAATGAGGTCGGACAGAGTCCGTTGGATCTCCTCGTTGATACGTCCGATTCGGTTCTTGGGCATGAAAATGCCTCCTTCGTTTTCATATGAAGCAGTGGAGGAAAATGTGCCTATCTGATCCGCACTGCCTGTGGAATGGAAAAAAGGGGCGGGCGTTCTGCCCGCCCCTAAGGCTTTTACTGCTGAATCTGCTGCGTTTCGAAGCACTCCAAGATGTCACCCACCTTGATGTCGCTGTACTTCTCAATGCTGATGCCGCACTCGTAGCCCTGGGCGACTTCCTTCATGTCATCCTTAAACCGGCGCAGGGACCCGATGGTACCCTCATGAACCACAATGCCATCCCGCACCAGACGGATCTGAGCGCTGCGGGTGACGCGCCCGGAGGTGACATAGCAGCCGGCAATGATGCCGGCACCGGTAATCTTGTAGACCTCCCGAACCTCCACAGTGCCCAACTCCACTTCCTTGAATTTGGGAGAGAGCATGCCCTTCATAGCGGCTTCAATTTCATCAATGCAGTCGTAGATGACCCGGTACATCCGCATATCCACATGATCCCGGGCGGCGGTAGTTTTGGCGTTGCTGTCAGGACGGACATTAAAGCCTACGATAATAGCGTTGGAAGTGGCTGCCAGCATGACGTCACTTTCGTTAATAGCGCCTACGGCACAGTGAATGACCCGCACCCGTACCTCCTCGTTGGAGATCTTTTCCAAAGAGGACTTGACGGCCTCGGCGGAACCCTGAACGTCGGCCTTAACAATAACGTTCAGATTTTTCATCTCGCCCTGCTGAATCTGGCTGAACAGATCCTCCAGAGTGACCTTGCCCAGCGCACTGGAGGAGGCCATTTTGTGGTCGTGCTTGCGCTGCTCTGCCAGTTCCCGGGCCATCCTCTCGTCGGCCACGGCGTGGAAGTCGTCGCCGGCCTCGGGGACCTCGGCCATACCGATGATCTCCACAGGTACGGAGGGGCCGGCGTGCTCCAGCTTCTGGCCGGAGGCATCGGTCATGGCGCGGACGCGGCCTACCGCGGTGCCGGCAATGATGACGTCGCCCTGATTCAGGGTGCCGTTCTGCACCAGAAGCGTGGCCACAGGACCGCGGCCTTTGTCCAGCCGGGCCTCGATAACCGCACCGTGAGCGGAGCGGTTGGGGTTGGCCTTGAGTTCCTTCATCTCTGCGGTGAGGGTGACCATGTCCAGCAGGTTGTCTATGCCCTCGCCGGTCTTGGCGGAAATGGGGCAGATAATGGTCTCACCGCCCCAGTCATCAGCCACCAGTTCGTACTCGGTGAGCTGCTGCTTAATGCGCTCGGGGTTGGCGTCAGGTTTATCCATCTTGTTGATAGCCACGATGATGGGTACCCCGGCGGCCTTGGCATGGTTGATGGACTCCACCGTCTGGGGCATGATGCCGTCGTCGGCGGCCACCACCAGGATGGCGATGTCTGTGATCATAGCACCGCGGGCCCGCAGGGCGGTAAAGGCTTCGTGGCCCGGAGTATCCAGGAAGGTAATGAGCTTTCCACCCACGTTGACCTGATAAGCGCCAATGTGCTGGGTAATGCCGCCGGCCTCCCGGGAGGCCACGTGGGCATTGCGGACATAGTCCAGCAGAGAGGTCTTGCCGTGGTCGACGTGGCCCATGACGACCACAACAGGGGCGCGGGCCTCCAGATCTTCGTCTTTGTCCTCGGCAGTGTCGATGAGCTTTTCCTCAATGGTAACGATGACTTCCTTCTCAACCTTGCAGCCCATCTCTTCCGCGATGATGGCGGCGGTGTCAAAGTCGATGATGTCGCTCATGGAGGCCATAATGCCGTTCTTCATCAGGGTCTTAACCACCTCGGCACCGGTTTTCTTCATCCGGGAGGCAAGTTCGCCCACGGCAATTTCGTCGGGGATCTTCACGGTGACGGGCGTCTTTTTGGCAATCTCCAACTGGAGCCGGCGTAGTTTCTCCTGCTCCTCCTGGCGGCGCTTGTTGCCGCCAAAGGTGTTGCCGCCAAAGGTGTTGCCCCGGCGCTGGTTGCCGCCGCGGTTCTTAAACTTTTCGCGGCCGGCATCCATCTGCTTGGTTTTGGAGGAAGCAATCTTCTCCAGACGCTCGTCGTACTTTTCCAGATTGACATTTCCGCCTGTGCGAGTGTCCACGAGCTTCTTTTCAGGAACACGGCTGGTGGGTGTGCCCTGTGTCTGCGCCTGAGGCTGTGCTTGGACACGAGGCTGGCCCTGCCCCTGCTGCGGCGCGGGGGTGGACGGCTGCTGGGGCCGGGGGCCTGGGTTCCTAGGTGAGGCCTGGGCGGGCGTACCGCCCTGAGGCGCTTTGGGCGCAACGGGCCTGGGAGCCTCGGGCCGGGAAACCGGCTTAGGCTCATGATAGACGTCGGAAAAGACGCTCTCAATGCTCTCCACCTGATTGTGCTGAGTCAGGTACTCGAAGACGAGAGAAAGTTCCCGATCCTCCAGTGCCTGCATGTGGTTCTTAGGGGTCGTGGCATACTCCGTAAGAATGTCGACGATCTCTTTGGTATTCCGGTTAAAATCCTTGGCCACTTCATTGACACGATATTTAGTATTCAGCAAATAAGCCACCTCCATACGGGGACTTGCGCCAATGAGAAAAGAGGAGAGGAATTCTCCACCTTTCTAATTGGAACAAGCCCGATTACCTATTCTCACAGTTTTTGCGGTCATGACTTGGGCCCCTTGGGCGGCGGCGCCCAGGGTTTGTGGGCGGTGTTCCGTTCCGTTTTTTCTTTGGCACGGGACTCCTTTTGACGTCGGAAGGCCTTTTCTGCCTTCCGGTCGAGCCGCTGAGCAGCTTCCCCGCAGCACTCCGGATCCAGCTCGGCCAGCTTTTTTGCCGCGGCCGCGGCAAGGCTGGTGTCGGTGATCGCGAGAACGGCGCAGGAGCTCCGCCCCAAGGAAAAGCCCAACTCCGATTTGGTACAGGGAATGCGCAGACAGGGACAGTTGCCGATCTCCCCCAGACTTTTGCCCCGCCGCTGGGTGTTTTCGGCGGTGTCCGAGGCCAGCAGGATAAGCCGGGCCTTGTGCGTGCGGGCGGCGATGGAGACGGGCTCCTCGCCCACTTCGGTCTTGCCGGCCTTCCGGGCCAGGCCGATCAGGCCCAGCAGAGCATTGTTATCCATTTTGGTCACCTGCCTCCATCTGGGCGTCCAGCGCCGCCCACACCTCATCGGGCAGGGGGGCGGAGAAAGCCCGTTCCAGGGCCCGGGATTTCCGGGCCCGCTTCAGGCACTCGGGGTCGGGGCAGACATAAGCTCCTCGGCCCGGCTTTTTGCCCTTAAAATCCAGTGAGACCTCTCCCTCCGGGGAGCGGACAACCCGAATGAGCTCGGGCTTTGGCTTGTGTTCCCGACAGCCGACGCATTGGCGCAGGGGAATTTTTTTCGGCATGGGGAGACCTCCTTTCTTTCCGGCACGCGGCGCGGCTGTATTGCTCTCTCGGGGCAGAAGGACGTGATTATTCCGCAGCGGGCTCGTCGTCCAGGATGAGGTCGTCCTCCTCCGGGCCCTCAGGGGCGCTGGCGGGCTTGATATCGATCTTGTAGCCGGTGAGTTTAGCGGCCAAACGGGCGTTCTGCCCCTCCTTGCCGATCGCCAGGGAGAGCTGGTCATCAGGGACTACCACACGGCAATTCTTGCCCTCGTCCAAAGTGGTAACGTTGATGACGTCGGCGGGGGCCAGAGCGGCGGCCACATACTGGGCAGGATCCTCAGACCACTTGATGATGTCCACTTTTTCGCCCTTGAGCTCATCGACAATATTGTTTACCCGCTGGCCCTTGGGACCCACGCAGGCACCAATGGGATCAACGTTGGGATCGGAAGACCAGACCGCCAGTTTGGTGCGGCTGCCCGCCTCGCGGGCGATGGACTTGACTTCTACAGTGCCGTCGTAGATCTCGGGCACCTCCAGTTCAAAGAGACGCTTCACTAGGCCCGGATGGGTCCGGGAAATGAGCACCTGAGGGCCGCGGGTAGAACGGCGGACTTCCACCACATACACTTTCAGACGCATTCCCTCTACGTAGCTCTCGCCCCGGACCTGTTCACTGGGGGCAAGATAGGCCTCGGTGAACTCACTGCCGGAGGAGATCCGCAGGGAGGCCCCGCCGTTGCGAGGGTCGATGCGGGTAATGAGGCCGGTGAGGATCTCGTGTTCCTTAGAGGTAAACTCGTCAAAGACCATGCC
Organism: Pseudoflavonifractor sp.; assembly: GCA_034927965.1. Lineage (GTDB taxonomy): Bacteria > Bacillota > Clostridia > Oscillospirales > Oscillospiraceae > Vermiculatibacterium. The sequence continues at coordinate 29,681 of JAYFPI010000032.1, forward strand.
GCGTTCGGCCTCCCGCATACCTTGAATGATGACCTGACGGGCAGTCTGAGCGGCGATACGGCCAAAATCCCGCGTCTTGACGTCAATACGGATCACGTCGCCCAGCATGGCCTGAGGCAGTTTCTGACGGGCATCCTCTAAGCTGATCTCGGTGGCGGGATTATCTACGGTCTCCACCACGTCCTTTTTGATATACATCCGGACCACGCCTTTTTCAGGATCGGCGTCCACCACAATGTTGTCGCCGGCCTCCTCATGATCCTTTTTATAAGCGGAGACAAGGGCCAGCGTAATTTTTTCCATCATGTAGCCCTTGGGAATGCCCTTTTCCTTTTCGATGAGATCAACGGCGGTAAAGAACTCGGCGGCGTCCAGCTCGTTGGTTTTCGGGGCCTTCTGGTTTTTCTTCGGCATGATACTGACTCTCCTTCTTCCCAATCAAACGCGCACGTACAGCCTGACCTGCGCCACGTCTTTTTTCAAAAAGGTCTTTTCCCCTACGGGAGTGGTGAGGGTAATGTCCCCGGCGGCATAAGTGGACAACGTACCCACCCAGTCTTTTCTCCCATTGTCGGGGCGGTAGAGGCGCAGTTCCACCTCGCTGCCCAGAAAAGCGGCAAAATGCTCCGGCTTCTTCAGCACCCGGTCAGCACCGGCGGAGGAGACTTCAAACGTGTAGCTTCCTTCGATGGGATCCACTTCGTCAAGTTTATCACTCATCACCCGGCTGATCGCCTCGCAATCGTGAATGGAGACGCCGCCCTCCCGATCAATGTAGAGACGCAGATACCAGACACCTGCCTCCTTGACATACTCCACATCCCAGAGTGTACAGCCGTTGGCCTCGACCACGGGCTGGGCCAGCGCATGGACCGCTTCGGTTACCTTTGCCATACGGTGTTCAAACCCCTCTTTCAATCAAAAAGAGTGAGGAATAAACCCCACTCTCACCATACTTGCATTACTATCATAGGGAGTATATCATGAAAACGCCTGCAATGCAAGTTTTTTTCGCAAAAAGAACGGCTGAGGGAGGCACAAGTTTATCTTTCTCCAAGAGAAGGAGAAAGATAAACTTGTCCGGGTCGAAAAAACAGATATAATAGAAAAAAGGGGGGTGGAGAGATGCGTCGAATCGTTGCCTGGGTGTTAGTGCTGAGTCTGCTGCCTGGGAGCGCCGAAGCACTTTGGAAGGACGCGAAAGGGCACTGGGCATCCGAAACGTTGGAGCGTGCAGAGACCCGGGGATGGATCACAGGCTACGGCGATGACACCATTCACCCGGACGACGCCCTTACCTGGGGACACTACCTTACCATGCTGGGGAGGGCCTTCTGGCCGGATATTCTGGCCGGAGCGGCCCCGGGGAACCACTGGGCCGCTTCAGCCATGACAGCGGCGGTTCAAGTGGGAATTTTGGACACAGGAGGGGCGGAACCGGACACTGCGCTGACCCGGCAGGAAGCGGCTGCACTCCTTTGGTCGTCGGCCCGGGTCATGGGCATGGAGGAGGGCGTGTGGGAGACTCCGCCTTTCTCCGACTGGGAGAGCGTCCGGGAAAACTGCCGTGCCGCTGTGGCCCGGCTGACAGCACTAGGTCTGCTCACAGGTTATGAAGATGGAACCTTTCGGGGTGGCAGCCCGCTGACTCGGGCCGAGGGGGCAGTGCTGCTGGAGCGGCTGGACCAATCTTTGTCCGCTCTGCCGAAGCCGGAGGAGACAGCTGAGGATGCACAGTCCGACCCTGCACTGCGGGAGCTGGGAGAGAATGATGCCAAGCTCCTGCGGCTCTTTGGAACTACGCAGCGCCGTCGCTACGGCAGTGAGGCGGAGGCGGTGGGGCATATGGCGGAGATCACCGTACCGGTCTGGAAGTTGGACAAGGCCACGGGGATCAAGACCACGGGACACATTACTTTTAAGGTTCACGAGGCGTTGATAGAAGACATAAATGCCATCTTTACCGAAATTTGGGCGGATCCCGAGCAGTTTCCAATCTATGAGATCAGCGGATACGACTGGAGGGGGGACAGCGCCAAGGGGGAGCACAACTGCGGCACCGCAGTGGACATCAATGCCAACGAGAACTATCAGATTTATGCCAACGGGACTGTGGGGGCAGGGAGCTTATGGAGGCCGGAGGAGGACCCCTGGTCCATTTCCTCCAGCGGCAGCGTGGTGGAGACTTTCCGCGCCTACGGCTATACCTGGGGCGGAGACGCATGGCCCACCAATCGAGATTATATGCATTTTTCCTATTTGGGCGTATAGAAAAAGTTGGGAGTTCTACATATAAAAACAGTGCGTTATCAGGGGTTCCCCCGATAACGCACTGTTTTTATATTTTTAAGTCAGGCGTCCAGCTCTGCCATGGCCTTGGCGGCCTCGATCGCTTTCTCCTGGGCAGCAGGGGGAGCCTCTTCATAGCGGATGAAGTGGAAAGTAAAGGAGCCCCGGCTCTGGGTCATAGAGCGCAGGTCAATGGCGTAGCGGCCCATTTCGGCCATGGGAATCTCGGCCTCCACGATCTGACCGCCTTCACCGTCCGGGACCATGCCTAACACGCGGCCACGGCGCTTATTTAAATCACCCATGACGTCGCCCGTGTAGCTGTCAGGGATAGAGACCTTCAGCTCGCCGATGGGCTCCAACAGTACCGGACTAGCCTGGGGCATACCGGCTTTATAGGCCAGCTGCACGGCGGTCTTAAATGCCATTTCGGAGGAATCCACCGGGTGATAGGAGCCATCAAACAGGGTGGCCTTCAGATTCACCACAGGATAACCGGCCAGCACACCGTGCACAACGGCCTCCCGCATACCTTTTTCTACGGCGGGGAAGTAGTTCTTGGGGACGGAGCCACCCACTACCTCCACGCAAAACTCCAGATCTTCCTGCTCACCCGGCTCAAAGCGCATCCACACGTCGCCAAACTGGCCGTGGCCGCCGGTCTGCTTCTTATGGCGTCCCTGGATCTCCACCTTTTTACGAATCTTCTCCCGGTAGGCCACCCGAGGATCGGAGAGCTCAGCGTCCACTGCGAAACGACTCTTCAGCCGGGAAACCAGTACATCCATCTGCATGTCACCGGTGCCGGAGATCAACATCTGGCGGGTCTCTGCGTTGTTGATCCAGTGGAAGGTCATATCCTCCTCACCCAGACGGGTGAGGCCGGAGGCAATCTTGTCCTCCTGTCCCTTAGCTTTGGGGGCGACGGCCACGGAGTAGCAGGGCTCCGGGAAAGGAATGGGTTCAATGCGGACGACTTTGCGAGCGTCGCAGAGCGTGTCGCCAGTCTTGAGTTTTTCCATCTTGCCTATGGCGCCAATATCACCGCACTGCAGCTCCTTAATTTCCTCGGCCTTCTTACCCTTGATCTGGTAGAGCCGGCCCAGCTTTTCCGTCTCGCCGGTGCGGGCGTTGACCATGGGCATATCGGGCTTAATGGAGCCGGAGAGGACCTTAATGTAGGAATATTTTCCATACTGGTCGGAAACGGTCTTCCACACGAAGGCAGCGGGCAGAGCGCCGGGGGCGGCCACAAACTCGTCCACTTCGCCGTTGGCGTTTTCTCCCATAAGGGGACGGCCCTCCAGGGGGTTGGGCAGCAGCTCAATAATGGTGTCCAGCAGCATCCGGGTACCCAGGCCGGTATAGGCCGAGCCGCATACCACAGGGAAGAGAGACAGGTCCTTCACGCCCTGGCGCAGGCCCTGAATCATCTCGGCATAGGAAAAGTCCTCGCCGGCAAAATATTTATCCATCATGGCCTCGCTGGTCTCGGCCACAGATTCTTTCAATGCGTCATAGAGTTCATCCAAAACAGAGGCTTTGTCCTCAGGAACTTCAATTTCTACGCGCTGACCCTTGTCACCAAACTCGAAGGCACGCTTCTGAAGCACATCGATAATACCGATGACCTTTTTGCTGGCGTCCCAAATGGGAGCTACAATGGGAGCCACATTCTTGCCCAGATGTTCCCGCATACTGGCAAAAGCGGCATTGTAGTCGGCGTTATCCTCATCGGTCTTGGAGACGTAGAGAATGCGGGGCAACTTCCGGTCGGCACAATACTTCCAAGCCTTCTCCGCGCCCACGCTCATGCCGGACTTGGCAGAGCAGACGATGACGGCGGCGTCGGCGGCCTGAAGAGCCTCCATTACCTCACCTGAAAAATCGAAATAGCCCGGAGTGTCCAGTACATTGATCTTGCAGCCATCATACTCTACCGGGAGAATGGAGGTGGAGATGGAGATCTGGCGCTTGCTCTCCTCGGGGTCGTAATCACTGACGGTGTTGCCGTCGGATACTTTGCCCAGACGGTCGGTCCCGCCGGTGAGATAAAGCATACTTTCCGCCAGGGAGGTCTTTCCGTTGCCACCATGCCCCAGCAGGCAGACGTTGCGGATGTTTTGCGCGGAATAGCTCATTTGATTCCTCTCCTTACGTTATGGGATGGGGAACAGTGGAGACTGGAAACAACCACACTGTTCTTGTTCATTATAACTCAAAAAGAATTTCATGACAACTAAAATTTGAGAAAAATGCACAGGAGGAGAGAAAAGAAAGACAGCGGCCCTTCGGACCGCTGTCTTTGATGGTTTATTCGCTGATCAGTGCGTCAAACTCCGTCCCAGGGCCTTCCAGGATCTTACCGCCATCCAGGGGGACGGCGTAGCAAGCCGCCAGGGAGGTGCTGGTGGTTTCGCTGCCGTCCGCACCGGACTCGCTGATCTGGTTTTGTAGATCAAAGACATAGTATTTCCCATTGCCGGAAAGCCCCTGGGGGGAGAGAACAGTCACCACGCCGGGCAGCGCCGGGTCGGTGGGGAAAATCACGGTATCCTGCTCCGGGTCCCGGCTGTACTCGCTCCAGCCCTGCTGCGCCAACAGCAGATCCAGGGCTCCGGACTGAGTGAGCGTGTCAGCGCCGCCCGCCGGGGCGGAATCGGCCGCCTTGCTGTAGGTAAAGGTCTCAATCCGGTCGGAGTCGCTTCCCGTGGCAACGTCGTCAGCCTGACTCGCTTCGGTGGTCAGCGCGTCCTGGGTGTCGGCCGGGGCCGGGGCGGGATCGGCTGCCTTGCTGAAGGCAAAGGTCTCCATTCGGGCGGAGTCGTTCCCTGTGGCAGCTTCGTCGGCCTGGCTTTCTTTGACAGTCGGCGCGTCTTGGGTGTCGGACGGGACCGGGGCGGCCTTGATCTCTGCGGAGAAGGGCATGGCCTGGCCGGCCTGGGGGTTGGCTGAGGAATCGGTCTGCCAGTGGCGCAGCGCACCGGCTCCCGCGAAAATGAGGGCAAAAACGGCGGCCGTGGCCGCCCAGTGCTTCCAGCGCAGAGGCGGCTTTCGGTGTTCGGTGGGGATGGGGGGAATCACCTTCTCCGCCCGCACAGAGGCCATGATCCGTTCGTTCAAGTCGGCGGGGGGGGGCTGAACAGGGGGAAGGTCGGGCCAAAGCGCCTCCAGCGCGGTGAGTTCGGCCTCCAGTGCCCGGCACTGGGAGCAGTTAGCCAAATGGGCCTCCAGCCGGGCGGCCTCCTCAGAAGAGAGGGCTCCGTCCAGTCGGGCGCTGAGCAGCAATTCATATTCGTCACAATTGGGCATGGAGACCCTCCTTTCTCGTTTGATTTAATCTTTGGACGGCAGAAGGCCTGAAAAGTTCCCGGCTTTTTTTAGATAATCCCGGAGAGAGAGGCGAGCTCTGGCAATACGGGATTTTACCGTTCCCTCTTCCAAACTGAGGCATTGGGCAATCTCGGCGTAGCTCAGTCCCTCCAGCTCCCGCAGCAAAAGCACCTGCCGGTGGTCCGGGGAAAGGGCTGCCAGTCCGGTTTCGAGAGTCCGGCTGGCCTCCCTGCGCTCCAACTCCCGCTCTGGACACCAGCGCTCATCAGGCAGCTCTGCCTGGCGGGACTCGTTTTCAGGTCCCTCCACAGTCATGGACAGAGTTTCACATCTGCTCTGTCGGCGGAGAAAGTCAATGCAGACATTAGAGGTCAAGCGGTAAAGCCAAGTAGAGAAGGCGCTTTGTCCGCCAAAGCGGGCCAGTCCTCTCCAGGCGTTGAGGAAGGCCTCCTGGGTGAGGTCGGCGGCGTCTTCAGGGTTGCCGGTCATACGGTAGGCCAGATTGTATACTTTTGCCTGGTTGGTCTCCACCAGACGGGCAAAAGCATCCTGGTCGCCGCCCCGGGCGGCGGCCACCAGCTCCTGTTCTGTCATATCCTCACCTGCCTTTCCCTCCGCAGAGTCCTGCCCATTAAAAAAATGCCAAATTCAAGATTGCTCTGCGTCTTTTAAATCGCGTTTAATACCCTCTGTGATCTTGTAAATCTGCTCCAGGGTCTCTACCTTGCAAATCTGTTCTTTATAATAGCCCGCATAGGGAACGCCTTTCAAATACCAGGCGTAGTGCTTCCGTGCCTCCAGACAAGCAATGTGCTCGCCCTTATACCGGGCAGCCAGCTCGATCTGTTCCACCGCGGTGTCGCAGCGATCGGCAAGAGGGGGCCGGGGAGGAATGGGAAGGCCATCCAAAGCGGCGGCACACTGTTGAAAGACCCAGGGGTTTCCAAAAGCACCCCGCCCAATCATCGCCATTTCGCAGCCGGTATGCTTTAGGATCTTCACCGCGTCCTCTGGGGAAAAGACATCACCGTTTGCAATGACGGGGATAGACACTGCCTCACGCACCTGGGCAATACCGTCCCAGTCGGCCCGACCAGAATACATCTGTACCTTGGTCCTGCCGTGGACGGCGAGGGCGGAGGCCCCGGCGTCCTCCAGCCGTTTGGCCAGCTCCACGGCGTTGATATGGCCCCGGTCCCAGCCCAGGCGGAGCTTGACTGTCACCGGTACAGTACCAGCGCCCCGGACCACGGCGGCGGTCACCCGGGCGGCCTGCTCCGGATCTCGGGCCAGGCCGGAGCCATCCCCGTTGCTGCACACCTTGGGGACGGGGCAGCCCATATTGATGTCCAGCACATCCGCCCCCGAAAGCGCAGCAGCCCGGGCAGCGGCCTGTTCCATACAAGCGACATCGCTGCCGAAGAGTTGGATGGCGGCGGGGTGCTCCTCCTCGCCCAGCCGGAGCAGGGGAAGGGTCTTTTTATCCTGGTAGCAGAGGGCCTTGGCAGATACCATTTCCGTGACAGTATACCCCGCGCCCAGCCGTCGGCAGACGGCGCGGAAGGCCAAGTCGGTGACGCCGGCCATGGGGGCCAAAGCCAGGCGAGAGGCGATCTCAACATTGCCGATCTTCAAAAAAATTTCTCCTGTCCGTGTAATTGATGAAGTTATTTTAGCACGGATCCCACGGTTTGACAATCCAAAGCAGCAGCGGGAGGGGAAACAGATTTAGACAAAACGCGGCAGATTCCAAAATTCGGCAAAGCTTTCCTTCGAAGTGTATTATACTGCCACCAGATGGATAAAATTGGAAATTCCTACATAGGAGGAGACAGCAATGGCGGCAAAGTGGAAGACCAGGGCGGCACGAATGGGGGAAGAGCTGGGGCAGACGGGCAAAGTGGTGCTCCGGGCACCCGCGCTGGCCCGTGGAGCGGAATGTGCCATTCGTTTTCTGCTGGGGGCAGTATTGGCGGGAGGAGAGATCTTCGGCGGTTATGCGCCCTTTGGCATTGGTCTGACCGCTTGCTCGGGAGCAGGCCTGGAGGGGCTGTGTGCCTTACTTGGCGCCTGCTTTGGCTATCTGACCTTCCGGGGCTTTGTGGAGGGGCTGCGGTACGCCGCCGCCTGTATGCTGGTGTTTTCGGTGTCCTTCGCGTTCTGCGATGTGAAGTTTTGCCGAAGAAACTGGTTTATGCCCGCGATTGCCGCCGCTATGGATGGCATTACCGGTTTTGTCTATCTCAGCGATGTGGCCTGGAGGCCGGCGCAGGTGGTATTTTTTGCTACGGAGGTTTTACTAGCGGGGGCTTCCGCGTATTTCTACCGTCTGGCCTTTTCTCCCTGGAAACAGAAGCGGGAGGACGCCGCCCTCTCCACCCGGCAGACAGTGAGCCTCTTTTTCCTCCTTGGCACCCTTCTAGTGTCCATGGCTGGAGTAACGTTTTTTGAGGATCTGTCCCTGGGACGACTGGCGGCGGCTCTGTTGGTGATGTCGGTAGCTCATGAAGGCGGACTGGGCCTGGGGGCGGCAACGGGCGTGGCGACCGGGCTGGGTATGGATCTGGCTGCGGGAGGACCCCCTTTCTACGCCATGGCCTACGGCTTTTCCGGCCTGCTCACCGGGGCCGGACGGAGACAGGGGCGGTTGTTTGGCGCGCTGACTTATGTAGTCACCAACGCTGTGGCGGTGCTTTGGAGCTGGGATGGAGTGCCCAGGATCTCTGGCCTTTATGAGGTGTTTATTGCCTCGGTCCTTTTTCTTTTGCTGCCGGATAAACTTCTGCGGCAGTTGTCTGTGCTCTTGTCCCGGGAAGCCGGGCGAGAGACGGCCAGCCGGGCGGCTGACTACGTTCGAGGGCGGATGTCCGCCACCGCCGGAGCGTTCCGGCAGGTTTACGACAGTCTCCGCTCCGCTTTCCCGCCCCAACAGCCCAATGATGAGGATGCCTCTTCTGTATTTGACCGGACGGCAGAGCGGGTGTGCCGAAAGTGCGCCCTGCGCAATACCTGCTGGGAGCACGACTATGTGAGTACCTATAACACCCTCAATGACGCGCTGCCCGCGCTTTTGGAGCGGGGAAAGGGGGAGAGCAGCGACTTTGCGCCCTGGTTTGCCAGCCGCTGTCTCCATTTTCAGGAGTTTTTGCGCACGACAAACGAGGAGGTCTCCGCACTGCTCTATCGTCGGCAGTTTCGTAACCGACTGAAGGAAAGCCGGGGAGCGGTGTGCCGACAATATGAGGCGCTGGCCGATGTACTCTCCTCTGCGGCGGCCGAACTTTCTGCCGAGCTGACGCCGGATCCGATACGGGAGAAAAGGCTTCGGCAGCATTTGACGGCCCTGGGACTGGAGGGGGAGACCGCCGCCTATTACGACGAGGCGGGCCATCTCCGGGTGGAAATCCGGGGGGATGGGCTGGAAAAGCTCCGCAGTCCGGAGGAGCAAAAAAAGATTTCCGCTTTACTGGGACTGCCGCTCCGACTGGACGAAGAGGAGCGGGGGCATGTTCTCTATCTCCAGGCGGAGCCGCTGATGGCGGTAGCGGGGCTGGCGGCCCGGCGCAAGGAAGGGCAGAGGGAAAGCGGAGACACCGGCACCTGGTTCAAACGGGCCGATGGCAGCCTCTTCGTTCTGCTCTGCGACGGGATGGGAAGCGGCGCGGCCGCTCAGCGGGAGAGCGCTTTGGCTGTACGGCTGCTGGAGGAGTTTTTACGGGCGGGGCTGGAGTCTGCCGCCGCACTGCGGACGGTGAATTCTGCTTTGGCACTCAAAAATGAGGAGTCGGGGGCCTTTACCACAGTGGATCTGCTGCGGCTGGATCTGTTCACCGGCGGGGGAGAGGTGTGTAAATACGGCGCCGCCCCCACCTATGTACGGAAAGGCAACACCGTCAGCCGAATCACCGGTTCCGCTCTTCCTGCCGGGCTGGCAGATGGGGACAAGGTAGGGCCGGATATTACTGGCCTCTCCCTCGGACCGGGGGATTGTGTGGTGCTGCTCAGCGATGGTGTGGCAGGATGCGAGGACGATCAGTGGATCCGGGATATGCTGACTGCATTTGACGGGGAAAGCCCCAAGGATCTGGCCCGGGATATCATGGCAGAAAGCGAGAAGAGAGTGGGAGCGGCGGACGACCGGACCGCAGTGGTTATCCGGTTGGGAAAGCGGTAAAGAAAAAGGACGCCGCCCGACATTCGGGAGAATGTCGGGCGGCGTCCTTAAGGAGAAAACGGTTAGGCCTCGTACTTGCAGTTAAACCGCGTCTCGAACTCCTCGATGAGGGGAGCCCGGAAGTTGGGATGCGTGATGGCGATGAGGTTCTTGGCGCGGGTGCGAAGGGTCTCGCCCTTCAGATGAGCAATTCCATACTCGGTGATGACATAGTCTACATCGTTCCGGCAGGTGGTGACGGCAGCGCCGTGATCCAGGAAGGGAACAATCTTGGAGACAGTGCCGTGAGCGGCGGTAGAAGGGCAGGCCATGATGGACACACCGCCCTTGGAGGCGGAAGCGCCGCGGACGAAATCGACCTGGCCGCCGGTACCGGAAATCTGCTTCAGGCCAACGGCCTCGGAGCAAACCTGACCCATCAAGTCCACCTGCACGCAGGAGTTGATGGAGATCAGCTTGTCGTTCTGAGCAATGACATAGGGGTTGTTGACGTAATCGACGGGCTGCATCTCTACATCGGGGTTCTTGTTGACGAAGTCATACAGCCGCTTGGTGCCCATCAGGAAGGTGACAACAAACTTGCCGGGCTTCAGAGTTTTCTTGGCATTGGTGATGACACCGGCCTCGACCAGCTCCACCACGCCGTCGGAGAACATCTCGGAGTGGATGCCCAGATCCTTCTTGTCCTTCAAGAACAGCAGAACGGCGTCGGGGATCGCGCCGATGCCCAGCTGCAGGGTGCCACCGTCGGGAATCAGAGAGGCACAGTGCTCGCCGATAGACTTCTCAACGTCGCCGATCTTCGGTTTACCCAGCTCGATCAGGGGCTCGTCATGCTCGACAAAGGCATCGATGTCAGAGACAGGAATCACGGTGCCGCCATAGGTGTATGGCATGCAGGCATTGACCTGGGCGATGACGGTTTTGGCGGTCTTGACGGCCTCCACGGTATAATCGCAGGACACGCCAAGAGAGACGTTGCCGTTCTCATCGGGAGGAGTCACGTTAATGAGCGCCACGTCCACGGGCAGGGTGGTGTGGAACAGGCGGGGGATCTCAAAGAAGAAGCAGGGGGTAAAGTCACCCTGGCCGCGCTCTACGGCCTTCCGGGTGGAGGCGCCGACGAAGAGGGAGTTATGACGGAAATGATCGCCCATGTCGGGGGCGCAGTAGCCGCCCTTGCCCATGGCTACCATGTGGACGATCTCCACATCCTTGTAGGCCGCGGCATTCTCCACCATCTTGTCCACCAGATAAATGGGCTCGCCGCAGGCGTGGTCAACGACGACGCGGTTGCCGGACTTAATCAGGTTGACGGCTTCTTCGGCGGGCATAGTATGCTCTTTGTAATAAGTTTTCCAATCCATAGTTATATTGGACCCCTTTCCGATTGTTTTACGTTTGCTATCGCAACAGATCTTTAAGGATCGCAGGCATGGTCAGGAATGATTGCGCCCCATCAGGGCACGAGCCTCTGCCAGCAGATCCTCGCTTACCTGCTGGACCAGAATGACTTCTTTGATCTCGGGGATAGCCCCCTTCAGTTCCTCTGCCACGACTTCCTCCGTCGTGAGGTAGGCAGAGGGACAGCCGGAACAATGCCCCAGAAACTGAAAACGATAGGTGCCTGCTTCGAAACTCAGAGACTTTAACTCGCCGCCGTGCTCTTGCAGATGGGGGCGCACCTTTTCGTCCAGTACCTTTTCGATCTCTTCCAGTGTAGCCATGTTTGGATCCTCCGTTTCGTTCGTCGATGGGGTTGTGATAGCATCCGAGCCGCCTTCCGCAAATGTATTTTATTTGCAGAAGGCGGCCCGATGCTGGATCTAATTCAGTTCGACCCGCTCATGCGGGATTTGTCCCAGCAGAGGAGGAACTCTCCGGCCGCTTTGCTGCTAAGTGGCAAGCGGAAAAAAATTACTCCTTGATGTGAGCGATTGCCTTGGCCAGCTCCTTCTTGTGAGCCAGGTTGCCCTGACGGGCGATCATGATGCGCTGAGCCTGGGGAGAGCCGGCGCCGTGCATGGACTCGGTGCGGTAGCCAACAGCGGCGGTACCGAGGCACATATTCTCGAGCAGGCGCAGGATGCGCAGACGGTTCTCAGTGGAAACGCTGGCCACGCCGCGGAGATACTTGTCGATAACGGGTCCCAGCTTGGGATCACGGAAGTCAGCCTCGGAGGGAGCGGTGACCATCAGGCCGCCGGCAATGTCCTCAGCCAGACGAACGATCTCATAGGGGAAGCGTGTGACGTTCTGCTTGCAGACGTTGGCCAGCAGCAGATCGATGATGTAGTTGCCGGACTCGGTGGGAGTGCCCATGGCGGAGCAGGCAATGCCGCAGCAGAACAGGGTCTCGTTGCGGTGAGTCATCTCAATGAGCTTATCCTTCACATGGCTGGCCTTGTTGGCGCCGTTGAAGTCGGCGGCAACAGCGGCAGCGCCGATGAGGACGTCGCCCACGCCGACCTTGCAGCCGCCGTAGCTCTGACGGTGATAGCCGGCGAAACGCTCGACCAGCATACCGGCGAACTCAGTCTCGCCATTGAGGAAGATCCGGTCATTGGGAACGAACACGTTGTCGAACACGGTCAGGGCCTCAACACCGCCGAAGGTGGGGTTGCCCACGTCCATCTCGCTGCCCTCGCGCTTACGGGTGTCGCAGGACTGACGGCCGATAATCATGTACAGGCCCTTGGTGTCCAGAGGTACGGCGAAGGAGATGGCGTAATCCTTGTCGTCGGGACCCATGGAGATAGTGGGCATAACAATGACTTCGTGGCTGTTCAGGATGCCGGTCTGGTGGGCCTTGGCGCCGCGGACGACCACGCCGTCAGGACGGCGCTCAACAACATGCAGGAACAGGTCGGGATCGGCCTGGGCGTGAGGAGCCAGAGAACGGTCGCCCTTGGTATCGGTCATGGCACCGTCGACGGTTAGGTCATTGTCCTGGCAGTAGGTCATGAACTTCTTGAAGTTCTCGTGGTAGCTGGTGCCATACTTCTTGTCGATTTCATAGGTGGTGGAGAACTCGGCGTTGAAGGCGTCCATGCCCACGCAGCGCTGGAAGCAGGCGGCGGTCTTTTGGCCGCACAGCCGCTGCATCTTGACCTTGTTCATCAGATCCTCGGTGGACTGATGGATGTGGGTGAAGCGGTTGACCCGCTTGCCGGTGTATGGGGAAACGGCAGTCATCAGGTCCTGATACTCGGGCATCTGGGCCAGATCATAGGTCATCTTCACGGAGTTCAGAGAGGGGCGAAGAATGGGGTCATCAACAGGGTGCTCCACCTTCTTACCAAACATATAGATTTCCATCTTGATCTTGCGGATGCTCTCGACGTATTGCTCACCAGTCATCAGTGCCATGATTCAATCATCCTTTCTTTACATCACGTTTTGCGAATACATTTCGTGTTTTGCGCTTCAAACAATTTATGGATTCCGGCAATGCCGGGATTCAACCTTGGGAGAAAAGTTGAATGCGAAGGGAAAAGGGAAAATTACTCTTTAATGCCGGCGGGAGCCGCCTTGGCAGCTTTCTTGCCACTGTAGAAGTACAGCAGGAAGTGGAGAATCAGGCCGACAGCCAGGCCCCAAGCAGCACCCTTGATGGCCAGAACAGAACCCATAACGCCGCAGATGCCGCGCTCGTTTTCGCTCTCGCACATCTCCATGCCCAAACGGGTGCAGATAAAGCCCTGGACCATCAGGGTCAGAGACAAAGCCACGGGCAGAACGGGCTGCAACAGGGAGGAAATGGGCATCAGAGCGACAGCCACGAAGGTGGACCAGCGGAAGGAGCCGGCGCCGGAGTAGAAAGACTCCATGGCTTCAGGGCCTTCCTCATACCGCTGCGAAACTGCTGCGGTAACGGCAGCCCACAGAGGGCCGCACATCTGGGTGTAGGGGCAGGTGACGGACATTACGACGTTACGAATACCACTGATCAGGTTAGAGCGGTTGGCGTCAAATTCCAAGACCTCGTCGGGGCGAGCCACATCGGCGTGGTGCAGCAGGGCTTCGGAAGTAACAAAGTCACCGAACGCAATGATGTAGACCACGATCGCTGTTGGAATACAGGCAATGAAAGTGGCTGCAGTGGGGAATCCAATGCCGAAGGGGGTCAGAGTACTGAAAATATTGCCAAACTCCGGTATCTTGAACAGGGGCCACCACTGCACGGAGGGGATAGCGATTTCTCCCGCGATAGGGCCAATGATAACGGCAATAATAATAGCGGGAAGCATACCGAACTTACCAAAAGCATTGATCACTTTGTTGTTCTTCCGCATATAAGCGAACTGGGGGCTGAACAGGCAGAAATAAGCTACCAGCAAACCAATGGTGATGGAAATAGGATAAATTCCAAACCGACCACCGGTTTTGAACTCGCCAATGACGGAGGCGATACCGCCGCCCATCAGAACACCGGCCTTCACGGAGTTGGGGACCACGTCGATAGCCTTAGCACCCAGGCCGGTAATACCAAACACCAGGAAGATAATACCGACTTCCAGCTGCAGGGCGATCAGAGCGTGAGTACGGTCGGGGCCGATGGCATAGCCATTGGTCAGGAAAGCGGTGACAATTGGGATAGCGGGGGTAATCCAGCCAGGAACCACAGGGTCACCCAGGAGGACGTGCAGGTTGTACAGGAAACCGTTGATAATGACCATGGACAAGGCCACGCCGTATTCCACGCCGAGGACCTCAGTGAGAACGGGGATGGCGCCCAGACAGGTCGCGCACATCAGAAGACCCTGAAGCATCTCGGGCACTGACCATGCATAGTGGACGAAAGGAAGACGAATCCTAAAGATACCGACCTTCCAGGACGGCTGGACTTCACCGTACTTACGCTTGTAAACTTGCATTGAATAACCACCTTTCTCCTTTTTGGAATTTCACGAACTCCTTCCGCGGCGCCTAACTGACAGGCTGACGTCTCCCACCGTCCCACGGACTTAACACGCCTATTTATTATGCAAGAGGTGTGCCAAGTTGTACAAAAATTTTTTTGAAAATCTCACAATGCATTGGGGCGCAATGAAAATCTAAAAAATAAGAGAACGGCGCATTTAAAAAGAGTCCCCAAATTAAATTCCCATTGTTGCAGAAGCGCAACAATGGGAATTTTGATAAACCTCACTGGGTCGTTTTTTTCACGTTTGGTATCTGTTGCAGAAATAAAACATGTTGCAGAAATAAAACAGCTACGATTCCGGTTGGTCCGTATCCAAAAACTCTGCGGTATATTTTTTCCGTTTCCGAACAAAAGTGGAGGGATCCATGGTCAGGCTGGCGGCAGCCTGACGGACATTTCCGTATTTGGCATAAGCCTGGTTAATCGCCTTAAATTCCAAAGTTTCCACGACTTTTTTCAAATCCATGGGACCGTCATCCTCGGAGGGCAGCAAAACACCGGGGGTCCAGTCGCCGCGAAAGGGGAGGTCAGAAGTACGGATGAGGTCGTTGGGACTCATAATGACCATCCGTTCCACCAGGTTGCGCAGTTCCCGGACATTGCCTGGCCAGTCATAGTCCAGCAATGCCTGAAGCGCGGGGGGAGTAAACTGCTTATGGAGGTTGTACTTTTTATTCAGCTCAGACAAAAAGGCACTGGTAAAGGGCAGAA
Organism: Pseudoflavonifractor sp.; assembly: GCA_034927965.1. Classification (GTDB taxonomy): domain Bacteria; phylum Bacillota; class Clostridia; order Oscillospirales; family Oscillospiraceae; genus Vermiculatibacterium. Next base: position 45,115 of record JAYFPI010000032.1, read on the forward strand.
TATCGTCCCGGCGCTCCCGGAGGGGCGGGATGGTGATGGGAACTACATTGAGACGATAATAGAGGTCCTCCCGGAAAGTCTTTTTCCGAACCATCTCCTCCAGATCGCGGTTGGTGGCGGCCAGGCTGCGCACGTTAATGGGGATTGGGTCGGTTCCGCCCACCCGGACCACCTGCTGCTCCTGAAGGACGCGCAGGAGCTTAACCTGCATGTCCAGGGGAAGTTCACCGATCTCGTCAAGAAAAATGGTGCCTTTGTCAGCCATCTCAAAGAGGCCCAGCTTGCCCTCGCGGCTAGCGCCGGTAAAGGCGCCTTTTTCATAGCCGAAAAGCTCCGACTCAATGAGGTTGGGGGGAATGGCACCGCAGTTAATCGTGAGAAAACGCTCCCCCTTTCGGGGGCTGCTTTTATAAATGTATTTGGCAATCTTTTCCTTGCCGACGCCGGTCTCGCCCAGCAGCAGGACAGTAGCATCCATGGCGGCCACGCGGTCCACCATAGAAAGCACTTCCAGCATTCGGGGATCGGATGCGATGAGGTCGGTCGAGTCGAGCACCTGGCGGCGGGCAAATTGAATTTCAGAGTAGTATTTCTGTGTCAGGGCTTCGGTGGCCTTAAATTTCTCCTGTAACTCGTAGAAATCGGTCATATCACGCACGTTGGTCACTACCATAACAATGCGATCCCCCTCGCCGAACACGGGGGTGCTGGTAATGAGGGCTTTGCGGCCGGAACGGAAGGTCTGCTCCAGGGAGGCCGGCTCACGAGTAGAGAGGGCGATAATGGTGCCGGAACGGTCAATTACACCCGCCTTTTGGATGTCCCACATATTTTTGCCAAGAACTTCTTCCTCCCGGAGACCGGTGATGGCCAGGTAGGCGCGGTTGACACGGATGGTAACGGCATCGCCGTCGGTAATATAAAT
>JAYFPI010000070.1:0-4655 GCA_034927965.1 Pseudoflavonifractor sp.
CTTTCCGGGGCTGATCACAATTTTCGTCTTAGCCGATCTTTCTTTCAAAACTGAGCGCACCATGCTGCGGGGTCCCGTCTCGGAAAAGGAGGCGATTGCCCTCATTACCCGCAAGGATCGAAAGCGCAGAACCTATTACAACCAATTCTGCAAGAGTAAATGGGGCGAGGCAAAAAATTATGACATCACCATCAACAGCGGCAGACTTGACATTCAGGGAACCGTGGAGATTCTGGAAGCATATATCCATGCCCGTGTGCGCAACGTGGAATCTCCCACACCTTAATTTCCCACACTAACGAAACGAGGCGCCCGAAATCCATGGATTTCGGGCGCCTCGTTCAAATTATCTTCCGCAATGCGGTGCTCCGGGCGATAATCGCGCAGGGCAGCGGTCACTGTTCCAACACAAGGGCACAGAGCCCATCTGCGTCAATCGAATTGGTTGCCGCTCCCGTCAGATCCTGCCCCTGCGCTTCGGCCAGCGCCATCAGGGCCTCCATCTGCTCTCCGGTTACGATACAGCAGGCTCTGCCCTGCTCATCGGCAATCCATTCTACGTCCGTACCCAAGACATCCTGTCCCCCTTCGGGGAGTTGGGGCAATGTCAAAATGGCATCTACTGTCTGCCCGGCCACCTCATAGGTCGCGGCGTTTGCCGACTCCCCCGCCTCTGGCGGAAGAAGCGAAGCGGTAAAGAATTTTTCTTCCGGTATAGAAGAAGACCCGTCCGCTGAGTCGGCGCCGCTGTCTATCTCCGCCCCCCCGCCGCCACCAGCTGCGGAGTCCGCCGATTGGCCGGCCCCCATCTGTCCGTCGGAGTCTGCTGCCGCCCCTGCGCCGCCTATCGCGGCATTCGCCGACCGGCTGGCCCCCGTCTGTCCGCCAGAGTCTGCCGCCGCCCCTGTGTCCGAGGGGGGAGGACAGGAGGTCAACATTTTCTGTTCCGGCACGGAAGAAGACCCAGTCCCCACGCCGGTACCATCATCTGCCTCCACCCCCGTGCTGCGGGTCTCAGATTCAATCCCGGTGCTTGCAGTGGCCATATCATTGACCGCGCCACCGGTTCTCCATCGGTTCCAAAGTCCCGACTGATAGATCCCAACACACAGCACGGCGCAGGCAGCCAAACCGGCCAGCGCCCTGACTTGAGGTCTGGAAAAGAAGGGCACGGCGACTTTCTTTGGCGTCGTCCGGCTCCCAATGCGCTCCATCACACCTTTGGCAAAGCCATCTGGTGCAGGAATTTCTTCCAAATTTGGAAAAGAGGCATGGATCTCAGCCATCTGATCGGCCAGTGCCCGGCAATCCGCGCAGTCGGCCAGATGTGCCTCCAACTCCTGCTCCTCCTCATGGGTCAACAGCCCGTCCAGGCGGGCAGAAATCAGGTCAATATAATCCTCGCAAGTTCTCATGCCACTTCACCTCCTTCGGGTTCCTTCTGACGGCTTAGACGGCACCGGAACGAAAAGGTTCCCGCCCGCCGCCAATTTTCTTCTCAGAGCAAGTCTGGCCCGGGCGATGCGAGACTTGACCGTTCCCAGGTCCAACCCCAGCGCGTCCCCGATCTCCAGATAGCTCAGCCCGGACAGCTCCCTCATCACAAGCACCTGACGGTAGTGTTCGGGCAGGGCCTCCAACTCCCGGGTCAACGCTCGGCTCAGCTCAGCGTGCTCCAGGTGCTGCTGGGGGTCCTGGCTCCAATCGGCGGGTTCAGCCCAACCGCACTCCTCATCGTCCAGAGAGAGCACGGGCTCCACCTCCCGCCGCCGTTTCTGACGGCGGAGGAAATCAATGCACACGTTGGTAGCCAGCCGATATACCCAGGTAGAAAAACTGCTGTCTCCCTGGAAAGAGGCAAGTCCCTGCCATGCCTTGAAAAACGCCTCCTGCGCCAGATCGGCGCCTTCCTCCCGATCTCCTGTCATTCGGACGGTCAGGGTGTAAACCCGATTTTGATTGTCCAGCACCAGCTGCTCAAATGCGTCCTGATCTCCGCCCTTGGCACGAGAAACCAGTTCCTGCTCTGTCACATCCAGTCCTCCTTCCAGCTTGCTGCGCGGCATGGAATCTTTTCGGAATAAGTACCGCACATCCGGGATACGGCTCCGCGCCGCCGACTTCATTTTGTATTCTGCTTCGAGCACAAATCCCGCTTGATTCCTTCTGTCACCCGATACACATCCTCCAAGGTGGCAATGCGAACAATCTGCTCCTTGTAATACCCCGCGTGAGAAACTCCCTTTAAATACCAGGCATAGTGCCGCCGAGCCTCTAGGCAGGCAATCTTCTCTCCTTTGTTGGCCGCCGACAGCTCAAACTGCCGCACCGCCGTGTCACACCGCTCCGCCAGGGAAGGCATCTCCGGAATGTGCTGGCCTTCCAGGGCGGCCTTGCATTGCGCGAACAGCCAGGGGTTGCCGAAGGTCCCACGGCCGATCATGGCCATGTCCGCCCCGGTGTACTTTAAAATCCGAGGTGCGTCTTCCGCCTTGAATACATCGCCGTTGGCAATCACGGGAATGTGCACCGCCTCTTTCACCGCCCGAATATAATCCCAGTTGGCAATTCCGGCATACATCTGGTTCCGGGTTCGGCCGTGGACGGTCACGGCGGCCGCTCCGGCCTGTTCCATTGCCTTGGCAAATTCCACACAGTTGATGGACCCCTTGTCCCAACCCAGCCGGAACTTTACCGTCACCGGACAGCGGGCGCCGCGGATCACCGCCTCCGTCACCCGTACTGCCTTGTCCGGGTCCCGCATCAGCCCGGACCCGTCGCCCGAGTTGGCCACCTTCGGCACCGGGCACCCCATGTTGATGTCCAGGAAATCAGCTCCGGACACCTCCCGGGCAATGGCCGCCCCCTCCTCCATGCAGACCGGATCGCTGCCAAAAATCTGGGCGGCGGCGGGATGCTCTCTCTCCCCCAGCTTCAGCAGCGGAATGGACTTTTTGTCCTGATAGCACAGCGCCTTGGCGCTGACCATCTCAGTGCAGGTCAACCCGACGCCCTGTTCCCGGCAAATGGTGCGAAAGGCCACGTCCGTGACCCCTGCCATCGGCGCCAGGGCCAGGGGTGTTTCAATTGTAATTCCTCCGATGGATACCATAGCTACCTCTTCCATGTGTTTGCATTTGCAGCGTTCTATGTCGTTTTGATATTTTATCATACCCGATTCCGGTTGACAAGGGCGACACAAGACATTAGAATTGTGGAAAACGCTTTTTGATACAGGAGAGAACAAGATGGAATTAACCGCTTTACGGGCTTCCCTGCGCGGGGTGTCCGCTTATTTTGACTTGAAACAGCAGCCGGTTCTGCTCCATATGACCGCCATGCTGGACGCTCTGGCCACCCGTCAAGGGGAGCAGGCACTGGAATCTTACACCGCCGTTTTCCATACCCTTCGGGAGGCCGGCTTTCTTGGCCTAGGGGACTGGTTTTGGGCTCAGCTGCGGTATACTGAGACTCCCTATGCCCTTCTGGCCGAACAGGGTGGAACCGACCCCGCCCTTGAAAACGGCGCCCGACGAGATGTGGATATCTTTGTCTTGCTCTCCGAGGTAGACTGCGGTCAGTATCTCGACGCCATGAAAGGCCTGCTTCCCCCTGAGTATATCCCCGTGCTGGCTGATCTGCCCCGGTGGAAGGCCGCCGTCCCCTTCACCTTTGCCTCTCTGACTCAGTTCTACCGGGATCACGGAGCCGGGCTTTACGCCCGGTACCGCGCCTTTTTGTGGGAAAACGGCCGGCTGATTCCCGTATCCGACCCCGATTGCCCCAAGCCCCAGGACATGCTGGGCTACGAACTGCAGCGCAGCCAGGTAGAGTCCAATACCCGCCAACTGGTTGCCGGCCATCCGGCCAACAACGTCCTTCTTTTCGGCGACGGCGGCACCGGGAAGTCGGCCACAGTGAAATCCATGCTCTACCTGCCCGGCATGGAGGATCTGCGTCTCATTGAAATTCAAAAAGAAAATCTCACTGGCCTGCCTCAGCTCATGCGCTCGTTGGGCCAGCGGCGGCAGAAGTTCATTCTGTTCATCGATGACTTGGCTTTTGATCAGGACGATAAAACCTACTCGTCCCTAAAAACGATTCTGGAGGGCGGTCTGGAAAAACGGCCCTCCAACGTGTCCATTTACGCCACATCCAACCGCCGCCATCTGGTGCGGCAAAACTTCAGCGACCGTGGTTCGGACGAGGTGGAGCGTGGGGAAACCATTTCCGAAAAAACAGCGCTGGCCGAGCGCTTTGGTCTGCGCATCCCCTATCTCACCATGAACCGGGATTCCTATCTGGCTCTGGTGGACTATCTGGCCGGCCAGGCGGACATCCGGGTGGAAACCGAAGAACTCCACGCCAAAGCCATGACCTGGGAGATTCGCCATTCCGGCCGGACACCCCGGGTGGCCAGGCAGTTCATCGCCAGCCTGGGTGGATAACCGCCTGCAGTCGGCATTTCAACCCTGTCCAGGGGGAACGCGCTTTTCTGCCGGAGCCGCCCTATACCGGGTGAGCGTATCCCCTCCAGAACAGCGGACACGAAAGGGCCCGGGATCAACAATCCTGGGCCCTGAGACTGTCGAAAAAAACTCGATCTAAAAACTTCGGAGGGAAGGATGATTTGGAAGGGAACCGTCAGGGTTCCC
>JAYFPI010000037.1:0-56553 GCA_034927965.1 Pseudoflavonifractor sp.
TTCTCCAGAAGGGTGATGAGGGCGGAGCGGCCGGGTTTGCTCTCGGCAAAGGCCACGGCGGCCTGAACCTTGGGGAGCATGGAGCCGGGGGCGAACTGGCCCTCGTCCATATAGCCGCGGGCCTCTTCTGGGGTGAGGGAGTCCAGCCATTTCTGATCGGGCTTGCCGAAGTTCACGGCCACCTTCTCCACCGCAGTGAGAATAATGAGCATGTCGGCATCCAGCTGCTGCGCCAGGGTGCAGGAGGCAAAGTCCTTGTCAATGACGGCGGCCGCGCCCTTGAGGTGATGTCCCTCGGTCTGGAAGACCGGGATGCCGCCGCCTCCGCAGGCCACCACCACGAGACCGGCGTCCACCATGTCCCGGATGGACTCAATCTCCACGATGGAGACGGGCTTGGGGGAAGCGACCACCCGGCGGTAGCCCCGGCCGGAGTCTTCTACTACGTCATAGCCGCGCTCGGCAACCAGTTTGTCGGCCTCTTCCTTGCTCATAAAGGCGCCGATGGGCTTTGTGGGGTGCTGGAAAGCGGGGTCGGCAGGGTTTACCTCCACCTGGGTGAGGACGGTGGAGACGCCCTTATTGATGCCCCGGTCCAGCAGCTCCTCCCGCAGTCCGTTTTGCAGATCGTAACCGATATAGCCCTGGCTCATGGCCACACAGACCGAGAGGGGGCAGGGGATGTATTTCTCCGGATCGGTGCGGGTGAGTTCTGCCATGGCCTTCTGGATCATGCCCACCTGGGGGCCGTTGCCGTGGGCAATGACCACCTGGTTGCCTGCCTGGATGAGATCCGCAATGGCTCTGGAGGTCTGCTTTACGGCCTCCATCTGCTCCGGCAGATTATTGCCCAGCGCGTTGCCGCCCAGAGCAATTACGATTCGTTTTCCCATATTTAAACAATACCTTCTTATTTGGCAAACTGACGCTTCACGCCGCGCGCTTCCAGAGCCTTCATCACGGCCTGGGGATCCTGGCACTTGGCCAGGAAAATCATGGCGGCAATAATGTAGGGCTTGAAGCTGGCCTCCTTGTACAGTGGGTCGCGATAGCGGTCAAACACGGAAGCTTCCACCTCACCGTCCTTGCAGGAGACGTCGTTGATGTCGGCGGGCAGACAGTGCAGGTACAGGGCCTTGCCGTCCTTGGTGGTCTTCATCAGCTCCTCGGTGCAGCACCAGTCCTTGTGCTGGGCATTCTGAGCCAGCAGCTCTTTCTCCAGTGCCTTGATGCCCTCGCTGTCGCCCTGAGCGTACAGGTCGGTGCGCTTCTCCATGGCGGCGAAGGGAGCCCAGCTCTTGGGGTAGACGATATCGGCGTCCTGGAAGGCCTCGGCCATGGAGTTGGTCTTGGTGAAGCTGCCGCCGGTCCTGGCGGCGTTGGCCTTGGCGACTGCCTCCACCTCGGGCATGACTTCGTAGCCCTCGGGATGAGCCAGAACCACGTCCATACCGAAGCGGGTCATCAGGCCGATGACGCCCTGGGGCACGGAGAGGGGCTTGCCGTAGCTGGGGGAGTAGGCCCAGGACATGGCGACTTTCTTGCCCTTCAGGTTTTCCACGCCGCCGAAGGTGTGGATGATGTGAAGCATATCGGCCATGCACTGGGTGGGATGGTCAATGTCGCACTGGAGGTTGACCAGGGTGGGCTTCTGCTCCAGCACGCCGTCCTTGTGGCCCTGGGAGACGGAGTTCACCACTTCATGCATGTAGGCGTTGCCCTTGCCGATGTACATGTCGTCCCGGATGCCGATGACGTCGGCCATGAAGGAGATCATGTTGGCAGTCTCCCGGACAGTCTCGCCGTGGGCGATCTGGCTCTTGCCCTCGTCCAGATCCTGAACCTCCAGGCCCAGCAGGTTGCAGGCGCTGGCGAAGGAGAAACGGGTCCGGGTGGAGTTGTCCCGGAACAGGGAGATGCCCAGGCCGGACTCAAAGATCTTGGTGGAGATGTTGTTCTCGCGCATGTAGCGCAGAGCGTCGGCCATGGTGAATACGGCCTCCAGCTCGTCGTCGGTCTTTTCCCAGGTCAGGAAGAAATCGCCCTCGTACATCTCCTTGAAGTTGAGCTTGTTGAGTTTGTCGATATACATCTGCAGGGTCTTATCCATCTTGCAGCACTCCTTAAATAATAAATAATTCATTCCTTGATGCAGGCACTTTTATTTGATGTCGTTATCGGTCTTGCCGGCGCGGAACTGAGAGACATCCGCAGTCTTGTTCTCCGCCTTGTAGAGGCTGGGGACGGCGGCGTAGAGGGCGGCGCAGGTGGCCAGATCCTGCTTCCAGGTGATCTCGTTGGGCGCGTGAGCCTGACTCTCAGCGCCGGGGCCAAAGCCTACGCAGGGGATGCCGTAGCGGCCCTGAATGGCTACGCCGTTGGTGGAGAAGGTCCACTTGTCGATGAGGGGACGGTGACGCAGGCTCATGGCGCCGTCGGGACCGATCCGGTCGTTTCCGAAGAGCGCGTGGTGGGCGTCCACCAGAGCCTGGACGTGGGCGGCGTTCTCCTTGTTGATCCAGGTGGGGAAGTAGCACTCGGTCTCGTAGACCTCACCGGTCCAGGAGGGACGGTCGTACATGTACATGGACACCTTTACATCGTCCCCGTACTTCTTCACGCTGGGCAGATTCCGGATCTCCTGGAGGCAGGAGTCCCAGCTCTCGCCGGCGGTCATGCGGCGGTCGACGGAGATGGAGCAGGAATCCGCCACGGCGCAGCGGCTGGGGGAGGTAAAGAAAATCTGGGAGGTGGTGCAGGTGCCCCGGCCCAGGAAGCGGGCGTCCTCATAGTGCTCGGGGTTAAACTTGGGATCAAGCATCTTCACAAGGCCCTTGATCTCCACGGTGTCGTCGGCGGGGTTCTCGTTCAGGGCACGCACATCCTGAAGGATGTCGGCCATCTTGTAGATGGCGTTGTCGCCGCGCTCGGGGGCGGAGCCGTGGCAGGAAATGCCCTTGACGTCCACCCGGATCTCCATACGGCCGCGGTGGCCGCGGTAAATACCGCCGTCGGTGGGCTCGGTGGAGATGACGAACTCAATTTTGCCCTTCAGCTCGGGGTGGCCCTTGTTGACAATGTACTGCCAGCACATGCCGTCGCAGTCCTCTTCCTGCACGGAGCCCACCACCATCAGCTGGTAGCCGGCGGGGATAAGGCCCAGGTCCTTCATGATCTTCACACCGTAAGTGGCAGAAGCCATGCCGCCCTCCTGGTCGGAACCGCCGCGGCCGTAGATGACCGCGTCGTCCTCGTAGCCCTGGTAGGGGTCGTGGGTCCAGTTGCTCGGGTTGCCGATGCCCACGGTGTCGATGTGGGAATCGATGGCGATGATCTTATCGCCCTCGCCCATCCAGCCGATGACGTTGCCCAGGCCGTCCACTTCCACCTTTTCGTAGCCCAGCTTCTCCATCTCGGCTTTGATGCACGCCACGACGTCCTTCTCCTCACAGCTCTCGCTGGGGTGAGAGATCATGGCCCGCAGAAAAGCCGTCATATCTGCCTGGTAACCGGCGGCTGCTTTCTTGATTGCTTCAAAATCCATATTACTGTAACCTCCATATCAAACTTTGATTTGTTGTACGCGAAACGGGGAAAATCAGCAGCAGGGATAACTGCCGTCCCAGACTACCTTCTTATAGTTGACCGGATCGGTGTCCCCCTCGGTGGAGAACAGCAGCACCCGGCTGGAGCTGTCCAGTCCAACGGCGGCGCGGAAGTCGGCATAGGCATCGTCGGCCATCACTGTGGAGATGACACCCATGCCCACGGCCCCGGACTCACCGGAGATGACACGGGGATCGCCCTTCACGGGGGCGGAGAGCATCCGCATGCCCTTGGCGGCCACCCAGTCGGGGCAGGAGAGAAAGGCGGCGGTGTGGTTCTTCAAGATGTCCCAGCCGATGGTGTTGGGCTCGCCGCAGGCCAGACCGGCCATAATGGTCTGAAGATCACCGGTGACGAACCGGGGCTTGCCGTCGCCGGCGACGGCGCCCTGATAGAGGCAGTCGGCGGCTTTGGCCTCCATGACCACGACGGTGGGGGGGCAGTCGGGGTAGCGGTTGACGAAGAAGCCCTGAATGGCGCCCGCCAGAGAGCCAACGCCCGCCTGCACGAACACATGGGTGGGACGGCCCGCGCCCAGTTCCCGGAGCTGATCGGCTGCCTCGGAGGCCATGGTGCCGTAGCCCTGCATGATCCACGCGGGGATCTCCTCGTAGCCCTCCCAGGCGGTGTCCTGGACCACTACGCCGTTGGGGGTGGCGGCGGCTTCGGCGGCGGCCATGCGGACGCAGTCGTCGTAGTTGACTTCCTCAATGGTCACCTGGGCGCCCTCCCGGGCGATGTTGTCAAACCGGGTCTTAACGCTGCCCTTGGGCATGTGGACCACGGCCTTCTGGCCCAGCTTGTTGGCCGCCCATGCCACGCCGCGGCCGTGATTGCCGTCGGTGGCGGTAAAGAAAGTGGCCTGACCGAACTCCTCCTTCAGCTTGTCGCTGGTGAGGTAGTCATAGCTCATCTCGGAAACATCTTTACCCGTCTTCTGGGCAATGTACCGGGCCATGGCAAAGGAGCCGCCCAGCACCTTGAAAGCGTTGAGGCCGAACCGGTAGCTCTCATCCTTTACATACAGCCCCGACAGGCCCAGCTCCTGTGCCATTCCGCTCAGCTCTGCCAGCGGAGTGATGGAATACTGGGGAAAGCTGCGGTGAAAGGCCCGGGCTTTGGCCACGTTCTCCAGAGACATGACCGCCAGATCCTTGTCCCCACTCTTCGGCAGATGGTTTGCCGCCCATTTTATCCACTCCATAAAACCCCTCCCAAATCGTTTCTGTTTGATTGTGTCCCTATCATATCATCCTTGCGGCGCAAGTCAAGACGTTTTCTAAAAAATTTTTCTACTGCCTAAAAGTTTTTTAGATTTTTGTTGATTTTGACGATGTATTTGTTGTTGCCGCAAGGGAATTCTGGTGATAGACTAAACTTACAAATCACAAGGATTAAATTAAAGGAGGGCATCCATGTATACCTTTACTGTAAATGGCCTTCCCCGTGAGATTGAGCAGGACAAATCCCTTTTGCGGTATCTCCGGGACGACCTGGGGCTGAAATCCGTTAAGGACGGGTGCAGCGAAGGAGCCTGCGGCACCTGCACCGTGGTCATTGACGGAAAGGCGATGAAGGCATGCGTCCAGAAGACCTCCCGTTTGGAGGGGAAGCACATTCTCACCTGTGAGGGGCTGTCCGACCGGGAAAAGGATGCGTTCGTGTATGCCTTCGGCGCGGTGGGAGCAGTCCAGTGCGGTTTTTGCACCCCCGGCATGGTGATGGCGGGCAAAGCAATTTTGGATCAATTTCCCGATCCCACGGAAGAGCAGATTAAGACAGGGATCCGGGGCAATATATGCCGCTGCACCGGCTATAAGAAGATCATTGAAGCCATCCAGCTCGCCGGGGCCATTCTCCGGGGCGAGGTGTCCATCGACGCCGGACTGGAGGCCGGGGATGACTTCGGGGTGGGCGGAAAGGCTTTCCGGGTGGATGTGCGTGAGAAGGTGCTGGGCACCGGCGTGTATGTAGACGACCTGGATGAGCACGCCCTGCCCGGACTGGCTCACGCGGGGGCGGTCCGTTCTCAGTATCCCCGGGCGCGGGTGCTGGGGATCGACGCCACGGCCGCGCTGGCCCTGCCCGGGGTGCTGGCGGTACTCACTGCCGGAGATGTGCCTCACAACAAGGTGGGCCATATCCAGCAGGACTGGGATGTGATGATCGCCGCGGGCGACTGCACCCGGGCGGTGGGAGACGCCATTTGCCTGGTAGTGGCTGAGAGCGAGGATACTTTGAAAGAGGCCAAGGAGCTGGTGAAAGTGGACTATGAGCCGCTGGAGCCCGTCCGCAACATTCATGAGGCCATGGCCGAGGGGGCACCCAAGCTCCATGAGGGAGGAAATCTCTGTCAGTCCCGCCATGTAGTCCGGGGAGACGCCGCCGCACTGGCTGCCTCTAAGCACAAGGTTACCAAGACCTATACAACCCCCTTTACCGAACACGCCTTTTTGGAGCCGGAGTGCGCGGTGGCCTTTCCCTACAAGGACGGGGTGAAGGTGTACACCTCCGACCAGGGGGTCTACGACACCCGCAAGGAAATTTCCATTATGCTGGGCTGGGAGCCGGATCGCATCATTGTGGAGAACAAGCTGATTGGCGGCGGCTTCGGCGGCAAGGAGGATGTATCCGTTCAGCATCTGGCGGTGCTGGCCGCCCTCCATGTGGGCCGGCCGGTGAAGGTGAAGTTTTCCAGGGCGGAGTCCATTGCCTTTCACCCCAAGCGCCATGCCATGGAGGGGACCTTTACCCTGGGCTGCGATGAAAACGGCATTTTTACCGCGCTGGACTGCGAGATCTATTTTGATACCGGCGCCTACGCCTCTCTCTGCGGTCCCGTGCTGGAGCGGGCCTGCACCCACTCGGTGGGTCCATACTGCTATCAGAACACCGACATTCGGGGATTTGGCTACTACACCAACAACCCTCCTGCGGGAGCCTTCCGGGGCTTCGGCGTGTGCCAGAGCGAGTTTGCTCTGGAATCCAACATCGACCTGCTGGCTGAGATGGTGGGGATCTCCCCCTGGGAGATCCGCTACCGCAACGCCATCGAGCCGGGCAAGGTACTGCCCAATGGGCAGATCGCAGACTGCTCCACCGCTCTCAAGGAGACGTTGGAGGCGGTGAAGGAGGTCTATGAGAAGAACGCCGGCCGGGCCGGCATTGCCTGCGCCATGAAGAATGCGGGCGTGGGCGTGGGCCTGCCGGACAAGGGCCGGGCCCGCCTGGAGGTGCATGGCGGCGTGGTAGAGATTTACGCCGCCGCCTCCGACATCGGCCAGGGCTGTACCACGGTGATGGTGCAGATGGTGGAGGAGACCACCCATGTGGGCCGCGCCCAAATCCGGAATATGGGAAGTAATTCCGAGGTGGCCCCCGACTCCGGTACCACCTCCGGTTCCCGCCAGACCCTCATTACCGGTGAGGCGGTACGGATGGCAGCCGTCGACCTGAAAAAGGCGCTGGACGAGGAGGGCGGAGACTTGTCCCAACTGGAGGGGCGGGAGTTCTTCGCCGAATTCTTCGATCCCACCGACAAGCTGGGCACCGACAAACCCAACCCCAAAAGCCATGTGGCCTATGGCTTTGCCACCCATGTGGTGGTGCTGGACGACGAGGGCAGGGTCAAAGAAGTCTGGGCGGCCCACGACTCGGGCAAGGTGGTCAATCCCATTGCCATCCAGGGCCAGATTGAGGGCGGCGTGCTCATGGGTCTGGGCTATGCGCTCACCGAGGATTTCCCCCTGAAAGACTGCGTTCCCACCGCAAGGTATGGAACCCTTGGCCTGATGCGAGCCACCGATATTCCGGAGATCCACGCCATTTATGTGGAGAAGGAGAAGCTTTTGCCCTTCGCATATGGGGCAAAGGGCATCGGAGAAATCGCCACCATCCCAACTGCCCCGGCAGTTCAAAATGCGTATTATGCCAGGGATCACAAGCTGCGTTCTTCCCTTCCCATGGGGGACACCTACTATTCCCACAAGGCCAGAAAAGACTGAAAAATAAAATGGGAGCCAACGGAAACGACAACATTTTTTACCAAATAAAAATTGATTTTTATGATGGAAAAGAGTACACTGAACATGGCCTCTCAAGGAAGGGGAAAATAAGAAAGGAGCGATACCAATGATCAATAACCGTCTCCGCAAGCTGCTGGCCGGTGCGCTGGCAGTGACGATGCTTGCCGGAATGGTCCCCGCTGCCTTTGCCGCCGAGGGCGAGAAGCATGTGACCATCCTGGGCACCTCCGATATGCACGGAAATATCTGGGGCTACTCTTATGAGGACAACAAGGAGTCTACCAATAACGGTATGGCCCGCCTCTATACCTACATTCAGAAGGTTCGGGCGGAGGATCCCAACACGATTCTCATTGATGCCGGCGATGACATCCAGGGTACCATCCTGACCGATGACATCTATAACAAGACCCCCGACGAGCCGCATCCCGTCATCGCCGCCATGAACTACATGGGTTATGATGCCATGACTTTGGGCAATCACGAGTTTAACTGGGGCATTGACACCATGCGGAAAATTGTGCACCAGGCCAACTTCCCCGTACTGTCCGCCAACGTCACCGATGCCAACGGCGAATATGTGGCCGGCGCAGGCTGGACCATTGTGGACAAGGGCGGCGTGAAGGTTGCCGTCATCGGCGTGGTCACCCCAGACGTGCCTATCTGGGACGGAGGCAAGCAGGGCATCGACGGCTGTACCTATGAGGCGGCCAGTGCGGCAGTCAAGAAGGCCATTGCCAAGATTGGCAACACCGCTGACCTCATCGTGGTTTCCGCCCATATGGGCCTGTATGCCGAGTTTGACGAGGAGAACGGTGCCGACTCCGCGCAGAAGATTCTGGACGACAACCCGGAGGTGGATGTGCTCCAAGTGGCCCACAACCATGTGGTGGTTAACGAGAAGCAGGGGAACGTGGTCATCGGCGGCGTGCGCAACTCCGGCCGGGATATCGCCCGCTTTGACCTGACTCTGGACAAAGACAACAAGGTTATCGACTCCAAGGTGGAGATCGTGGACATGAAGGACACGGCTCCCAGCGCGGAGATCCGCTCTATTCCTCTGGTGGCAGAGGCTCAAAAGAAGACCATTGACTTTATCAAGGGCGGTACCGGCACCGGCGGCGAGCAGGGGACTCCTCTGGGCACTACCACCGCCAAGTTCCAGCCTGAAAATGAGATCGCTGGTCTGCCTGAGGGCAAGCTTCAGGACACCGCTGTCATGGACCTTATCAACAAGATCCAGCTGGAGGCCTCCGGCGCCGACGTCTCCGCCGCCGCCCTCTTTAAGGATACCAGCGACCTGCCCGCGGGCAACATCAACTACGGCAATATTTTTGACATATACAAGTTTGATAATACCCTCTACCGGGTCACCGTCACCGGCAAGGAGCTCAAGGCCTATATGGAGTGGGCCGCCGAGTGCTATAACCAGTGGGTTCCCGGAGATGTCAACATCTCCTTTGACCCCGAGTATCCCGGCTATCTCTACGATATGTTTGCCGGGGTGGACTACGAGATTAACCTCTCCAAGCCCAAGGGGGAACGCATTGAGAACGTCAAATTTAAGGGCGCCCCGCTTACCGATAATCAGACCCTGACCCTGGCGGTAAACAACTACCGCTACTCCTCTGCCCTGAAGGCCAAGAACCTGATCTCCGGCAAGAAGGAGTGGGAGTCTTCCAACTCCATTCGGGACATGATCGTGGCATACTTTGCCGCCCACTCTCCTGTGGCCCCTGAGGTGGATCACAACTGGAAGATCACCGGCGTGGATCTACAGAAGGACAGCGCCACACGGGCCACCCTGATCGCCCTGGTAAACAACGGCCAGCTGGAGACCCCGTACGGCAAGAGCCTGAATCTCAATGACGAAACGGTCAAGGCCGTCCTGGCCAAAGCTAACAACATCACCGTGGACGGCACCCCCTGTTCTGTGGATTACACGGTCATCAACGGTGAGAACTACTATCGTCTGCGCGATTTGGCCACCGCGCTCAACGGCACCAAGTCCCAGTTCAATGTGACCTGGGACAACGGTGTGGTCATCACCACCGGCACTACCTACGCCGACACTGCCATGAGCCTGGTCACCGGCGCCACCAAGAACACGGTCGCCGAGCTCACCGCCGCGGTGAACGGTTCCCCCGTCACCTGCACGGCCGCCCAGGTCATTGTGGGCGACGCGGTGGACGGCAACTATTATGTCACTGCCGCCGGGCTGAACGCATTGACAGGGATTGTCATTGCCGAAACGAACGGAGCGCAGAGCATCACCACCAAATAAAAACCGCCGGAACATCAAAATTGAAGGCCCTCTTCCTTCGGGAAGAGGGCCTTCAATTGATTGCCGGAGAGTCAGCTTAAAAGCTCCCGGTAGCGCTCTGCCGGGGCCACCCGGCCTACGGCGGACAGAGAGACGCGGTCAAAGTCCAGCAGCTCCGACGCCATGGTCTGGATGTCCTCCGCTGTCACGGCATCGTAAGCGGCGATGACCTCCTCGGCGGAGAGCACCACCCCGGTGAGCAGCTCTCCCCGGCCCAGAGCGCTCATTCGAGACTGAGTAGATTCCAGGCCCATGAGGACGTTGGCCTTGGACTGCTCCCGTGCCCGGGACAGCTCCTCCGGCGTGACGCCGTCGGCGACAAAACGCCGGGTCTCTCGGGCGATGGTCTGGAGTGCGGCGGCCTCAGTGTCGGCGCCCATGGCGGCGTAGACGGCGAAAAGGCCGGTGTCGGCATGGCCCGCGCCGTAGGAGTAGACCGAATAGCAAAGGCCGCTCTCCTCCCGCACTTTCTGCCACAGCCGGGAGGACATGCCGCCACCCAGAATGGAAGAGAGAAGCTGGAGGGTAAACCGCCGGGGGTTTCCCAGCGGCAGGCCTGGAAAGGCCAGCGTAAGGTGGTTTTGCTCAGTGGCCTTTTTTCGAGTGGTAAAGGAGGGAAAATAGACAGCGTTCCGCTCCGGCGGCAAGGGAGCACCTGTCAGATTAGAAAAACGGGCCGCCAGATCCTCCGCGTCCCGGTCGGTAAAGCTCCCTGCCAAGGTCACGACCAGCTGGGAGGGGACGTAATGAGACATCTGCCAGGCTTTCAGTTTTTCACCGGTCATCTGCTCCAGAGTGGCCTTCCGGCCCAGGATGGGCCGGGCCAGAGCCGAACCCTTATAGACCGCCGCTGCCAGCCGCTCGGCGCACAGATCTTCTGGATTGTCTGCGTACATCCCCATCTCCTCCAGAATGACGCCCCGCTCGGTGGTCACGTCGCCCTCGTCAAATTTGGAGCAGAAAAGCATGTCGCAGAGAATGTCGGCGGCTTGGGAGAGGTGGGTGTCCAGCACCCAGGCGTAGTAGACGGTGTCCTCCTTGGTGGTGTAGGCGTTGAGCTGACCGCCGATGGCGTCCATTTCCTCCGCCAGCCGCACCGCCGAACGCCGGGCGGTGCCTTTAAAGGACATGTGCTCGATAAAATGGGCCGCACCGCTGAAGCCGGCGGCCTCCCGGCGGGAACCCACCCCCACCCAGATGCCCAGGGCGGCAGAGCGGACGCCCGGGACATGCTCGGTAAGCAGGCGGACGCCGTTGGGAAGAACTTGTCGTTGGTACATGATTTTAACTCCTCATATGATTACAGTATGTTGTATTATATCCTGTTTTAGCGTCTCAGGCAAGCTGCCACAGGCCCAAGACCACCAGTAAAAGTCCGGAGAGAGGAAGAGCCAGCCGGCTCCAGCGTGCCAGACGCTCCCCCAGCTTTCGGCCCAGTGCCAGCGCAGCCAGGGTCACCACAAAATTGCAGGCGGAGGCCAGCAGGGGGGAAAGCCCTGTGACTCCGGCGGCCACCCCGACCCCCGCGTTGTTGACCGCCAGAGCGGCGGAAAGGGCCACCCAGCCGGTTTTTTCGTCTGAAGGCGTATCATCACTTTTTCCCCGAAGAGTATCCAGCAGATACCAAAAGCCCAAGGCGGTGAGCGCCAGGCCGCCCAGCCGTTCGGCCAGTCCGGCGGGCAAAAGAGCGGCGCCCAGGGCCCCCATACACAGTGATAAAAAGGTTATCCCCGTGGTCAAGAATGCCAAAATCAGAGCTGCGCGGGGCCCCAGACGGTTTCCCCGTGCCCCGTGTCCCACCGCGGCCATTACCGTGTCCAGATTGCAGGCCAGGGCAAACAAGAATCCCGCCCCCAGGGCGGAAAGAATGTCCATAAAATCACCTCTTCCGGTCATCCTATGGCAAAAACCGGGCAGAGGTGAGGGGGAGATGGAACGGAGAAAATCCATTCCCATTTTTTCCGGGATATGCTATAATATCCTTTATCTTATTCTGTTTTTTAAAGGAGAGCGCCATGAGCGGGAAAGAGGAATTTATCGAGCTTTACCGTGAGCAGATCCATCGGGAGGGCAGTGAGGCGCTGCTGGACTATTTGGAGAATAAATCCGACTTTTTCACCTGTCCGGCCTCGGCCCGATTTCACGGGGCCTACGCCGGCGGGTTGTGTGATCACAGCCTTAACGTCTATCACTGCCTTACCGATTACCTGGCCAGGGAACGGGTGCAGGAGCTTTACGGACTGGAGATTTCGCCGGAGAGCGCTGCCATTGCCGCCCTGCTCCATGACCTGTGCAAAATCGGCTGCTATCAGCCGGGGACCCGAAACGTGAAAAATGACCAGACCGGCCAGTGGGAGAAGGTTCAGACCTTTTTTTATGAGGATCCCCTCCCATATGGTCATGGGGAGAAATCCGTGTACATCATCTCGGGCTTTATGAAGCTCACCCGTCAGGAGGCCATGGCCATCCGCTGGCACATGGGCTTTTCCGGCGGGGAGGACAGCCGCCTGGTGGGCCAGGCCCTGGAGCAGTACCCGCTCGCCTTTGCCCTGTCGGTGTCCGATATGGAGGCCACCTATTTTCTGGAGGGAGAGGACCGGGCCTGATGGGCCGGTGAAAAAGCGCGCACAGTCTGAGAAGAAGACTGTGCGCGCTTTCTTATTCCGCAATCCAGGCGCTGCCCAGAACGACATCTCCATCGTAAAAGACCGCCAGCTGACCCGGCGTGGGGGCCCGGACGGGAACCTGCGCCTCCACCAGCACTTCACACGCAGAAACGGGAGAGAGGATGCATGGGGTCTCTGTGCGGGCATGACGGAACCGGGCCTGCACCGGCCTGGGGGCGTCCAGCCCCGAGAGGGCAATCCAGTTTGGATCCACACAGCGGATGCGGGTGCGGGTCAGGTCGGAGCCGTCGGAGAGGGTTACGGTGTTGGCGGCAGGGTCGATGGCCGAGACGTAGTACCGATGAGGGCCGGAGACCCCCAGACCACGGCCCTGGCCCAGGGTGTAGTGGTGGATACCTTCATGCCGTCCCAGGACCTCCCCAGAGGGGGAAATAAAGTCTCCCGGGGGAGGGGCAGTTCCCCGGCGGTCCAGCCAGGCGGCATAGTCGTTGTCCGGAATAAAGCAGATCTCCATGGAGTCCTTTTTCTCTGCCACGGGGATGCCAAAGTCCCGGGCCAGCGCTCGGACCGCCGGCTTTTTGTAATTTCCCAGCGGGAATACCACCCTTTGCAAAATCTCCTGGGGCAGGCGGGAGAGCATATAGGACTGGTCGTTGGAGGGCATCCCTTTCAAAAGAAGGGAGCGGCCGTCTGAGCCGGAAGCGGTGCGGGCGTAGTGTCCGGTGGCCACAAACGCCGCGCCCAATTCCTCCGCAAGAGCCAGAAGGGCGGGAAATTTCACCGTGGGGTTGCACCGGGCGCAGGGCAGGGGGGTGCGTCCGGCCAGGTAGTCGGCGGCGAAGGGGGCCTTAACCCGGCACGCCAGCCCGGCAGAGACATCACTCACCCGAAAATTCAGACCCAGTTCCGATGCAACCCGGGCGGCATCGGCTTCCCCGGCCGCCTCTGGGCCGATGGAGAGATAAAGGCAGGTCACCTCATAATCCTGCATCAGCAGCCGGGCGGACACAGCAGAGTCCACACCCCCGGAGAGGCCAAGGACGAGCTTTGGCTTTGACATGATTTTCTCCTTTAAGACAAACAGTGGGTAAAGGCGGAAAGCCTCAACCCTTTTCCAGATAGACCATAAGCGCGGCAATGTCGGCGGGACTGACCCCGGAGACCCGGCTGGCCTGGCCCAGGTTGAGGGGCCGTATCTTGTCCAGCTTTTGCCTTGCCTCCAGACGAAGCCCGTGCATTCCCTCATAGTCCAGATCAAGGGGAAGAGGGCGGCGCTCCAGCTTGTGCATCTCCTCTACCTGCCGTTCCTGACGGCGGAGATAGCCGGCGTATTTGATTTCAATCTCTGCCGCCTCCCGCACCGCCAAAGGAAGGTCGGGACGAAGAGGATCCAGCAGCGCGAGGGCGTCGTAGTTGTTTTCCGGACGGCGGAGCAGGTCGGCCAGCTTCCCCTGAGGGGAACCGGTCTTTTCCAGACGGACGATCTCAGCATCCACCGCGGCGTATTTTTCCGTGGTTTTCTGATAGCTCTCGTCGCTCACCAGCCCCACGGTGTGGCCCAGACCAGCCAGCCGCCGGTCGGCGTTATCCTGACGCTGGAGAAGGCGGTATTCCGTCCGGGAGGTCATCATCCGATAGGGCTCGTTGGTGCCCTTGGTCACCAGATCGTCGATGAGCACCCCGATATAGCCCTGCTCCCGGCCCAGAATGAGCGGTTCCCGGCCCAGGAGCTTCAAAGCGGCGTTGATCCCCGCCATCAGGCCCTGGGCGGCGGCCTCCTCGTAGCCGGAGGAGCCGTTGAACTGCCCCGCGCCATACAGGCCGGGGACTTTTTTGTGCTCCAGGGTGGGCAGCAGTTCGGTGGGGTCCACGCAGTCGTACTCGATGGCGTAGGCGCTCCGAGTCATTTCGGCGTGTTCCAGACCGGGGACGGTGTGGAGCATCGCCACCTGCACCTCCTCGGGGAGAGAGGAGGAAAAGCCCTGAATATAGAGCTCCTCGGTATTAAGACCCATGGGCTCCACAAAAAGCTGGTGGCGGGGTTTGTCGGCAAAGCGGACCACCTTGTCCTCAATGGTGGGGCAGTACCGGGGACCGATGCCGTGGATAACCCCGGAATAGAGGGGAGAGCGATCCAGATTGGCCCGAATGACCCGGTGGGTTTCCTCGGAGGTGTAGGTGAGCCAGCACACCGCCCGGTTTTCCGGGGGTGTTTGGGTGGAGAAGGAGAAGGGGACGGGGGTCTCGTCTCCGGGCTGAAGTTCCATCCGGGAAAAGTCCACGCTCCGGCGGTTGACCCGGGGAGGTGTGCCCGTCTTAAAGCGGCGCAGTCCCACCCCCAGCTTCGTCAGACACTCGGACAGTGCCCCGGCGGCGGCCATACCGTCCGGCCCGCTCTGGCGGGTGACTTCGCCCACAATGGTGCGCCCGGCCAGGTAGGTGCCAGTGCAGACCACGGCGGCTTTCACAGCGTACACTGCCCCGTGGTCGGTACGCACGGCGGAGACTGCGCCCAGATCGTCGGTGAGAATATCGGTGATCTCTCCTTGCTTGACCCAGAGGTTTTCCTGAAGTTCCAGGGTGTGCTTCATGATCTCCTGATACTTGCGGCGGTCAGCCTGGGCCCGGAGGGACCAGACGGCAGGGCCTTTGCCCTTGTTAAGCACCCGGTATTGAATGCAGGCGCGGTCGGCGGCTTTGCCCATTTCACCCCCCAGAGCGTCCAACTCCCGGACCAGATGTCCCTTTCCGGTGCCGCCGATGGCGGGGTTGCAGGGCATGTTGCCCACCGCGTCCAGGTTGATGGTAAAGCAGAGGGTCTTCAGACCCAGACGGGCGCAGGCCAAAGCGGCTTCGATTCCGGCGTGGCCCGCGCCGATGACTGCGACATCAAAGATGCCGGCGCTGTAATCAAAATTCATATTATCACGTTCCGTATACAATGGAGATGGGTCTGGACACGGCGGAAATCTCCGCCTGAGAGTGGTCGCCGCCGTACTCTCCGTCCAGAGTGAAAGGGACCGGCTCGGTACAGGTAATGGTAAACCGGGAGGAGTGAAGTCCCACAATGCCGCTTTCGGCATCGTAGGTCTGCCAGGCCAGACCGTGGATGGCAGCCTGAAAATCCGCCACGGTTTTGGGCATTGCTACTAAAACGGCTTCCAAAAGGCCATCATCCAGGGAGACCTCCTCTGAGGGGAGACCGATGAGCCCACCGACAGAGATGGTATTGCTTACCATGCCGTAAAGGTACTCCCCCTCCAACACACCGCTGTCGTGTTCCACCCGCAGATGATAGCCCTTTAGATTGGCCATTTCGGAGACGCCTTTGAGCACATAGGCCAGGTGTCCAAACATATTTTTGAACTGCTGGGGAGTGTTGTAGGACACATCGGTAAAGGCACCGAAAGCGGCCACATAGACAAAGAACTGGTCGTTGAACTGCCCTATATCGCAGGGGCGGGGGGTGCCGGAGGCGGCCACCGCGGCCATGCTCTCCATCTCATGAGGGAGAGAGAGGTTTCGGGAGAAATCGTTGGTGGTGCCGGCGGGGAGGTAGCCCACCGGCGGCCGCTGATCGGCGGGAAGCGCCAAGAGGCCGGTAATGACCTCGTGAAGGGTGCCGTCTCCGCCGCCGCAGGCAACCCGGTCAAATCCGGGGGCCAGCGTCCGGGCGGCCTCGGCGGCATCACCGGGGCCCTGGGTAGGATAGACTGTGACCAGACAACCAGACCGGGTAAAGGCATTGAGGATACCGGCCAGTTTGCTGCGCACCTGTCCCTTTCCGGCATGGGGATTGTAAATAAAAAGCAGTTTTTTCATGAGGGAGACCTCCGAAATATGGCACTGTGGCAAAGAAAAGCGACAGTGTTTTATATTATAGACCGTTTTACTCGGAAATGGAATCCCCTTTTTACCCAGATAAAAAAGAGAAGAATAAAAAATCCGCCTGTGGGCTTGCCTTTCTTGAGGTAAATTGATAAAATATACAGTTAAATGCACCCAACGAGGGGGAATGACAATGGATCGCAAAGCGCTGGCGGCGGCATTTCCGGCTACGGTGCCGGTGTTGCTGGGCTACCTGGCCATCGGCATGGCCTTTGGGCTGATGCTGGAAGCGATCGGCTACAATTTTATCTGGGCCTTTTTTATGTCGCTGACCATCTATGCCGGATCGGGACAGTATTTGGGGGTCACGCTGCTTGCTTCTGCCGCCGCCTTGGGAGAGGTGGCTTTTCTCACGCTTATCATCAATTTTCGCCACATGGTTTACGGGCTGTCTATGCTGGAAAAATTTCGGGGGATGGGCGTGCGGAAGCTATACATGATTTTTTCCCTTACCGATGAGACCTATGCTCTTCTGGCCTCGGCCCGGGCCCCGGTGGGAATTGATCCCCACAATTACTATTTTTCCATTGCTCTGCTGGATCACAGCTACTGGATTCTGGGCTCGGTGATCGGGGGCATGTTGGGTGCTGCCCTGCCCATCAACACCCAGGGAATTGATTTCGCTATGACCGCGCTCTTTGTGGTCATCGCCGTAGGACAGTGGGAGAGCTACAAATCTCACCTGCCTGCCATTCTGGGGACCGGGTCGGCGCTGGTATTCCTGATTCTGGTGGGACAGGAGCAGATGCTCCTGCCGGCCTTGGCGGTCATCGTGGTAGGGCTGATGGCTCTGCGGGGGCGGTTGGACCGGGCAGAAAAAAAAGAGGAGCCGGAAGAGAAGGAGGCGGAGATATGAGCGGAGTTGGCTATGTGGTGGCGGCCATTGCAGTCATGGCGGCAGTGACCTTCCTCACCCGGGCGCTGCCCTTTCTCCTCTTTGATCGGGGGGAGAGCCCTCCAAACCTGGTGCTCTATCTGGGTAGGGTGCTGCCCCCGGCAGTGATCGCCATGCTCATTGTCTACTGTTTGCGCACGGTGCGCTTTTCCGCCCCCGGACTCTGGCTGCCACAGTTCATTGGCGTGGCGGCAGTTGTTGTTCTCCACGTCTGGAAGCACAACAACTTGATTTCCATTTTCGGAGGTACTTTGCTCTACATGTTTTTGGTGCAGTCGGTGTTTGTGTGAGGCAGGACATTAAGCTGAACAATAAAAAAAGAAAACCAGCCATAGAGGCTGGTTTTCTTTTTTTTCTGGAGCAGGTGACGAGGCTCGAACTCGCTACCTCCACCTTGGCAAGGTGGCGCTCTACCAGATGAGCTACACCTGCAAGCGACAACGTGTATTATACAAAAAGCCCCCCTTTTTGTCAAGGGATTTTCTAAAAATTTTTGACCAGCCGTTTACAAGCTCCCGGAAATCCAGTATAATAAGGCGAAAACTTTTTGGAAAAGGGGTATCCCCATGTAACGTGACGGAGCGGAACCAATAACTATACTTTCATGGAGGGATTACCTTTGTCCAAATATGAATCCGAGATCGCCCGCCGGCGCACCTTTGCTATTATCTCCCACCCCGATGCCGGTAAGACCACCCTCACGGAGAAGTTCCTTCTCTACGGCGGAGCCATCGCTCAGGCCGGACAGGTCAAGGGCAAGAAAAATACCCGTGCCGCCACCTCCGACTGGATGGAGATTGAGAAGCAGCGCGGCATCTCTGTCACCTCCTCGGTGATGCAGTTCCAGTACGAGGGCTACTGCGTCAACATCCTGGACACCCCCGGCCACCAGGACTTCTCCGAGGACACCTACCGGACCTTGATGGCCGCCGATTCCGCCGTCATGGTCATTGACGCCGCCAAGGGCGTGGAGGCCCAGACCCGGAAACTCTTCAAAGTCTGCGCCATGCGGGACATTCCCATCTTTACTTTTATCAACAAGATGGACCGGGAGGCCCGGGATCCCTTTGAGCTCTGCGAAGAGCTGGAGCGGGAACTGGGCATTGAGACCTACCCCATGAACTGGCCCATTGGCTGCGGCAAGGAGTTTCAGGGTGTTTACGACCGGGAGAAGCGGGAAATTATCCACTTTACCTCCCACGGCGGCGCTCACGCAGCCACCGCCACAGCGGTGGCCCTGGGTGATCCCAACCTGGACGAGCTGATCGGGGAGCGGCTCCACCGCCGGCTCACCGACGATGTGGATCTGCTGGACGGGGCTGCTGCCGAGTTCGACCTGGAGAAGGTCCGTCACGGAAAGCTTTCCCCGGTGTTCTTTGGCTCTGCGCTTACCAACTTCGGTGTGGAGCCTTTTCTGGAGGGCTTTCTCAAAATGACCACGCCCCCTCTGCCCCGGCTGGCAGAGGATGCGCTGGTGGACTCCATGGACGACGACTTCTCTGCGTTCGTTTTTAAGATCCAGGCCAACATGAACAAGGCCCACCGGGACCGCATTGCCTTTATGCGGGTGGTTTCCGGCCGGTTTGATGCCGAACAGGAGGTCTACCACGTTCAGGGCAAAAAGAAGATCCGGCTCTCCCGGCCCCAGCAGCTGATGGCCGCCGAGCGGGAGATTATTGAGGAGGCCTATGCCGGGGATATCATCGGCGTCTTTGATCCGGGCATTTTTACCATTGGAGATACCCTCTGCGCCCCTGGAAAGAAATTTAAATTTGATCCGATTCCTACCTTTGCCCCCGAGCACTTTCGCCGGGTCCGGCCCCTGGATACCATGAAGCGCAAGCAGTTTTTGAAGGGGGCGGAGCAGATTGCCCAGGAGGGCGCCATTCAGATGTTCAAAGCCCCCTACACCGGCATGGAGGAGATCATTGTAGGCGTGGTGGGTACTCTGCAGTTTGACGTGCTGGAGTACCGGCTCAAGGGCGAGTACAATGTAGATATTTTCATGGAGGCGCTGCCCTATGAGTACCTGAGGTGGATCACCACCGATGACGGTGAGCTGGCCAGGGAGGAGGACCTGGTCTTGGGCACCGACACCAAGCTGGTGGAGGATTTCAAGGGACGGCAGCTTCTGCTCTTTGGCTCCCAGTGGGCGGTAAATTGGACCAGCGAGCGCAATCCCCGGCTTACCTTTTCTGAGTTCAGCACTCCCCAGGAGGATGACTGAGCCGGGCGGCACCATTCTATAAAAGCAAAAGCCGAGGGCGGCATGGCGAACAGCCGTGCCGCCCTTTTCACGTAAAAAGAGAGGATGAGAGAGATGGAACTACGAATCAGACCGGCAAAGCCGGAGGACGCCCGGGCTTTGCTGGACATTTACGCGCCCTATGTCCGGGATACTGCCATCACCTTTGAGTACGAGGTGCCCTCCGTGGAGGAGTTCCGGGAGCGGATTTGCCGAGTGCAGGTGCGGTATCCCTATCTGGTGGCCGAGGCAGACGGGGCTGTGGTGGGCTATGCCTACGCCGGGGCGTTCCACGCCCGGGCCGCCTATGACTGGGCGGTGGAGACCTCTATTTATGTGGATCGGAGCAAAAAGCGCGCCGGGGCGGGGAGCAGACTGTACCACGCGCTGGAAGAGTGTCTCAAGGCCCAGGGCATTCTGAACCTGAACGCCTGTATTGCCTATCCCGAGCGGGAGGACGAGCACCTCACCCGGGACAGCGTGGCCTTCCACGAAAAGCTGGGATACCGGATGGTGGGGCAGTTCCATAGCTGCGGCTATAAATTTGGCCGCTGGTATCACATGGTGTGGATGGAAAAGCTGTTGGGAGATCACCCTGACAGCCCACCCCGGGTGAAGCCTTTTCCGGAGGTAATTGCCGCAGGAGAGACGCCCTGGGTGCTGGGCAGGGAATGAGGAAAGCCGCGCCTTCCCGTTAACTTTCCACGTCCACTACGCGGAGATAGCGCCGCAGGGGGTGCTCTCCGTCGTGCCCCTCACCGGGAAAGGCGTTGGACAGATGGCCTGCCCAGGTGATCCGGGTTACACCGGCCCGGGCCAGAAGGGCGGCGAGAGCCTCCCGCTCTCCCTCCGGACAAAGAAGGCCGGCAGTTTGGAGCCGCCCTTTCTGCCGCCGGAGGACGGGCAGGAGTTCCGCGCGGGGAAGAGGTTTCACAAAGACGTTTCCCTCCATCGGAGAGAGCTCCAGCTCTTGATCGGGCCGGGCGGTCACCGAACAGCCGCGGCCCCGGAAGATTGCCTCACCGGTCTCCCGCCCCGCGGTGACCCGCTCCAAAAAGGCGGTGTAGCCGCTGAGGCTGGCTCGGGCGCTCTCCCACGGCCCCGTCCGCCGGGCCAAAACTGCATGCTCCAGCCGAGGGAGAAAGGCTGCGGCAAAGGCCCTGACGGCGGAAAAGTCGGCGGTGTCCAGAAAAATGACCTGGCAGGAGCTGCACAGGTGCTGCCCGGTGGCAGCGATGTGGTCCGCCAGGGCGTCCAGCTCTTCGGCGGCGGGGGTTCCCGACAGGTAGGCAAAGCTCAGCCGGTGGCCCCACTCTATGAGACGGCACCCCGGCGGGGCCAGATGGCGGAAGGCCTCCACCGCCCCGTCGCCGCCCCACACGGCAATGCCGTCGGCCAGTGCGGCCAGGGACCGCAGCTCCTCCGTCCGGGAGGAGGGCAGGTCGAAGGCGTAAAGAAAGTCAGCCAGCTCAGGGGCAGTCTCGGTGAGGAGAGACAAGGCTGCCAGAGAGAGCCCCTTGTCCTCCCGGGGGAGCTTGAGAAGGTTGACGTTGCCGGTGAGCAGTCCTTCGACCACGCTGAACAGCCCCAGGCCGGGCTGGTTCCCGGCGGCCACATGGAGCAAGGTGCCCAGAGGCAGGAGTCGGGTGGTGGTCTGCCGTCCCCGGCGGGGAGAGAACAGCTCCGGCCCCAGCTCTGCGCGGAGTTTTTCTTCCAGAGCATCCCGGGTGAGAAGCGGGAATACTTCCACCAGGCGGGCCAGCTCCCCGGCGGGGAGAAACCGGCGCAGCAGGTTGTCGAATTCCCCGGCCGCCAGACGGCGGCCCAAGGCGTCCAGAGCGGAGAGCACGCTCTCCGCCGAGAGGGGTGGCCCTGCGAGAGTGGTGTTGAGCTCCCCTTCCAGACCGTCCAGAAGAGTGGGAAGGCGGTTGTCGGGGAGCAGGGTTCCGTGGGCGAAGATCATTCCATCTCCCCCTTCCCCAGCAGCTCGGCGGCTCCGGCGGCGCAGGTGCGGATATCGGACATCCCCACCCGGCCGACGATGGTGAGGGCGGGGGAGGGGATGCCGCACCCGCAAGTATTCCCCGGCTCCAAATAGCCCAGGTCGTCGGTCATGACGCTCAGGGTGGGGGTAGCTGTCATCAGGGGAGAGATGAGGTTGATGAGGCCCACCTGCCCCATGGGCAGCGGCGCCAGCGTCTCCGGGTCCCGGATAAGAATACGGCTGTAAATGGGAACGTGGAAGCGGTGGTTGGGGCAGGCGTTGTAAAAGACGGGGTGCTCCACTGCCCCGAAGAGCTCGTGAATGTGGTCCGTAGGGACGCCCAGCACCCGCTCGGCCGCGGCGTAGAGGGCGGACTTGGCCACCTCCTGAGCGCCGTGCTCCTTCCAGCCCCCGGCCAGAATGATCCGAGAGCCGGGGCGCAGCCGGACAGTTCGTCCCAGCTCTTCCAGCTTTTGCAGGCCGAACCACAGGTAGGAGGGGAAGCCGATGACTCGGGTGGGAAAGGGGGAGACGGCCAGCCGCTCTAGAGCGGCGGCGGCACCGTCCAGGTTGACGGTATAGGAGTCCCCGCTCCGCTTGAGGGCGTAGGTGCGGCTCAGGGGCGGGGAAAAGAAAGTCAGGCCGTACATGGTGCGGGATACCCCGGTGTGATTGTCCCGGTGTGGCTGATAGCCCAACACCACGCAGTGGGCCGGCACGCCGGAGAGGAGCCGGTGCCGCGCCCCCAGCCGCAGCACCATGGGGACTTCCGCCAGGATGCTCCCCCAGTCGAAGCCGATGCGGCTGAATTTTCCGCTGGTGCCTGAGGAGGTGACTTTCATAGCCATCCGTGCCTCCGGCATGGAAAAGAGGGTTTCCCGCTTAAAGAGAAGGGTGGGCAAAACGGGGAGCTGGGCCAGATCCGCCATGGAGCGAAGGTTTTTGGGATCGAAGTCCAGGCGCCGGCAGATGGCGGCGTAGCCGGGGCAGTGGGCGATGTGATAGGCGCAGTTGTCCGCCGCTGCCCGGAGGAACAGGGCGTCGGTGGCCGGAAGGTCGTAGGGCCGGGAATGCCAGAAAAGTGTCTGTCGGCTGGGCATTGGATCACCGTCCTTTCTGCTCCAATCATAATACAGGCGGGGACGGAGCGCAAGGAGTGCAGTTGATTCCGCGGTTTGTCTGTGATATGCTTACAATCGTACGGGGTAATTCTATTTTGCGAGGAGAAAAATGCATGACAGAGATTTTTGCAAAACCTGCTGTAGGTGCCATTATTGAAAAAATAGAATGTGGTAAACGATATATTTTAATTCAAGAGAGACAAAAAGAAAACGGTGGAATTGAAAACGGAATGACTGAAATTCCAGCAGGGAAAATACGAGAATATGAAAATATATTTGATGCATTGCGCCGGGAGGTATCGGAAGAAACCGGCTTAAAACTTACAAAGATTCAAGGAGAAGAAAAATTATATTCCTCTCAATACAATGGATATAAAACATTGAGTTTTTTGCCATTTTGCGTCACTCAGAATGTGAGCGGTGGTTATTCTATTATTCTTCAAACTTTTATCTGTGAGGCTGCTGGAGAACTACAGTTGGAAACAAATGAAACCAGAAATATTCGTTGGGAGGCGGTTGCGAGTGTGGAAAAAATGCTTGCAGAAAAGCCGGAACAATTCTATCCGCTGCACATAAATGCATTAAAAAAATATTTTGCAGAATATCCATCGAAATGAGTATAACAACGACAGAGGACGCCGCCGTTCCATTGGAACGGCGGCGTCCTCAAACATTTTAGGAGGAAACCCGCAGGAAATCAGTTGGGAATGTACTCCCGCACCCGCAGCTCGGCCCCCAGACTCTCGGCCAAGGCGCGGCAGTGGTCGATGTCCGCCTGGGTCTTGTCCTTGTTGACGATGGTCATCATCACCTCGGGGACGTATTGAGCGGCCTTTTTGGTGAAGTCCAGCATGTCCGTCCAGCCCTGCCTGCCGGTGGAGGGCTGGGTGACAGCGGTGTACTCTTCCTCGTCCGCGCCGTTCAGGGAGACGGAGATCACATCCACCCGGCCCTTCAGCTCGCCGGTCACGTCCCGGCCCAGAAAGCGGTTGGCGTGGCCGTTGGTGTTGATGCGCACGGGGGGCAGTTTCACGCCGCGGCGCTTGAGCTCGTCAATGAGCCAGGCGTCGTCGTCCCAGCGGAACATAGGCTCGCCAAAGCCGCAAAACACCAGCTCCCGGTACTGGGAGAGATCCCGGGAAAGCAGATTATCCAGTGCTTCCTGGCGGCTGGGCTCATGCTCCAGCCACAAATCGTCGGCGTAGATGCTGCCCTTGTGACCGTTGTGCCGCAGGCAGAACACACAGGCGCAGTCACACCGGTTGGTGAGGTTGACGTAGAGCGCCCCCTCATACTCATAGGAAATGGTCATCATAGCGGGGTATCCTCCAATCCAAAAAATCGCAGTCCGTTTTGATAGGTGGCCTCGGCCACCGTTTCGGTGGGCAGACCCTTCACCTGGGCGATGGTTTCCGCCACCCGGTAGACATAGCGGGAATCGCACCGCTTTCCCCGAAAGGGCTCAGGGGCCATATAGGGGCAGTCGGTCTCAATCATAATGCGCTCCAGGGGAAAGACGGCGATGACCTCCAGCGCCCGGCGGGCATTTTTAAAAGTGATATTACCTGTAAACGAGACATACCAGCCCAGCTTTTCCACCGCTTTGGCGTCCTCGGCGGAGAGAGCGCAGCAGTGGAACACCCCCCGGGTTCCGGGGTGGGAGCGCACCAGATCCAGCGTGTCTTTGTGGGCGTCCCGGTCGTGGACGATGGCGGGCAGACCCAGCTCCCCGGCCAGGGCGAGCTGGGCGTCAAAAAAGTCCCGGGAGTTGGCCCGCTCCTCCGGCGTCTTGAGCCAGTAGTAATCCAGTCCAATCTCCCCGATGGCCACGCATTTGGGGTGACCGGCCAGAGCCCGCACCTCCTCTAGGTCGGCCAGCGAGGCCCCCTCCAAATTTTCCGGGTGGAGTCCGGCGGCAAAGGAGAGAAAGGGGTGCCGCTCGGCCAGGATCAGGCTCTGACGAATGGTGGGCAGGTCGCAGCCGGGGCAGACCACCCGCGTCACCCCGACTGCGGGGAGGGCGGAAAGAACCTCGTCCCGGTCGGGGTCAAAGGCGTCGTCATAGTAGTGGGCATGGGTATCAAAGAGCCGCATGGGCATCACCTCGAATTAAAGTACAGATAGAATACCCCGTTTGCCCCAAAATTGCAAGTTGAGAAGCCTTATAACACCGGCAGCCGCTTTTTCAGGCCGATTCGGTCCACGCCGTAGGCCAGCACGGCGAACATCAGGCCGCTGCCCACCGCCTGGACCAGTGTGCCCAGAAACTGGGGCAGAAAGGCGTTGGCGGTGCCGGTGAAAAGGACGTTGGCCACGCCGTAGAGGGCGGGAGAAATCAGGCCGGAAACAAAAATGGCGGCCACGTTCCTGGGGCAGAGCACCCGCTCATTCTTGCTGGTAAAGGGTAGGCAGATGAGGGCTTTCACAATCAACGTGGGCAACACCCACATGGGGGCAGTGAGCAGATCGGCCAGTCCGGCCCCGATGGCCCCGGCAGCCATGGCCCAGGGGGCGGGCAGCAGGGAGGCGCACAGGTAGATGAGGGCGTCGCCCAAATGGACATAGCCTCCGGTGGGAATGGGGATGTGGAGAATGTAGGCGGTGGTGACGGTAATCGCGGCGGCAAAAAGGGCGGTCGTCACCAGGCGGTGAAGCTTTTCGCGGTTCTCTTTCATGGGCAGGACCTCCTTGACGGTTTCGTCTTGTTCTGGTACTATGATAGCAAAATCTGACCCTTTTCAAATACCCAGCTTTTATCTTTTTTAAGGGGTCAGAATGGAGGAAACTATCATGACGGAACTGACGCCCCGCTTTGATGACTCCGCCCCGCTCTATGAGCAGCTCTATCGCTATATTGTGGCCCAGATCCGCTCGGGTGCCCTGCCGGAGGGGGAAAAGCTCCCCTCTAAGCGGCGGCTGGCCGAGCACCTGGGGGTGAGCCTGACCACGGTGGAAAAGTCCTACGGCCTGCTGACGGCGGAGGGATATTTGGAAGCGGCACCCCGCAGCGGATATCGGGTTACACCCGCCCTCACCATGATCCCCACCGAGCCGCCTCCGCCCGCCCCGGCCCAATCTCCCGGCGAAGCGCGGACCCTGGACGACTGCTTTTCCACCTCGGCAGTGGACACAGACCTATTTCCCTACGCCACTTGGGCGCGGCTTTCCAAGGAGGCGGTGTACGAGAACCCGGCGCTCCTTCAGCGGGGAGACGGCCAGGGGGATTGGGCCCTTCGGGGGACATTGGCGAGTTTTCTCCACCAGTACCGTGGGGTAAACTGTACCCCGGAGCAGGTGGTACTGGGAGCGGGGATGGAGGCGTTGATGTGGATTCTCCTCCAGCTCTTGCCCGACGCGGTATTTGCCCTGGAGGACCCGGGCTACGCCTCTTTGCGGCTGTTGTTGGAAAACCTGCGCCGACCCTATGCTTCGGTACCGGTGGACGAGCGGGGGATGGACCCTGCCGCCCTGCGGGCCTCCGGCGCCAATGTGGCCTATGTCACCCCCTCCCACCAGTTTCCGCTGGGGGTGGCCACCCCCGTGGGTCGTCGCTCCGAACTGCTCCGCTGGGCCTACGAGGCCCCCGGGCGCTACCTCATCGAAGACGACTACGATTCGGAGTTTCGCTACGCCTTTCGGCCCATTCCTGCCATGCAGGGGCTGGACGAGGGGGGGCGGGTCATCTATGTGGGCACCTTTTCCCGGACGTTGGCCCCTTCCATTCGTGTGGCCTATCTCATTCTGCCCCCTGAGCTGCTGAAGCTCTACCGGGGCAAATTCGGGCACGGGGCGGCCACTGTCTCCCGCTTTGAGCAGGAGGCCCTGCGGCGGTTTTTAGCCTCCGGGAGTTACAGCCGCCATCTGCGCCGGGTGGGCAATCTCTACCGCCAGCGGCGGGACGCCCTGGTGGCGGCGCTGACCGACTGGGGAGAGGTCCGGGGGAGCGATGCCGGGCTGCACCTTCTCTTCACCCTGCCCGGGCGGCGGGAGGAGGAGCTGAAGCGCCGGGCGGCGGAGGCGGGCTACCGGGTCCGGGGGCTGGGGGAATACTGCCAGCGAGTGATCCCACGCCCGGGCACATTGGTGCTTGGGTTTGCCGGACTGCCCGAAGAAAAGGCCCCCCGGGCGGCGGCCAATTTGCGACAGTCCTTTTTTCAGGACTGAGTTTTACATTTTCCCTCTTGACACATCGAACTAACGTACTATAATAAAAGCACAAACGTTCGATGGGAGAGCGGAACATGGAGCTGATGGATAAGCTGAACATTTTGGCTGACGCCGCTAAGTATGATGCCGCCTGCACCTCCAGCGGAGTGACCCGGGGCGGGCAGCCGGGGGGCATCGGGACTGCGTCCAACGCCGGCTGCTGCCACTCTTTTTCCGCGGATGGGCGGTGCATCTCCCTGCTGAAGGTGCTGATGACCAACCACTGCCTCTATGACTGTGCCTACTGTGTCAACCGCCGGTCCAACGACGTGCCTCGAACGGCCTTCACCCCCCGGGAGCTGGCTGAGCTCACCATCCAATTTTACCGTCGCAACTACATTGAGGGGCTGTTCCTCTCTTCGGCGGTACTGAAAAGCCCGGACTACACCACCGAGCGGATGATTGAGGCGCTGCGGCTGCTGCGCACCGAGTACCGCTTCGGCGGCTATATCCACGCCAAGGCCATTCCGGGGGCTGACCCCGGGCTCACGTATCAACTGGGACTGCTGGCCGACCGGCTGAGTGTAAACATCGAGCTGCCGTCGGAGCAGTCTCTCCAACTGCTGGCCCCTGACAAGACCAAGGCCGCTATTCTGGCCCCCATGGCCCAGATTCGGGACGGAGCGGATCAGTCTGCCCAGGAGCGGAAGCTCTGCCGGTATGCGCCCCGGTTTGCCCCCGCGGGGCAGTCTACCCAGATGATTGTGGGGGCCACCCCGGAGACCGACCGCCGCATTCTCACCCTCACCCAGGGACTCTATCAAAAATATCGGCTCAAGCGGGTGTTTTTTTCTGCCTATATGCCGGTGTCCGACAGCAAGCTCCTCCCCGCCCCGGCGGAGTTCCGGCCGCCGCTCCTGCGGGAGCATCGGCTCTATCAGGCCGACTGGCTCCTGCGGTTTTACGGCTTTTCTGCAGAGGAATTGTTGGACGACGGACACGAAAATTTCGACAGTACGCTGGATCCCAAGTGTGACTGGGCACTGCGGCATATGGAACACTTTCCGGTGGAGGTCAATCAGGCGGACTACGAGTCTCTGCTCCGGGTCCCAGGAGTGGGGGTGCGCTCGGCCCGGCGCATCGTGACGGCCCGGCGGTGCGGGCCACTGACTTTTGAGGGACTGAAGCGGCTGGGTGTGGTGCTCAAGCGGGCCCAGTATTTTCTCACCTGCTCGGGGCGGATGCTCCCCGGACTGCGCAGTTCCCCCGAGGGGGTCTATCGGCGCCTGGCGGGTCTGGAGCGGGCGGCTCTGCCGGGGGAGAGCTGGGAGCAGCTGAGCCTGTTTGACGGTACGGTGCCGGCCCTGATGTGACGGCCGTTTGCCGCTGCGTTGCTTTCACCGGAAGGAGGTGCTACAATGACACAGGTATGCTATCGCTACGACGGCTCCTTTGGAGGCTTTCTCACCTGCGTCTTTGAGCTCTATGCCCGCCGGGAGCTTCCCGCCGAGTTCCTCACCCAGGCCGCCGCCGCCGTTACCCTCTGGCCGGAGCGGCCGGTGGAGACGGATCGGGGCCGCGCCATGCGGGTGTACCGGGCGCTTGGAGAGAAAGTCTCGCCGGAATTTCAACGTCTGGTGGAGAAGGGGTTCCTCACCTGCCTGCCTCGGCGGGAGATGGATCTCTGCACGCTCATCCGCCGGGGGCTGACCGAAGGGGACCGGGTCAGAATGGATCTGGCCGATCCCACGGTGGCCCGGGTGATGCTGGCTCTGCGGAAGCTGGACACCGAGGTAGATCACCTGAAGGGGTTTGTCCGCTTTTCCGAGCTGGACGGGGTGCTGGCCGGGGAGATCGAGCCGAAAAACCGAGTGCTCCCCCTGCTGGCCAATCATTTTGCCGCCCGGCTGGCCGGGGAGAAGCTGGCCCTCTATGACCGCACCCACGGCGAGGCGTTTTTTTACGCCGCCGGGAAACGGGCTATCCTGCCGGTGGTGGACTTCCATCTGGGGCCGGCGGGGGAGAAGGAGCTGGGCTGGCGGGAGCTATGGAGAAGTTTTTATCAGAAAATTTCCATTGAGGGACGGTACAACCCCAAGTGCCGCATGACCCATATGCCCAAGCGCTACTGGGGCACCATGACTGAATTTCAGACGGAGCAAGAGAGGAGGGCCCTGCCATGAAGATCGAAGGATTCCAGACCCTGACCCTGCTGGACTACCCAGGCAGGATGGCCTGTACCGTATTCACCCCCGGCTGTGACTTCCGCTGTCCCTTCTGCCACAACGCATCCCTGGTTTTGCCGGGACGGGCGGGAGTGGAGGTGCCCGAAGCGGAGGTCTTTGCGTTGCTGAAAAAGAGACGTGGGGTGCTGGACGGGGTGTGCGTCACCGGCGGAGAGCCTACCCTGCAGCCCGGTTTGTCTGATTTCCTCCGGCGGATCAAGGAACTGGGATATGCTGTAAAGCTGGACACCAACGGGGCCCGGCCCGATGTTCTCCGGTCGCTGGCGGAGAAGGGCCTTGTGGACTATGTGGCCATGGACATCAAAAACGCCCCGGAGCGCTACGCCGAAACAGCAGGAGTGCCGGGGCTGGATCTGGCCCCCATTCGGGAGAGCGCGGACTTTCTGAGGACGGGGAGCCTGCCGTTTGAGTTTCGCACCACCGTAGTCCGGCCGCTCCACAATTCTGACAGCTTTCGGGCCATCGGGGAATGGCTGGCGGGTGAGGAGCCTTATTTCCTCCAGGGATTTCAGGATTCGGGCGACCTCATCGGAACCGGGTTGTCCCCCTTTGGTGAAGAGGAAATGATTGGATTTCGCTCTATTCTATCGAATTTCATCCCCAACACGGCTCTCCGGGGTATATAACAAGATGTTGTGTGAAACAGTTTCGTCGAAACTACATATTGACGAAATAAGCAAGGATGATATAATGAGAAACTGGAACGACAGAATACTGAAGAGAACAGCGGGGGGCACTGGATATGTATCAGGTCATTAAGCGAGACGGTAAGATCGCGGAGTTCAATATCTCTAAAATCTCGGCGGCGATTACCAAAGCGTTCGAGGCGCAAATCAGGGAATATCACCCCAGCGTTATTGATCTGCTGGCACTGCGGGTCACAGCCGACTTTGAGGAGAAGATCAAGGACGGCAAGGTGGCGGTGGAGGATATCCAGGACAGCGTGGAAAAGGTTCTCAGCGAGGCTGGATACGCCGATGTGGCCAAGGCGTATATCCTCTACCGCAAGCAGCGGGAGAAGATCCGCAATATGAATTCCACCATGCTGGATTACAAGGCGGTGATGGATTCCTATGTGAAGGTCACCGACTGGCGGGTGAAAGAGAACTCCACCGTGACCTACTCGGTGGGGGGCCTGATTCTGTCCAACTCCGGGGCCATCACGGCCAACTACTGGCTCTCCGAGATCTATGACGACGAGGTGGCCAACGCGCACCGGGAGGGGGACATCCACCTCCACGATCTCTCCATGCTGACCGGCTACTGCGCGGGATGGAGTCTGAAGCAGCTCATCCGGGAGGGACTGGGCGGCGTGCCCGGAAAGATCACCTCCTCTCCGGCCAAGCACCTGAGCTCCCTCTGCAACCAGATGGTCAACTTTCTGGGCATCATGCAGAACGAGTGGGCGGGGGCCCAGGCGTTCTCCTCCTTTGACACCTATCTGGCCCCCTTTGTCAAGGCGGACAACCTGTCCTACTATGAAGTGAAAAAGTGCGTGGAGTCCTTTATTTACGGTGTCAACACCCCAAGCCGATGGGGCACCCAGGCCCCCTTTTCCAACATTACCCTGGACTGGACCGTACCCGGAGATTTGAAGAATCTGCCCGCCATCGTGGGGGGAAAAGACATGCCCTTCACCTACGGCGAATGCAAAAAAGAGATGGATATGGTCAACAAGGCGTTCATTGAGACCATGATCGAGGGTGACGCCAACGGCCGAGGATTTCAGTACCCGATTCCCACTTACTCCATCACTAAGAACTTTGACTGGAGTGAGACGGAGAATAACCGCCTTCTTTTTGAAATGACCTCCAAGTACGGTACCCCCTATTTTTCCAACTACATCAATTCTGATATGGAGCCTTCCGATGTGCGGAGCATGTGCTGCCGGCTGCGGTTGGATCTGCGGGAACTACGGAAAAAATCCGGCGGTTTCTTTGGCTCGGGCGAGTCCACCGGCAGCGTGGGCGTGGTCACCATCAACCTCCCCCGCATTGCCTACCTGGCCAAAGATGAGGCCGACTTCTACAAGCGGCTGGATCACATGATGGACATTGCCGCCCGCAGTCTCAAAGTCAAGCGTACCGTTATTACCAGACTTCTCAACGAGGGGCTTTATCCCTACACCAAGCACTACCTGGGATCTTTTGAGAACCACTTTTCCACCATCGGCCTGATCGGCATGAACGAGGTGGGCCTCAATGCCAAGTGGCTCAGAAAAGATCTGACCCACGCGGAGACCCAGCGCTTTGCCCGGGAAGTGCTGGATCACATGAGGGAACGGCTCTCCGACTACCAAGAGGAGTACGGAGACCTTTACAATCTGGAGGCCACTCCCGCCGAGTCTACCACCTATCGGCTGGCCAAGCACGACGTGGAGAAGTACCCCGACATCATCACCGCCGCCGAGCCCGGCGGAACGCCTTATTACACCAACTCCTCCCACCTGCCGGTGGGCTACACTCAGGATATTTTTGCCGCCCTGGACGTCCAGGACGATCTCCAGACCCGGTACACCTCGGGCACGGTGTTCCACGCCTTCCTGGGGGAGAAACTCCCAGACTGGAAAGCGGCGGCTGCCTTGGTGCGGAAAATCGCAGAGAACTATAAGCTGCCGTATTACACCCTCTCCCCCACTTACTCGGTGTGCAAAGAGCATGGCTACCTGACCGGAGAGCAGTATACCTGCCCCCACTGCGGACAGGTCACCGAGGTGTACAGCCGTATCACCGGCTACTATCGTCCGGTGCAGAACTGGAACGACGGAAAGCTCCAGGAGTTTAAGGAGCGGAAGGTCTACAACATCGGCGCTTCCCAGCTGACCCGTGCCGGGGCGGAGGAGGAGATCCGGGAGGAGAAGACGGTCTCCTCTGGGGAACTGCTGCTCTTTACCACCAAGACCTGCCCCAACTGCCGCCTAGCGGTCTCGGCGCTGGAGCGGGCGGGGGTCACCTTCCGCCGGATCGACGCCGAGGAGCAGCCCGATCTCGCCCGGTCCAATGGGGTGAAGCAAGCCCCCACCCTGGTGGTGCCCATTGCCGGAGGCGGGGCTGAGGTGTATGCCAACGCTTCCAATATCAAGGGATATGCGGAGGGTTGCGCGGAGCATGTATGACATCCTGATCGTGGGCGGGGGAATCGCCGGACTCACTGCCGCCCTCTATGCCCGCCGGGCGGGCAGATCCGTCCTGGTGCTGGAGGGAGAGGGCTTTGGCGGACAGATCACCGCCTCTCCTCTGGTGGAGAACTACCCCGGGATCCCGTCGATCAGCGGCCTGGCCTTTGCCGATACCCTCATGGGGCAGGCACTGGATCTGGGGGCAGACGCCGAGTTGGAGCGGGTCACCGCCGCACGGCGGGAAACAGATGGATTTGTTCTCACCGCTGGTAAGAGCGTGTTTTCCGGACGGACGCTCATTTTGGCCACCGGGGTAAAGCACCGGAAGCTGGGCGTGCCGGGCGAGGAGAGACTGGCTGGAAACGGCGTGAGTTACTGCGCCGTGTGTGACGGAGCCTTTTTTGCCGGAGAGGATGTGGCGGTGGCAGGAGGAGGGGACAGCGCGCTCCAGGCGGCACTCTTCCTGTCCAACCGATGCAGACGGGTCTATCTTGTCCACCGGCGGGAGGCATTTCGGGCCGAGCCCTGTCATGTCGCCGCCCTTCAGGGGCGGGGGAACATCACACTGTGCCTGTCCCGGCAGGTGACGGCTCTGGAGGGGACAGACAGCCTGACCGGAGTGGAGCTTACCGGGGTGGCCGGCACCCGGGAACGGCTGCCGGTCACCGGACTTTTCGTGACGGTGGGACAGGAGCCGGACAATCGGCTCTTTGCGGGCTTGGCCGAACTGGACGAGGCGGGTTATGTGCGGGCGGGAGAGGACTGCCGGACTTCCGTACCCGGAGTTTTTGCCGCCGGAGACTGCCGGACCAAAGGGCTTCGGCAGCTCACCACTGCCGCCGCCGACGGAGCGCAGGCCGCCATGGCGGCCTGCGGCTGGCTGGATCGGACCTCGATGTAAAAACGGAAGAGGTTCTAAAGAAGCGGATCAGATGGAGTCAAAAAAGGGCGTCACCGCTAATTAGCGGTGACGCCCTTTTTTGATTTGGAAAAGTGCTCATCGAGCGGCAGCTTGGGGAACGAGTTCCTGTTCCGCCCGCCACTGACCAGAGAACGGACGGTCGTACCAGTCATCCAGCACACCGCCCCGGGCCACTACGGCAAAAAAGCGGGTCAGCTCTGCGGCGGTGGAAGCAACCTCATCGTGAAGCAGAGAGAGGAGGACCTGCGTGCTCTCTGTGTAAGCAGGGTCAGGGCTGGGGGAGAGAATAGTGCCCCGGACCCGGGAAAGGTGGGAAGAACGTCTGCCCGCCCAGTTGGTAAAACGGTGGACACGTGTGCCGGCGGCCCGGGTCTGGAGACGGCAGAAGCGCCGAAACCCCCGCAGTCCCTTTCGAAGCTGGTCGGGGCGTACGCCCGGATAAGCCGCGGCAGTTGCCGTCTCGTAAAAGACGTCGGGCAGCTCGGGGTAGAGCATAGGAGTCTCATGAAGGGGGTCAATGCCGTCGGCCAGCATCAGCGCCCGCTCCAGCTCGGCCTCCATCCCCGCGTGGGAGAGCCCCCGGGCGTGCTGCTCCTCAATGTAGTAGTGACAGCAGCTGTCCAGGGCAAAGTGACAGAGGAATCCGGCAGCGTACCCACGGGCGTAGGGAAGGTCATCCTCCACGGCTTGAAGGAGCCGCTCCGCCACCGGCCGCACCGGCTCCTTGTGCATGGACAGACCGGTGATTCGGGCAAAATTCCGGGTCATAGGATGGTAGCAGAAAAGCGGGTCAGGGCCGTAAAGCCCAATGTCGAAGGCGCCCCGCTCCCCCTCCAGCTGCCCGCGAAGCACCGGGGGCAGTTGAGCGAGGACCTCCCGGCCAAAAATCAGATGGGCATAATAATTGGGCATAATTCACGTTCCTTTAAAAAAGCAAAATCCGGCTTTTAAAATGAAATCACGCATGCATTATAACATCGACATTTTAAAAAGGAAAGAGGGAAATGCAGGCCGGGGCAAAAAACGGGGACCGCATTTGGCGGTCCCCGTTTCAGTCCTTATTCGTCCCAGTCGGCGTAATCGTCATACTCGGCGGGGTGGGCGCAGCAGGAGCAGCCCATCTTTTCCCCTACCGCCCGGAATCCGGCGGTGATCTTGTCCCAGTAGGCGATCACACAGCAGGCGGCCGCGGCCGCGGCCAGACTGAACCCCACAATTTTTAGTACGAAGCGGGCAACTTTCATGTCCACGATGCCTCCTTTTTCAAGTTGGTAGACCTTATAGTCTCCCTTAGTGTACACGGTTTTCAGGGAAAATACAATCATTTCAGAACACTTTTTCCCTTGTAATTTCAGAGAAAATAGAATACAATACTTTGTACAATAGGAAAAAAGCACACAGGCGCTGGGACACGCCTTAGACGGAAAGGAAGGGTCTTTATGAAGCTGCAGACCGAAAAGGGTGCAATCACCATTAGCAGCGACGTATTCACCAATATTACCGGCGCCGCGGCCACCAATTGCTACGGTGTCAAGGGTATGGCCATTCGCTCTACCACCGATGGACTGGTGCATCTTCTGCGCAAGGAGTCCATGGCCAAGGGCGTGAAGGTCACCTATAACGACGATGCCACTATCTCCCTGGAACTGCACATCATCGTGGACAATGGGGTCAACCTCATGGCGGTGAGCCGTTCGATCATGAGCGAGGTGCGCTACAATGTCAGCCGGGCCACAGGGGTGGATGTGAAGAGCGTGGATGTCTATGTAGACTCCATGGTCGTCGGCTGAAAGGAAGGTACCGAATAGAATGATAACTACCATTGACGGGGCGCTGTTTGCCAAAATGGTCATCCACGGCTCAGCCTGTATTAACGCCCAGAAGCAGCAGATCAACGAGCTTAATGTATTTCCAGTGCCCGACGGGGACACCGGCACCAATATGTCCATGACCATCGGTACCGCTGCCGAAGAGCTGGGCAAGAAGCCCTGCAATTCGGTGGGGGAGGCCGCTTCGGTTACCGCAAACGCATTGCTTCGGGGCGCGCGGGGCAACTCCGGCGTCATTCTTTCTTTGCTGTTTCGAGGATTTGCCAAGGTGGTAAAGGAGAAGGAGACCATCGACGGCCGTGACCTGGCCATTGCGCTGGACTTCGGCGTGGCCGCGGCCTATAAGGCGGTCATGAAGCCGGCGGAGGGCACGATCCTCACGGTTTCCCGTTTCGCTGCCGCGGCTGCCGCGGCGGCAGCCCGGGAAGACGCTGGGATCGAGCATGTGCTGGAGGAGGCCATCCAGGCCGGGCTCATTGCCCTGGACGACACCATCAACCAAAATCCCGTTTTGAAGAAGGCCGGGGTAGTGGACTCGGGCGGAAAGGGATTTCTGGTCATTCTCCAGGGGATGATGGACGAGCTGCGGGGACTGCCCCTTCCCGAGGGGGTTGCGGCTGCGGTTCGGAAGGAAAAGGCCGACTTTGAGGCGTTTTCCACCGAGGAGATTACCTTTGGCTACTGCACCGAGTTTATTTGTTCCCGGGACACCAAGAAGGACCCGGAGGCCCTGCGGGGCTTTCTCTCCGCCCTGGGTGATTCCCTGGTGCTGGTGGACGACGACGACATTATCAAGGTTCATGTCCATACCGACCATCCGGGCAAAGTACTGGAAGAGGCCTTGACCTACGGAGCACTCCAGACCGTA
Source organism: Pseudoflavonifractor sp. (assembly GCA_034927965.1). GTDB lineage: Bacteria > Bacillota > Clostridia > Oscillospirales > Oscillospiraceae > Vermiculatibacterium. The sequence goes on from JAYFPI010000037.1 coordinate 35,844, forward strand.
AAGATCGAGAATATGCGAAACCAGCATACTGAGATCCTGGCCGTGGATGCCGCCGAAGCCGCCGCAACGCGGAAGATCGCACCGCCGGAGAACAAGTACGGCGTGGTGGCGGTGGCCGCCGGCGAGGGCCTGGCCGCTGTGTTCCGCGACCTGGGGGCCGACGGGGTCATCAGCGGCGGACAGACCATGAACCCTGCCACCGAGGACATTCTTCGGCAGATCGACGCCACCCCTGCCGAGGTGGTCTTTGTCCTGCCCAATAATAAGAACATTATTATGGCCGCAGAGCAGTGCATTCCTCTGGCCGAGGGCAAGCGGGTGGTGGTTTTGCCCAGCAAAACAGTGCCTCAGGGGATTTCCGCTCTGCTGGCAATGGATCCCGACGCCGACACGGAGACCAACGCCCAGGTCATGACTGAAGCCATGGAGGCAGTCTCCACCGCCGAGGTGACCTATGCCGCCCGAGACTCCGAGTTTGGCGGGTTCAGCATCAAACATGGGGATTATATGGCTTTGCTCAACGGACAGCTTTTTGCCACCGAGCGTAACCTGGATAAGATGCTCCGACGGCTTGCTCAGGAGGACACCTACCGGAAGGCCGAGTTTATCAATATCTACTACGGGGAAGATGTGAGGGAGCCGGAGGCAGAAAAAACGCGGAAGCTCTTTTCCGAACTCTGCCCCGAAGCTGAGATCACGATCCTGGCCGGTGGACAGCCGGTCTACTACTATATGATCTCCGCGGAATGAGCCGAAAGCAGGGGGGCCTTTTGGCCCCCCTGAACCTTATTCCACGGGGTATGGAAGAGAAAGAGGCGAAACGTCACTTGCTTGGTATTATCGATGTGGGCGGCGGGTTGCGGGGGGCCTTCACCGCCGGAGTTTATGACTATTTTCTAGATCGGAAGATCCAGCCCTTCGACTATCTGCTGGGCGTGTCGGCGGGGAGCGCCAACATGATTACCTATCTGTCCGGACAACGGGGAAGAAACCAGAAGTTTTACACGGAGTACGCCTTCCGTCGCCAGTATATGTCGGCGGGCAATTTTCTGCGCCGGGGCTCCTACATCGATCTGGATTACGTCTATACAACGCTCTCCGGCCCCGGCGGGGAGGACCCTGTGGATCTGGACGCCTTTAATGCAAACCCTGCCCGTTATGAGGCGGTGGTCACCGACGCCGCCACCGGGCAGCCCCTGTATTTCGATAAGTCGGAGCTGGCTCAGGGTGATTTTTCCGTCATTAAGGCATCCTGCGCCGTCCCCGGAGTCTGCCGGCCGTACCCGGTCCACGGGCGGCCCGGCTTTGATGGTGGGATTGCCGACCCCGTACCCTACCGCCACGCTCTGGAGCAGGGCTGCGATCGGATGGTGGTGCTGCTGACCCGCCCGGCCGACTTTGTCCGCCCGCCCCTGGACCATCCAAAGATGATGGAACGGAGCATGCGCCGCTGGCCCAACGCCTATGCCGCCCTGAAACGCCGGTACATTCGCTACAACCAGGACGTGGCGGAAGTGAAGAAGCTGGAGGAGATGGGAAAGGCGCTTCTGGTGGCCCCGTCCGACATTTCCGGCATGTCCACCCTCACCCGGGACAAAGCGGTCATTCAGCGGCTCTACCGGATGGGGTACGACCAGGGGGAGAAGATTGAACGGTTTACCCGGTGGTGAGGAAAGCGCCAATCCCGCAGCCCCTTGACTTTCCACTTCGTTCCGCATAAAATGGAAACGATTTTTACCGATAAAGGATGGAGAAACGATGGCACAGGATAAGAAACAGGTGGAGCAGATCACCGATATGGAGGCAGACTTTGCTCAGTGGTTCACCGACGTCTGCCGGAAGGCGGAGCTCATCGACTATACCAGCGTCAAGGGCATGTTCATTTACCGCCCTTACGGCTACGCCATTTGGGAGAATATTCAGCACGGGTTGGACGCCGAGTTCAAGAAGACCGGTCATGAAAATGTCTATCTCCCCGTGCTGATTCCCGAGAGCCTGCTGCAGAAGGAAAAGGACCATGTAGAGGGCTTTGCCCCCGAGTGCGCCTGGGTGACCATGGGCGGCGACGAAAAGCTGGAGGACCGGCTGTGTGTCCGCCCCACCTCCGAGACCCTGTTTTGTGAGCACTACTCTCACATCATCCATTCCTGGAGGGATCTCCCCAAGAAGTACAATCAGTGGTGCAGCGTGCTGCGCTGGGAGAAGACCTCCCGCCCCTTCCTCCGTCACCGGGAGTTCCTGTGGCAGGAGGGCCACACCATGCACGCCACCGCCCAAGAGGCCAGGGAAGAGACCATGCAGATGCTGGGCATCTACGCCGACTTCTGCGAAAATGTGCTGGCCATGCCCGTGGTGAAGGGCCGCAAGACAGACAAGGAGAAGTTCAACGGCGCGGAGGAAACCTACACCGTGGAGTGCATGATGCACGACAAGAAGGCCCTTCAAGCGGGTACCTCCCATTACTTTGGGGACGGGTTTGCCAAGGCCTTTGACATCACCTTTACCGGTAAGGACAACCAGCCCCACTACCCTCATCAAACTTCCTGGGGCGTGTCCACCCGGCTCATCGGCGGCATTATCATGACCCACGGCGACAACAACGGCCTGGTTCTGCCCCCCCGCATTGCCCCAACCCAGGTTATCATCATTCCCGTGGCCCAGCACAAGGAGGGCGTCATTGAGGCAAGCCGGGCCGTGATGGAGCGGCTCCAAAAGGCCGGATTCCGGGTGAAGATGGACGGCTCCGACCAGTCTCCCGGCTGGAAGTTTGCCGAGTATGAGATGAAGGGCGTGCCACTCCGGCTGGAGCTGGGCCCCAAGGATATGGAGAAAAACCAGTGTGTTCTGGTCCGCCGGGACTCCGGCGAGAAGTCCTTCGTCTCCCTGGACGGCATCGAGGAGACGGTGGCGAAGCTGCTGGACTCCATCCACGACGGGCTTTATGCCAAAGCGCTTAAGAACCGGGAGGAGAACACCTACCCCGCTTTCTCCCTGGAGGAGGCCAAAGCTATCCAGCAGGAAAAGGGCGGCTTTATCAAGACCATGTGGTGCGGCGATCTGGAGTGCGAGCTCAAGATGAAGGACGAGGCCGGGATGTCCTCCCGCTGCATGCCCTTGGAGCAGGAGCACTTGGGGGATGTCTGCCCCATCTGCGGCAAACCCGCCAAGCATATGATCTACTGGGGCGTGGCATACTAAGCCCATGAGAATTTTTTTGTTGCCTGTTTTCTTAAGTGGGTATATAATACCCCTAACATTTCCAAAGTGAGGTCCAGACATGAACCGATCCGCCCTCACAACTGCATCCTTTTTTACCACCTTTGGCTGGGCTCGATTTATGGGCGCCGGCTATTTTGGCATAGGCAAAAAAGGATGGACGAAATGAGACTGTCCGCGTAATGCGCGGATAGGTATACCCGTACTCCGGAGGGGGCTCATTGATGTTCATCATCAATGGGCCCCCTTTTTGTCGAAGAGAAAGGAAGATGGAATATGGTAGTAGTAATGAAGCCGGGCACGCAGCAAAGAGAGATCGATAAGCTGGTGGCCCAGTTCCAGCTCCAGGGACTTCAGGTGGGAGTCACCAACGGCATCGGCTGCACGATTCTGGGCCTGGTGGGGGACACCACCGCCCTGGATATGGACAAGATTTCCATTAACGAGCACGTGGAGCGGGTTATGCGGGTGCAGGAGCCCTACAAAAAAGCAAACCGCAAGTTTCATCCCGAGGATACTGTGGTGAATGTGGGGAGCGCCAGCATCGGCGGCGGAAACTTCTCGGTCATTGCCGGGCCCTGCTCCGTAGAGAGCAAGGAGCAGATCACCGAGGTGGCCCGGGACGTGCAGCGCTCCGGCGCGGCCATGCTCCGTGGCGGCGCCTTCAAGCCCCGTACTTCCCCCTACTCCTTCCAGGGCATGGGGCCGGAAGGGCTGGATCTGCTGCTGGAAGCCAAGGCGGATACAGGGCTGCCCATTGTTACGGAGCTCATGAGCCCAAAGTATTGCCAGCTTTTTGAGGACAAGGTGGACGTGGTGCAGATCGGCGCGAGGAACATGCAAAACTTTGACCTCCTAAAAGAGGTGGGCAAAATGTCCAAGCCCATCCTCCTCAAGCGGGGCCTTTCCAACAGCTATGAGGAGTGGATTATGTCGGCCGAGTACATTATGGCCGAGGGCAACGAAAACGTCATCCTCTGTGAACGGGGCATTCGTACCTTTGAGACATACACCCGCAACACCCTGGATGTCTCCGCCATCCCCGCCGTCAAGCGGATGAGCCATCTGCCCGTAATCGTGGATCCCTCCCACTCCGCCGGGATGTACTGGATGGTGGAGCCTCTGGCGCTGGCAGCGGTGGCCGCCGGGGCCGATGGGCTCATCATCGAGGTCCACAACGACCCGGCCAACGCCAAGTGCGACGGGCAGCAGTCCCTGACCCCCGAGCGCTTTGACAGCCTGATGGGAAAGGTCTCCGCGCTGGTGGACATGGTGGGGAAGACCCTGATCAAATAAACCGATTCGGAGGAAGGAGTGTTCCCCCTTGAAAACCCTTACGGTGGCGCTGGAGCGCCGTTCCTATGACATTCACATCGGTTCCGGACTGCTGACCGGAGCCGGGGCATCCGTCCGAGCGGTCTGCCCTCGGGCCCGGCAGCTTTTTGTGGTGACAGACAGCAATGTCGCCCCCCTTTATGCAGACCGGTTGGAAAAGAGCCTGAAGGAGGCCGGCTTTTGGGTGGCCCGGCACGTTGTTCCCGCTGGGGAGAGCTCCAAATGCGCCGGACAGCTCTCTGAGCTATGGGAACATATGATGGACTTCCAGCTCACCCGCACCGATGCCGTGATCGCCCTGGGAGGCGGCGTGGTGGGGGACTTGGCGGGATTTGCTGCCGCCACCGTGCTGCGGGGGGTGGACTTTATCCAGATCCCAACCACCCTGCTGGCCCAGGTAGATTCCTCGGTGGGGGGGAAAGTGGCCGTCGATCTGAAGGCCGGAAAGAACCTGGCGGGGGCTTTCTGGCAGCCCAAACTGGTGCTTATGGACACCGACACGCTGGCCACCCTGCCCGATTCCACCTTTGCCGACGGGATGGCTGAGGTCATCAAATACGGCTGTATTCGGGACCGGGAGTTCTTTGACTTTCTCCGTGCCCGCCCGTTCCGGGCACAGATCATGGAGCAGATTGAATCAGTTTTGTATCTCTGCTGCGAAATAAAACGAAAAGTAGTGGAAGCGGACGAGCGGGACACGGGGGAACGAATGCTTCTGAACTTCGGCCACACCTTGGGGCACGCCTACGAGCTGGCGGGGAACTACGAGACATGGACCCACGGCCAGGCGGTGGCTGCTGGAATGGCGGCTGCCTGTCGGCTGGGCGTGACGCTGGGGATCACCCCCGAGGAGGTGCCCGGACAGATGGAGGAGGTGCTGGCCGCGCTGGGCTTGCCCACCGCCATCCCCTGCACCCGGGAGAACTACGCCGCCGCCATCGGCCGGGATAAAAAGGGAACGGGGGAGGAAATTTCCCTCATTCTACTGACCGAGCTGGGGTGGGCAGTTCCCCACAAAATGTCCAAGGCCGCGCTGCTGGAGCTGCTGTGAGGCCAAAACCATCTGATCAAAGGAGAACACCCATGACCCTTACCATCACCCCTTCAAGGCTTTCCGGGGCTATTACTCCACCCCCCTCCAAATCCCAGGCCCACCGGGTTCTCATTGCCGCGGCGCTGGCGGGGGAGGGGAGCGTCATCCGCAACCTGGCCCAGTCCCAGGACATCGAGGCCACCCAGAGGTGCATGGACGCCCTCCGGCAGACCGGGGAGGAGCTGCCCCTGCTGGACTGCGGAGAGTCCGGCTCCACCCTGCGGTTTTTGATCCCCGTGGCCCTAGCTCTTCGGGGCGGAGGGTGCTTTACCGGCCGGGGGCGGCTGATGGAGCGCCCCCAGAAGCCTTACTTTGATCTCTTTGATGAGAAGGAGATCTTTTGTGCGCAAAAGGACGGTGTGCTGACGGTCAAAGGCCGGTTGACCTCGGGGGAATACCGCCTTCCCGGCGACGTGTCCTCCCAGTTTATCACGGGTTTGCTCTACGCCCTGCCGCTGTTGGAGGGGGATTCTAAAATTATGTTAACTACTGATTTGGAGTCCCGGAACTATGTGGATATGACGTTGGAGGCGTTGGCCGCCTTTGGCGTGAGAGCGGATTGGATGGGCGACCGAACCCTGAACGTGCTCGGCGGACAGACCTACCATCCGGCCGAGGCTGCCGTGGAGGCCGACTGGTCCCAGGCGGGGTTTTGGTACGCTGCCCGGGGCCTTGGCAACCAGGTGGAGATCACCGGGATGAATTTGGCCTCAACGCAGGGGGACAAACGGATCGTCCCTTATTACAACCTGCTTCGGGGAAATGGGACGGTGGAGCTGGACGTATCCCAGTGTCCCGACCTGGTGCCAGCGCTGGCCGCCCACGCTGCCCTCCGGGCGGGAGAGGTGACCCGCATCGTCAATGCCGGACGGCTCCGCATCAAGGAGAGCGACCGGCTCGCCGCCGTCCGGGAGGAGCTGAACCGGCTGGGGGCGCAGGTGGCCGAGGGGCCGGACAGCCTGACGATTACCGGCGTGGAAGCGCTCTCCGGGGGAGCGGCGGACAGTCACAATGACCACCGTATCGCCATGATGGTGGCCGTCGCCGCCACCCGGTGCGTCGCTCCGGTGACCCTCGCAGGGGCGGAAAGCGTTCGGAAATCTTATCCCGACTTTTGGGAGGACTACGCCTGCCTGGGCGGGAAGGTCGCCGAAGCGTGAGGAAATGCCCTGAGCGGAAGGAGAAATGACTGCATGAGATATACGATTTTTGGAGAGTCTCACGGCCCCGCCATCGGCGTGGTGCTGGAGGGGGTGCCCTCCTGCCTGACCCTGGATATGGTACAGCTTCAAAAGGAGATGAGCCGCCGGGCTCCCGGAAAAAACGACCTCTCCACCGCCCGGAAGGAGGCCGACGAGGTGAAGATCCTCTCCGGCGTCTTTGAGGGCAAAACCACCGGCGCGCCCCTGACCATGGTGATCGAAAATAGCGACCAGCACTCCGGGGACTATGAGGCCCTGCGCTACACTCCACGGCCCAGCCACGGCGACTATGCCGGATTCGTCCGCAGCCGGGGCTGTCTGGACTACCGAGGGGGCGGACACTTTTCCGGGCGGCTCACCGCGCCTTTGGTGGCGGCGGGAGCGGTGGCCAAGCAGCTGCTGGCCCAGCGGGGCGTCCGGGTGGGTGCCCATATCAGCTCTGTTTACGGTGTCAACGACGCCTCCTTTAACGATCCCGCCGAACTCTTTTCTCTGGCGGAAAAGGACTTCCCCGTGCTGGATGAGGAGAAGGGGGAGGAGATGCGCCAGGCCATCCGGGAGGCCAGGGAGGGACAGGACTCGGTGGGCGGCTCCATTGAGTGTGCCGTGACCGGTCTGCCCGCTGGACTGGGGGAGCCGGACTTCGGCCGCAATGTGGAGGGCATTTTCTCTCAGTACCTCTTCGCCGTTCCAGCCGTCAAGGCGGTGGCCTTTGGCGCGGGGGTGGCCTTTGCCTATCTCAAGGGCACCGAGGCCAACGACCCCTTTGAGGTGAAGGACGGACAGGTGGTCACCAAGACCAACAACGCCGGCGGGGTCAACGGCGGCATCACCAACGGGATGCCGGTAGTGTTTGAGGTGACTCTGCGGCCCACTCCCTCCATCTCCCTTCCCCAGGAGAGCGTGGATCTGCGCACCGGGGAGGAAGTGGAGATCGAGATCAAGGGCCGGCACGACCCCTGCATCGTGCCGAGGGCGGTGCCTGTGATCGAGGCGGCGGCGGCCCTGGCGGCGTGCGAGGTGCTGGGGATCTGATTTGCGCCCTGTGAGAGCAGGATTCAAAACAAAGGAGCTGATTCCCATGTCTCAGCTGGATGAACTGCGCCGGGAAATCGACGACATCGACGCGCAGCTGGTTCCCCTCTTTCTCCGCCGCATGGCGGTGACCGGGCGAGTGGGGGAGTATAAAAAGGAGCAGGGCATTCCGGTACTGGACAGCGCGCGGGAGCGGCAGGTCATTGCCGCCAAGACAGCACTGGCCGAAACCCCCGCCGCCAAGGCCGACGTGGCCGCCCTCTATGAAAGCGTCATGGCCATCTCCCGCCGTCAGCAGCGCACACTGGTGCGGGAGGGGGCGGAGGACGCGGGTTACGCCCGGTGGCTCAGTGCCCTGGACCGCCGCCGGGAGCCGGTGCCCAGTCCACGGGTGGTCTATCAGGGGGAACCGGGGGCATACAGTGAGGAGGCCGCCGCGGGATTTTTTGGAGAAAGGGTGGACGCCTGTGGGCTGCCCTGGTTCGGAGATGTATTCCAGGCTCTGGCCGACGGGGAAGCCGACTACGCCATGCTCCCCATTGAAAACTCCTCCACCGGCTCCATCCGCCAGGTCTACGACCTGCTGGCCCAGTATGACTTTTCCCTGGTGGGGGAGTGGCAGGTGAAGGTGGAGCACTGTCTGGCCGTTCTCCCCGGGGTGGGGCTGGAAGACATCCAGACCGTCTACTCCCACGAGCAGGGGCTGATGCAGTGCGACCGGTTTTTGGACGCTCACCGCGCTTGGCGACGGGTGCCCACGCTGGACACCGCCGGGTCGGCAAAGCAGGTAAAGGAGACCGGAGACCGGACGGCGGCCGCCATCTGCTCCAAGCGGGCCGCCCGGCTCTACGGGCTGGACATTCTGGCCGAGGGGATCAACCATAACTCGGCCAACCACACCCGGTTTGTGGCAGTGTCCCCCTTGCCAGAGCTGCGGGAGGGCAGAGACAAGATCTCTGCGCTCTTTTCTCTGCCCCATCAGGCTGGCTCTCTCCATGAAATTCTGACCATCTTTGCCGTTCACGGACTCAATCTGCTGAAGATTGAGTCCAGACCCATTCCGGACCGCGGCTGGGACTACCTTTTCTTCCTGGAGTGCTCCGGCGACCTGTTGGCCCCAGGGATGGACGGTGTGCTCCACGAGCTGAGTCAGCTCTCCGCGGACTTCCGGGTGCTGGGCAATTTCAGGGGGTATGAGGGATGAAAAATATTGTTTTGATCGGCATGATGGGTTCGGGTAAGACCACTGTGGGCCAGCTCCTGGCCGGGCGGCTGAAAAAGACGCTGGTGGATACCGACCGGCTGATCGAGGCCCGGGAGGGCCTTGCGGTGGAGGAGATCTTCGCCACCCAAGGGGAAGACTACTTTCGATCCCTCGAAGTTGGGGTGGCTCAGGCGCTCTCCCTGCGGCAGGATTTGATCATCGCCTGCGGCGGTGGTCTGCCTCTGCGGGAAGTGGCCATGGCCCCACTGAAGGAGAGCGGCACAGTATTCTGGCTGAACCGGGACGCCGGGGATATCTACGACCACGAGTCTATGGAGGGCCGCCCTCTGGCGCAGGAGGGGAGAGAGGCGTTTCTGGCGAAGGCCGCCGAGCGGGAGGAAACCTACCGCCGGTGGGCCGATGTAACGATCACCAATTTTACCTCGCCCATTTCCACGGCGGCGAGAGTACTGGAGGGATTGGAATGAAATTTCTCATCATCAATGGGCCTAACCTGAATCTGCTAGGCAAGCGAGAGCCGGGGATCTACGGCGAGGAGAACTACGACAGCCTCTGCGCCAGGCTGAAGCGGCGGGCGGAGGCACGCGGCGGGTCGGCGGAGTGCTTCCAGTCCAACCATGAGGGAGCCATCGTGGATGCCATCCAGGCCGCCGACGGAGTTTATGATGCCATCATCATGAACCCGGGGGCTTACACCCATTACAGCGTGGCTATCCTGGACGCGCTCAAAGCGGTGAGCGTCCCCTGCGTGGAGGTGCACATCTCTAACATCCACCAGCGGGAGGAGTTTCGGCATAAGAGCATCACCGCGCCCGCCTGCGTGGGTCAAATCTGCGGGCTGGGGCTCTATGGCTACGAAGCCGCGATGGACTATTTTCTGGCGCGGGAGGGCTGAAAGCGCTTCCAGCCGGACGGAATGAGAGGGAGGAAAGACATGACCAACCCGAGGGTTCCCCGGGTGGGGATGCGGGTGATCAAGACCGCTGTGGCGGTCATGGTCTCCTATCTGCTGTTTGTCCCCTTTGGCCTTTTGTATGATGAGACGCGGGGGGGAGTGCTGGGCTGCATCGGCCCGCTCTACGCCTGTATTGCCTGTATTGTCTGCACTCAGAGCAGTTTGGGACAGACCGTGCAGCAGGGGATTTCCCGATTTATCGGCGTTTTGGTGGGCGGAGCTTTGGGCGCGGCCACCTTGCTGCTGGGAGAGAATCTGACTTCGCCCTGGGTCCTGGTGCCAGCGCTGGGGATCGTGTGTGTGGCGGGGCTTTGGATTTGTCAGCTGATTCAGCGGCCCGCGGCCTGCGCCATGGCCTGCATCGTGCCTTGCGTGATGCTGGTCACCGGTGTTACCGGTACGTCCCGCTTTGATTATGCCGCCGCCCGGATCATTGAGACGGTGGTGGGGGTGACGGTGGCCTTCCTGGTGAACGCCGCCCTGCCCACACCGACTCAGGCGGAGGAGAAGGAGGAGAGAGACATGCGCGTGGAAGTGAAAAACACCACTAGGAAGCTCTGCGTCATCGGGGACCCGGTGCTCCACTCCAAGTCGCCCGTGATCCAGAATGCCATGATCAAGGCCCTGGGACTGGACTACATTTATCTCTGCCAGCCGGTGCCCCGGGGAGAAGCCGGGCGCTGGCTGGAGTGTGCGGCTTTTTCCGGCTACGCTGGGTTCAACGCCACCATGCCCCACAAGGAAGAGCTGTTCCCCCTGATGGACGAGGTAGACGAGGCAGCCCGCCGGTGTGGCGCGGTGAATACCATCTGCCTTCGAAACAGAAAATATTACGGCTACAACACCGACGGTGGCGGGTTTCTCCGGGCGCTGGCCGATCTGGGGGTGGACCCTGCCGGGAAGCGGGTGATCCTGCTGGGCTCCGGCGGCGCCGCCAAGGCGGTGGCGTTGGCCCTGGCAGGCACGGGGGCCAAGGTCACCGTGTGCAACCGCACAGTGGAAAAGGCAGAGGCGCTGTGCGGGGCCGACCCTTCAAATCTGACCCCCGCGGGATTTGATTTGGCGACCCTGTGCAGGGTCGCCGGAGAGAGTGACGTGCTGGTCAACTGCACTTCCCTTGGAATGGCGGGGACCGGCAGGGAATTTGCCGACCTGTCCTTTGTGGACGCCCTGCCCGCCGGGGCCGCGGTGTGCGATGTGATCTATGCGCCGGAGGAGACCGCACTGCTGCGCCGGGCACGGGAGAGAGGGCACCCCGCTATGAATGGGATGGGGATGCTCCTCCATCAGGCCATTCTCGCTCTGGAGCACTTTACCGGAGAGACACTGGACGTGGAGGCCGCCAAGGCGGCGGCCCGGCGCGCGCTGAAAACATTTGAAAAGGAGAAAACCGATGCGATATGAAGGAATGATTTATCGTCCGCCCGGGGAGTGGAAGAGCTATCTGCTTCAGGTCACAGTGGGCTGCTCCCACAATGCCTGCACCTTTTGCGGAATGTACAAGGATAAGCGCTATCACGTCCGGCCTCTGTCCGAGGTGATGGAGGACATCCGGATGGCTAAGGCCTATTATGGGGATGTGCGGCGGGTGTTCCTCTGCGACGGGGACGCCATCGCCCTGCCGACAGAGGATCTGCTGGCCATTTTGCGGGCGCTGTATGAGACTTTTCCCACGCTGGAAAAGGTCACCACATACGCCGGGCCGGACAGCACGCTGGAAAAGACGCCGGAGGAGCTGCGGACGCTCCGGGAGGCGGGGCTGACCCGGGCCTATCTGGGGATGGAGACCGGGAACGACGCCCTGCTGAAGGCTGTCTGCAAGGGGGTAGATGCCGCCGGGATGCTGGAAGCCGGAGTGCGACTGAGAGAGGCGGGGATGGATCTCTGGGTCATGGTGCTTCTTGGTCTGGCGGGCTCCGGCGGCGGGACGCGCCACATTCTGGACACTGCGGCTATGGTCAATGAGATGAAGCCCCGGCATCTGTCTGCGCTCTCCCTGATCCTTCAGCCGGGGACGGCCCTCTATCGGGACTGGCAGGCCGGGCGGTTTACTCCCATTACCGCCCGGGAGAGCCTGGAGGAGGTACGTCTGTTGGTAGACAAGCTGACGGTGGATCCGCTCCATTTTACCTGTGACCACGCCTCCAACTATCTGCCCCTAAAGGGGACACTGCCAGACCGGCGGGAGGAGTTTTTGTCCGCTTTGGACGGGGCCCTGGCGGGCGAAGTGGAGATCCGGCCGGAGTGGAGCCGGGGCGTGTGACCGTGTACACGGTGGCGGGGCTGGCCTTAATCGTAATGTGCGCCGTCACCTTCCGCAGGAAGTGAGTCGGCGGCCCGGCCGAGCCGCCTTGAGGTCCACTTTGCCTTGCGGCCGCGCAGGAAGGCCTTGACATAATCCTCAATTCCCAGTGGATTTTGAATGCGGATAATGGAGTACGCCACCGAGGGAGTAAGGCGGGGAGGATCATAGACATAATAGGAGGGCTCCCAGTTTGTGGGATTGTACTTGAGTTTGGCCTGGTAGAGAGCCTTAAATCCGTAGACATCGTTCATTTTTTCGTATATGGTGTTCAGAAGTTTGGCCGCTGCGTCCGTTTCCTTGCCCAGTCGGGCCAGCGGTGCCGGCGCCAGGCTCGCCCATTCGATCCCCTCAGACCGGAAGGTCATGCACGCTTCGTAAAAGAGCTTCTCGACTGTGCCCCGGGGCGAAGTTTTTCGGTAGCGGGTTACATCCGCCACATACCCGGTCATATGCATAAAAGGGAGAAAAACGATAAACCCCGCAATTTCCCCTTGGGGATCCACGGCGTAAAAATAGCGTCGGTCCATGGGATTGTCAAAGCCGATGGTTCCCATGGTGAAAACGAGCTCACCGCTTTTTTTCATGGAGAACCATTCCTGAGAAATGCGCATGATCTCCGATTCCACGGCCAGGTCCCGGTGTTCGTTGGGCCTGTACTCCAGAATGTGCAGCCCCTCGCGCGTTGCGTGATTGATGTTCAGCCTGATTTTTGAACCTTCTTTGCCGGCAATGGAATAGCGCGGCAGATAAAACCGTGGCTCTTCTCCGCATTTGACGGTTCCCATTCCCATCTTTCTATATTGGTCCAACATCGGACTCGTCACATTTAAAAACAGCAGGCTGTATGCGTTTTTTTCGCAGTATGCCTTGATTTCCGATAAAAAGGGCAAAAGATTTTCAGGTGCGCAGATGGGTTCTCCCAGAACGACCAGTGTGTCCCGGACCATTCCGTAGGCGATGACGCCTTCCACCGTGTGGCCGAACAGATATTGCTTGTCCTTTTCCAAGGTCAGGTAGGAGCTGCAGTTGTCGCCGTATTTTTTGACAAGCTCTCGCACCCGCTGGACATCTTCCTGCGTTTTTCCCCTGGCGCTGATCAGCGGGGTCAGGAGAAAAAGAAGGGCAATGAGAATACAGCCCCAGCTGAACCAGAACAGAAATCTGTGATACAGCAGCCCTCCGCCGGTGGCGGACAGATTGAAATTGTCCGAGTCAAACAGGATGCTGATGGTCTGCCATATGCCGTCCCAAAATGTCGAGTGCCCTTTCGCCTTGAGAAGGGACAGTACTGCGTTGAAAAGCACAAATGTGGTGTAGACGAGAAAAACCGCCAGCCCCTTGCGCAGCGAGTATCGGTTCGGTTTGCGGCAGTAATAGTTCCGGGACAAAAGCAGCACAAAATAGCTGGCCAGCTCCAGAAGAAACAGCGGATTCTGCAGTCGATTGTGATAAAGCAAAATGTACTGGAAAATTCCGGCGGACAGCGCGACCATTACCACTGCCCAAGCAGCGCTGACGCGCTTGTAAAGTTTCCAGGATACAATGAAGATGACAAAGCTGATCAGCCGCCGGATGGTATGATGGATGGCGAGATAGTGGAGAAAGTGGGCGCTTTCTCCATGAGAGAAGGTATAAAACGGGGCCCAGATATTTACCACCGACAGCATAAGAAGCGTGATCGCCGCAATCTGATTGATGGCGGCGATTGCTTTTGAGCAGGTTGTTTTCATATTGTTTCCTCCAGAACCCAAGTCCCTGTCTAAACAAGTTCAGACGGTCATACTGCGCGGCAAAGACGGTATGACCGCCGTTTTGTGCCTATCATACCATATTCGGGAAGTCTATGGAATTTCATTTTTTTAAGGAGAGATCCTTCTGCGGTGGTCTTTGTTATTCACTGCCCTTGACCTGACAATTCATAGAGAAAAAAGCGAAAAAATACTTGACTTGAACAGCGTTTTGCGATATCATGATCAAGCGCCTGTTTAGGGCGCACTATGCGATGATGCGGGAGATTGCGGCGAAAGCCGGTAACTTCCGCGGAGTATGTCCGTTAAATCGGGCGGCTGAGAACGTTCTGTACCAGCGTATATCGTCACGCTGAGGCAGAGACCGGCCGGCTTATCCTGCCGGTTTTCTTTCTGTCGTGGAGTGATACGCACGATAAAGTGGACAGAAAAAGTTCTCACCGTACGAAGGGCGGCACCCATTCACCACTTCGTATGTTTAAGGAGGAAAAAATCATGGCAGCTCAGAAAGAAATGATCCGCATCCGCCTCAAGGCCTACGATCACCAGCTCATCGATCAGAGCGCGGAAAAGATCGTGGAGACCGCCAAGCGCACCGGCGCCGCTGTCTCCGGCCCCATCCCCCTGCCCACCAAGAAGGAAATCGTCACTATCCTGCGGGCCGTCCACAAGTACAAGGACAGCCGCGAGCAGTTTGAGCGCCGCACACATAAGCGCCTGATCGACGTCATCAAGCCCTCTCCCAAGACGGTTGAGGCCCTGATGAGCTTGGAGCTCCCTGCCGGTGTGGACATCGAGATCAAGCTGTAACCCCCGCACCTGACACCGTTTGTACCGCAGTCCGCCGCGTTTTGAGGCGGACGGGTCAAGTTGACAGAGCAATGCCGAGCCGGCAACTCTCTCAACCAATAACCTTATTAAGGAGGAAAACACATGGAAAAGGCCATCATCGGCAAGAAGGTCGGCATGACGCAGATCTTCGATGAAGCCGGCCACGTCATCCCGGTCACCGTCATTGAGGCGGGCCCCTGCACCGTGGTGCAGAAGAAGACCGCGGAGAAGGACGGCTACACCGCCGTGCAGCTGGGTTACCAGGACGTGCCCGAGCGCAAGCTCACCAAGCCTGAACTGGGTCACCTGAAGAAGGCGGGCGAGGGCGTGCTCAAGAAGGTCCTCAAGGAATTTAAACTCAAGGACTGCGACAAGCTCAACGTGGGTGACACCGTTGACTGCTCCGCCTTCACCCAGGGCGACCGGGTGGACGTCACCGGCATCAGCAAGGGCCACGGCTACCAGGGCGTCATCAAGCGCTGGGGCGCTCACCGCCTGAAGGAGACCCATGGCACCGGCCCTGTGCACCGTCACGCCGGCTCTATGGGATCCAGCACCGATCCTTCCCGGATCTTCAAGGGCAAGATCGGCGCCGGCCACATGGGCGTGGATCAGGTCACCGTGCTGAACTTGGACGTGATCCAGGTCGACACCGAGCTGGGCATCATCGCCGTTCGGGGTGCCATCCCCGGCCCCAAGGGCGGGGTCGTCTACCTGCGCAACAGCGTGATCAACGTCAAGGAGAAGAACGCTGGGGCCGACATCAGCAAGAACCCGCAGAAGGCTTCCGGCCGTAATCCCCAGAAGGCCTCGGCCCGCAAAGCTTAAGGAGAGGAGAGAAGAGACATGCCTAAGGCTAACGTTTTTAACATGGCCGGCACACAGGTCGGCGAGATCGATCTGTCCGACGCCATTTTCGGCATTGAGCCTAACGTCAGCGTGATGCACGACGTGGTGAAGAACCACCTGGCCAACTGCCGTCAGGGTACCCAGTCTGCCCTGACCCGCGCGGAGGTCTCCGGCGGTGGCCGGAAGCCCTGGCGCCAGAAGGGCACCGGCCGGGCTCGTCAGGGTTCCACCCGGGCTCCCCAGTGGACCCACGGCGGCATCGTGTTCGCCCCCAAGCCCCGCTCTTACCGTTATACCCTGAACAAGAAGGTCCGCCGTCTGGCTCTGAAGTCCGCCCTCTCCGCCAAGGCGGCCCAGGGCAAGGTCATCGTGGTGGAGGATCTCGGCATGGACGAGATCAAGACCAAGGCAGTCCAGGGCTTCCTGAATGCCGTGGGCGGCAACAAGGCCGTTGTGGTCACTGCCTGCCCCAACGTGGTCAAGTCCGCCCGGAACATCCCCGGCGTGCTGACCACCCCCGCCAAGCTCATCAACGTTTACGACATCGTCAACGCCAATGAGTTCATCGTGGACAAGGCTGCTCTGGCCGAGATCGAGGAGGTGTTCGCGTAATGGCTACCACTGCTTACGACATCATCAAGCGCCCCATTATCACCGAGCAGTCCATGGGCGAGACCGAAAATAAAAAATACACCTTTGAGGTAGCCAAGAGCGCCAACAAGATCGAGATCGCCAAGGCGATCGAGGAGATCTTCGGCGTGAAGGTCGCCAAGGTCAACACTCTGAACATGATTGGCAAGGAAAAGCGCACTGGCCGGTTCCCCGCCGGACGCCGCGCCTCCTGGAAGAAGGCAATGGTCACCCTGACCGCCGATTCCAAGGCCATCGAGTTCTTTGAGGGCATGGTGTAAGGAGGAGAAGGAAAATGGCGATCAAGACTTATAAACCGACGACCCCCTCCCGGCGCCACATGACCGTGTCCGCGTTCGAGGGGATCGACAAGAAGGCCAAGCCCGAGCGCGGCCTTCTGGAGAACCTGAAGAAGAATGCCGGCCGCAACAGCTACGGCCGTATCACCGTCCGCCATCGCGGCGGCGGCAACAAGAAGAAGTACCGTGTTGTGGACTTCAAGCGTGACAAGGCCGGCAAGGCCACCGTCATCAACCTGCAGGATGACCCCAACCGCTCCGCCAACATTGCCCTTATCGAATATGAGGACGGCGAGCGCCGCTATATCCTGGCTCCTGTGGGCCTGAAGGCCAGCCACATTATCATGACCGGCTCCGGCGCGGACATCCTGCCCGGCAACGCCATGCCCATCAGCGAGATCCCCGTGGGCACCCTGATCCACAACATCGAGCTCTATCCCGGCAAGGGCGGCCAGCTGGTCCGTTCCGCCGGTGTGTCCGCTCAGCTGATGGCCAAGGAGAACGGCATGGCCCAGGTCCGTCTGCCCTCCGGCGAGATGCGGTATATCCGTCTGGAGTGCATGGCCAGCATCGGCCAGGTAGGCAACACCGATCACGAGAACATTCAGATCGGCAAGGCAGGCCGGAAGCGCCACATGGGTTGGCGGCCCGCCGTCCGCGGCTCCGCCATGAACCCCAACGACCACCCCCACGGCGGCGGCGAGGGCAAGAGTCCGGTCGGCCGTCCCGGCCCTGTCACTCCCTGGGGCAAGCCGGCGATGGGTTACAAGACCCGCAAGGGCAAGAACCGGACCGAGAAGTTCATCGTTAAGCACCGTAACACGAAGTAAGGAGGAGTAAAACATGTCCAGAAGCATCAAGAAAGGCCCGTTTTGCGCTCCCGAACTTCTGAAGCGGGTTGACGAGCTCAATGCAAAGAACGAGAAGAAGGTTATGAAGACCTGGAGCCGCGCCTCCACCATCTTCCCCTCCTTCGTCGGTCACACCTTCGCCGTCCATGACGGCCGCAAGCATGTGCCCGTGTATGTCACTGAGGATATGGTGGGCCACAAGCTGGGCGAGTTCGCCCCAACCCGTACCTTCAAGGGCCACTCCGGCACCAAGACCGGTAAGTAAGGAGGAGAGAGTAGATGGAAGCGAAAGCAGTTCTGAGATACGCCCGTATCTCTCCCCGTAAGGTCGGCATCGTCTGCGACCTGATCCGCGGCAAGAGCGTGGCCCAGGCCACTGCCATTCTCATGACCACGCCCAAGGCCGCTTCTGAGCTTCTTCTGAAGCTGCTGAAGAGCGCCGCGGCCAACGCCGAGAACAACCACCAGATGGATCCCGAGAAGCTGTATGTCTCCGAGACCTTCGCCACCCCCGGCCCCATCATTAAACGGATGATGCCCCGGGCCCAGGGCCGCGGCTATCGGATTAACAAGCGCACTTCTCACATCACCATCGCGGTGGCAGAGCGCTAAGGGAGGAGGAACAATATGGGACAGAAAGTCAATCCCCACGGTCTTCGCGTGGGTGTTATTAAAGATTGGGACTCCCGTTGGTACGCCAAAAACGAGAAAGTGGGCGACCTGCTGGTGGAGGATCACAAGATCCGCGAGTACCTGAAGAAGGCTCTCTACTCCGCTGGAGTGCCCAAGATCGAGATTGAGCGCGACAACGCCAAGGTCCGCATCTACCTGCACTGCGCCAAGCCCGGCGTGGTCATCGGCAAGGGTGGCACTGAGATCGAGCGCATCCGCCTCCAGGTGGAGAAGATGATCGGCAAGCCCGTCGCCCTGAACATCGTGGAGGTCAAGAGCGTCGACACCGACGCTCAGCTGGTGGCCGAGAGCATCGCCCAGCAGCTGGAGGCCCGCATCGGCCACCGCCGCGCGATGAAGAACGCCATGGGCCGCGCTATGCGCGGCGGCGCTCTGGGCATCAAGGTCTCATGCTCCGGCCGTTTGGGCGGACGCGAGATCGCCGGTACCGAGCACTATCACGACGGCACCATTCCCCTGCAGACGCTGCGTGCCGATATCGACTACGGCTTCACCGAGGCTGCCACCACTTACGGCCGCATCGGCGTGAAGGTGTGGATCTATAAGGGCGAGGTCCTGACCCAGACCCTGCGGACCACTCCCCGCACCCTGGATACCAAGAACTTCAAAGAGCGCCCGGACCGTCCCCGTCGGGATCGCCGGGACGGTGACCGCCGCACAGGCGGCGGCTTCCGCCGCGATGATCGCCGCGGCGGCAACCAGGGCCCCACTTATAACCGTGTTCAGAGTCGGCCGGCCCCCCGCCCCGCCGCTGCGCCCGCTGCCCCTCAGACTCAGGAAGGAGGCCAGAATTAAATGCTGCTGCCCAAGAGAAGCAAATACCGCCGTGTCCACCGTGGCCGCATGACCGGTAAGGCCACCCGCGGCAACACCGTGACTTACGGCGATTGGGGCCTCCAGTCTCTGGAGCCCGCGTGGATCACCTCCAACCAGATCGAGGCTGCCCGTATTGCCATGACCCGCTACACCAAGCGTGGTGGTAAGGTCTGGATCAAGATTTTCCCCGACAAGCCTGTGACCAAGAAGGCTCTGGGCACTCGTATGGGTTCCGGTAAAGGCGCCCCCGAGTACTGGATCGCCGTGGTCAAGCCCGAGCGCGTGATGTTCGAGATCGGCGGCGTGACCGAGGAAGTGGCCAAAGAGGCTCTCCGTCTGACCAGCCACAAGCTGCCTGTCAAGTGCAAGATCGTGAAGAAGGAAGCTCCTTCTGTGACCGAGAATGGTGGTGAATGAAGATGAAAGCGAATGACGTCCGTAAAATGAGCGCCGCCGAGCTGGAGACGAAGCTGGGCGACTTGAAGAAGGACCTGTTCCAGCTCCGTCTTCAGCACGCAACCAACCAGCTGGATAACCCCGTGAAGATCGCTCAGGTCAAGCGGGATATTGCCCGAGTTAAGACCATCATCCGCGAGCAGCAGCTCGCAGGCCGATAAGAAGGAGGAGTAAAACATGAGCGAAGTGAGAGCTTCTTCCCGCAAGACCAGAGTCGGCCTGGTGGTTTCCGATAAGATGGACAAGACTGTGGTTGTGGCCATTGCCGACCGTGTGGCCCACCCCCTGTACAAGAAGATCGTCAAGAGAACTTACAAACTCAAGGCCCACGATGAGCAGAACGCCTGCGGCGTGGGCGACCGCGTGCGGGTCATGGAGACCCGGCCCCTGTCCAAGGACAAGCGCTGGCGCGTGGTCGAAATCCTCGAGAAAGCCAAATAAGGAGGTGCCAGTATGATTCAGCAGGAAAGCTATCTGAAGGTGGCCGATAATACCGGCGCCAAGGAAATCAAAGCCATTCGTGTCCTGGGCGGCTCCAAGCGGAAGTTCGGCAACATCGGCGACGTCGTTGTGGCCTCTGTCCGTAAGGCTCAGCCCGGCGGCACCGTGAAGAAGGGCGAAGTGGTCAAGGCCGTCATCGTCCGTACCGCCAAGGGTATCCATCGTGCCGACGGCAGCTACGTCCGTTTCGACGAGAACGCCGCCGTTCTTATTAAGGACGACAAGAACCCCAGAGGCACCCGTATCTTTGGGCCCGTGGCCCGTGAGCTCCGGGATAAGGATTACATGAAGATCCTGTCCCTGGCTCCCGAAGTGCTGTAAGGGGGTAGGAGAAGAACATGAACACTATGAGCATTAAGAAGGGCGATACTGTCATCGTCCTCTCCGGCAAGGACAAGGGTAAGCAGGGCAAGGTCCTGGAGGCCATGCCCGAGCAGCGTAAGGTCGTTGTGGAGAAGGTCAATGTGGCCACCCGTCACACCAAGCCCCGCAAGCAGGGCGAAGAGGGCGGCATCGTGAAGAAGGAAGCCCCCATTTACGCCTGCAAGGTCATGCGGGTGTGCCCCAAGTGCAACAAGCCCACTCGCCCCGCCAGCAAGGTGGGCGCGGACGGCAAGCGCGTGTGCGTCTGCAAGAAGTGCGGCGCCGAGATCTGAGAGAGGAGGAGTAA
>JAYFPI010000102.1:0-19154 GCA_034927965.1 Pseudoflavonifractor sp.
TGGGGGCCCCCCCGCCGGTCTCGGTGCTCAGCCGATCCCGTGAAAGACGAAGCCCAGGATCAGAATGACAACGGTGAGCGGGACATACAGGTACTTGGCGCAGGGGCCGAAAAACCGGGAGAGAGGCTTCTGCCGGCCCAGCTCCAGCTCCCGTCGGATCACAGGCCAGCCCAGCACATAATAGACGGCCACCGCTCCCAGCATGGCTCCGATGGGAACCACCACAATGGTGATGAAGTCCATCCAGGCACCCACCAGCGGTTCCGCCTCCAGAAAGATGCCAGCGCCCAGCACGATGCCGCCGCACAGCAGGACGGCGGCGGTGCGGGAGAGACGGAACCGGTGCTGCCAGCTCTCGCAGACGGCCTCAAACATGTTGACAAGGGATGTCAGACCGGCGAAGATGACTGAAATAAAGAACAGAACCGCAAAGACCCGGCCCAGGGGCATTTTTGCAAAGATGCCGGGAAGAGTAATAAACAGAAGAGAAGGCCCGGCGGAGGGGTCAATACCAAATGAGAACACAGCAGGCATGATAGCCAGGGCGGACAGAAGGGCGGCACAGGTGTCAAAAAAAGCAGTGCGCAGAGCCGCACCGGGGATGTCGGCATCCCGGCCCAAATAAGCACCGTAGACGATCATGCCGGAGCCGGTAATAGACAGGGAGAAAAAGGCTTGTCCCATGGCCATCACCCAGGTAAAGGGATCCAGCAGGGCGGACCAGTCGGGAGCAAAAAGAAAACGGTAACCTTCGCCGGCACCGGGAAGGAAAGCCACCCGCACTGCAACGACCAGGAAGAGAAGAAAAAACAGGGGCATCATAATCTTATTGACTTTTTCAATACGCCCTGCGGCACCGGTGAAGAGCAGCAAGCACACCAGTACCACAACCAGGACGTGCCAGGGGAGACTGCCAAAGCTGCCGGTGGCCTGGGAGAAGAAGTCGGGCTGGGAGAGCAGGGCCCCGGTGGCGGCCCCCGCAGCGGAGCGGACCACCCAGCCCACGATAATGGCATAGCCGACGGCAATGCCCAGAGAGCCCATCAGGGGAATCCAGCCCAGAATCCGGCCTGCCCGTTCCTGGTTCCGGCTTTGGAAGCAGAAGGCGTAGGCGCCCAGCGTGCCGGTGTGGGCCAGGCGTCCGATGCCGAACTCGGCGGAGAGGCCAACCCACCCAAAGAGGGTGACAAACAGCAGGTAGGGAACGAGGAAGGCCCCGCCGCCATACTGTCCAAGCCGGTAGGGAAACAGCCAGATATTTCCAAGGCCCACGGCGGAGCCTACGCAGGCCAGAACAAAGCCGAGAGAAGAACTGAAACTCCCGTTGCGGTGGGTATCTGACGCCATGGTGAGTCCTCCTTTAAAAATGAAAAATGCGGGATAAAAACGGCAGGGGTCTTAAAGCGGGGCATTCAAAGCAAAACTGAGGATGCGGCCGCCGGATGGGGAATAATTCCCATTATAAAGGACTTCAATCTCTTTGGCAAGACATGTCCGCCCAACCGGGCGCATAAACTTCCCAGAGGGGGTGGAATGGGATGGAGTGGAGCTTTGACAGTCCCGGCGGTGCGGTAACGGTACGGCGGGAGGGGGATCAGGCAATCTGTCAGGCCATTCGGGCCTCCGATGGGGGCGGACTATACAAGGCGTGGCTGCACGGAGAAGAAAAGCGGGTCCTGCTGGGCACGCTAATCCCAGAGGGCGGTGCGCTGCGGCTGCGGCGGGCACTGCCCATTGCCCAGTTGGAGCGGCGCGGCGTCTGGCCCCCGGTAGGGGCGGAGATCCTTCCGACGGAACCGGCCGGAGAAATCCGGCCTCCGGTTGGTTGGAGCTGGGTGGACTGCCCCGGAAGGCTTATGCGCGATCCCGCGGCGGCAGTGGCCGGGCGGAAGCTGACCAGAGCCCTGCTCCGCCGGTACGAAAATGGTTTTGAACTGGCCTTTCCCTTTAATCCCGCCGAATCCTTTCCGCTGGCGCCCCTGTTTTGCCTGGGGCGCCTGGAACGGCTGGACCGGGTATGGCATATTCTTTTTTCCTTTTCTTCTCGTGGATGCCCGGAACTTCCGCATAGCGGCGGTACTTTTGGGGAGACTAAACGAGAATCTTGAAAAGGAGGAAAACTATATGGCAAATCTCAGCACAAAAGAGCTCTCCGCCCTCGGCGACCAGCTCAATTTTGAAAAAGTACTCTGCTGCAAATACCAGGCCGCTGTCCAGGAGGCGGAGGACGCCCAGCTCAAAACCAGCTTTCAGCAGTACGCAGATCAGCATCGGCAGAATTTTACCTGTCTGCTGAATTATTTGCAGTAAAAGAGGAGGAAATTCCATGAACGATCAGGAGCGTATCACAGATTTGATGCTCAGTGAGAAAAAGATGAGTTCCAATTATGACACCTGTGCCTCGGAGTGTGTTAACGTCCAGCTTCGGGACGAATTTTTGAAGATTTTGGACCAAGGCCACCAGACACAGACTGATCTGTTTCAGGCGGCCAAAACCCGCGGCTGGTATCAGGTGGATCCTGCCCCGGCCAGCAAAGTCAGCGAGGCATACAACAAATTTAACGCGCAGAAGCCTTAAAAGAGGCATTTGCCGGGTGGAGCAGGGAGCGAAAAAAATCGCTCCCTGCTTATTTTTCTCTTGACAAATTGAAATCATTTGATATAATCATATTAAACATATAGGAATTATATAAAATGAAAATCCGAAAGGAGTTCTTTAAATATGACAAGAATCGTTTACGCCGACCACGCGGCGACCACCCCGCTTTCTCCGGCAGCGCAGGCAGCCATGGAGCCCTTCTTTTCGCAGCGCTTTGGAAATCCCTCCAGCCTCTATGCTTTTGGGCAGGAGGCTAAGACTGATTTGGATGAGGCCCGGGCCCTGATTGCGGCCTGCCTGAACGCCCAGTCTGAGGAGATTTATTTTACCTCCGGCGGCACAGAGGGAGATAACTGGGCCCTGAAAGGTGTTGCAGAGCTGCGCGGAAAGAAAGGAAAGCATATCATCACTTCCGCCATTGAGCACCATGCCATTCTGCATACAGCGCAGTATTTGGAAAAACAGGGGTTTGAGGTTACCTACCTGCCGGTGGATGCCTTGGGCCGAGTGGATCCGGAGCAGGTGCGCGCCGCGATTCGACCGGACACCATTCTCATCTCCATTATGGCGGCCAACAATGAGATCGGCACGATAGAGCCCATTGCCGCCATCGGTGCCATTGCCCGGGAGTGTGGCGTTCTCTTCCATGTGGACGCGGTGCAGGCGGTGGGACATATCCCAGTGGATGTGAAGGCGTGGAATTGTGATCTGATGTCCTTCTCAGCCCATAAGTTCTATGGACCGGGCGGCGTGGGCGGATTCTATATGCGCAAGGGCGTCCGTTTGCCACCCCTTATTTTGGGCGGCGGACAGGAGAAGGGCCTGCGTTCCGGTACCGAGAATGTGGCGGGAGCCGTGGGCATGGCAGCGGCACTGCGGGAATCGGTGAAGGACATGAAGGCGGAATCCCGGCGCCTGTCGGCACTCCGGGACCGGATTTTGGACGAGTTGTCCAAACTGCCCTATTCCAAGGTGACCGGCGATCGGGAAAACCGACTCCCCGGCACGGCATCCCTCATTTTTGAGGGAGTGGAGGGTGAGGCTTTGCTCCTCCATCTGGACAGCCGCGGCATCCGTGGTTCTTCCGGCTCGGCCTGCTCCTCGGCCTCGCTGGATCCGTCCCATGTGCTGCTGGCCATCGGCCTGCCCCATGAAGTGGCTCACGGATCTTTGCGGCTCTCCCTAGGGCGGGAGACTACTGACGAGGATGTGGACTACATTTTAAAGGAAGTGCCGGAAGTGGTAAACTACCTGCGGGCCATGTCTCCGGTGTGGGACGAACAGCAGCAGCGCCCTGTCTGGTACGAAAAGTAAGAAAAGGAGCGAATGAATATGCTTTATTCGGAAAAGGTTATGGACCATTTTGAGCATCCCAGAAATGTGGGTGTACTGGAAAACGCGGACGGAGTGGGCCAGGTGGGCAACCCCAAGTGCGGCGACATCATGAAGATGTATCTAAAAATTGATGACGGCATAATCACAGACGTGAAGTTTAAGACTTTCGGCTGCGGCTCAGCCATTGCCACCTCTTCTATGGCCACAGAACTCATCAAGGGCAAGCCGGTGGAGGAGGCGCTGAACCTCACTAACGCTGCCGTGGCCGAGGCTCTGGACGGGTTGCCTGGGTATAAGATGCACTGCTCGGTGCTGGCCGAGGAGGCGATCAAGGCAGCTTTGGGAGACTACTACCGGCGCCAGGGGCTTCCGGTGCCGGAGAGCTGCAAGCTGCCCTGTGAGGACGAGCACGGGAGCTGCTCCTGCTGTCATTGAGACAGTGTTCTCAAATTTTCTAAACTTTATTTTCGGGCAGGGGTCTGACACTCAGATCCCTGCCCGAACTTTGCGTTCCGTCCCCGGAAAAACAGTTGCCCCTGCCTTTGCCCGGTGTTATACTGAGAATAAGACAAAAGAGGAGTGAATGTCATGGAGAGCCTTTACAGCGTCAAGCTGTCTAAGTTGGTGGAAGAGTTCGGCCTGGATATCCTGCGAAAGGGGAAAGGATATGACAAGTGCCTTATCCGTACGGAGGATGTAAATCGGCCCGGGCTTCAGCTCATCGGCTTTTTTGATTATTTTGACCCCATGCGTCTGCAAGTCTTGGGCAAGGTAGAATCCACCTTTTTGGAAGGGATGTCCCCGGAGGAGCGGCGCAAGAGCTTTGAACAGCTTCTGGCCCAAGATATCCCCGCTTTGATCATCACCCGGGGGATGGACCCCTTTCCCGAGTGTTTGGAGATGGCGGAAAAGTACGACCGCACCCTCCTGATGAGTCAGGAGACGACTTCTGCCTTTATGGGGGCGTTGATTTCCGGCCTGAGGACCAATCTCTCTCCCCGCATTACCCGTCACGGCGTCTTGGTGGAGATCTACGGGGAGGGTGTGCTTATTTTGGGGGAATCCGGCGTAGGCAAAAGCGAGACTGCCATTGAACTGATTAAGCGCGGACACCGGCTGATTGCTGACGACGCCGTGGAGATTAAACGGGTGACTGCCCATCAGTTGGTGGGCAGTGCGCCGGAGCTCATCCGCCACTATATGGAACTCAGAGGGATCGGCGTGGTGGATGTGAGGCAGCTCTTTGGCGTTTCCGCCGTCAAAGACGAGGCCAATATCGACCTGGTGGTGAATCTGGAGCAATGGCGGGACGGAGCCATGTATGACCGTCTGGGGCTGGAAGAACTGTTCACAACGGTTCTGGACGTTCAGGTCCCCGCCGTTACCATTCCTGTCAAGCCGGGGCGGAACCTGGCGGTCATTGTGGAGGTGGCGGCGATGAATAACCGCCACAAGAAGATGGGCTACAACGCCGCACAGGCTTTTACGGAGCAAATCAACAGACACTTTGATGAGGCGATGGCCACCCAGAACCAGCAGGAGGAAGAGTAGAATTTTTTTGCTGGAAAAGGGAAATAATCCTTGCATTTGGAGCCGCTTCATGATAAAATACCAGAGCATGTGACCATAACACACACTTCAGGGATGGCGGTCTTGTGTCCCCCCAGGGGATAGACCTGGCCAGATGACCGAAGTGGAGGCACAACAAATAAAGGAGGAAAACAAACTATGGCAGTCGTATCTATGAAGCAGCTTCTCGAGGCAGGCGTACACTTTGGCCACCAGACCCGTCGGTGGAACCCCAAGATGGCCGCCTATATCTACACCGAGCGCAACGGGATCTATATCATTGATCTGCAGAAGACTGTGAAGAAGCTGGAAGAGGCTTATAACTTCGTCCGCGACACTTCCGCTCAGGGCGGCACGCTCCTGTTTGTGGGCACCAAGAAGCAGGCTCAGGAGGCCATCAAGGAAGAGGCCGGGCGCTGCGGTATGTACTATGTCAATGCCCGTTGGCTGGGCGGCATGCTCACCAACTTCAAGACCATGCGGGGCCGCGTGGATCGTCTCAACCAGCTCAAGAAGATGCAGGAAGACGGCACTTTCGACATGCTTCCCAAGAAGGAAGTCATGAAGCACATGGGCGAGATCGCCAAGCTGGAGAAGTACCTGGGCGGCGTCACCGAGATGCGCAAGCTCCCCTCTGCCATGTTCGTGGTGGACCCCCGCAAGGAGCGCAACGCCATCAACGAGGCCCGTAAGCTGAAAATTCCCATCGTGGCTATTGTGGATACCAACTGCGATCCCGATGAAATTGATTACGTCATCCCCGGCAACGACGATGCCATCCGTGCCATTAAGCTCATTTCCGGCGTGATGGCCAATGCCATCCAGGAGGGCCGTCAGGGCCAGGATGCTCCCGCCGCTGAGACTGGCGCCGAGGCCTAAGTCTCTCTACCAAGGAAAAATGCGGAGCGCCCGCCCGTGCGCGGGCAGGCGCTCCTTTTATTTAAATTTATTTGGAGGTATAAATCATGGCTGCAATTACCGCAAAAGACGTACAGGCTCTGCGTGAGAAGACTGGCGTTGGCATGATGGAGTGCAAGAAGGCTCTTGTCGCTACTGACGGAGATATGGACAAGGCTGTTGAGTTCCTGCGTGAGAAGGGTCTGGCGGCTTCTATCAAGAAGGGCGGCCGTATCGCCGCCGAGGGCGCTGCTTACGCTGCCGTCATTGACGGTGTGGGCGTGGTGGTCGAGGTCAACGCCGAGACCGACTTCGTGGGCAAGAACGAAAAGTTTGTGGAATTTGTCCACGGCGTGGCCGATGTGGTGGCGAAAGCTGATCCCGCCGATCTGGATGCTCTGATGGCTGCTTCCTACGGCAACGGCCGTACCGTCCAGGAAGAGCAGCAGGAGATGGTTTTGGTTATCGGTGAGAACATTAAGGTTCGCCGGTTTGCCCGCTATTCTGAAAATATCAGCGTGCCCTACGTCCACGCCGGCGGCAAGATCGGCGTGCTGGTGAACCTGGCCACTGATCTGCCCGCCGAGAAGGTGGAGGCCATCGGCAAGGACGTGGCGATGCAGATTGCCGCTCTGAATCCTCGCTTCTGGGACAAGTCTCAGGTGGATGAGGCTACTCTGGATGAGGAGAAGAAGATCATGATGGTCCAGATGGCCAACGATCCCAAGATGGCCGCAAAGCCGGAGAAGGTTCGTGAGGGCATCGTCACCGGGAAACTGCGCAAGTTCTATGAGGAAAACTGCCTGCTGCAGCAGCCCTTTGTGAAGGACGGCTCTATGAGCGTGGAGGCTTATATTGCTTCTACCGCTAAGGCCGCTGGTGGTAACGTGAAGTTTGTCAGCGCTGTTCGCTTTGAGAAGGGCGAGGGCATTGAGAAGAAGCAAGAGAACTTTGCCGAGGAGATTGCTAAGCTCCAGAAATAAATAGTTTGTGTCCCTCTCGCACCCAACTTGACTAAAAATCTCGCTATTTTGACTGCCTGACATTCCCTGTCCCCAAGCCGGTTCGGATGAATTTATTTTGTCCGACTAACTGGGCAGTCAGCGGTCCGGCGATATCCGGTATCCATTCCGGAACAAACCCATCATCAGCACTTTTAAGAGCCTGAGATGCACCAAGTCGGTGTTTCTCGGGCTCTTTTTTGCGTTTAATGGTTTTTAAAGTGGTGGGAGAGAGGGGAAATAAGGCCTGTTTGCGGCCTGAATTTTTGGTCAGAATTGTGAGACTTTTGGAGATATAGTATCTCGGATTAGATGCAACAAAAATGTCTGCGGCATCTGCCAGACGGAAGCGGACAAAAAAGTAAGCGGTATCCGGACCAATGCCCCAATACCGCTTGTTTTGTCCCTATGATCAGCTCGTAATCCGCACCACCGATTTCTTTCAAGTGGGAAATCAAGACCTGCTGTTCGCTCCAAAGGCATGTATCATGATTTTTTGTTACCGCCATTGGGCTATATCCATTGCCGTCCCAATAAAGATAGGCAGGTTTGTCTCGCAGTCGATGAGCATGTAGACAAAGGGTCGGTTCAGATAAACGGCTTTCGGTTCACTCACCATTGCGCCAGTTGTTTTCATTTCCACTGCTGTTGCTGCGCCGGCTTTTGTCCCTTTTTCATCCACGGCAATATAGGTCTTGTGAAGAACCCGGCTGATGTAGATATTGCCATCTTCTGATTGCCCAATGCCTGTGAAATCCGCGCGAGCGCTGTCAAAAGCGTCGGTCATGCCCAGAGACTTAAGAATATCGCTCATCTCCAAGGTATATTTGCTCTCGAACTTTGGAATGGCGGTTTCCACTCCCGTTTTCTGTGCGTTATTGAGTGTGTCCATAAGGCCTTCACCGGTGAGCGAGGCGACGTAATCGGCAATTGAGATACCTTTATTGGGTAGCAGGGCGACGAAAGCGTACTTCTGGTCGGCGTAATACTTGATAAAGCCTGTAGCACTGCCGTCATCGAGATAGCGGCTTTCTTCAGAGTACATCATCTGGACATCTTTGGCTTCGCCGGATTCAGTGGTAAAGGTCCCGTCCTGCACTTGCGTTTCTTGATAGATGGTCTCCCATTCGGCGTCAAAAGCCAAGGCGTTAATAAGGTACATGACGGCATCTTCCGGAATGTCGTTCAGGATATTGGGAACCATCCCGTCGGTATTGTTGCTGACCCAGGTGTTGATATCCTTCAGAGAGGCATCATCAAAGGCGGCTTTGTAGATGGACGCGCCGTAATAATCGGCGTTTGTCTGGAGAAAATTATTCTTCACCGTCAGGCTTTCTTCATCCTTAAACCAGATGGAATCTGCGATGTTGACCTTGTACTTGTCGCTTGACGGCAGGCTTTCCAGATAAGTGTGCAGATAATTGTTGAGTTCCGGCATGGAAAGTCCAAACATATTCTTCATCTGTACAAGCGTATTGCCCTCCGCGCCATTGGCGGTCATGGCCAGAGCACACAGCACGGAGAGCGGGGAGACAAGCGTATTCTCGGTAGCGGATGCGCTGCTTTGAAACAGGTTTACGGCAAAATTAGCAATTTCTTTGGAATCGTCACCGGTTAATTCTACATTGGTATTTATGGTATTGGCTTTCAAGCCCGCCATCAGGTCTGCAGCCTGTGCGGATGTCCCGCAGCCGGAGAGAGAAAACAACAGGGAAGCTGTAAGCGCAAGGCATAGTATACTACCTGCAAACATTTGTCGTTTCATATGCTTTCCTTTCAAATATACAGAATGAAAAATTTACACCTGAATATTTAATTTAGACGGAAACCATGGTAAATTGTTCCGATCCGTTTCAGGTTGCGAACGATCTGTGCCAATCTCTTCCACAAAAAGATTAAAACGCCTGACCTCTCACAGCTGGCGGTTTAATGTCACTCTGAGGGCTAACCGTCTGCCGGGTCCGCAAGAATGATGAAAATAACGACTCTTTTTTGTGCTATTATATTATTTTGAGGGAAGGAGGGCGCATTATGGAAAGCCAGATTGATATCATCTCCATGGTGGTTGACTATATTGAGTCCAATCTGAACAGTAAGCTGGATTTGGATTTGGTTGCGGCGGCGGTTCACTATTCAAAATTTCATCTGCATCGCATGTTTACTGAGACGGTTGGTTTGACAATTCATGAATACGCTCAGCGCCGGCAGCTTACCGAGGCGGCGAAGCTCCTTGTCTTTTCCCAAAAGCCGATTCTTGAAATTGCTATACTCGCTGGATATAAGAGTCAGCAGGCATTTACTGGCATTTTTAAGGCAATGTATAAGACCACACCGGGCTGCTACCGCCAGCGGGAGGAGTTTTACCCGCTGCAACTGCGGTTTACGCTGTGCAAAAGCAAGCTGGAAACAGGATTGAAAAAATCAGATATCGTCTTTGCCATGGCAGAAGACATTTCTGACTGGCTGGAATTGGCACGTCTTACCATCGACGGCTATCCCTGTCTTGTGGAGGATGAATTTCTTGCAAACCTGCGCCGGGGCATTAAAGAGAGACGGGCACTCATCATGCGGAACAGAAATATTCTGGTAGGCGCAGCGGCGTTTTCCTATGAGGCCGGAGAAATCGAGTTTCTTGCTGTTCATCCTCAATATCGGAACCGGGGTGTCATCAAGCTCTTTCTAGATGCGCTCATGGACAACCTGCTGAGCGGACGAATTATCAGCATCACGACATACCGGGAAGGCGACAATGCGGACACAGGATATCGTGAAGAGCTCAAGCGACTCGGTTTCGCGGAACGGGAATTGCTGATTGAATTCGGTTATCCCACTCAGCGGTTTGAGCTTTCACCCAAATTAGAACAATCGCAGCAGCCGCAACAGCAAAAATAGTCGAGAGAGTGGACGGCAGGTTTTCGTAGAATAGATTTGTCAGGAGGCGGTAAACGTGACGGAGCAAATCGAAGCCGTCCAGCGGATGCAGGAGTATATTGAGGCGCATTTGAACGAGACGATATCCTCTGCGGATCTAGCTTCGGCGGCGCTGTTCTCCCCGTGGTATTCCTACCGGCTGTTCAAGCAGCACACGGGTTTGACTCCGGCGGATTACATCAGGCGGCTGCGGCTGTCCCGTTCGGCCCTGCGGCTGCGGGATAAAGTCTGTAAAATCATCGATGTGGCCTACGATATGGGCTTTGGCAGCGTAGATGGATATCAGCGGGCGTTTTATCGGGAGTTCGGCTGCAACCCCCGGGAATACGCCATTTTGCCCATTCCGCTTCCGCTGTTTACCCCCTTCGGAGTCAAATTCAGAGAGCTATGGAAGGAGTCAAGCAACGTGGAAACAAAGAACATTTTTGTCCAACCGATTGACAAACCAGCGCGCACAGTCAGCATCAAACGGTGAACCAAAGCGGATGGCTACTGGGAATACTGCCAGGAAGTCGGATGCGATGTCTGGGGCATCCTTATCAGCATGAAGTCCCTGTGCGGCGAGCCGGTCTGCCTGTGGCTGCCGGAAAAATACCGCAAGCCAGAAACTTCTATTTACGTGCAGGGCGTCGAGGTTGAGCACGA
Organism: Pseudoflavonifractor sp.; assembly: GCA_034927965.1. GTDB lineage: Bacteria > Bacillota > Clostridia > Oscillospirales > Oscillospiraceae > Vermiculatibacterium. Next base: position 10,978 of record JAYFPI010000102.1, read on the forward strand.
TTATGAAGGGCCCGTTCCCGAAGGCTTCGACGTCATCAGCCTGCCCGCCGCCAGATATCTGATGTTCCAGGGCGAACCCTTTCAGGAGGAGGACTACTGCCAAGCCATCGAGGAGGTCTGGGCCTCCATGAAGAAATATGACCCCACCGTCATCGGCTGCCAGTGGGACGACGAGAATCCGCGCATCCAGCTTGAGCCGGTGGGTGCTCGTGGCTATGTCGAACTCAGAGCCATCAAGTCCAAGGGGAAGAGCCGATGACGCAAAACTGGAAAAAGTAAACCGTCACCTTTCTCATCAGCCAGGGAGTGTCGCTGTTCGGCTCCTCCCTGGTTTCTTTTGCGGTTGTTTGGTACGTGACGCTCACAACTTCCTCCGGCGCCTGGGTGTCCGCCCTGACAATTTGCTCCTTTGTGCCGCAATTCGTTATTTCCTTCTTTTCCGGCGTGTGGGCCGACCGATACCCCCGTAAAAGGCTTATCATTCTGGCCGATAGTACGATAGCTGTGGCGACGCTGATCCTCGCGTTACTGATGCCGTACATCGAAGAAGGAACGCCGCTAATGGCCGCGCTGCTCATTGTATCCGTCATCCGCTCCATGGGGGCGGGTGTTCAGACCCCGGCGGTGAACGCCATGATACCCCAGCTCGTACCGGAGGAGCATCTTATGCGCTTCAACGGCGTAAACGCGACCCTACAGTCGGTAGTGCAGTTTGCCGCTCCCGCGGCGGCCGGTGCCATTCTCACCTTCAGCACCCTGCGGGGGACGCTCCTTATCGACATCACCACAGCCATCGTGGGCGTGGGCCTGCTGTCCTGTACTGTCATCCCCAGGCAGGAGAGGGCGGAGAATCAGGATACGGTTTCTGTGTTTGGAGATATGAAGCAGGGAATGAAGTATGCGGCGTCTCATCGGTTTATCGGAAAGCTGCTTCTGAGCTACGGCTTGTTCATTTTCTTGACCGTACCAGCAGGCTTTCTGGCCACGCTCTTTGTCAGCCGTACCTATGGCGAGAGTTACTTTTACATGAGCCTCGTTGAAATCGTCGGCTTCATCGGTATGGCGGCGGGAGGCGTGCTTATCGGTACCTGGGGAGGTCTCTCCGACCGGGTGAAGATCCTGCTGGCCGGTATTGCGGCCTTCGGCGCGCTGGCTGTGGGGATGGGGGCCATCCGCAGCTTTACTGTATACCTCATCCTGATGGCCGCGTACGGCATTGCCCTCACCGCAGTTCAAACATCCGTGACGACACTCATTCAGGAGCGGGCGGAAACGGCGATGCAGGGTCGCGTGTTTGGATTTCTCGGTGCCATGTACAGCGGCTTTCTTCCGGTTGGCATGGCGGTGTTCGGACCACTAGCGGATGCGGTGCCCCTGCGAGCGCTTATGATAGGATCAGGTGCTGCGCTGTTGGTTATGACGCTGGTACTGCGATTGGATAAAAGCATTTGGGTGAGTGAAACAAGGCAGCAGTCTTAACTTGATTCATGTCAGGTAATTGACTATAATGATGAGAGAAGGAGGAGCGATAACATGAAGACCCTCTATCTTATCAGTGGCACCATGGGGGTAGGCAAGACGGAAACCTGCCAGAAGCTTAAGTCCGTACTGCCGGAAAGCGTGTTCCTGGATGGCGACTGGTGCTGGGATATGCACCCGTTTCAGGTCACAGAGGAGACAAAAACATTGGTGGTAGACAATATCTGCTATCTGTTGTATAATTTTCTGCGGTGCTCCGCTTTCCAAAACATTATCTTCTGCTGGGTCATGCACGAGCAGTCCATCATCGACGGTATCCTCTCACGGTTGGATTTGACGGACTGCACGGTGAAGTCCATCTCTTTAGTCTGTGATGCGGAGCATCTGAAAGAGCGGCTGCAAAGGGACATAGACAGCGGTGTTCGGCAGCCGGACGTGATTGAGAGGAGCATTCAGCGCATTCCGCTGTATGAGAAGCTGGACACGGTCAGAATTGATGTATCGCGTATCACAGCGGAGCAGGCGGCGGAAAAAATCAGTAAGTTATAAGGAGATTTTTATGTTTTTTATTTTTGATTCGGAGATTGCGTAAACCGGGAGGTTTGCGTAAACGATAATCTCCGCAAAGCCTCCCGAAAGGTGCCATTTACTTTTTAGGAGGAAATCAGGTTGAACCGTGAAAATAAAAAAATTCAGTATGCCAAAGGCTACTACCGCAATCATCCCTGTACCGACAGCTTTACCTGCAAGGTCTGCGGGCGTTTGGTTGTTTCCGAAGGGGCGGGCAGCGACCATCGCAACCACTGCCCAAACTGCCTTTCCAGCCTTCATGTGGACGACGAACCAGGTGACCGGGCATCAGACTGCGGCGGCGTTATGGACCCGGTGGCTGTGTGGGTGAGAAAAAACGGAGAATGGGCCATTATCCACCGATGCCGTAGCTGTGGAGAACTAAGCTCCAACCGTGTGGCAGCGGATGATAATCCGATGAAGCTGATGTCCATTGCCATGCGGCCACTGGCTGAACCTCCGTTCCCATTGGAGCGCATCGAAGAGCTGACCGCACTGATGGCCGGGGACGGTTCCACGGAGCCGTACGGCAAAAGAAAATAGAACAGCAAAGTAACGGCAACCATCTTTTGCGGTGGTTGCCGTTACTTATCATAAAGGATATTACTGGAACCCGGAAATTGCAATCAACGCATTTATGATTATTATATCATAGCAATTTGTTTTGGAGAAAGATTTCCGCTCACTTCACCACGTTTTGGCAGAATCGCTGGAGAATGGTCACAGGCACATAAAAATGCTTAAAATCCGTTGTTTCATGTTTTCAATCCTCCCCCAACTAATTGGTTGTGCTATAATGCAATTACTTATTACAAAACGCGGTTAGTAGATAAAACCGATTATAGCTCATATTGGAAATAAATGCAAGACGGGAGAGAACCTTTTTTGGCAAAAAAAAGAAACAGCTCACCAAAGGTGAGCTGTTTTTTGCGCTATTTCAGCGCGATATAAATATCAATCTCTGCGACGCCGTTTTCGTTACTGATATATTCCTCGAAATCGGCGGCAAAGGTTCGTTCAAGCGGCATACTCCAGATTTCCTCCCACGCGTGGGACACATCCTTGACAACATCGCCCTGAATGTGGAACTTCGCGTATTTCCCCGCAGGAATCACTTTGGCGGACAACTCCGGGTTGCCGTTTTCCGAAACCTCCACTCCTACTGTCACGTCGTACTTCATGTCCGAAAAATCATAGTTCGAATACAGGCCTACGCAGTAAGCATTCGCCTTGTTTTTCAGTGATTCCGCGACGCCTTTTTCCATAAAGCTCTGCCACAACCCGCCGATGATTTTTTGACAGTCTGGGTCGTTGTTGCCGGTTCTGGCAGTGAACCCGACAATGGTTTTTGCTTCAAGGCTGATGATTTCGTAATTCATAGTGATACCCTCTTTTCATTTGATATAACCACAGGATAACGCATATAATATGACAGGAGTGTGTCATATTAAGAATAGTTTTTTAAACTTTCCTCAAATCTGCGTTTCATTTCGGTGACAGCCTCCTGGGGCGCAAGAATTGTGCAGTGCTCGCCAAAGGAGGCGGCATAGCCGCAGATGGCCCCTACATCCGGCATCATCAGTCGGCAGAGAAAGTCGCCATTTTCCTCGGTTTCGTAGTCGTAGATTTCATCATAGACCCGAAATGCCATACTTGCCTTTATCCTGTAAATCGCCTTGACATAGGCGCTTGTGTCAATTTGCTGTCGGTTCAAAATATGTTCTGGCGCTTCCAGATGAAAGCGCTCCTCGGTGACAGTAAGGCAGTTAATCCGCCGCAGCTTGAAAAAGCGCGTATCTTGACGTAGGCTGCAAAAGCCGTACAGATACCACGCCGAGCCCTTAAAGACGAGCTTGAGCGGCATGACCTCGCGGGGGAGCTTTTCCGCCTTTCCGCTGGCATAAAGGAACCTTATGATGCGTTTTTCCAATATCGCGGTTTTGATTGTTTCAAAATAACTGACATCATTTTCAAAATAGCCCCAGGAGGAAAAATCCACCTCAATCCAGTCGGCGGAATTCTGTCCCAGCATGCTGCTCAGCTTGTGCAGTGCGGTATCACTCTTGGAAAGATTGACCGCGCTGACGGCTTTCATAGAGGCCAGAATGTCGCTTTTTTCATCCGCTGTCAACACCGCTTTATTCAGAATAAAATCAGGCAGAAGGGAAATTCCGCCGCCTTTTCCCTTGCTCATATAAATTGGAATTCCCGCCTGCGAAAGCGTTTCCACACCGCGGTAAATGGTCCTTACCGACACCTCAAAGCGCGAAGCCAGCTCGGAAGCCGTCACACTTTGCTTCTCCAGGAGAATATAAATGATTTCAAATAAGCGGTTTATCTGCATGGAACCGTTCCTCTCAACGCAATTGATGTTTAATAAAGCAGGGGAGAAGAGCTGCGGCCCTCCTCCCCTGCTTTTCCGATGGTTATCTTAATTATCCTCTGCGATGTCCTTCAAGAGTGAAGCAAGACTGGTAGAGCTTTGTACCGTTGCGGACAGTTCTTCCATTGCAGCGGATTGCTGACTGGTACTGCTTAGCGTATCATTTGCCGTCTCTATTGTACTGCGGAGACTTTTCTCGATGCTTTCATGAATGCTGTCAATAGAGGTTACGGTCGTTTTTGTTGTGTCGGCGAGACTGCGAATTTCTTCTGCAACGACAGCAAAAGCCTTTCCATCCTTTCCCAGGCGTGCCGCCTCAATGGAGGCGTTTATGCCGAGAATACGGGTTTGATCTGCAATTTTGGTGACAGATTTTAGTACAGAAGATATGGATTTAATATTTTCGTCAACTGTATGAATATTATTTACAAGAGCGCTCTGATTACCCGAGATGGACTGCGCCGAAGCGGCCAGTTCCTCTATTGTGCTGGAAATTTGAATGAAGCTGTTTGCCAGTTCGGAGGACAACAGTTCCGCTTTGACTCGATTATATCCATTCTGCGCCAGCGCGTTTGCCACAATATACAAGACTTCCGCTGCTGCCTCAATGTTTTTCTTCGAGACAATTTCAATCTCCCGTGCAGCCTCTGTCAATTTGTCAGGGTTTACTTGAATTTCGGCTGCAACCTTTCGAATGTTTGACTCATTAGCTGGAGCGGATAGAATTTGTCCACCCAAGATTGTTCCAATCAACTCCCCCTCAATAAGTACGGGGGCAGAAAAGTCAATTAATCCAGCATGGCAGGTGGAAATATACGGACGCTTCATCGCGGCAGCTTTTTCTCCAAATTCCTTATGGCAGGATGCACACCGGGCGTCGCCAATCACCGAGGCATGGATGTAATTCGCACAAAATGGGCGATAGTAGCTGGGGTTTGTAAATTCTTCGCCGTTTCTCCCAACCGAGACAGCTGCACAGTTAAATCCAAGAGCAAAATTGTCGAGGAAGCGCTGTAAGACTGCTTTATCAATCAGGTCCTGTAATTCCAATTTTGTTACATCCACCGAATGCCCATTCAGAACGACCATAATTTTCCACCCGCCTTTTCTGTATATTTTTCAAATTATTTTGTGTTTTGGACTTGCAAAAATACTATAACATAGCTGATGTTTCCGGTAAAGCACTATTTAAACCTAAATAGAAAAACTTCATTGTGCCGTGCTGGGCTACAAAGCTTATGGATAAGCAGAACGGGTCGGCGTGGTGCTCTGCGTCAGGTGTCTTTCTGTTCCAACTGTTTTTCCGAGGCAGCCACCACTACCGAGCAGGCAATATCACCTGTAATGTTTACTGTGGTGCGAGCCATATCCAGGATGCGGTCAATACCCAACACCATGCCCATGGCAAGTCCCTCGGCAGGCAGACCCACAGAGGAGAGAACCATAGTAAGCATCACCGCACCCGCTCCGGGAACCCCGGCGGTGCCAATGGAGGCCAGGGTGCAGGTAAGAATGATGGTAAGCTGTTGGCTCATCGTCAGGCTGATACCATAGGCGTTGGCAATGAAGAGGGCGCAGACCCCCTGATAAATGGCGGTGCCGTCCATGTTAATGGTAGCGCCCAGAGGGAGAATAAAGGAGCGCACCGCGGAAGGCACGCCCAGGCGCCCACTGGCCTCCATGGAAAAGGGAATGGTAGCTGCAGAGGAGGCGGAGGAGAAGGCAAAGATCATGGCCGGTGCGGCCTCTTTAAAAAAGCGCACTGGGCTGATGTGGGCAAAACCGCCTACACTGATCGAATAGACCACCAGCATATGGAAAATACAGGCACCGTAGACCGTAAGAATCACGCCCAGCATGGGCAGCAGGCTTTTTGGGCCATTGATGGCTACTACAGGGGCAACTAATGCAAACACGGCAATGGGGGCCAGTTTCATAATAGCACTGGTGAGGGAGTACATAGCCTCGGCAAGGGAATTGATTCCATGGTAGAGAGGCTGCCCCTTTTCACCGCAGAGGAGGATCCCAATGCCCAGTGCAATGGCAAAGCAGATCACTTGGAGCATGTTACCCTCGGCCAGCGCCTTGATGGGGTTGGTGGGGACAATGTTCAGCAGAGTGTCCACCACGCTGGTGGGTTCTGTGCCGCTCAGCTCCTCCATCTGGAAAGCAAGGTTTCGGCCCACAGGGAAGAGATTGGCCGCAAAAAGGCCGATGGTCACGGCCAAAGCGGTGGTAAACAGGTAGTAGACAATGGTTTTGCCTCCCAGGCGGCCAAGGGACTTAGCGTCATTTAAACCGCAGGTGCCAACCACAATGGAGGCAAAGACCAGTGGGACGACCACCATTTTAATGAGGTTGAGAAAGAGCGTACCGAAGGGCTTAACGACGGCGGTGGCAAAGTCGGCGGGAAGAAATAGACCTGAGAGGATGCCAAGAGCCAGCCCGATTAAAATTTTGATGGAGAGGTTTAGTTTCTTTTTTTGCATGAAGTAGCCCCCTTGCTTGCATATAATTTTTATTATCATACCATTTTTAAAAGAAAAAAGAAAGAAAAAGCGGGAAAAGATTCAAACGTTTCCGAAAGAATTTTTGGTAGGAGTGGCAAAATAAGGATGGGTGTGGTATGATCGAACAAAGGAGTGAGAGGGATGGAGTATTTGCCGGCTCGGCAGATCCTGGTGAGGAACAAGTCCACACAATGGTTCGGCACCGATCACACGATGAATCTTTATCGTGGCTGCTGCCATGGCTGTATTTACTGCGACAGCCGCAGCGAGTGCTACCACAACGACGATTTCGGCACCGTCCGGGCAAAGGCTGACGCACTGGAACTGCTGCGGGATGAACTGCGGCGGAAGACGCAACCGGTTTTTGCTGGGATGGGGTCCATGTCGGATCCTTACAATCCGTTTGAGGCAGAATTAGAGCTGACCCGGCGGGCACTGATGCTTATCCATGCCTACGGCTTTGGGACGGCCGTGGCGACCAAGTCCGATTTGATTCTCCGGGACGCAGATCTCTACGCCGATATACAAGAACAGGCACCCGTAATCTGCAAGGTGACTGTGACAACGACAGATGACGCCCTGGCGTCTCAAATCGAACCTGGGGCACCGTCCTCGACGCGTCGGCTTCGGGCGGTGGAAGGCCTGTCCCAAAGGGGGATCTTTACCGGCGTACTTCTGATGCCGGTGCTTCCGTTTCTGGAAGACAGTGCGGAAAATGTTCTGAGCGTCGTGGATGCGGCGGCGGACGCGGGGGCGAAGTTTATCTATCCGGCCTTTGGTATGACGCTCCGTGACCGGCAGCGTACCTACTATTATGAGCAACTTGACCGCATTTGTCCCGGCATGCGGGAGAAGTACGAGCGCCAATATGGAGAGCGCTATCAGTGCCCCAGCCGAAAAGTGAAGGCGCTGTGGGAATTTTTTTCTGAACGGTGTCAGGAGCGCGGCCTTCTGTATGAGATGAAGCACATCGTTTCAGCGGCCAAACGCCCCTATGCCGACAGGCAGATGACCTTTTTTGATATGTAGCGGGGGCGGCGAATGCCGTCTCCGCTTGTTTTATCTTGGAGGGGTCATGCTTTAGAGTCCAGAGTCCGGCGGCAGATGCAGGGGTTCCGCCATGGCATTCTTGCAGCCTGGATTTTGGTCCGGCTGGGGATTGGGAAGATGACCGCACGGAGAAAATTTTTCTGGCGGTAAAGGACAGGAGGGCGCTTCTCCGGTGCAGAAAGCAT
>JAYFPI010000056.1:0-2459 GCA_034927965.1 Pseudoflavonifractor sp.
GAACGGGGTGCTCCCCTTGGGGCCCCGGCGGATGGTGATATCCCGGCTCTGCCACTCCAGGGTGAGCTCCCCCTCCATGGGGGCGCCCGACCAGGGCTGATAGTGGTTTTTGTCGGCCAAATAACCTTTTCGGTCCCGGTCCCGGGTGTCAATGCCGTACAGCATGGCTCTCCAAAACGCGGCCCAGGTGGATTTGCCTCCTTCGTTGGGGGCATAGATCAGGTTCAGCCCATCCCCCAGCTCCAGCCGGGCCTTTTCCAGCTTGCCGAAGGTGGCGGTCATGGAGTTCAGTTTCATTGGCCCGCGTCCTCCCCGTTTTCCAGCGCAGCTAGACCGAACCGGGCCGCCAATTGGGATACCTGGTTGTCTGGCTCTTGTTGGCACTTGTCCCACATCGTCTGTAAAAACAGGCCGGTCAGAGTGTCCTCCGCCCTCCGCGTCCAGAGATCCTGGGGCAGGCGGGTGTGATCCCGAAGGGTCAGGGCGTAAAATCGGTCGGCCAGAGCCCGTTCCAGAACAGTCAGATTAAGAGCGGGACTTTCTCCCGTGAGCAGGATGCGGTAGACGTCCGCGCGGGTATTTTGCGGTAGTGCGGCCAGAAGACCGGTCAGGGGGTTCTCCACGCCGGTCAGGTCCACGGATAAAATTTCATAGCGGCGGCGGCACAGAGAAAAAAATCGGGCTGAAACGGCTCCCGGCGCTGCCTCCAGGCAAAGCACCCCCTTCTCCCCCAATTCGTCAAAGCCCCGCCCCTCCGGGCAGCCGGGATAGGCCCAAAAGGTGTTCCCAGCACGGTTCAACCCGCTGTACTGGTGGATATGGCCCAAAGCCAGGTAGTCCAAGCCGCTGGCGGCAATGTCCGCAGGAGAGATTGGACCGTACTCGCTTTGTGGGGCCAGATCGCCGTGAAGGCACATGAGCTGGAGCCAGCCGGGACGCCGATCCGCCCGGAAGCCGGCCAGGGGGCTGTCCTCTTCATGAGGGGAGCAGAAGGCCCGCCCGTATACCGTACAGTTCAGTCCGGGCAGATCCACCGACTCGATCTGCGCAGAGCGGAAGATATGTACATTGTCCGGCCAGTCCAGAGTGGCGTAAACCGAGCGCCCTGAGTAAGCGTCATGATTGCCTGGAGCAAGAAAGACCGGGCAGGGAATGGCGCCCAAGGCCTGGGCCAGTGCCTGTGCCGTCTCCCGGAATATCCGCTCCGAATCCAGCAGGTCACCGGACAGAAGGACCAGATCGGCGGAAACTTCCCGAGCCAGCCCGGCCAGCCGGTCCAGCAGCTCCCGCTGCTCTTTCCGCCGCTGAACGGCCTGCTCCGGCGTCAGGCCGGAAAAGGGGCTGTCCAGATGGAAGTCCGCCCCGTGGAGAATGGTTAACATGGGACAAGTCCCTGCCTTTCTTTGGTGTCAAATGGCATGCGGCGCATCGCTCATTCCTGAAGGTCCGCCCGCCGGACCTCTACACATCGCTTTTTCTCCGTGTCGATGGTAAACAGGCAGGAATTGAGCTTGCAGTTGCCCTCGGCCTCCTCATAGCGACGAGGCAGGCCGCCTGTAAACAAATTGATAGAGTGCTCTGGACGGATGCCCAGCACCGACCGGCTAGGACCGGTCATACCCAAATCGGTGACAAAGCCGGTGCCCTTGGGCAAAATCTGACAATCAGCGGTGGGCACGTGGGTGTGAGTTCCCCATACCGCTTGAACCTGCCCGTCCAGATACCAAGCCAAAGCACCCTTTTCGCTGGTGGCCTCGGCATGGAAATCCATCAGAGCCAGGTCCCATGGTTCGCTCCGCAGAAGGAAACAGGCGGTTTTGAAGGGACTGTCTAGGTTTGGATTCAGTTCCACCCGTCCCATCAGATTGAGGACGGCAATGCGCAGCCCGTGACACGGGTAGACCCCCATTCCGCGGCCGGGTACCCGGCCGGCGTAGTTGGCCGGGCGGAGAATGTTGGGCTCCTTGTCCAGATACTCTCCGATCTGAATACGGTTCCAGGTGTGGTTGCCCAAGGTGACAACGTCGGCACCCGCGTCAAAGATCCGGCGGGCCTGAGCGGGGGTGATCCCCACCCCAGAGGCATTTTCACCGTTGACCACGGTGAAGTGGGCTCCGGTTTCTGTTTTCAATTCCCGCAGGCGGCGGAACAGGATGTCCTGCCCACCCTCGCCTACAATGTCTCCCACAGCCAGTACCTTCAGCAGCATAATAAGTCCTTTCTTGAGGCGCGCCCCGTTGAGATCATAATAGCATATTATTATAAAGGATTCCCATAAAATAAGCAACCGTCGAAAAAAGGAGCGGCATTTGCCGCCCCGCAGAAAGCGCGTCAGTTTACAGTATGAGCAAGGCAGGAAATAAAAATTCCTGATTGGAACGGAACTGTGACTGAAATCGCTACTTCTGTTTCAGATATTTGGCGAAAGCCAGAATACCCACAATGTAAAAGGCAACCTC
>JAYFPI010000047.1:0-6141 GCA_034927965.1 Pseudoflavonifractor sp.
GCACCCCGTAAAATGCGTTCAGAATCAAAACCGCTCCAAAAGCGACCACACTGGCCATGGTTGTGGAGTATGTTGTGGCAGTAAAGGCTTCTTTGACTGTCAGGTTATTATAGCGGGCGGGAAGCCAGAACGCGGCATCCGTGGGCAGAGTCAGACCCACCGTTCCGGCGCAGATAGCCAGGCCTACGACCACCGGGGAGAAGCCCAGCGCTACAGCGGAAGGCCCGACGATGGACACGGTGGTGAGCATTGCCACAGTGGCGGAACCTACAGCGGCCCGGATGATCATAGCCAGCAAGAAGGCCAGCAGAATGATCGGGATATTGAACTGGGACAGGAGCGACACCAGCGCGTCACCCAGGCCGCTCTTTTGCAGAATCGTGCCAAAGCAGTTTCCGCAGCCGATAACCATGAGGATGTTGCCCATGGAGTCGGATGCCTTATCAATGTACTTCCACACGCTCTCGCTGACTCTGGGCACCAGATGCTTGTGGAGTACCACGCCGGTGACCAGCATGGCAATAAACAGCGCCACGTTGTTGTTGCCGATGAAGGAGAAAAACACTGCGAAGGGATTTTCCTTGGGCAAAAGCACTCCGCAGATGGAGTTGATGACGATGAGGACGATGGGCAGGGCAATTAGGCCCAGGGTCAGACCTGCGGAGGGCTTGGATGGGTCTGCCTTCAAAAGCTCGGTGTTATTCAGGATCTCACCGGCGTCTGTCTTGGCCTCCACACGCTCGGCGGCAGTGAGTTTGCGGTTGAGCGCATTGGCGTACTGCCAACCGCACAGAAGGCTGGCCGGAAGGGAGACCAGGATGCCATAGATGATGAACCAGCCCACATTGGCTCCGATCTGCCCCGCCACCGCCAGCGGTCCCGGGGTTGGGGCCACAATGCAGTGAGTCAGCAGGAGTCCGGTAAAGAGAGCCGCCACATAAGCGGGGGTCTTTTTCCGTGTAAATTTCTGCAGACTGGAGACCAGGGGACTCAGGGTGATGTAGGCCGATCCAAAATAGACCGGGATTGAGACGATGTAACCTGCCAGATTTAGAGCCAGCATATCATTTTTCTTGCCAAAAGTCCGCAGCAGTCCCTTGGCCAGTTCTTCCATGCCGCCAGAGTCGCCCAGCATCATGCCAAAAATGCCGCCGAAGAGGATCAGCAGGCCAATGCTGGACATGATGCTGCCAAATCCGCTGGTCAGATAGCCCAGAGTGTCGGTGAGGGGGATGGCACACAGAAGAGCCATCAGGATAGCACAGGTAAACAAAGCCACGCCGGGACTGACTTTTCCTTTGATGAGGATCACCAACAGGACAGCCATAGTGATGACAAATGCCACTAATACGTTCATTGCGGTCTTCCTTCTCTCTTTGAAGATTTCTCCACGGAAAAACGACCTCTCAGGCGTTGTGCCGGATCATTTTTCCAGGGGTGCGTCCGGTAAACTTCTTATTCTGGTAGACCAGTTCTCCGCCCACAAAAACAGAGTCAATCCCCTCTGTGATACTGTTGGAGACATCATAGGTCGCGGTATCTTGGAGCTTGTCGTAGTCAAAGAGCACCAGATCGGCGTCATAGCCGTCCCGAATGAGGCCCTTGTTCTTGATGAGCAGATACTGCGCGGTGAGACCGGTCATCTTGTGGACCATCTGCTCCAGAGTCAGGATGCCTTTTTCCTTGACAAAATAAGTAATTGCATGGGGGAAGGTCCCACTGGCCCGGGGGTGGCCCTTTTCCTTCCAGGAGCGGGTCAACCCGTCGCTGCCCACAATACAGTAGGGGCTTTGGATAATCTCACACACGTCCTCGTCGCACATACTGCTGTACACGCCGCCGGTCTCGCAGTTATTGGCCTGGCAAAGATCAAAAAATGCCGTCCAGGGGTCTTCCCCAATCTGCTGGGCATACTCACTGATGGTTTTTCCCTCCGCCAGAGGGGTCTTGGCGGCGGAATAGACGTACACCCCGTCCCAGCCGCCTGCATTGAGGTAGTAGTTGTCATAGGCGGTCTTTGGATCCTCCATTTCCACCTGGAGCTGCCGGCGGAAGGCGGGGTCGGCCAACTTGGCGGTCATAGAGGCAAAGCCCTTTTCAAAGTGCCAGGGGGGCATGCAGGCGTTGAGGGTAGTCATGTTCCGGGTGTACGGATACTGGTCGCAGATCGTCCGAATGCCCTCATCGTTGGCCTCCTGAATCAGGCGCAGAGTCTCCTTCTGCTTGCCCCAATTGGGTTTACCCAGCATCTTATGGTGGGAAATATCCACCCGGACACCGGCCTGACGGCCCACATTGATGGTCTCCTTCACCGCGTCCACAATAAAATTGGCCTCGTCCCTCATATGACTTGCGTAGATGCCGTCAAAGGGCTCAATAACCTTGGCCAGCTCAATGATTTCAGACGCCTCTGCGTAGCAGCTCGGGGTATAGATCAGCCCCGTGGAGAACCCGGCGGCCCCCGCCTCCATGGCCTCCCGCAGGATTCCCTTCATCGCGTCCAGTTCCTTTGGGGTAGAGGGACGGTTTTCCATGCCCATTACGGCAATGCGCAGGCTGCTGTGGCCAATGTAGGCTGTGGCATTGGCCGTGAGGGGCTGGCGGTCAGCGTACTCCAGAAACCGGGCAAAACTGGACCAGTTTTTCATATCCTCCGGGAACCAGGTTGTTCCCATGGAGAGCATGTTTTGAATGGCGGCCAGGTTTTCAGGGACAGCCGGGGACATGGACAGTCCGCACTGCCCCTCGCACTCGGTGGTCACTCCCTGGGTCGTCTTGAACAGATGGGCATCCTCTGAGCCCAGGATCAGATCTCCGTGAGAGTGGGCGTCGATAAAGCCGGGCGCCAAACACGCTCCCTGGGCATCAATGACCTGGGCGGCCTCCTCCGTTCCCGCAGCAAGGACCAGCTTGCCGTTTTGGATGCCCACACTGCCCTGATACGAGGGTGCCCCGCTTCCGTCAATCACACGGGCGTTTCGGATCAATACATCCAACATGATTTTCTCATTTCCTTCCCTTATCGGTCGCAGACTCTATGCTTTTTAGCCGGGGCCCCTTGCAATGAGCCCCGGCTGTCACAGCCCGGGGTGTTAATTTATATTTAACACCAAACCCCGAATCTGTCAAACATATTTTTCATTTTTTTTGATTTATATCAATCATGCACAAAATTTAACCGAGGTTTCTGTACATTAAAGATTAACGTTTTGTTTAGATAAACTATTTTAGAAACGAAGGTTGAACTGGGACATCCAGGCGTTGAGTTGAATGAGGTAGGCCAGCATCTGAGGCCCGGCCATGAGCTGACCGAACCAGGGCTTCCCGTAATCTCCCGCGTCCTGGAGCAGTCCCGCCCGCAGGGCCTTTGCATCCACCAGACCGTGAATGGGGGCGTCCCGGTCGTCCAGCAGAGTCAGCACCGCTGCCCGGACCAACTGTTCATAAAGAGGATTGTGGGTCTTGGGATAGGGGGACTTGGGCCGCAGGCGCACATCTTCGGGGAGCAGCCCTTCCGCCGCGTCCCGAAGCACCTGCTTGCGCCTCCCGCCCATAGCCTTCATTCCCCAGGGGATATTCCACACATACTCCACCAGCCGATGATCGCAGAAAGGCACCCGGACCTCCAGGCCGGAGGCCATACTCATCCGGTCTTTTCGATCCAGCAGCGTAGCCATGAACCAGTTGAGGTTGAGCCACCCCACTTCCCGCCGCCGGGCATCCTCTGTCCGCTCCCCTTCCAGCCGGGGGGTAGAGGCGACCCAGTCCCGGTATGTCTGGTCAACATAATCTTTTATGTGAAGAGTTTCCCACACCGGAGAAAAGGTCTCGGCCCGAGGGTTCAGATCCACGCACCAGGGAAAGGTTCCGGCGTTCAGCAGCTCGCGGCGCTCAAACCAGGGATAACCGCCGAACACCTCATCCGCACACTCTCCCGAGAGGGCCACTGTGTGAGTTTTTGCCACCTCCCGGCAAAAATAGAGGAGAGAGGAATCCACGTCCGCCATGCCGGGCAGGTCCTTGTACCGGGTTGCCACAGGCAGCAGTTCGGCCAGTGTTGGAATGGGACAGGTGAGGGCCGTATGGCGGGTGTGGAAGGTCTCCACCATTCGCTTTACCCAAGGCGCATCATTGTCAGGTTGAAATATAGACGGTTTAAAATACAGATCGTTATCAGTATAATCAAAGGAATAGGTCTCCAAAGGCGCTAATCCCCGCCGCTGATAGTCCTTGGCCGCCACAGCAGTGATGACGCTGGAGTCCAGCCCGCCCGAAAGGAACGTACACAGCGGTACATCGCTCACCAGCTGCCGGGTGATTGCCCCTGTGACCAGTTCCCGCACTCGCTCCACAGTGGTGTCATAGTCATCTGTATGGGGGTGGCTCTCCAGCGACCAGTAGCATCCCTTTCGCATTCCGGCGGCGTCAACGGTAAGCCACCCTCCCGGCGCCAGGGACTTCACTCCGGCAAGCACCCCGCTCTCCGGCGTTCTGGCGGGCCCCAGACCCAGTACTTCCCTCCAGGTGTCTTCATCCGCCCGGGGCTCCAGGCCGGGATATTGAAAAATGGCTTTTAACTCCGAAGCAAAAATAAATGTGGTCTCTAAGTTAACATAAAATAGAGGTTTTACCCCAAATCGATCCCGGCATGCAAAAAACTTTTGCTTTAACCCGTCCCATAAAACAAAGGCATAGATCCCCTCCAGATACCGCCCCACCTCTTCGCCATACTCCATATAGGCATAGAGAAGGACCTCGGTATCGGTGTGGGTGGTAAACTCATAGCCCTGTGCCTTAAGAACCCTGCGCAGTTCAGGCGTGTTGTAAAGCTCGCCATTGTAAGTCAGTACATAACGGGCCGTGCCCAGGTGCCGCTCCATGGGCTGTGCGCCGTTTTCCGGGTCGATGACCGCCAGCCTCCGGTGAACCAGAACTCCGGCCGTTCCCTGCCACTGCCCCTTACCGTCAGGTCCACGATGGTTCAACAGTTCCCCCATCCGCGTGCCAATTTCCCCCCACATAGGGGCAGTATTGTCCCGGCTGAAATCACAGAATCCGGCAATGCCACACATAAAACCATTCCTTTCGCCGGTACTTCCGGCTCAAATCAGTCCGCCTTTTAACACAGGTATTTTATGCCCAATTTACCATTTTGACACATATTTGCAGCAAAAGGCCCGGAGCACGTCAGCACTCCGGGCCTTTTCTTTCAGATTAGAGGGGGTGTCCAATCACTCGGGCAATCTCCTCAGCGGTAGGGGGACAACCCTGGATGGGGATCGCGGCACAGCCACAGCAGCGGCCTACTCCCACACCGTCAAAAGTCTTTCCCTGCCAGCCCTGCCCAATGGCGACAGGACGCCCCGTCTGGTTCCCAACGGTATAGAGAGCCCGCACCAAACCTGCATAGCAGGCTGAGCAAGCGCCATCCGCCCGGACGTTTCTGGTCAGCGCCGCAACCTTTCCGTTGGGATGGGCCTCCTGTCCCTCGGAAGTCGGCTCATTGAGACGAATCAACTCTCCCCCTTCCAGCGCAGTGGTCCCCACGCCCCACCGCTCGGCCCAGCCAATGTAAGGGACATCCTCAACCCGCAGCCCCATGAGCCGGCAGCCGTAGGCGTCAAGCTGTACTGGGTCGGTCCCCAGGAACATTCGGTCGGTCTGAACTGGATTTCCACCCTCTTCAAAATCCAGATCCCCGCAGATACTGTCCACCACGGTCAAATCGGGTCGAAGGGCACAGGCCAGGGCCGCGATGGGCCTCATCAGCCCGGCAGAGTGAAAGCGCCGCTTTTCCCGGTCCGGCAGACAGCCCTTGCAGTTTTTCAGCGCACAGGTCATCACGGTCTGGCAGTGTCCTTTGAGAACGGGTAGGTTCATGAGCCACCCCGCATCCAGAGCGCGGCGGCAGATCTCTATGGGGCCGAAGGGCGTATCCACCGTCCGAGTCTCATCGCCCTTCAAGTCATAGAAGGGCACCTCATAATGCGCGCAGACCCGATCATATCCGGCAGCCCGCATAGCCCGGCCGGTTTGGTCCCCCACCCAGGAGCCCTCGATTACTGACACATTGCGAACCCCATGTTCAAAGAGGTACTCAATGCAGCCGGAGAGCACCCCGGCGTGGGTGGTGGCGCCGCT
>JAYFPI010000058.1:0-5164 GCA_034927965.1 Pseudoflavonifractor sp.
CTAAAGTCACGGCACTTCTACAACCAATATCAGCTACAGGACGCAGGCATTCCCGCCGTTTCAGCGGGGGTTCTTAATCGCGGCCTGTGCCGCAGCCAGACGGGCAATTGGCACCCGGAAGGGAGAGCAGGACACATAATCCAGCCCTACGTTATGGCAGAACTCTACACTGCTGGGATCTCCACCATGTTCGCCGCAAATGCCCAGGTGAATGTTGGGGCGGGTAGCCCGACCGGCCTGAACGGCCATCTCCACCAGCTTGCCCACACCAGTTTGATCCAAATGGGCAAAGGGATCAGACTCATAGATCTTATTTTCGTAATAGTAGTTCAGGAACTTGCCCGCATCATCCCGGCTGAAGCCGAAGGTCATCTGGGTCAGATCGTTGGTGCCAAAGGAGAAGAACTCGGCCTCCTTCGCAATTTCCCCGGCGGTAAGGGCGGCGCGAGGTACCTCAATCATGGTGCCCACCTGATAATCCATCTGGATTCCTGCGGCGGCAATGAGCCGGTCGGCGGTGGCGGTGACCACATTCTTGACAAACTCCAGTTCCTTCACCTCACCCACCAGAGGAATCATAATGTTGGGCTCGATGTCGTACTGCCCTTTCTGGGTAATGCGGATCGCAGCCTTGATGACGGCAGTGGTCTGCATCTCGGCAATCTCAGGATAGGACACCGCCAGACGGCAGCCCCGGTGACCCATCATGGGGTTGGTCTCGTGTAGGCGTCTCAGAGCCTCACGAATCCGGTGGGTGCTGCAGCCCACGTCCTTGGCCAGAACCTCGATCTCCTCGGGCGTAGTAGGCAGGAACTCATGAAGAGGGGGATCCAGGAAGCGGATAATGACCGGGCGGCCTTCCATCGCCTCATAGATACCCTCAAAGTCGCTCTGCTGGTAAGGCAACAGCTTGGCCAGCGCCCGCTTCCGATCCTCCTGCGTGTCGGAGAGGATCATCTCCCGGATGGCCATAATACGCTCGCCTTCGAAGAACATATGCTCTGTACGGCACAGGCCAATGCCCTGTGCGCCGAAAACCCGGCCCTGCTTGGCATCTCTGGGGTTGTCAGCATTGGTATAGACCTCCATCTGGCGGTACCGGTCGGCCCAGCTCATAAAGCGCCCAAAATCGCCGGAGATCGCGGCAGGAGCGGTGGGAATGGAACCCAGATAAATATTGCCGGTCGTGCCGTCAATGGAGATGTAGTCGCCCTCACGAACCACATTGTCCGCCAGAGTAAAAAAGCGCTTGTCATAGTCCACGGAGATCTCGCCGCAGCCGGAAACGCAGCAGGTGCCCATACCACGGGCCACCACGGCCGCGTGCGAGGTCATACCGCCCCGAACGGTAAGAATGCCCTGGGAGACCTGCATGCCCTCAATGTCCTCGGGAGAGGTCTCCAAACGGACCAAAACCACCTTCTCGCCACGATCGTGCCAATCCTTGGCATCCTCAGCGGAGAAAACCACTTTGCCGCAGGCGGCGCCGGGAGAGGCGGCCAGACCTTTTCCTACCGGCTTGACCTTAGACAGTGCGGTAGCGTCAAACTGGGGATGAAGCAGAGCGTCCAGCTGCTTGGGCTCCACACGAAGGACGGCCTCCTTCTGGTCAATCATGCCCTCATCCACCAGATCCACAGCCACCTTCAGCGCGGCAGCGGCCGTGCGCTTACCGTTGCGGGTCTGGAGCATGTAGAGCTTACCGTTCTCAATGGTAAACTCCATGTCCTGCATGTCCTTGTAGTGTTTTTCCAGGCGATCCGCGATCTGAGAAAACTCCTCGTAGACCTCGGGCATCTCTTTCTTCAGCCGGACAATGGGAGAAGGAGTTCGCACACCGGCCACCACGTCCTCGCCCTGGGCGTTGATGAGGTACTCACCGAACAGCGCCTTCTCGCCGGTGGCCGGGTTGCGGGTAAAGGCCACGCCGGTTCCAGAATGGTTGCCGGAGTTGCCGAAAACCATGGACTGAACGTTGACCGCAGTACCCCAGTCGTAGGGGATCTCATTCATGCGGCGATATACGTTCGCGCGGGGGTTGTCCCAAGAGCGGAACACCGCGCGCACTGCTTCGATGAGCTGGGTCTTGGGATCCTGGGGAAAATCCACGCCCTTCTCGGCCTCGTAAAAGACCTTAAAGCGATTCACCAGATCCTTCATATCCTCGGTATCCAACTCAATGTCCTGCTTAACGCCCTTCTCAGCCTTCTTGGCGTCAATGATCTCCTCAAAGCGCTTCTTGGGAAGCTCCATCACTACATCGGAGAACATTTGGATAAAGCGGCGGTAGGAATCATAAGCAAAGCGGGGATTCTGAGTAAACTCCGCAAAGCCAACCACCACCTCGTCATTCAAACCAAGGTTCAGAATCGTGTCCATCATGCCGGGCATGGAGGCCCGTGCGCCGGAGCGGACGGAAACCAGCAAGGGGTTGTTCAGGTCGCCGAATTTCTTCCCGGTTTCCTCCTCCAGCCAGCTCAGATACTCCATAATTTCTTCCCGAATTTCAGGGGCGATGGTGCGCCCGTCGTCGTAATAGCGGGTACACGCCTCGGTTGTTATGGTAAAGCCCTGGGGAACGGGCATTCCAGCTCTGGTCATCTCAGCCAGGTTAGCACCTTTCCCTCCCAGCAGCTCTCTCATATCCTTGTTGCCTTCGGAAAACTTGTAAACATACTTGTTCTTTGACATGGGGCAGTCCTCCTTGTTTTTCAGTCGGCAGAAACCAGGCGTAACTGTTTTTATTATAGCATTCCACCGAAGAAAAGCAAGTGACCATCCCCCCTTTTTAGTAAACTTCTTGTTTCGGTTTTTTGTGCTGTTTCCACAATTTTCTTCCTAGTCCGCTGCCAATACGACAGGGCGGCGGCCGTCAATCCTTCTGACGACCGCCGCCTCCTTCAGCTTTCCTGCGGTTCCACTGCTGTCACCAGCAAATGTGTCCCCTCTACTCGAAATTTTATATTGATTCCCGCAAATGTCATCCCATAACTGCGCTCTGGATCCTCCTGATAGGAGGGACGGGGATCACAGGACAGTACCCCTTCCAGGGCAGCCCGATGCTCTTTCGGGACCAGTTCCATCAGCTCCGAAGGAATTCGCACTGCCAGCCGCCGCGCCGGGGCTGGCGCAAAGCCCTCCCGGGCTTCGGGGCGGCAGTCGGCGTAAGGCACATAGGGCTTAATATCAAAGATGGGCGTCCCGTCCATCAAATCGGCACCGGACACATGGAGCACCGGCCCTTCCGGCGTATCGAGCTCCACCTCTTCCAGCTTCACGCAGGACAGCCCCAGCGGATTGGGGCGGAAGGGCGACCGGGTGGCAAACACCCCAACCCGGGTATTTCCGCCCAGGCGAGGCGGGCGCACGGTTGGGGACCACCCCTTTCGACCTGCGGCGGAGAATTCCCAAATAAGCCACAGGTGGGAAAAGCCCTCAATCCCACGCAGGGCATCCGGATTGCGAAATTTCGGCTCAAACACCACCGTGCCCTTCAGCTCCGCCACCAGCCCGCTCTGGCGCGGAATTCCAAATTTTTCAGAAAAGTCGCTTCTCATCCGGGCCACCGCCCGAAACTCCGTCTTTCCGTCCATTCTTCCGCCTCCGCTCTCATTGTCGTGTAAAAAGAAAAGCCTTGTAACCAAACGGCTACAAGACTTTATGTGGAGCTGCTGCCCGGATTTGAACCGGGGACCTCATCCTTACCAAGGATGCGCTCTACCAACTGAGCTATAGCAGCACGTCAGGCGCGGTTGCGCCCAACAGATGGCGACGCGGATGGGACTTGAACCCACGACCTCCGGCGTGACAGGCCGGCATTCTAACCAACTGAACTACCGCGCCATCTTTTCTATATGGTATGCGGAAAACCGCTTATACCCTGGCAGGGGCAGAAGGACTCGAACCCTCGGCACGCGGTTTTGGAGACCGCTGCTCTACCAACTGAGCTATACCCCTATATGGTGGGCCTTCGGGGACTCGAACCCAGGACCGACCGGTTATGAGCCGGCTGCTCTAACCAACTGAGCTAAAGGCCCGTCTCGCCGCCAATTCTCCGAGCAATAAGGAGCACGGCCTGCCGTCGCAGCACAGCGGCGGCAAGCCGCGTTTTTTGGCTCCCCAAGTTGGACTCGAACCAACGACCCTGCGATTAACAGTCGCATGCTCTACCGACTGAGCTATTGAGGAATATAGAAGAGAGTCTGGCCTGGTCATAGGCCAGACCCTCTTTTTTTGTGTTGGCGCCACCTATTTTCCCAGCTCGTTACCAAGCGAGTATCTTCGGCGCAGATGAGCTTAACTTCCGTGTTCGGGATGGGAACGGGTGGACCCTCACCGCAATCGACACCAACTTACTTTCCTTTGTAAAAGAAAGTAAGCAAAGAAAACCTCTATAGAACTTTTCTCTCCTTACCGTCTTTCCCAACAGTAAGTTATTATATTCAGTTGTTTCTCACTTGTCAAGAACTCTTTGCATCAAAGTTCTCAAAGGAAATGGTGACCCGTACCGGATTCGAACCGATGTTAACGGCGTGAGAGGCCGCTGTCTTAACCACTTGACCAACGGGCCATGGTGCGCCTTCACGGACTCGAACCGGGGACCCACTGATTAAGAGTCAGTTGCTCTACCAACTGAGCTAAAGGCGCATACTTTTCCTCGAGAAGAAACGTATGTAAAAGAAGCTTTCACAAACCTCTTTTCCTTACCTCTTCTCTCAGAAGGGGAGTGCCAAGAACGCACCCTCAAAACCGAACAATGTAGATTTCCTGTTACACAAGCAAGCCGCCTGCATTTCATGTTAAGGTCAAGCCCTCGGCTGATTAGTACCGGTCAGCTCCATGCATTACTGCACTTTCACCTCCGGCCTATCAACGATGTAGTCTACATCGAGCCTTACCTCTTAAAAGAGTGAGAGATCTCATCTTAGGGGGAGTTTCACGCTTAGATGCCTTCAGCGTTTATCTCGTCCGCACGTAGCTACCCAGCCATGGCCTTGGCAGGCCAACTGGTGCACCAGCGGTGCGTCCATCCCGGTCCTCTCGTACTAAGGACAGCTCCCTTCAAATCTCTTACGCCCGCAACAGATAGGGACCGAACTGTCTCACGACGTTCTGAACCCAGCTCGCGTGCCGCTTTAATTGGCGAACAGCCAAACCCTTGGGA
>JAYFPI010000022.1:0-3647 GCA_034927965.1 Pseudoflavonifractor sp.
CCAGCACGGCGTAAACGGCAAGGGCCTTGCGAAGCCCCTTGCCCATGGGCAGCTTTTGAGTATTCTTGTTTTTCATGGTATTAAGCCTCCTGTTTTTTGGATTGGTATAGCGCTTGCATGTCCTCCTCGGACAAAAGCTCGAAGGTAATCTCCCCGGACGCAAGCGGCTCCAGCCTGGGCATATCGCCTGTGGGCTTCACAAACGCAAGGGACGCCACCGCCTGGGTCACTTCGCCGTGCCGGTACGCCTCGCCACCGCCGTCCGTGGTGTGAGAAACATGGGGATGCCGGAGAATGTCGTACTTTTCATCCATAATGGGGCGTTCGCCGCGTACAAACAAAAGCGCGTAGCGGTTGTCGAGCATACGCACCTCATCCGGGGTCAACAGCTCGCGCCCGGTAATCTGGTAATTGGTCGAATAGTTCCCGCTGCGGCCTGTGCTCTTGCCGTAGGTATTTGTGTCAATGGTGGCCTTGCCCAGGAGCGATTCGCTGATGAGCTTGTGTGTAGAGGTTTCGTTGCCGCCCAAATAGAGAAATTCATCACAGTTGCCCATAATGCTTTCCCATTGCTTTTCAAAGAGCGCCTTGAGCTGCGCGATGTTTTGCAGGATGATGGATACGGACACGTTGCGGGAGCGCATGACGGAAAGGATTTTTTCAAAGTCGTCAGGCAGGCTGAATAGCGATAGGTAATCCTTTGAGGTTATCGCCGGATTTTCCCCCGCTTCACACCGTGCATGCGGCTTTCACCGCACACGGCGTTCCATCGACCTTGAAAGAATCGTAAATTATACAGTTTACAATGGATTAAGCTTCAGATTGATAACAGACCCGCCGCCTTCCGCAGAGTGTTCAGCTTGTCCCGTTGTTTCGCATTCAGTTTCAGCAACTGCGTATAACATGCAATCACTTCGCTGTCCGTGGCATGAATAAGAACGTGTGCATCTTCCGTGACCAAGACCAAATTCCCATATCGGTCGTTGCCGCCCTGTTTGCGCGGTGTTTTGTGGTGACAGTGTATTTTCCCGATTTCCAACGGCTGTTTTGTAACGGCACAGCACCCATGCTGGGCGCAGTACAGCGCCAGCCTATTGTTGTTCAGCTCTACACTGGCATACTGCACGGGATTCCTCATCAGATAGTGCAATATGCTCATGTCTACCGCCTCAAGGCTTTTATGAATGGTTTTGCGTCCGTCAACCGTGTATTGGTTCACCTCGCGCCGCTTGAAAAGCGGGGCTTTGGTTTGCAAATACCCAATCGGAATCAGAGCTTGTCCACTCACATAACGGATTTGTTTGCTCTTTCCATACCGCTCCGCGATATATGCGGGGAGCGGGTTTCCCTGCATCTGCAAGCGTTCTCTCAATCTGTTTTTCATAGTTCGAGTAATACCTAAGGCAATTTTGCGGATATCCTTGCTTACATGGGTAGCATAGCGATAGTAGTTATGGACACCCGACACATAGGCGTTGTAGGCTCCGACCGCTTTGTACTCCTCGTTTGTGTTTGCCGGTGACTGAATCCCTTTTGCCATTTTCCGTGCTTGACCTTTGACCTTTTTGATTGCTTTGTCGCTCATATGCGATTCCACCGCGTATTTTGCTTCACCGTTACTCTTAACGCCTTTCCTCACGGCTCTTAGTTTGAAGCCGAGAAAATCGGAGTATTGCTTTCGCAGATTGACAATCTTGGACTTTTCGGGGCTGATATCCAACCCAAGCCGTTCTTTCAGCCAATCTCTCGTAGCAACAAAGAGCTTTTCGGCATCGCTTCTCTTGCGACAGAATATTTTGAAGTCGTCGGCGTACCGTACAATGTAACACTCTTTGAGGGCTGACCCTTTACGAAGCATTTCATATTTCTGGTTTTTGTCGATGGCCCCATTATCGGAACGCGCATACTCTTTTCGTTTGCGTGTCGGCATATTCTCCCACTGACTGGTTATCCACCAATCCAGCTCGTTTAGCACAATGTTGGATAGGAGCGGCGAGATAATGCCGCCCTGCGGGGTTCCCTTTTCAGGGAAGCCTATTCCGGCAACCTCCGCTTTCAACATGGCCGAGATGATACTTAAAACACGTTTGTTCCGTATCCCTATGCTCCACATTTGCTTGAGCAGCTTGCCGTGGCTGACATTATCAAAGAAACCCTTGATGTCAATATCAATCACATAGTGCAAGCCGCGTTTTTGAATCATCGCGTAGCATTGGGCTAAGGCGTGCTCTGCACTTCTGTTTGGTCTGAAACCGTTACTGCGTTCATGAAACTTAGCCTCACAGATGGGTTCCAGAATTTGCAGAAAGCATTGCTGAATCAATCTGTCCGCAATCGTGGGTATGCCTAATGGTCTGGTCTTGCCTGTATCGCCTTTGGGGATTTCCACGCGGCGCACGGGCTGTGGCTGATAGCATTCCAGCCGTTTCCTGACATACTGGACGAGGGCATTGTCGGTGAAGTCTGACAGGTATCGAATGGTTTTCCCATCCGTTCCCGCCGTTTTACTGCCCTTGTTTTTGCTGATATTCCGATATGCCATCAGGATATTTTCATCGGTGGTCACCATTTCCATCAGCGCGGTAAACTTGCAGTTCTCCATGCTTTGGTCGTAGAGCCTGTCCAACGATTCCTGCAACCCGAAATATTCAGCGTTGCGTAGTTTCTGTTTCTTCTGCGGTTTTTCCATGGTCATAGTCGGCATCACCCCTTTCGGAATTTTGCCTTTGTTAGTCTTACTCGAACCTATGAATACCTGTATCTTTACTTTTACTTTCAAAGCCGACTGGTGCCTGTCCCTCCACCGCCATTACGGCGGCTTCAACGGTCGTGGCACCACTCTCAGCCGGATAAAGGTACGTTATATAGTCCGTTTTCCGTACCAACATTTCATTGCGCCGCAACGCGCTCCATGTTCCGACTTTTCCACGTTCCGATATTTCTATCTGTGCATATGCCCTTAGGTGACCCCTTTAAGCCAGTGCATTTGGGCGGCACCTGTAATGCCGCAGGGATTTTCATACTAACGATTCTTACTCGTCCCCATGCACACCGCCAGCGGCGGCAACCGCATTTCTGCGGTTCATTCGTCTTGACCCGTACATTCAGGGTTTCGTCAGTGCTTTTCACGGCACATTCTCACCATAGACATTTTATAGACCCCCGGCATATCAGCCGCACCATCCACCTCTGGACAGATTTCCACAGCGATATTGCTATCCTGTTTGGGCGACCTTCTGCCGACTTCCGCGCGCTCTCGAACACTTCACGTCTTTGCTCTTGTGAAATGCCCGGCGCAGTCTTAGGGCAGGCGTTTCAGGGCGTTACCCCGTCATTCCACCTGTTGAAATATCAGTTCTATGAAACCATAGTGTCCTCAAAGCTCCTTTCAATCTTCATAATATTTTTAGGTTTCACGCCCAACCTTTTCAGTTGGAAACGTGTCACACCGTTCGCGAACTCGTCCATGACACAATGAACGTGGACAGGCAGCCGCCCGTCGTGAACATGGTCGGCGCGATAGTAAAGCTCTTGGAAAAGCTGCGTATACAACATACCGATGATAAAGTTGAGGGATGAGTCGTTATCAGGGATCAGCGCGAACAGCGCTACTCTTTTCTCACCCAGCGAAGAGAAGTCCATTTCGT
>JAYFPI010000052.1:0-5757 GCA_034927965.1 Pseudoflavonifractor sp.
AATACCCGCACAAAAAGCCGCGGCTCTCCTATGAGAGCCGCGGCTTTTTTGCTCGTTTTATCGCTTCATGTAGTTCCACAGCATTACTGCGGCCTCGGCCCGGGTAGCCGGGCGTTCCGCAGTAAAGTTTCCCGCGGCGTCCCCCGCCGCCATGCCCAGGCCCTGGGCCAGGGCGGCGTAGCCGAGATTGTCGCTTGAAATGGAGGCTGCATCTTTAAAGTCGCAGCGGTAGATGCCCTTTAGCTGCGCCACGCTGCCGTAGCCCAGGCTGTTCAGCAGCAGTTTTACCGTGTCCATACGAGTGAGGATCGCGTTGTCCGCCCGAGCCTCCCGGGAGAGGATATTCCGCTGAAAGGCATAGCGATAAAGGTCGTCGGGATCCCCTGACGCAGGATCAAAAAGATAACCATCCGCGCTGGCCAGCAGGGCTACACAGTCCAACTGGGTCAAGGCTCCGTCCGGGCGGGCCTTGCCCCCCAGCCAGCCCACCTGATAATCCGCCAGTTCCACAAAGGCGGTCTTGGCCCAATGGCCATCCAGATCGTCATAGCGGATAGAAGGATTCTCCCAGGTGTCAGATTCCACCAGCTCCCCGGTTTGGGCGTCTACACCGGCGTACCAAGTTTTCTGCTCGCCCAAAGCGTAGCCGGGCTTGAGCGCGTTAAAATAGCGATATCCGGCCTTCAGAAGGGGGGCAAATTCGTCAGCGGACAGATCCAGTTCCACCGGTACGGCCACATAGGCCAGTTCCACGGGATAACTGCCTGCCCAGGTGTCCAGTGCGGCCGATTCACTGATAAGGCCGTCGGCGGAAGCAAAGGTCACAGTGTCGTCAAAATCTCGGGAGAAGCCCACAATGGAGCCGTCCAAAGAGCTCACTTCCACCCGCAGGACGTTATCCGGGAAGAAATAGCCGTTTACCTTTTGGGCGAAAACGAAGCTGTCCTCGGCACTGCTTCTTTTGAGGACGGCGGGTTGTTGATAGGCGGCGGTGACGGCAAACTGGTCGGGCCAGAGTGCCTTTAAAAATGCTTCGCCCCGGGCTTGAGAGGCGGACTGTGTGAGCTTGGCCGCGGCGGATTCGTCATAGGGATCAAAGCTGGACATGGATTCCAGCGCGCCGGTCCGGGCATCTGCCGTTACGATTCGGCGGCTAATTCCCAAGGCGGTATTTTTGCCATAGGTCAGCTGCGCGGAGACACTCCCGGTCTCCTGATTCACAAAATAGTGGGTCTCGGAGAGCTGGTAGGAACGCAGGCCAAGCTCTTTCCAGGCCTGGACCGCAGCATCCAAGGCCGCCGAATCCAGCGTTCCTTTCAGCTGGGCTGCTCCGGTCAGCTCCGCTTCTGTCAGGCCTCTGTCGGCCGCCGACTCGGAAGCGGCGGTGTTGGTAGAACCTTCCCCGCCTTTGGCATAGGTCTGAGCCAGCTTTTCCCGCAGCGCGGTCAGGTCCACCAGGGTTCCTGCGGCGGCATCCACGTAAAAGTCATGCCTGCTCTCCGGCAGATAGCGGAGAACGGCAGGCTCCCCCTCCCCCGCCCGGACATATTCCAGACGCAGGGCCAGCGTGGTTTTTAAAAGCTTGGCGGCGGTGGCAGCGTCAGTGGCGGTCACAGCGGAAGGAAGCGTTCCGGCATACTCGGAGGGATCATCCCGCCAAAAGGAGGTCACGGCTCCGTCGGACAGCCGGACCTGAAGATGAAAATTCAAGGGAGAAGGCAGGCCGTTTAGACGGATGCTTCCCCAGAAGGAGCAGTCAGAGGATGAGAGAGAGGTGCCGCCGCGCTCCTCAAAAACAGGGGTTTCGCCCTCGGTCAGCACCCGATTCAGAAATTTTTCGGCCGAGGTTTTGGCCTGAGCTTTACTCGTGGCGGGGAAACTGGGACCGAAGCTGTTCTGCCGACTCCCCTCCTCTTCCCAAAGATTCATAGACAGGACTTTGCCCGCCTCGGTGGCAGTGACGGAAAGACCTTTGCTTTCTCCGTTCCAGTTCAGGTTCCAGCGGATTCCCAGAGGAGTTTCAGAGGGTTCTCCGTGAAACTGAGTGTAATCGTCCGATACGGACAGCGTGTCCTTTACTGCCTGAGTGACCTGAATCAGCCGGGCATCTGCGGTCTGTGTTCCCTCAGCCAGGGCGGGAGCCGTCAGTGACGCTCCCAAAACCACCGTCAGTGCGGCGGCGGCAAGTCTGCGCAGGATCATATTCTCGTCCTCCTAGTCCAGGCGGTTTGCCTGTTTTGCTAATTTAGACGAAACGAGATAAAAAAAGTTTCCTAAAATAGAAATATTTTTAAATGAAAAAGACTGCTTGACAGAATAGAACAAACGTTGTATATTTATGGGGAACAGACGTTCTAATTGTGAAAAGATCAGCAGACAGGAGGGCGCATATATGGATACGGTCTACTATAATCTCACGGCCCGCAGAATTAAGGTCAGCGGAGGGCCCGACCTGCTGAAATTTGTTTCCACCGGGACGGCACTTTCTACCGGGAGTAAAGTGCTGGATTTTCAACGCTGCCGCCGGCATTTGGAGACAAAGGCGGCGTTGAAGCAGTTAAATCAGGAAGCGGAGGAATTTGACGAGCCGGAGGCAGAACATCCGGAGATTTCCACAGGCAGTTCCCGCCAAGGGAGGGCCTGGAGCTGGCTGGAAGTGTGCGCATCCCTTTGTGTAATTGCGGTGAGCGCCGCGGCCATAACCGCTTTTTTTGTGCGGTAAGGGCAAAAGTACACGCTGCTTGGCGCAGACGCGCAAATAAGGTTACGGCGGCAGGCAAACAGCCCGCCGCCGTAACCTTTTTTGGAGGTCACAGTCTATCTTTAGAAGTTTTTTATCTTCCTTTGTATTTCCGGCGAGTGGCAATTCCGCCCCGTATATGCCGCTCCGCCTTGTTTTCCTCCAGCACCGCCTTGGCTTGGATGTAAAGAGGGCGGTTAAACGTAGGCAGCCGCTCTGATAGATCCTTATGTACGGTCGATTTGCTCACACCGAACTTGGCCGCGGCCGCGCGGACGGTGGCCCGGTTCTCTATGATGTACTGGGCGAGCCGGATGGCCCGCTCTTCCATGTTCCCTTTCACGCGCAACACTCCCCATGTGTTCGTCCTGTGAAAGGTATATGTTCCGTCATTGAAAAATATGAGAAAACCGCTCCCGGGCACATAGGCGTGCCTGAGAGCGGTTCGGGGAAAGTGTCCAGAACCAGTCAATGCCCAAAAGGAATACGGTTTTCTTTCGAAAAAAATTACACGTTAAACCGGAATAGAACAATGTCGCCGTCTTTCATGACGTAGTCCTTACCCTCGGAGCGTACCAGACCCTTTTCCTTGGCGGCGGACATGGAGCCGCATTTTTTCAGATCCTCAAAAGAGATGACCTCGGCCCGAATAAAGCCGCGCTCAAAATCAGAGTGAATTTTCCCCGCGGCCTGGGGTGCCTTGGTGCCGTCGGTAATCGTCCAGGCACGGCATTCATCCTCGCCGCCGGTGAGGTAGGATATGAGACCCAGCAGAGTATAGCTGGCTTTAATAAGACGATCCAGGCCCGACTCGGCAATGCCCAGGTCCTCCAAAAAAGCCACCTTGTCCTCGACGGGCAGCTCCGCGATCTCAGCCTCCAGTTTTGCGCAGACCGGAACCACCTGGGCACCCTCTTTGGCGGCCAGTTCAGCCACCTGCTCATAGTAGGGCACGTTCCGGTAGTCGGCAAAACCGTCCTCATCCAGGTTGGCGGCGTATATAATGGGCTTTAAAGACAGCAGTTCCGCCGTGGTCAGCAGAGCCTGGTCGTCCTCGTCGCCGCAGTCAAAGCTGCGAGCGGAGTTTCCTTCATTGAGCCAGTCCCGCAGGCGGGTAAAGAACTCTGCCTCATGAAGAAACTTTTTATCCCCCTTGGCGGCGTTTTCTGCTTTCTTGATCCGCCGCTCCACCATTTCCACATCGGCCATGATAAGCTCAATGTCAATGATGCCGATGTCCCGCAGAGGATCGGTTGAGCCCTCCACATGGATGATATTCTCGTCATCGAAGCAGCGGACCACGTGAACAATCGCGCTGCATTCCCGAATGTTGGCGAGAAACTTATTGCCCAGACCCTCGCCCTTGCTGGCGCCCTTGACCAGGCCGGCAATGTCTACGAATTCAATCACTGCCGGGGTGGTCTTTTTGGGATGATAAAACTCGCTGAGCCAGTCCAGGCGGCTGTCCGGAACTGCCACGACGCCCACATTGGGGTCGATGGTGCAGAAAGGATAGTTCGCGCTCTCCGCGCCGGCGTTGGTAATGGCGTTGAACAGGGTCGATTTGCCCACATTGGGCAGACCCACGATGCCTAATTTCATCCGGTTGTCCCTCTTTCGGAAAATTTCTTCATTATATTATATCTGAAAGCGGTGGAAAAGACAAGGGAATCTCATTTTTGCCGCTCTGCGGTGGGGTTCTGTTTGAATCTATCAACTCTTTCCCGTAGCTCAGGGGTGGAAATTGGATGAGTTTGCCCATTCACAAGGGCAAAATTTTCCGCTATAATAGAAGCATATTTTAAAACTTTAAGAAACGGAGGCTCTTCCATGAGCGGTAAGGTTACGATTCGGCACCCGGAACTGTTGGCTATCGATGGATCTGACGGAAAGATCTACTTTGGCGGCAGGACACAGTGGCTGCCGGAAGAGATGCGGCAGCTTCGGGGCGGCGCGGTGGCGGCGGCGGAGATGATTTCCTACCTGGCAGCGACCCGGGACGACCTTGGGGATCTGTATCCGCCCCGCACCCGCCGCACACAGGCCGAATTTGAGACGCTGATGGCTCAGATCTGGGAGGCGATCGCTCCGGAAGAGGGGGTTCCGCTGACCCTTACAAGCTTTGTAGATGGGCTGAACGTCTATGCCAAGCGGGCCGGCCACCATCTGGTTTTTAACGAGTTGAGCATCAGCGGGCACAGCCCGTCTGCCGACCGCTGCCAGGGCTTTATCGAGGATGCTATGGTACGGGACACGCCGGTGGCTTTTCTCAACCGGATTCATGGGGAAAATGGGGAGATCCTGCGTAACTGGTCTCTCATTGTAGGTCAGGTGGGGAATCGTGTCATTTTGGCTGACGACGGCATACAGCGGCCCATTGATTTTCGCCTGTGGCATGATACCACCTCTCTTGGCGGAGCTCTGGTTTTTGTCACACGCCATCCCCTGTGAGCACATCGCGATGAAATATGTTTTGCTCTGGTGTCTGGCGCTGAGTTTGGTGGACTTTGCCCTTATGGGCGAGGACAAGCGCCGGGCTATACGGAACGCCTGGCGTGTGCCGGAAAAATGGTTTTTTGTGCTGGCGATTTTAGGCGGAGCCCCAGGGGCCATCCTGGGGATGTGGGCCTTCCGGCACAAGACCCGGCACTGGTATTTTAAATACGGTTTGCCCGCGATTCTGATCCTTCAGGCTGCGGCTGTCTGGCTGATCCTCCGGGCTGAAAGATAGACCGAAATGAGACTAAAAACTGAATGGCTGACGATCTGCACACCGGGAAAAGGGGATCCTTTTCCCGGTGTGTTTTTATGCTTGCACCCCTGTCAAAATAAAGCGAAAACTGACGCACTATTTGACATAGTTAAGTTGTCAGTATATAATGGCATTATACAATTTACAAAAAACAGGAGAACGGGCTATGAAATCAACCACAGTATCACCTTACTATCTGCAGGTGGCACAGGATATTGCGACCCGGGTGGCAAAAGGAGAGTTTCAGGCCGGCCAGCGAATCTAC
>JAYFPI010000007.1:0-2116 GCA_034927965.1 Pseudoflavonifractor sp.
CCGCCAGTTAAACTGGCGGGCAGCTCTTTTTTATTTAGCGGGCAGGATATTCAAATAGGATAGCAGCCGATAGAGGGTATAGGCAGCTTCGTCCCGGGTGGTGGCAGCGGTGGGAGCGATATCGCCGGCGTCTGCCCAAAGCAGGGTGATGGTGTTTCCAAGATAGCCCTTTTGACTGTATGACATCAGCCAGACAGAATCCTTGGACCAGTCGGCGTAGTCCATCAGCCCCACAATATTGGCTGTGGCGTCAGGAGCTCCTTGGGCGGTGTTGTAAAGATACATATTCAACCGCTCCGCAAGGCGGCCCATAATTGTGATAAATTGCTGGTGGTCAATGGTGTCCTCTGGGTGGAAAGTGCCGTCCCCGGCGCCGGTGACCAGCCCCAGGTTGGAAAGAGCGGTGATAGCGGAGGTGTACCAGGCATCCGAAGAAACATCGGTGTAAGGACTCTCGTTTTTAGGTACACGGCAGTTGAGTGCAGAGGCCAGCAGGTAGCACAGTTCAGCCCTCGTAAGAGTATCCTGGGGGTGAAAGGCCCCGTCATCCTTGCCATGGATCAGACGATACGTTTTTAGAGTACTCAGCGGAGTGGAATAGTCAGAGCTGTCCTGGTCTGGAAAAATGGGAGCGTTATAAGTCATATTGGTGCGCTTGGCCACTTCGGAGACAGAGGAGCGGGTCCAACCGCCGCTGCCGTCGCCCAGCCACAGGGACTTGTTATCTGGGATCGCGTCCAGCAGAGCCTGAAAGGCGGCTTTATAATCGGAACTGACGGCAGTGGTGAGATCTACATACCACTGCCAGTCCAGATCAAGGCGCAGGGCATTTGCGTTGTTGCGGAGAGGATCGGAGCTGGCCAGAAGATATGCGATATCGGCGATGTATTCGGGATCTACGAGCAGGTCCGGGATGACGCCCACCTGGTCAGTCGTGTTGCCGGCGGGGGAATAAAACCGGTGAGAAGTGATTTTAATGGCGTCCCCATCGGCAAAATAAGTCGGCATGGAACTCTCATCCAGCACGGTCTGGGCAACGCCCTTGCCAAAGGTGCGGGTGCCCACCACAATGCCTGCACCCCGATCCCGGATGGCAGAAGTAAAGATCTCAGAGGCGCTGGCCGTGTATGAATCCACCAGAACAATGACAGGATAGAGCGTGAGGCTGTTCTCTTTGTGGTAGTAAGCACCGTACTCTCCCTCACTATCCCGGAGATAGGCCATCTCCCCTTCGCCGGTAAATAGACCGGCGGCCTCTGTGGCGGCCTCTGTGACCCCGCCGGTATTGGAGCGCAGGTCAACGATCCAGGCGGTGGCCTGATTCTTGTAGGCCGCAATACCCTCGCGGAAATGACCAACGGTCTCGTTGCCGAAGGTAGTGCAGCGAATGTAGCCAATGTGCCCATCCAGCAGTTCTGTGGTTGTGGCGGGGATGACAATCGTTTTCCGGGTGAGGGTGGCTGTGGCCTTGCTGCCGTCATGCAGGTAGACGAGCTCTACCTGTGTGCCCTCCTTCCCCTGAATCCAGCCGGTAATGGTGTCAGTTTCTTGATTCAGCACAGAGTTCCCGTCCACCTGTAAAATGAGATCGCCGGCCTTCAAACCGGCCTCCAGGGCAGGGGAGCTGTCCAGGACCCGGTCGATCAACAGTCCGTTTTCTGTAACAGTAAATACCACACCGATACCTACCAGAGATGTATCTGACATGCTGGCCGTGAACTGGTCGTATTCAGACGGGGTAAAATATTGGGTGTAAGGGTCGCCTAAGGCGGTAATCATGTCCGAAATGGTAGGCTGTTCCAAAACAGATTCCGGAATGCCATCCACATAAAATTCTTGCAGCAATTCTCCGGCCTGCTCAGTGGTGAGAGCCTGGGCAGCGGGTGCCATAAGAAGGGTAAGGGTAAGAGCGGTTGCTGTCAGGCGAGGAAAAAGGTGTGCCTTCATGCGCATGGCCTCCAAAGTGTGATTTGTGAGTGCAAGTGAGATTATTGTAGCCCAAAACGCCCCCGGGCACAATGGGCGGGGGCCGTTTGTCATCTATTTGTCATTTATGAACGGAGGGTATGAAAAATAGGGTTTAGGTCAGTTCCAAAGAGACCGGACAGTGGTCGCT
>JAYFPI010000026.1:0-14087 GCA_034927965.1 Pseudoflavonifractor sp.
AAAGCTCGCCATATGGCGTTTGCAGTCACACAGTGCTTTCGGCGGCACTTGGCTGAGTGATTATCTTCCCAACCGGCTGGGCGTTCATATGGATGAAGCAACTGCACAACAGGACGGCGGCCTTGAAATGAAACAAAGCTATTAGTATTTCTCAGCGTTTCACCGGCGGAGCTTGCTCTGCCGGGTACATAAAAAACAGGCTCCCACGGAGCCGGAAAGGAGAAGCCTATGAAAGCATTGAAAAGGAACAGTGCCCTGTATCTGGAACAGATTACCTCTGCGGTAGCTGAATGTTATGAAAAAGATGAACAGCCCTCCAACCGGGCGTTGTTGGAGCTTTATACACGGATGGGCCAATGTATCTGCTGTCAGGGTGAAAAAGCGTTTATTCCGCATTTGGCTGAAATGCTCGCTGACCGATTTCCCTCGCTGAAGGGCTTCTCTCTTCGCAATCTCCGCAAAATGCGTGACTTTTACCGCACTTATGAAAACAGCCCGGCTCTTATGAGCAGGGCACAGTCCCTTGGCTGGACACAAAACGCCGTGATACTGGAGTGCTGCGAAACCGATGAGCAGCGTTCATTTTATATTGACCTTGCGGCGGAACGGAACCTTTCCAAGCTGTCGCTCATGAATGCCATTCAGGAGGATGCCTTTGCCGATACCCTCCATGTAGAAAATTGCTCCGAAAACGTGGAACCCAGCTGCGCCCCTGTATCCCGATGAAGCAGTAGACACCACTGCAATCGCTGAAACGGCGTGTGGGCCGTTTGTGACAGCGTGCGAGCCTCCCCGCCAAGGGGATGCTTTGCACCCAAGCATTGACAGCGGCTACAGTGAAATCCTCGTAATGCTTCCAACCGGAAAAAGAATGAAAAATATGCGTAAACAGTCCATTTCATGCTGGCAGGCTTACCCGTTTCTGGAGCGCTCCGCTTCGCCAAAACCATTGGATCAGAAACAAATCATCCATTTAAAGCCGCCGCCCGATATGATTCAACCGAAGAAGCTCCCGTCGCCTTTCAACAGGGAGCAGAGCAGGAATGATCAATGGCGAGTACACCGAACGCAAGCAGTTGCATAATTATTTGAACACGGACATGAAAAGCTTAAGGATTTATGGTATCATTAATTTGGCAAATGCCTGCGAAAAATCTGATTTATTTTGAGGACTTGGCGCTCTCTTTGGAGAAAGATAAGAAATCTTTTTTCCATGGTGTCCACAAACACAAATAATCCGAACCTATTCTCCATTGGAGAGGGTTCGGATTTGTGCTATATTTAGGAATTTATTATGTAAAAAATTACTCCTGCTCGTTTTGCTGTATGGTGCCGAATCGCCAGACGGCAATTGCCAGCGCGATGAAACCTATTCCCACAAGAACACACATGGAAATGCCGGGCTTCAAATCAGTCTTGGCCCCATATGCGAAGCCACTGATTGCCTGCACAGCATAAGTCGCCGGGAAAACGTATCCCACCCACCGAAAGGCCTGCGGCAACATCGAGGACGGAAACATGATGCCGCTGAGCATTACAGTCGGAAAAAACACGATCATTGACAGCATACTCGCCATCGACTGGTTGCGCGCAAGACTTCCGATCAGGAGCCCGATTGCAATCGTAACCATCAGAAAGGTCATAAGAGCCGCCGCGTAGGCAGCAGGACTCTTGGGTGTTGATGAGTGTAAAAGTACAGGCGAAACAAAGTAAATAATCACGCAGACGATGGCAAGATGCAGCAGCGCGCTGAGCGCCCGTACAAACAATACCGCCGCGCTGGGGATGCCGCTGACGCGCAGGGCGCGAAGAGTCCCCGATTCACGCGCTTTCACAATCGGGATGGGAGTCCCCATTATCGCCCCCATCGTAACGGCAAAGATACTCATGGACGCTGCGAGAGTCGGTTTCATTAATGGATTAATGGATGAGAAAACAGAGCCAACCACTACAAAAAACAGCAAAGGAACGAGGTAGTAGGTCATCAGGATGCCCCTGTCGCGCAGATCCATTTTAAACTGTATGCAAAGGTATTTAAAAAAAGCATTCATTTTATTTCCCCTTCTCGTACCAGTTCCAGAAAGCGTTCTTCGAGTGAAGGACGTTCTACCCGCAGGTCTTCCACAGTGTCTCCTGCTTCCCGTACCTGCCCGAGAATTTCGATGACCGCATCGGCGGTAGATTGACAGTTCCATTCGAGATATCCGTCCTTTGCCCCTTTAAATGCGGCAAGGCTCGTATCTGCGCCCGGCAGCAGCGATCCGCGCGCCGTGCGCAGACGCACCCGGGTTTGCAGACTGCCCGCGGCTGTGATCTGTTCAGGCGTGCCACAAACCGCAATTCTCCCGCGCACAAGGATGGCAATTCTATCGCAAAGGGTCTCCGCTTCGGCCATGTCGTGAGTGGCAAGCAACACGGTGACGCCCTGTGTTTTAATCCCGCGTATCACGTCGTGGAGCTGCGCTCTGTTTTCTACATCGAGCCCGGCTGTCGGCTCGTCAAGAATCACGACTTCGGGGTGTCCGCAAAGAGCCAGCACTAAATGCACGCGTCGTTTCTGCCCGGTGGAAAGCTGCCGATATTGCTTCCTGAGAAGCTCTTTGACCCCAAGCTTACCAATCAATTCTGCTGAAACGGTTGCATCTTGCCACGCGCTAACAAGGGTGATGGCCTCATCTACGCGGATACTACCGGGAAGTGAGGATGATTGGAGCTGTACGCCGAGTTTTCTACGCAGCGCCCGCGTTTCGGTCTGCGGGTTACAGCCCGCCACGCGCAAATTCCCGCCGTCGGATTTGCGAAGCCCCTCAAGGCATTCAAAAGTGGTGGTTTTCCCCGCGCCGTTCGCCCCCAAAAGCCCGAACACTTCCCCGCGCAGCACGTCCAAGTCAATGCCATCCACGGCTGTTAGAGAGCCGTATTTTTTAACAAATCCTTTGACAGACACGACCGTTTCATTCATAACATCAAATTGCCTCCTCATCAATAGAAATACCGTTCCGCCTGAAATACTCGTCGAGCGCCGGTGAAAGAAATTTTTCTATCATTTCACGCAGATACTCAGCCTCTTTCGGCCAGTTGGCCATATCCCGGCCCGAGAATATGAGCGTGTGCAGCATTTCGCGGTTCCCGGCGGAAAATTCGCATACCATCTCCCACCAGCGGCGTGCAAGGTCCTGGCCATCTTTGCCTTTTGGGTCTGCATTTTGTTTTGAAAGCTCCTCAAGTCTTGCGAACAGCAGGGACGCTTTAGCGGCAAACGCCTGATAAATGTCGGGATGGTTAAAACGCTCCGCGATGTTTTTTAACTGTTCATTGCTGAAATATAGCGTAATGAAGGTATAAGGATTTCCTTCCTTCATCAGTTCCAAAATACTCATGAGTTTTTTGAGACTGATCTCACGCCCATGGAGCGCGTCATCGACGGCAATGTCGAGGACATCGACTATTTTTTGCAAGCCTTCAATTCGCTTTGATAAAATCTCCCGCTGCCGGATGAAGATTTCTCCCAAATTCGAGTTGCTGCTCTCAGAAAGAATTTTTCCGCCAATCTCGTTAAGCGGAAAACCGAGGGATTTCAGAAATAAAAGCTGCTGTAGAACCAGAAGATCTTCCCGCGAATACACGCGCCGGCCGCCCTCAGTCAGCGAGGCATGTAGCAGACCGCACTTATCATAATACTGGAGTGTACGAACGCTAACTCCGCAGAGGCTCGCCAATTCGCCAATAGGAATCCAGTTTTCGTTTATTTTCCCCATGTCATAGCCCCCTTGACTGTTGAATATGGCTAAGATATTCTGTTTCTAAGATTACTTTCATTGTACTACATGACGCAGCGTCACTTGCAAGGACTTTTTTAAAAATATTGTTTTTTGTAAATTATATGATTAAGCTCCGGCGGGTTTTAACCCGCCGGAGCTCTTACCTTTTTTACTCATTCTTACCTTTACTCAACGCCCGTTTCGCCTTCCACTCCGCAAATTCCTTTTTCCCTTCCTCGCTTTCAAAGAAATTCTGGATTTACGTCAGGGGACAGATGGTCAGAGTCTCTATTTAGTGTTGCGGAGCACCTGTTTTGCTAGGCCTTTTTGTTCAAGCCTATATGCATTGATTTTTCGATTTTAAACGTAGATACTGCTTTTAGACTGTCCGCAAGCCCTTGATATTACTGGCTTTTTTGAATAAATTCCGTAAGAGCGCTCACGCCAATCGTTTCCACAGGATTTGAGGCAATAATCCTGTGGAAACGATTGGCGTGCTATAACCTGGATATTATTCAGCGTTAAGAATCAGTTTCGCTTTGGAATTTTGAGTTTGTCCTTATGAACACTCATACCAAATTTTATTACAACAAAAGCTGTCCTGCGGCCTTTTACCGAAGGACAGCCTGTTTTTTGGGCTGTTTTTTGGTACCGTCCCGTACGTTTTCGGGGCATTCGCACAGGCCTGTTGTCTGGCAAACTTGTTTGCGGGATCGCGTATATGCGTTCCAGGAAAACTTATTCTATTATACGATCGGTCTCCATTTTTGATTTAACGAGATATTCTCCAGGCTTCACGTTTGGGAAAAGATAAAATCCGCTCTCGTTTGTTTCCTTCGTCGCCAGAAGAAAATGGCCTCTCTCGTCCACCTTGTATAGCGCCGCAACCGCATTTGGAACGCTATGTCCATGGAAATCTATTATACCGCTGACGGTTCCGTCAGTTGATGATTCGTCGGGATATATAAACAAATTCATACATGCTATTTCATTCGGGGTTAGTTCAATGGATATTTTTTGCGGTAAAAAATATCCTTCTGTTGACGCAGATATCCAATATTTTTGGGGCTTCAGGCCATAAACCAGAAATTCGCCGTCTGCATTTGTATGTGTAAAAGCTTTGCAGGTTTCGGGATTGTCGTAATCCGTTATCATAATTTTGACATTGGCCAGCCCTAAATTGAATTCGTTATACACGACGCCGTAGATGGTTGCAAGATTTATATAATTGGAAGCTTCAAGCCGGATGAATATTGAGACCGGGTTATTTGTCGCCAGCACGAATCTGTAAGCTCTGGAAACTTTATATCCCGCGGCCGTTGCAATGACTTTATATTCACCAAACGGAAGAATGTTTTCAAAAACGAATTTTCCCTCATGGTCGGTAACGGTATGCGCAATCGGCTTATTGCTCCTGTCTAATACTTTAACTGTCGCCCCTTCGATCTGCCCGCATTTCCCAGCAACACTTCCCTGCACAACGGTGCACGGCTCTTTTGGCACTTTTTTAAGAGAAAGGTCAACGGTCATTTCCTGTCTTGAACCAAGATTAAATTGTTCGGACCTCTGAAGCAGGTAAACGTCTCTGATAACCATAGGACAGGTATTCTATATCGCAGGAACGTCTGTCTGTGCGATAGCTTTGACGATATATTCCCCTTCGGCAACATTGCCGAATAGATACCTTCCGCCGGTGTTTGACCTTGATATTTGGACAATTGTCTCGGTGCTTCCGGCCACCGAATACAGGGCGACGAGGGCGTTGGCAATCGGCAGCAGTGTCGTCTGGTCGGTAATAAGTCCGCTGACAGTGCCAACATTCTGCGCGGTGTTGACCTGGAGAAACAAATCCAGCGGTTGGATGTCGGTTCCGGTCAACGTGATAATGGAACTCTGGGATTGCTCATAACCGATTTTATTGGCGACGACGACAAAATCTCCCGAAACCAGCCTCGGCCCGAAATACTGTCCGCTGCTGTTTGTATTGGTTGTCAGCGCCAGCGTTTGGACTCCTGCAACGACTTGAAAAATGTTGACTGTGGCGCCCTCGATCGGCGTCAGGGCCACCGCCTGTTTGATAAAACCGTAAAGCGCGTTTTTATTTACATCCGGATCGAGCGTCAGTACGATATCGACGGTTGTCGGGCGGTTTGCAGTAACCGTCAGCGGAATGGCGTTGGGCGTCAAATACGTGAATTTTGTCGCAGTGATTTTATACGAGCCCGCAGCGACGTCCGGAATCGTATATTTTCCTTCGGGATTTGTTAGATCGTGCGCGATCGGGTTGTCATTGACATCGAATATTTTTATAGTGGCGCCCTCGATGGGTGTGCCGCCCGAAGTGACTGTCCCTGTTACAATACCTGATGTTGATACTGTGCTTACGGTCAGCTGCAAATTTTTTGCAATTTCTTCTGTACCGCTTATCGGAAATTGTACGCTGGCTTTCAGGTTATACTTATCTATGATAGGCATTTAACATGCTCCTTTTTACTTTAATAAAAATTGATTTACTATAACCACATTAGAAGATCAACTCATTATATGTTTTATTGCCGAGGCAATGTGACTGGATATTTGATTTATGTAATATGGATACCCTTATTTGACAACCTAAATTACAGCAAACTGGACCAATTATACTGACGCAATTTGTTGACGAATTTTACAATATTTGTTAAAATTAAGAATATTTTTGCGGGAATGTATAATTTAGCACGCACGCCTATGTCCCTTGAAACAGTGGCTCAGACAGCAGTCGCGATTACTAATATTTATAGGGGGGGGGACTTTATACAATGCAAAAGAAATTTCTTTACATATCGATTTTAATTTTTGCAGCAGCAATGGGAATCTTTGGCGTTTTCCGGCTTTCAGGCGGAGGTGCGGAAGCCTCGGACTATTCGAACCCCGATAACTGGCTCGCCGTTCCTGCCTCGGCCGACATGGACGTGGATATTTTCTATCTATACCCGACAACATACCACAAGCAGGAGGAAAGCGACCCAGACATATGTGATATTGGCAACGGCCTCATGCGCTCCGGCGCGCAGATGGCCTATAAGCTGCAGGCAACCGCATTCGACACCGTTGGCAACATATATGCGCCATATTACAGGCAGGGCGATGCAGGAACGTGCCTGCCTATGACGGAGGAAGACAGGGAGAAACTTTTGAGCGGGGCTCCGGAAGAGGACGTCATTGCCGCATTCGACTATTACATAAATCATTTCAACAACGGCAGGCCGTTCATTCTGGCGGGTCATTCGCAAGGCTCCGAAATGCTGCTGCATCTGCTTTCGGAATACATGGAGAAGCATCCGGATGTCTATAAGCGAATGGTCGCCGCTTACGCCATCGGGTACTCGGTAACGGAGGATTATCTGGCGGAGAACCCGCACCTTAAGTTTGCGGAAAGTGCGGACGACACAGGCGTGATAATATCCTACAATACTCAGGCGCCGGAAATTGAGGGCGAGAATCTCGTGGTTTCGGAGGGTGCGCTCGTGATAAATCCTATCACCTGGACCAAAGACGAGACTCTGGCCCCGGCATCGGAAAATCTTGGCTCGTATCTGCCCGGTGCGGATGGCTATGTTGGGATAGGTAGTGATACGGAGTTCAAAAAAATCATGGATTTTGCGGACGCGCGCGTCGATAAAGAGAAAGGCGCGCTGATATGCAGCACCGTGGACCCGGACGCGTGGTTCTCCGGAAACGCCATGATGGGAAAAGGAATTTATCACAGTTACGATTATTCGTTTTATTACTATAACATCAGACAAAATGCGGCGGACAGAGCCGGGGAATTTCTGAATCATGCGGAATGAGCGCCCTCCCGCTTTGACAGAAAGAATTTTTATTTTATGCGGGTTCCCGGGTTCGCCGTTATAAATACTCGTACTATTGCGAATGCCCCTCGAGTTGGCATAAAGAAAAAACAGGCTGATGGCATGTCAGCCTGTTTTTGTCTTGCTTGTATTTAATTCCATTTCCCGGTCTGTTATAATTAAATCGGCAAAGAAATATTGAGAAATTGTTGACCAAAGGGTTTAATGATTCAGCAGACGGGTAAATTCAACGCTTGGAGAATAATTATTATGATTGAGATTGTATTCAGCGACAGCGCCTGTGGCAGCCTTAAAGTGGCGCAGCACTGCGACAGGGGAAAATATCAAGGCGGGTGTATCAGCGTTATCGTTAGTCACTCAGATGGAAGCAAACCGACCAAGGAAGAAATAGAAGCAGCTCATCGGGAAGCGGAAGAAAAAGAGCGCCTGGCATGGGAAACTGCGATCCCCCTGGGCGGAAATCCGTCGGATATCTATGGATTTGGGCTGGCACTTAACGCAGGCGATATTTCGGAGAAGGAACCAGGCGACAAACGGGCGAAGACGTTGGAACACCTATTCAGTATTTATCCGAAAAATGTGAGCGATCAACTGTCTCAGCAGATACTGAAAAAGGCCGGGGAAAATCTGAATGCGGTTCGGGGGCGTGCAAAAGCAGGAGAATCCCTTCGAATCTGGTACAGCAATCAGCCGGATGAACTGTGCGGGCTTTATTGGCTTATGGATCAGTTCACCCAGTGGGAAATACATGATAATCAGGCTTCTATGGTCAAGCTCCCGGATTGGGAAACGGATGATGCAGGCAAAATAATGCAAAAAAGCGGATGGGGCGAGGTAGCGCCTGAGGAGTGGCATCGGTATCTGTCTTTGGAAACCTCCATTCCGGCGGCATTCAGACAGGGCTGTGCCTTTAATTGGCAGATGCTTCAGGGAGAAAACGCGCCCTTGCGGGCCGTGCTGAACGGACAGCTGGTCAG
Organism: Pseudoflavonifractor sp.; assembly: GCA_034927965.1. Lineage (GTDB taxonomy): Bacteria > Bacillota > Clostridia > Oscillospirales > Oscillospiraceae > Vermiculatibacterium. The sequence goes on from JAYFPI010000026.1 coordinate 8,590, forward strand.
CATGCCTGAGGCGCTCTACGACGGCTTTATCCTGCGTGAAATTGCGGCGGAGGGCGATGAATTTCAGGAGGCGAAAGTTGTCGGGCGGGTACTTGGAAAATACCGGCTTGGAATCGGTGATGCCTGGGTGGCGTTGCGGATCGAAGAAATGATCCGGGCCGGAGAACTTAAGGCTGTATCGGCTGCTGCTGAAGATATGCCCATCTATCATCGCCTGCTGAAAAAATGCACTCACGGCATATGAGGACAACATAAAAAGATGCGAGAAATTTTTATAAATACAAAACGGATTGGATTCTCAAAATGGAATCGTGCCGATCTGGATTTGGCTGCTCAGTTATGGGGAGACAAAGAAGTTACTAGGTTTATTTGCGCGACGGGTGTGTTTACAAGACAAGATATCATCGACCGGTTGGAAACGGAAATTTATAATGATAAACTGTTTCACATACAGTACTGGCCTGTTTTTGAACTTTCTACGGAAGAGCTGATTGGTTGCTGCGGCGTCCGTCCTTATAATTCTGAACTGCATTCCTATGAGATCGGATTTCATTTACGCAAAAAATACTGGGGAATGGGATATGCATCCGAAGCAGCAAAAGCCGTCATTAATTACAGCTTTGAGGACTTAAAAGCAGATAAACTGTATGCGGGCCACCACCCACAAAATGAAGCTTCGAAAAAGCTTTTGACCAAGCTGGGCTTTCATTACATTGGGGAAAAATACTATGAGCCAACTGGATTGTGCCACCCGTCATATGAATTGCTGAACGATAAATTATGAGTAAAATATGAAGCAGTCGTAGTCTGGGAAAAGCATGGGCGGGCCAAAAGAACGCTGCTAAACCCGCGGAAAAAGAAAACAAGAATATAGATTTTTATGACCTGGTGAAAATCGATTTTAGGGCACCTCGGCTGTTACAAAATCAGAATAAGCATCTATGGAAGTTAATTCCGGGTAAGGAGCTTATATGGACGAAGACGTTGACTTCAGCAGCGGCAAAAAATTTATAGCGCCAATCAAATGGTGCCGCTATATTGTAAATGCAGGATACATAACCGTTGCGCTTATTATCATGGCGCATGTTATTTGGTATTTCGCGGCAAGAAGTGTTCTTGCCTGGCCGCCGGAAATATATTTACGGAATTATATTATACTGCCGGCCATAGGCCTGTTTTCTTTGGTCGCTTTTGAAGACCTGCTCGTTCGTTTTTCTCGATTTTCTCTCCTTGTTAAGGAGAGCCTGTCTCTTTCGCTGATTATCCTTATTTCTTTCTACCTTTGCTTAACCCATGACATTGCCGAGGTTTTGCTGGGTTCTTTCATTTTGCCGATTTTCGTTTCGACCATTTTCTCCAATATTAAATTAACCCGCTGGGTATTTTGGGCAAGCAGCATTGCGGTGCTGCTGCTTGGCATTATTAGGAATTTAACAGGGAAACTGGACAGCGATATGGTCATGCAGATATTTGTTGCATTTTTTATGTTCCTCTGCTCATATCTGCTGGCGAAGATTTTGATCCGATACGGCCATGAGAATCTAGCGGCGTTGACGAGATTCGACAACAAACAGCAATATATGCAGGAGCAGCTAAAGCTGGATCCGTTTACCGGACTGTACAACAGAAGAACCTTCGATGACTATATACCTGCAATGATGGAAGAATGCAGACTCACAAATAAATATCTTTCGCTGGCGATGATCGATGTGGACAAATTTAAGTGCGTAAATGATCTCTATGGCCATGCTGCAGGAGATCGTGTGCTGCTTTATTTATCGGAGATTCTGAAAACGATTCAGGCAGAAAATATCCGTGCTTTCAGGATGGGCGGAGATGAGTTTTCTGTAATATTCATGGATTGCGATGCAGGGGAAGCCCATCGCATCTGTGAAGATATACGTACTCGAATGGAGTCCTGCCCTATGCGTTCCGCCGATGAAGAGAATATTACTTTAAGCTGCGGGGTGGTCTGCATGAATCCAAAAGACGTTAATCTCGAAATGTTCACAAAGGCTGCCGATTCTGCATTGTATGCGGCTAAGAACAATGGGCGGAATCAGGTCATGGTTTATAGTGATATCGCAACTGCATAAGCAGCTAATATGTACACATATCGATATTTATGAGCTTATTTGTCCACATAACATAAAAGCGGCTAAGACAGGATTGCCTTTTACTTTTGTAAAAGATAATCCTGTCTTATTCTTACTCTTATTTCCATAAAATCAACTCAGAACCGAATGAATATCCCCGTATTTTAATTTCATGGCTTTTGGAAAGCACGTTGATTTTTGATACCGGAAAGCAGCATATTAAAATGCCGCAGCAATTCATCCTTTAATTGAAACTCCGGATACCGTATGCACCACTCATAGGTAAAGCCCCGCAAAACCGTCACGAATTGCTCCGCGGACGCTTTTGTGTCGAGCTCCGCTTTGAACTCTCCCCGCCGGACGCCTCTCTTAATCAGTTCGTCGAACAGCGTATAAATGTCACGGCCGTAGCTGAGCAGCACACCGGTATTGATATTCTGGTCAATCTGAATCCGGTAAGCAAGTTTTATCAAATTGTATCCGATGTTGTCCGTTATCACGTCGGAAATCTTACCGACCAGTGAAAGAAGGAGCGCAGACGTCTCGACGCCGTCCGGTAAGGCCCCGATAAAAGCTTTGTAGCCTAGCTCCAATCTCTTCACGTATTCCGCGATGAGAACGGAAATCAGGGCGTCCTTGGATTCAAAATGTACGTAGAAACCGCCCTTTGATATCCCCGCCTTTTCCACAATGGAGTCCACGCTTACGTTTTCAAAGCCGTATTCGCGAAACAGCGCGTCTGCGCATTCGATAATCTTCTTTTTCGTCTCGGCGCCCTGCAGTTTTTTGCCGTTTATTTTTTTATCGTCCATCCGGCATTTCCTTTCCCGCCATTCGGTCAATATTCCCGCATACCGGCCGATTCTTGATACTCAGCCAATATGATTATACAGAAAAAACACACGGTGCGCAATCAATAAGCTGCGCCGCTCTTGTTATTCTGTTTTCTCGTGTATAATTTTTTTGCCAAATACTTGTATTGGCAGAAAGAAAAAGCTATACTGACTGTAGTCACCATTACGGTTGCCGGAAGGTTCTGCCTTTCAGCGAAGAGCAGCAGTCCGTATAATGGCAATGGTAAGTTTATACCTTGGGGGCAGATAATATGAAGACCGGACGAAACAGATTTTTTGGATCATTAATGTGCGTGGCACTGGCTTTTATGCTGCTGCCGGGCATTTTTCCTAAGGCTTATGCGGCGTCCACAGATGTCAAAACCATTCAGATGGATTCCTACAACGACCAATTCAACATACGGGGCGGCGGAGCGAACTGGCTCTATTTCGGCCATTACAACGGCTCTCCCATCGCCTGGCGGGTGCTCTCGACCACGCTCAACGGCACCTGCAGCTACTCCGGGAAAGGGCTGTTTTTGATGTCGGAGCCAATGCTTGGCAACATGATTTACTGTAACGCTGCGTCTGTTTGCCCATACAGCGACAGTTATGTGCACGCCGCGTGCGCCTCGCTCTACAACGGCGGCAACAGCTGCTTCACGGCGCAGGAACGCGGCGCTGTTCTCTCTACGACTAAAGGCACGGACGCGTCTGTATCATTGAATAACGCTTCGCCTTTGCAAGGATGCGGCCTCAATGGGGAGTACCTTTACGCGCTTTCGGCAGCGGAGGCTACGAACGCCGATTATGGCTTCGCGGTAGACGGAGATACATCTGATCCCTCCCGCGAAAATGTTAGCTCATGGTGGCTGCGCTCTCCTACTACTTATGACGCCGGTTTCGTGGATAGGCCGGGCGAACTGAATTATTGTGTTCCGGATTACTATCTTCATACTTACGGAGTGCGGCCCGCCTGTAATCTCGCGCTTTCAGAGGCGCTCTTCGCCTCCCCCGCCGTCGGCGGAAAGGTATCCGGGACCGTAGGCGCGGGTGCGCTTACGGCGGTCGGGTCCCGCACGGTGAACGAGTGGAAGCTGACGCTTCTGGATTCCCATAACAGAATACTGACATTATATGATGGTTCTGTTGTGGGAGGCCCCGGCTATACGAGGACAATTTCTTACCAGGCATACTGTGAAGAAAACCCGGGCAAAAACGAGTATATCTCGGCAATTATCACGGACAGCGAGGGTAACCCCCTTTACTACGGCAGGCTTGCACAGATCACAACGGATCAATACGACCAGATCGGCGATGTGAGCCTTACCATACCTGCCGGGCTTGCCGCGGGAAAGTATACCATCAAGTACTTTATGGAACAGTACAATGGCGATTATGAGACCGATTACGCCAGCGACTTTGCAGATGTCCCCCTGACGGTTCTGCCGACCGTGACAAATGTAACGGTTCCGGCCAGCCGCACCTATAAAACGGAGGACGATCTGGATTTTACTGTTTCCTTCAATTCCTCCGTGACTGTGGAAGGGACTCCGTATATCCCTGTAACCGTAGGGAACAAACAGGCCTATGCCTACTATGTATCCGGCAGCGGAAGCGACAAGCTTGTTTTCAGGTATACAGCCGCCGCGGGCGACAACGATTCGGACGGAATCGTTTTGGGCGATGCGATCGTGCTAAACGGCGGCACGATAAAAGGCGGGACGACGGATGCGCAGCTCACGCTGAACAATGCCGCGGCCACTGCGGGTATCAAGGTGGATACCACCGCGCCGACAGTCGCAGCCGTAACGCCGGGCAATCTGGCGACAAACATATTCACCAGCGGAAATATGGAAATAACGTTCAGCGAATCCATGTCCACGGCAGCCGGAACCATCACATTGTCCGGTGCCGGAGGCTCGCCTAAGAATTTGGGAGGCGGAAGCTGGCTTAGCAGCAATACGTATCGCATTCCGTATTCCGGTTTGGATTGCAGCACGGAGTATACGGTTACTATAAGCGGGTTTAAGGACGCGGTGGGCAACGGAATGGAATACGGATACAACGGCAGTTTTACCACTGAGGCACGGCCAGCAGTCCAAAGCGTCGTGCCCGCCGGCGGTGCGGCGGGCGTACCCGTCGGCGGAAGCCTGACCGTGACCTTCAGCAGGGCGATGGCGGCGGGACATGGAACCGTTTCTCTTAACGGGGAGCCCCTGGCGGGCGGCAGCTGGACGAATGACACGACCTATTCGATTCCCTACTCGGGGCTTGATTGCAGTGCGCTGTATACTATCGGGATCTCGGGGTTTCAGGATACGCGCGGCAGCGCGATTCTCGATAACACGGACTGCAGCTTCACAACTGAGGCAAGACCCGCAGTTCAAAGCGTCGCACCGGTAAATGGCGCGACGGGCGTGCTCGTCGGCGGAAGCCTGACCGTGACATTCAGCAGAGCGATGGCGGCAGGACACGGAACCATTTCCCTGAACGGGGAACCCCTGGCGGGCGGCAGCTGGACGAATGAAACGACCTATTCGATTCCATAAGCGGGGCTCGATTGCAG
>JAYFPI010000054.1:0-2575 GCA_034927965.1 Pseudoflavonifractor sp.
GGCCCCGGTAGTGACGGGCATTATGCCGTTACTGAATCCTAAACAGATCATCCGAATGGCGCTGCTCTCCGGCTGCTCCATTCCCGCGCCGCTCAGCAAGATCATTTGCCTTTACGGCGAAAAACCAGATGAATTTAAAAAAGCCGGCCTCGAATACGCAGTCCGGCAGATCTCCCTGCTCATGGAATACAACATTAACAAATTTCACCTCTATACCATGAATAAAGCGGATGAGATCAATCAGATACTCTCCCACAGCGGCCTTCGGTAAACTAGTCGGCCGATTTGTCCCGTTTGTCCCGGTACATATCCTGATCCGCTACGCTCACCAGGGAGGCGGCGGTTTCGTCAGCTTTGTATTCCGCCTGTTTAAAGCCAAAGCTGATGGAGATGCTGCGGGTGTTGCCCACAAAGCACCGCTTAACCCCATTTTTAATCTGCTCCCCTATCAAAGCCGCCTGCACCTGATTTGTATCCGGTAATATCAGCACAAATTCGTCGCCCCCCAGCCGGCAGACTGTTCCATTTTTACCCACGTGCTTCTTGAGCACATCCGCTGCCGAGCGAATCATGGCATCGCCCGCGCCGTGCCCATATGTATCGTTGATCCCCTTCAGTCCGTCGATATCGGCGAAGCCTACTGTCAGCGGACGGCGCGCCTTGCGATTGATGCTGTATATCTCCTCCAATATCTCCAATCCGGCGCGCCGGTTATACAGACCCGTCAGAGGATCTGTTTTGGCCGTCATAGCCAGCTTCTGTTCCGCTAATATATAACGCGTCACATCAGCCGCGTGTGTGATCACCAGACGCTGACCGCCCATGCGGGTGATTGTATGCGCCAGGTTATATCTTCGGCCAGCCGAATCTACGTGAGCCGTGGGTCCGATGCCGTGGCGGTCCTCGGAGAACGGGATGCTCCCGCCGAACAGCGCGTGATACGCCTTGTTCTCATAAAGCAGCTTCTTTGTAGTCTTGTCCCATATGGCGACGCCCTGCTGCAGCGCATCCAGCGCCTGCCTGATCACAGCTGTGCTGCTGTGCCGAGGCACATCCGGCGCCAGTGCGCGCAATAACCGAGCAAATTTCTCAATGAGCGGCTGAATTGCCGGCTCCACAGAATGATCAAAGAAATAGATAAGAAGGCCCTGTGTGCCGTATGATTTGATGAAATGAGCATATCCCAGTCCGGCGGCTCGCTTGATCTGCCCAATTCTCGCCATCTCTTGTTCAGGGTGTACTTCAAAATCCGAGCTTAATATCGAAACACACACGGAGCGACGACTGCGCCACTCATCCCGGATGATGTAGCGTTCCTTCCTCTTTTCATAGACCGCAGCAGAAAAAGCGCCTACATCCATCGCGGAAGCCTGAAGAAACGAGCGCAAAGCATTTTTTTGGTCGTTGGCATATATCTCACAGAGTGCAGATAACGTGTCGTTTCGGCCTTGTCCCGGTTCTTTCACTGAGGTAATAACGATCAGCTGCATATCCTGTTTATCCAACCAGATACGCCGAACAGTAACCGAGGCCACTTGCACACGGCCATTCACCATGATATTTGCCTGATGATTAATAGGTGTGCCACCTGCTGCAAGCCATGTTTTCGCCACGCCTTCCTGCTCCACGATATCTGAAAGGGCGGCATCAAAAAAGCCAAGCTGGGATGCCATTTGGTTGATCCCAACAATCCGGCTGGTTTGGATGTCAACCAATATAGCCGGCAACGGCCAAATGTCAAATATTCCGTTGAATTTATTTTCATCCATTATTCATTCAACCTTTCATCATCAGCATCTTACATAGACAAGTATACGCAGAACCAGGGGAAAAAATTGACGAACAGCGCGAAGTCTCCTGGCGGAATACCGCGATTCTTATAATTTGCCAAGTCATCAATAGTTTTTACCGAATTATATTGGAAGCTGCACCCATTCGTGGTATAATCACAAAATAACTTTTGTGCACTCAATCTCCAATCTGTAAGACCATCCGCACAAATGTTACATCTCCCTTTTTCGGCAAACATCTTCCCAGCGTTTGCCGTTTTTTTGCGATTTTTTAGTTGGCTGATGCGTAATAGTGACAGGCCTCATAGAGATACTGCAGAAAACGGGTGACGCAATCTCAACCACTGTTTCCAGCAGTGCGCAAGAAAACACTCTGCGATGAAAACAGCCTGTGCCTGCGGCTTGACGCTCACAGTACAGTATGCTATATTTACAGAGTTGAAAACGCGCCGGTGTGCTGGAATTGGCAGACGGGGCGGACTCAAAATCCGTTGCCAGCAATGGCGTGTGGGTTCAAGTCCCACCACCGGCACCATTCGACATCTTAGTTTTGCACCTTGCCAAGCATCAGGACAGACATCTTTGTATGGCATCTGGAATGACATCATAGGCACAGTTTTCGGGGGAAGCCGCTGGAAGTGTTCCGGTGGCTTTTTCCTTTTGTTATTAGTTTAAGTGTCCAAAAAACCGAAAGTTTTTAATTTTGTTTCACCCAATCTCTCAATATTGCTTTGTTTCCACAGATAACTATATTTACAAACATAGTTTTTCAACGTACAATTAAA
>JAYFPI010000061.1:0-4447 GCA_034927965.1 Pseudoflavonifractor sp.
CATAATATTTTAACATAATAAAATTTTTTTAAAAAGGGGTTGCATGGGTAGGAAAAGTAGATTAAAATAAAAACACTTTAGGAACCACTTCCGAGGCATGGCCCTGTCCACTTCGGCATAGATTGTGCCGTGGAGGTGAGGTTAATGCGCAGAGCAGTCGCAGGAATTTGGGGGACCCCGACGGCGGAGGGCACCCCGGCCCTCGTCGTGACGGCGGTCTTTTTTGCGCTTGGTGGGCTCTTCGGATGCTGGATTGCATTTCACTCCGGTGGTGGCGGAGATGAAGCCCTGCACGCTTATTTGGAACAGTTTTTGTCTGCAGCGGCGGAAGGACAGTTGAATGTCCCTATGTGGCCGGAATTGATTTGGCGGACTGTCCGCTGGCCTCTGGCCGCATTTTTGTTTGCCTTTACTGGACTTGGTCTTTTGGGAATTCCTGTGCTTTCCTCTCTCCGCGGCTTTTTCCTGGCTTTCTCCATTGCCTCTTTTGCACGGGTTTATGGAAAAATAGGCGTGAATGCAGCCTTTTTGTTGCTGGGCGTTACGGGGCTCGTGTCCATTCCGGTGTTTTTGCTGCTTTCGGTACAAAGCTTTTCCAACGCCTGGAGTTTGGCTACCCGCCCTGCTGGGCAGGGATGCAGAGAGTTGCCCTATCACAGAGATTTTTTTTGTCGCTCCGGGCTGTGTGCCGGCGCGTTGTGTGTTTGCGCTCTCATGGAGCGCTATCTGGTTCCTGTTTTGCTGATGGGGGCCGTGTCTGTGTTATCTTGAAAATTGATTAAGGAAAGTGGGTGAGAACGGATGGATCTGATGGCGGAATATCGGGCATTTCTGTCGGGAGAGAAACATTCCTCCGACAATACCGTCAGCTCTTACCTGCGGGATCTCCAACAATACCTCCGCTGGATGGAGAGCGAGGCTCTGGCACCGGAGAAAGCCACTCAAACGGATGTGGAGCGGTATACTCGATATCTACTGAGTTTGGGTAAATCGGTGGCTACCGTTACCCGGGCACTAGCGGCCCTCAAGTCTTTTTATGTCTATCTCATGTCTGCGGGAGCGGTTTCCAGAAACCCCGCCAGGGGGCTTACCTTGGAAAAGGTTGAGCGCAAGCTGCCACAGATCCTTACCAGTAAGGAAGTGGAGCTGTTTCTGGAACAACCAGACGCGCGAGACGCCAAGGGCTGCCGAGACAAGGCCATGCTGGAACTTCTGTACGCCACAGGCATTCGTGTCAGTGAGCTGATTGGGCTGAATGTGGAGAATTTAAACCTCAGTGCTGGTTTCCTCCGTTGTCCGGGCACGAAAAAAGAGCGGATCATTCCGCTTTATTCCACGGCGGTCCGGGCTTTGGATGACTATATCCGACATGTCCGGCCACAAATGATCGAACAGCCTGACGAGCCATCTCTTTTTGTGAATATGAACGGTACCAGGATGTCCCGTCAGGGTTTCTGGAAAATTATTAAGCATTATCAAGAGATTGCTGGTATTCAGAAGGACATCACACCACACACTCTGCGCCACTCCTTTGCTGCCCATCTGCTGGAAAACGGGGCGGATCTGCGCTCTATCCAGGAGATGCTGGGACATGCTGACATCTCTTCCACTCAGGTGTACACTCATGTGGTTAACCAGAAGCTGAAGGATGTATATAACAAGGCCCACCCACGTACATAAGTGCTTTTTGCGGCTGCCGGACAGGGTTTTTCCCTGTTTCGGCAGCCATTTTAAAAAAGTCGATCCGGTTCTTTGATTTTCCTGTTGAAAAAAGTCTACGTCCGGGGTATAATATATTTGTATCACTGATTTTGCCGTTTACGGAGGTTATTTATTATGGCTCAGATCACAAAAGATACTATTATCGGCGACATCCTGGATATCGCCCCCCAGACCGCTCCTGTGTTCCTCTCCATCGGCATGCACTGCCTGGGCTGTCCCTCTTCCCGGGGCGAGACCGTGGAGCAGGCCTGCATGGTTCACGGCGTTGACGCCGACGCTTTGCTGGAGGAGATCAACAAGCTGGTTCCCGTCGAGCAGTAAGTTCACAGTTCGAAAAAGGAGCGGCTCTGCCGCTCCTTTTTGTCGTTCCTGTTTCAAATGTTGATTTTGGAGGTCTCCCATGAAACGACCCTTTTCTCTCTCTCCGAGACTGGCCGCTGTGGCCGAACTGGTGCCGTCAGGCACTCGTCTGGCCGACGTGGGTACCGATCACGGGCGGCTCCCCGTGTGGCTTATTCAGCATGGTGTGGTGGATCGAGCTGTGGCCTCCGACCTGCGCTCTGGCCCTTTGAGCCGGGCCAGAGCCCTGGCTGAACGATGGGCGGTGGCTGACCGTATTTCCTTTCGGCTGTGCGACGGGCTGTCCGGCATCCGGGCCGAGGAAGCCCAGACTGTCACTGTAGCGGGGATGGGGGGAGAAACTATCTCCGACATCTTGGCAGCCGTTCCCTGGAGCGGACAGCCCGGGCACCGGTATATCGTTCAGCCCATGAGTGGGCTGGACGGCTTGCGGCGTTATCTGTCCGGACACGGTTTCGCCATCCGGCGGGAGACGCTGGTGGAAGAGGGAAGGACGCTATATGTGGTGCTTTTGGCCGAGCCCGGGGAGATGCCTCCCCTCACTGCGGGAGAGATCTGGGTGGGCAGACAGAGCAAAGGACAGGACAGCCCACTGCGGGAAAAGTACCTGGATCAGGAACTGAGCAAGCTTCGGCGGGCGGCAGCGGGCCTTTCTCATGCGGAACGGACTGAGGATCAGGCCAAGCGGGCATGGTACGAGACCGCAGTACAGGAAGTGGAGCGGATAAGAGAGGAGTGGCAGAGGTGGCAAACATAACGGAAATTTATCGGTATTTGGATTCCAGAGCGCCTTTTTCCATGCAGATGTCCTTTGATAATGCAGGGTTCTTGGTGGGCCGGGGGGAGACAGTGGTCCAGCGGCTTCTGGTAGCGCTGGACATTACCGAGGAGGTTGTGGCGGAGGCCGCCGAACTGGGGTGCCAGCTTATCGTCTCCCATCACCCTGTCATCTTTCATCCGGCTCGCAGCATCACCGATGCCGACCCCACAGGTCGATGCCTGCTGGCTCTGACAGAGAACAAAATTGCCGCAATCTGCGCCCACACCAATCTGGACGCGGTGGCCGGGGGTGTCAATGACGCCCTGGCAAAGAAACTGGAGCTCACCGGCGTGGAGCAGCTCCACCCTGATGGAATGGACGCCGCTGGGCGGAGCTACGGTATCGGCCGGGTTGGAACGGCCCCGGGGCATTTCTATCTCCCTGAGTTTGCCGCTTTTGTCCGGGAGAAACTGGACGCAAAAGGCTTGCGTCTGGAGGACGCCGGACGGCCGGTGCGCCGGGTGGCAGTGGGCGGCGGGGCTTGTGGGGACATGCTGGAGGAGGTCCTTCGGCTTGGGTGTGACACCTTTGTCACTGCTGATGTGAAGTATAATGTTTTTCTCGATGCCCGGGCCATGGATATCAACCTCATCGACGCGGGGCACTTCTCCACGGAGAACGTGGTGTGCCCAGTGCTGATCGACTGGCTGAGTCGGGGGTTCCCGGAAGTGGGGATTTTCTTCTCCAAACGGCACAAAGAGGTATTTTATTCCCTTTGACCGTTGCAAAATGGTAATTGATATGGTAAACTGAATACGCAACTTTTCAGGAAGGGACAGATCGTATGTCGGGACATTCCAAATGGCATAATATTCAGAAGACCAAGGGGGCTGCGGACGCCAAGCGTTCTCAGGCCTTTACCAAGATCGCCCGTGAGATGATTGTGGCGGTCAAACAGGGCGGCGGCGGTGACCCCAGCAACAACTCCCGCCTGGCCACTGTTATCGCCAAGGCCCGGGCGGTGAACATGCCAAACGACAACATCAAGCGCACTATCGACCGTGCTGTGGGCTCCGGCAACAGTGATGACTTTGAAAACGTTATCTACGAGGGTTATGGCCCCTCAGGCGTGGCTATTATTGTTGACGCGCTCACCGACAACCGCAACCGTACTGCGCCTGAGGTCCGGCACCTGCTGGACAAGTACGGCAAGGGCCTGGGCGCCACTGGATGCGTGTCCTGGTCCTTTGATCAGAAGGGCGTCATCGTCATTGAGAAAGAGGACCTGGACGAGGATACCATGATGATGGATGCCTTGGACGCCGGGGCGGATGACATGAACGCCGAGGGCGACTGCTTCGAGATTACCACCAGCCCAGATGCATTCGGTACCGTGTTGGAGGCTCTGGAGGCCAAGGGCTACTCTTTCGTCAGCGCCGCGGTGGAGATGGTCCCACAGACTTACATTAAGCTGGAGTCTGAGGAGGAGGCCAAGAACATGGAAAAGCTCATTGACTTCCTGGAGGAAAACGAAGACGTGCAAAACGTCTGGCACAACTGGGAACAAGAGTGAGCTCCCAAAGACCATAGCCGCGGCGCCGCGGG
>JAYFPI010000049.1:0-1729 GCA_034927965.1 Pseudoflavonifractor sp.
AACCTGTTTCTGTGCAACGCAGCCAAAACGGCATACTATCTGTTGATGATGCCGGGGGATAAGAAATACCGCGCGCCCCTACTTTCCCAGCAGCTTCACACCACGCGGCTGTCGTTTGCGGACGTGGGCAGCATGGAAGAACATCTGCGCATCATGCCCGGATCGGTGAGTGTTTTGGGGCTGATGAACGATATCCACTGCGCCGTGCGGCTGCTGATTGACAAAGATGTACTCCGGCATGAGTTTGTCGGCTGCCATCCCTGTGTCAACACGTCCAGTCTGCGCGTCAGTATGGACGATATATTGAACCGGTTTCTGCCGTATACCGGCCATGTGCCAACGGTGGTGGAGTTATAGACTGGCATAAAAAACGTGTTCTGGGAGGGCGAGATGACGCAAAACGACAAGATGCGGGCGGCATTGTTTGAATGCGTAATCCCAAAGCTGGTGGAACAGGGGTTTTCCGGTGAATACCCGCATTTTTGCCGTGTGTTTGACGACCGGACAGAACTGCTTGGTTTTGTCAACCATCAATACGGCGGGGCTTTCAACGTGGAAGTTTCAGTCATTTTTCCAAAACGCCCCAAAGAGCAGTCTAACCGTTATACGCAGGATTTTGAGCCGTCGGACAAAGCGACGGTGTTTTCCACCCGGAAGAGGTATCGGCTAAAAGGGATGTTTGACGGTTGGTTTTATTACACCGATGTCTATAAATCGACAAGGCCGCTCTCTTCTTTGCGGACATACGACAGCTACGAGTCGGTCGGAGAGCAAAGAAAACGGAGCTTTATTCCTGGGGATAAACAGGTATTGGTGCAAAAGGCGGACGACGCGCTGTATGCGCAGATTGCGGAGGAAGTGATTCGGCAGCTCGAAGACGCGTATGTTTGGTGGAAGAAATATAACACGCCCGCCCGGCTTAAGAAGGCAAAATAGTGCCTGACCGGGAAGAGAAACAGCCTGTTTTGGAAGCGAAAACGGAGGGAAACGAATGGATATAGCGATTCGGAGGGAAGAGCCGAGAGATTACCGCGTTGTGGAGGAGCTGACGCGTGAAGCGTTCTGGAACCTCAATGTGCCGGGCTGCGACGAGCATTTGCTGGCGCACAACCTGAGGGGCACTGCGGTGTTCGTCCCGGAGCTGGACTTTGTGGCGGAGGCGGATAGCAATATCGTCGGCAGCATCATGTTCTGCCGCGCCAGAGTGGCGGAGGACGGGGGCAGTGAGCGCGAGGTGCTGACCTTCGGGCCGGTGAGCGTGTGGCCCCGTCTGCAAAGAAAAGGCATCGGCGGGGCTTTGATCCGCCATTCGCTGAAGGCCGCCGCGGAGATGGGCTTTACGGCAGTGCTGATCTACGGCGACCCGATCTACTATTGCCGCTTCAGTTTCAAACCGGCAGAGACGTTCGGCATTTGCACGTCCGAAGGGCGTTTTCATCCGGCGCTGCAAGCGCTTGAGCTGGGTCCCGGCGCGCTGGCGGTCATTTCGGGTCGCTTCTTTGAGGGAGAGGCGTATCATGTGGACCCCGAAGCATTGGCGGAATTCGACAAACAATTCCCGTATAAAGAGAAGTTTGAGACCGAGTCGCAGAAGCGGTTTTTGGAGATGCTAAATAGCTGACAGCGGGGCGGCGCTTCAGAGCATCCATTGAGAGTGCGAGGAATTGCGTGGCTCGGGATTCCATATTAAGGCTTATCGGGGTGAAATCAAGCCCTCTCGCTTAATACT
>JAYFPI010000095.1:0-51959 GCA_034927965.1 Pseudoflavonifractor sp.
GACGGGCAAGGAAAGGCGCTCTCCCACCAGCCTGGGTAGCGGCACATGGTCCAGTCCCAGATTAAATGCGTGCTCCACCACTCCGGCTGCCGGGTCGATGGAACCTGGGGAAGCAACGCCCACGGATTGGACCTTCTCTACTGCTACGCCAGCGGCACAGCAGGCCTCCCTTGCTGCCTGGGTAATGGCGTCTGCCACTGCCTCGGCCCCCCGAGGCGTGGAATGGCTGAATTTACCCAGCAGACGGCCCGTTTCGTCCGTCAGTCCGGCAGCCACGTTGGTGCCGCCCAGATCAATGCCGATATAGTACACACTCATCACCCTGTCTCAGTAATGTCCGCAAAACTTTCTGCGAAGCCGCGAGGCTGTGCGGCCGCCCCGCTGCGGCGGGATGGAACTATAGTTATTATAATCCAGATCCGGTCCGGTGAACAGAGAGAAGCAAAGTTTTTCATAGTGCATTCATAGAGTGGAACCTTTTTCGCATATGGCGCCCCGCCAGCCTTCACCAGCTAAAGCTGTGAAATAGAACCCAGCCCAGAGGGCGGACTCTCCAGGGAGGAGGAGGGGGACGGCGATCTCCCGGGCAGGACGGCGCAGACCTTCCCCGGTACACTTGACCCGGGCCTCCTTCAGTGTCCACAAGGTATAAAAGTCGCCCCAGGTGCTTCCCTGAGTGCGGTACCAGTCAAATTCCCGGCCATCCAGCACGTATCGGGGCAAGGTTTTACGCCGGGGGCGAATCTGTTCTATGTCGGCCCCTATGGGATGCTCCGACACCGCACACAGCCCCAGATTCCCCGAGTGGCTGAGGTTAAACTGACAGTTGGGATGGGAGGGAAAGTAGGGTTTGCCTCCGGGGAGGGCGGCAATCTCCGGCAAGGGGGCAAGCCCCCAGGCCTCTTCCGCCAGTTCGGCCAGCAGGGCCCGCACATCTTCGGCATTTACCTTCCATCTCATCTAAATTGGCCTCCCGCTACACGTTTGCTTAAGAAATATTTTAGCATTTTTTGTCTTCCCAGCGCAAGGTTTTGCGTGTAAAATATAAACATCGAACGCTCGGTATCTTGCCAGGCGAAATGAGGCCGGCCGGATTCCCTATTTAGAGGATATCCCGGCAGAAAGAAGGAGGAATTTACAATGGATCAAAAACTGTACGTGTGTCCCAAATGTGGATGCACCACTTATGAACACGACCAGTTCCAGGCGACCGGAGGTAACTTTGCCAAGGTCTTTGACATCCAGAACAAAAAATTTCTGACGGTTACCTGCACCCAGTGCGGTTACACCGAGCTTTACAAGCAGCAAACTGACGCTGCATGGAACATCCTGGATTTCCTGATTGGGAGCTGACTTGAGCTATGTTTCCCGCCGGCTTTTTTGCCGGCGGGAAAATTTTACCCATTTATGTTATACTGTTAGAGAGTTTAAATACTTCTTAAGCGATTTCCCACTTTTCATTTAATTGTTTTCCCCTATAATGAACCATGAGGTGATCGTATGTACAATATTCTCGTCTGTGATGACGACCGGGATATCGTCTCAGCGTTGGAGATCTATCTCACCAGCGAGGGCTATCACACGCTGACCACTTATGATGGCGCGCAGGCATTGAAGGCGGTAGAGGAAAATGACATCCATCTTATTTTGATGGATGTGATGATGCCGAATCTGGACGGGATCCGCGCTACGGCTAAGCTGCGGGAACGCTGCAATGTCCCCATCATTCTGCTCACCGCGAAGAGCGAGGATGCCGACAAAGTTCTGGGGCTGAACATCGGCGCGGATGACTACGTTACCAAGCCATTTAACCCTATGGAGGTTATGGCCCGGGTGAAGAGCCAGCTGCGGCGATACACCACGCTGGGCGGACGGAGCATGGCGGGGGAGGAAGATACCTCACTTCTTAGAAACGGCGGTATTGTGTTCGATGATGGGGCGAAAGCCGTAACTGTGGACGGGGAAAGCGTAAATCTGACGCCGCTGGAGTTCAGTATTCTTCGCCTCCTCCTTCAGCACCCCGGCCAGGTATTCTCCACGGCTCAGATTTATGAGAGCGTGTGGAATGACCCGGCCTACGGTGCGGAGAACACGGTGGCTGTCCACATCCGCCATCTTCGGGAAAAGATCGAGATTGACCCTGCCAATCCGCGCTATATTAAGGTCGTGTGGGGGCTGGGGTACAAGATGGAGAAAGCGCAATGAAGCATGATATCCGTTCCAGCTTCCTGGTCAAGGTGTTGGCAATTTTGTTGGCCGTGGTCTGCGGTGTGGGGGCATTCCTGGGTTGGGCTTACTGTGGAGTCCATTGGGAAACCCTTTTTGACAACGGGGACTATACCTGCTCAGCAGCCTATTCCCAGGCGATGAGTGAAAAGTACGCAACGCTTCACCGACTGCTGGACTATGAACACGCCATCTCTCTAAGCGGCGGGTTGAACTATTTGGATCAGAAAGAGCACGATACACTGGCGGCCTCGCTGGATCCCTCAGTCACAAATTTTCGCTATGTGGTCCGAGATAACAGCACTGGGGATATCCTGTTTAGCTCCAATGGGAAAAACAGCCTGGACAATGTCGCGGAGATACAGACCGCTGCGGTCAATTGGAGTTCTAGCATTGTGACGGAATACGAAAGCGACAGCGGAGAGACCTTTTACTATGACGCGGACGGGAACTTGGTCGGTACGATGCCGGGGGATACCACACAGGCCCGGACAGGCACCGGGGTCTTAGGGAAGGACCTGGCCCTGGAATACGGTGTGGACAAGGATCTGCCGGTTCGGGACAGCTTTGCAGAGGCCAGAGATTCTTTTTCCAAAGGAAACATGGATTACCTCTACGCCGCAGCGGGGCTCACCGTAGGATTTGCCGCGTTGTCGATATTCCTGGCCTGCTGCGCCGGACACCGGAGATCGGCGGACGGCTTTGTACTCAACTGGCAGGACAAGATTCCTTATGACCTCTACTTGTGTCTCTCGCTCATTGGCATCTCCGCCTGCGTTGCCCTGGCGCTCAGCGCACTGGAGGAAGTTTTATTCTATTACAGCGGGCAGCCCTATTCACGGGCGCTCTACGCTGCGGCTGCCACCGCCCTCTCGGCCGCTTTTGGTCTGTTTACGGCAGGGCTTATGTCCTTTGCGGCCAGGTGTAAGACCAAAACGCTTCTGCGCAACACCATTCTCTGGCGTTTGGGCGCCTGGATCGGCCGGGGCTGCGGCCGCATTGGAAGCTGGTGGCGGATTACCTTTGGCAGCTGGGATATTACCAAGCGGGCCATCTTCTGGTTTCTTCTCTACTTGATGGGTACCGTCGTAACCGAATTTGTTTTTTTCCTCGCGCCATTTTATCAGGGTTTTGTCCTTTTTCTGCTTTGCAGGTGGGTGAAGGAGTGGAAAAATATCCGTGTCTGCACACAGGCTATTGTGGGCGGACGGCCGGACACGGTGATTGACACGTCCGGAATGCGGCATTTTCCGGACTTGGCCGAGCACGCCGGGCAGCTCAACGATCTGGGCAGCGCCATCAATTCCGCTGTGGAGGAGCGGATGAAGTCGGAGCGAATGAAGGCTGAGCTGATCACCAACGTTTCACACGACCTTAAGACCCCCTTGACCTCTATCATCAACTATGTGGATTTGCTCAAAAAAGAGGATATTGAGAGCGAGAAGGCCAGAGAGTATATCGGGGTGCTGGATCGAAAGAGCCAGCGGCTGAAAAAGCTGACCGAGGATCTGGTAGAGGCTTCCAAGGCATCCACCGGCGTGCTGACAGTGGAGCGAGAGCGGCTGGGAGTGACACAGCTGGTGAGCCAAGCAATGGGAGAGTATAGCGAAAAGCTTACTGCTGCCGGACTCACGCCGGTGGTGTCTCTGCCGGAGCAAGAGGTCTTTGTCAGCGCCGATGGCCGCCACTTCTGGAGGATCCTGGATAATTTGATGGGAAACTGTGTCAAATATGCTATGCCGGGCACCAGAGTCTATTTGGATGTGACGGTCTGGGACGGCCATGTAATCCTTGCCCTGAAAAACATCTCGGCCACACAGCTCAATGTTCTGCCAGAGCAGCTTGTGGAACGCTTTGTCCGGGGAGACGAAAGCCGCACTACCGAAGGCAGCGGCCTGGGACTGTCCATTGCCCGCAGCCTGACAGAACTTCAGGACGGCATGTTCCGG
Organism: Pseudoflavonifractor sp.; assembly: GCA_034927965.1. Taxonomy (GTDB): domain Bacteria; phylum Bacillota; class Clostridia; order Oscillospirales; family Oscillospiraceae; genus Vermiculatibacterium. The sequence goes on from JAYFPI010000095.1 coordinate 4,176, forward strand.
GTGGAGGTGGACGGAGATTTGTTTAAAGCCATCGTGAGTTTTCCGGAAGTGAAATAACTGAAGAAAAAGCAGAGGAGCGCACCGGGCGGCGTGTTCCTCTGCTTTTTTAGTCGAGAAGCTGGATGGCAGCGCCCAGCACGCCCTTGCCAATATAGACGCTGAGCGTGGCATCCAGGTGGGAGTCCCAGATGTGCTGACAGCCGGGAAGGGCCGCCATCAGATCGACCTTCATCCGTTCCATCTCGGCCTGGGCACCTCCGTTGGCTACGGCCAAGTTGAATTTTTCGTGGCTGCCCAGATGCTCCTGCACCAGAGAAATAAACTTTTCCATTACCTGTCTTCGACCGCGGACCTTGGCAATGCTCTGGAGCTGACCATCTAGGGCAAATGTAATGATAGGCTTTATGTTCAAAAGAGTGCCCGCCAGGGCGGTCACCTTTCCGATGCGCCCTCCTTTTTGAAGATATTCCAAAGTGTCTACCGTAAAATAGGCAAAAGTATTTTTCAGCAGGTAGGGGACCCGCTCATGGATGAGCGTATTCCAAGTCATGCCATCCAAGATATCCTCCCAAAGCTGAAGTACAACCATACCGACGCCCAGAGAGCCGCTCAAGGTATCAAAGGCTACCGCTTCCAGATCCCGGCGCTCCATGCACTGGAGACGCACCATATTGTAAGTCCCCGAGAGACCGGAAGAGAGAGGGAGAGCGATAACTTTTTCATAGCCGTCGTCCCGGATGCGGTCCAGGGTTTCTGCCACTCGGAGTAAATCAGGCAGAGAAGTGCGGGGAAGCTGGCCCAAATCCAGGCGATGGTAGACATCCTCGGCAGTGATGTCCTCCCCGTCCCGAAACTCCCCGTCCACGCAGGAGATACGCAGGGGGACCATATAAATAGGTCTGCCCTGCCGGTGTTTCTCCTCCAGGTCGGCGCAGGAGTCCACCAGAAAGGCAATTTTTTCAGGGTTCAAGTGAAATTCCTCCATCGGTTGACAGCCATCCGGTGCCACCGTATAATAAAAACAACATGCGACAGATAACACTGTTATGTCGTTATTATAGATGGACAAGAAACGTATGTCAAGGAGGGGAATACCCATGGACTATCAGGAACGTCGCCGGCGTCAGGCAGAGGATACTCGCCGGGCGATTCTCGATTCCGCCGCCCGGCTCACCCGGAAGGAGGGGTTTGACAAAGTGACGATCCGGGATATCTGTCGGGCCGCAGGTGTGACCACAGGGGCTTTTTACCACCACTTCAGCTCCAAAGAGGATCTGCTTAATCAGGGATTTGTCTCTCTGGATGTGTACATGGAGCAGGCGCTGGCCCCCTATGCCGGCCAGCCGCCCATTCGACGTCTGGAGGTATTGCTGGAGTGTTACGCCGGCTTTATGGAGGACCAGGGGTGGGAGACGGTGTCCCGGTATTATGGCCGCCGTCTGGCCGACCCGGCCGCTGCCAGCATGTCTCCCAACCGGTTTACGCTCCGGGCCATGTTGGACTGCCTGAGGGATCTGGCGGATTCCGGGGAGCTCTCTGCGGCTCAATCTCCGGAGTGGGCAGCAGAGTTTTTCTTCCGCCACTTCCGGGGAATCGTGGTGGATTGGGTTCTGCACCGGGGTTCTTATGAATTGTGGACAAAGCTGTCCCAAGATTATCAGCTTTTTGAAAGAGCGTTTCGGTCATAGAGCTTTTCGCCGCGACATAGGCTGACAGGCGGGGGTGGTTTCATGGGACGGCTGCTGTCCAAAGAGAGTGTGCGGGAGATCTGTGTCGGGGCGGCTCTGCTTTGCTGTGCGCTGGCGCTGGTGTGTTGGCCTCGTGAAATTGGAGCGGCGGTGCAAAGTGGCCTGGGGCTTTGCTACAATGTGATCCTTCCGTCGCTGTTTCCTTTTTTCATTCTCACCTCGCTGGTGATTTCTCTGGGGTTGGCGGGATATCTGGGGCGGCTGCTGGAGCCGGTTATGCGCCCGCTTTTTCATGTGGGGGGGGCCTGCGCCGCGGCGCTTGCTCTAGGCTTTGTAGGGGGCTACCCCGTGGGCGCCCGAGCGGCGCTTACGCTCTATGAAAGCGGGCAATGCACCAAAACCGAGGCCGAGCGGCTGCTGGCCTTTTGTAACAATTCCGGTCCTGCCTTTATCCTTGGCGTTGTGGGCGCGGGAATCTTTGCTGACAGCCGGGTGGGGCTGCTTCTCTGCCTGACCCACGCTGCTGCCTCAATGTGTGTGGGGTTGATCTTTCGCTTTTATCGCTGGGGGGATCAGGAGAGCCGGAAGCAGCGTGTGCCGCCGCCCATCCGGGTCCAGCGTTTTACCGTTGCCTTTACCGAAGCGGTGAAAGGTGCCCTGACCTCTACGCTCAATATCTGTGCTTTTGTGGTTTGTTTTACCGTGATTCTCCGAATGGGATTTCTCTCCGGAATTCTTCCGTCGCTGGCCGGACTGCTGGGCCGGGTCCTGGCTCCCTTGGGATTTACCGAGCTCTGGGCCGAGCGGCTTCTCACCGGGATGCTGGAGGTTTCTTCCGGGGTGTGGTCCCTTACGGGGGACGGATCCTTGGGCGGCAAGCTGTCCTTGGCGGCTTTTATGTTGGGGTGGGCTGGGGTATCGGTCCATTGTCAGGTTCTTTCCTTCCTGGGAGAAAGCGGGCTCAATGTGCGAACCTATATAGGCGGTAAAATTCTTCATGGACTGATCTCTGCCATCCTCACCGCCCTGCTGTTTCAGCTCTTCCCTTTGGAAGCCACTGTGTCTTCCTATTTGACCCGGCAGGTGGCGGGGATCGCCGGAACGGATTTCTATACCGCGCTCACTGTCTCCACTGCCGCGGCTTGGGTGGTCTTTCTTCTCTTTTTCCTGGCGGCTGCGTTGGGGATGGAAAAAGGTCGAAAGAGCGGTGGAAAACGGCGGAGCGGTGTGTTATAATGATAAAAAATTGTTATGCTGTGCCCGTCGGAAGAAATGGCGCAAGCACAGAGGGTCCGAAAGCGGGCCGGGGAGGCGGCGTCCATGTTGTTTCAAAAGGAGATCGAGCCGCGGTGCATCTACTGTGCCAAGGGGGCACCTTTAGAGGACGGACAGATCCTCTGTGCCAAAAAAGGAGTGGTTTCTCCGGCCGGGAGTTGTGCGTGGTTTCGCTACGATCCGCTTAAGCGCGTCCCACCCCGTCCGGCAGCGCTGGATACCAGTCGTCTCAAGGATGAGGATTTTCGTCTGGAGTGACAGTAGAATAAAGTGCGGGCCGGGAGCATTGCTCCCGGCCCGCACTTTTCCTCATATTATGACTTTGCCTCAGGCCGCTGGTCCGAACCGCTCACAGCGCCCAGAATGGTGCGGTCCTTGGCCTCTTTGGCGTGCTTGTCCACATCCATCTGGTTGCGGGGGCTGCGGATCAAAATACCGGCACCCTGGACACAGCCGCCCTCACAGGCCATACCCTCAATAAAATTCACGTTGCCAATCCCCTTGGCCATTTTCATCAGCTCTGCCTTGTAGGCGTTGATGCCGCTGCAGGCTACAGCGTGGAGCTGGAACTGGTCGTCGGTGACGCCGTGCTCTTTCAGACCTTCGGCCACAGCGGCGGCAACGCCGCCAGAGTGGGCAAAGGAGCGGCCAAAGCCGCTGGCATCGTCCAGCGGAGTTTCCTCCAGCTGCTCGGGGTCAATCCCCTTGGACTCAAAGAGAGGGTAGAGCTCTTCAAAGGTAATGGCGCAGTCAATGGCACCCATGGTTTTGCCCAGCTGGAACTCCCGCTTCTTCGCCACACAAGGGCCGATAAAGACCACCCGTGCCCGCGGGTCTTTTTCCTTCAGACGCTTGCCGATCATTACCATGGGGGAGGGAGTGTGAGAGATGAGGGGGGTCAGGTCGGGGAAGTTCTTCTCTACATAGTCCACGAAGGCGGGGCAGCAGGAAGAGAGCAGTTTCCCTTTCTCCACCAGTTCCTCGCTCTCGGCCTTTGCGGTCATATCGGCGCCCAGAGCCACCTCGGCCACATCATAGAAGCCAACCATCTTCAATGCGGTGACTACCTGGCCCAGAGTGGCCGGGGCAAATTGCCCGGCAATGGAGGGGGCCAGTACGGCATAGACCCGGAAGTCCCATCGGGCCGCGCCCCGGAGCATCTGGATTACGTCCACCAGATAGGACTTATCCATGATCGCGCCGAAGGGGCACTGATAAACGCAGCTGCCGCAGGCGATGCATTTGTTGATATCGATGGAGGCCGACTTGTCCTCCCCCATGGAGATGGCACCAGGGGCGCAGCCACGCTCGCAGGGGCGCTGCCGTTTCTCAATAGCGCCGTAAGGGCAGGCGGAGATGCATTTGCCGCAAGTGATGCACTTGGCGTGGTCGATGGTGGCCTTGTGGTTGATGATGGTGATGGCGTCCTTGGGGCAGGTGTGGACGCAGCGGGTGGCGATACAGCCGCGGCAGGCGGGGCCCACTTCGATCTGAGTGACCGGGCACTCGTCACAGGCTACCGCCATGACTTCCACCATAGCGGGGTTGGAACTGTCGCCCCCCATGGCCATCTTAAGACGGCTGGACACGACAGCCCGCTCCTTGTAGATGCAGCAGCGCATCTTAGCCTCCGGGCCGGGCACAATCTGCTCGGGCACGTCCAGAATCCCGGTGGCCAGACGGTCTTCCCAGGTCAGCTCGGCTACCGACTTGAGGACCTGGTCCTTGAGCTCCTGTACCGATGTTTCAAATTTACGCATAATTGATGTCTCCTTTGCCAGAGGGCAGTGTGCGATTCGGTTTTTGTTTATACTTATTGTACTATTCCCCTTTGAAGCCTGTCAATGACAAGATTTTCTCTTTCCGGACCCGGCTTTTGTGTAGGTTCACCAGACTCGCAGTTTGGTGGAAATCACTTGCTCGAAAGCCCAGAGACGGGTATAATGGGAAAGAGAAAATCTGTCGAGGAGGGGGAGCGGATGGATCCAGACCAACTGCGAAAACTGCCCAAAATGGATCTGCTGTTGGCGCTGCCGGCGCTGGAGGACTCCGGGCTTCCGCGAGGCGTGCTCCGGCGGGCATCTTCAGAGGAACTGGATGCCATTCGGGGTGGAAGCGGGTCCGTACCCGGAATGGAAACTCTGGCGCAGTCGGTGCTCCACCGGGCGCTCCAGGCCATGGAGCCGGGGCTGGCTCGGGTGGTAAACGCTACCGGCGTGGTGCTCCACACCAACCTGGGACGGGCGCCTCTGGCTGAGGCTGCGATGAATGCGTGGGCCGGGGCGGCGGGCTACTGCGATCTGGAGTACGACCTGGGTACCGGTCATCGCGGGGGGCGGGGCAGGGCACTGCCTGCACTTCTTAGGGATCTTACCGGAGCGGAGGATGCCGCTGTGGTCAACAATAATGCAGCTGCCATTCTCCTGGCCCTCACGGCTCTGGCGGCAGGGAAGGGGGTTGCCATCTCCCGGGGGGAGATGGTGGAGATCGGCGGCTCCTTCCGTCTGCCCGACATTATGGCCCAAAGTGGTGCCAAACTGGCGGAGGTTGGCACCACCAATCGTACCCGTCCCGCTGACTACCGTTCTGCCGTGGAGGAAGGAAAGGCCCAGATCCTGTTGAAGGTCCATACCTCCAACTACCGTGTGGTAGGCTATACGCAGGAGGTTTCCCTGGCTGAGTTGGTTGGATTGGGGCGGGCCTATGGCCTGCCTGTGCTCTACGATCTGGGGGCTGGACTTTTACTGCCGCCCAGACAGTTCGGCCTGCCGGAAGGGGCTGCTTCGGTGGCCGAGAGCCTCCGGGCAGGGGCGGATCTGGTGTGTTTTTCCGGAGATAAGCTTCTGGGCGGACCGCAGGCAGGTATTTTGGCTGGGCGGAAGTGGGCGGTGGACGCTGTGCGGAATCATCCTCTGTTCCGGGCCCTCCGCCCCGACAAGGGGACATTGGCCGCCTTGGATGCTACTTTGCGGCTCTATCAGGACCCGGAGGAGGCCCGACGGGCCGTCCCTGTACTGTCCATGCTCTCGGCCGATCCTGAGGCTCTGGCATGCCGGGCTGAGGCCCTGGCTCAGGCGCTTCGGGCCGACTGCGGAGAGCGCTGTGCTGTGGCGGTGGTAGCGGGAGAGAGCGAGGCTGGCGGCGGCGCGCTTCCGGGGGTGGTGTTTCCCACCTCTTTGGTGACCCTGGTTCCCCGGGACGTTACTCCGGAGGTGCTGGAAGCGGCTCTCCGCGCCGCCCCGGTGCCTGTGGTGGCACTTCTCCGGCACGGAAGGGTGGCTCTGGACGTGCGCACTCTGCGTCCGGGAGATGACGAGGCCGTCTGCCGGGCCGTGTCGGGGGGCGTGTGAGAGGGCTTACCTTTGCCGTGGTCGGGCATGTGGACCACGGCAAGACGACGCTCACCCGGGCGCTCACCGGTGTGGATACAGATCGGCTGGCCGAGGAAAAGCGGCGCGGACTCACCATTGAGCCGGGCTTTGCCCCGCTGACACTGAATTCCGTTGTGATCGGGTTGGTGGATGATCCAGGGCATGAGAAGTTCCTTCCCAATCTCCTGGCGGCCAGCGGGGGCGCGGATGCCTTTCTTTTGACGGTGGCCGCCGACGAAGGGCCTATGCCTCAGACTTGGGAGCACCTGGAGGTGCTCACCTGCCTGGGGGTGAAGCGCGGACTGGTGGTTCTGACCAAGGCGGATCTGCTTTCCCGGGAAGAACTGGAGGCGCGGACGGCGGCACTGTCCAAGGCTCTCCGGGGCAGTATTTTAGAGGATGCGCCGATCTGTCCGGTTTCAGCTCGTACCGGGGCGGGGCTGGAGGAACTGAGGCGGGCGCTGGAACGGCTGGCGGAGCGCTGCCCGTTCCGGGATGAAAGCCGTCCCTTTCGGCTTCCGGTAGACCGGGTTTTTTCGGTAGACGGCTTTGGAGCGGTGGTCACAGGAACGGTATGGGACGGGAGGATTCGAATCGGGGAGACCATTCGAATGTGGCCGGGAGAGACGCTGACGCGGGTTCGGGGGCTTCAGCGCCACGGACAGCCGGTGGAGACGGTCTCCGCCGGAGAGCGGGCTGCCCTCAATCTTTCCGGGGTGGAGGTGAAGGAGCTTTATCGGGGGATGACCGCCGCCGCACCGGGGTCCCTCTGCCTTAGCCGCCGGTTGGATGCCTTTGTCTCTGTGTGGGAGAGAAGCCCTCGCACCCTGACTGCCGGAACAGCGCTTCGCCTCTACTGCGGATCCGGGGCGGTGTCCGGGCGAGTATTTCCTCTGAATGGAGCAGAAATTTTTCCAGGCGGCGGGGGCTATGTTCAGCTTCGGCTAGATAGGGAGATGGCTCTCCGCCCCCTGGACCGGTTTGTTTTACGGTTTCTCACGCCAGCCGTTACAGCGGGGGGTGGGTTGGTTCTGGATCTGGATCCAGTCCGGCGGCGGAGAGGAGCGGACATTTCTGATTTGGAGCAACTCCGCACCGACGGCCTGCCTGCCTTGGCCAGGCAATTGCTTCATCGGGCGGGAGGACCACTGGATACAGAGACTTTGGCTGCTCGGATGGGTGTGGGGGCGTTGGAGGCACAGCGGATTCTCTCTCAACTGTCTGGCGTGCGCCTTGTAAAGGAGATGTGGATCGGGGAGAAGACGCTTGCCCACCTGCGTGAAAAAGCGCAGCAGGCGCTTGCTGACTTTCATACAGCCCACCCCTTGGCTTCAGGTATGGGCCGGGAGGAATTGCGGAGGGTCCTGCCGGACGAGGTGGCCGAGCTTTTGGCGGGAGAAGGGGCGCTTCGTCTCAAAGGTCCCACGGTGGCCCTGCCTGATTTTGTGCCGTCTTGGCCGCCTCAACTGCTCTCTGTCCGGGAACGACTGGCTGCGCTCTATGACGGCTTTGGCCTCAATCCGCCGGAGAACAGTGCGGTGGAGGCCCGATTTGGGCGGGACCTTGCGTTGGCCAGACAAGCCGGGCGGAAGATGGAGGAGGAAGGAGAACTCATTTCCTATGCCTTTCGACGCCGGATAGACAGGCGAGCCTGCGAGGAGGCGGAGGCCCTCTTAAGGCGTCTCTTTACCCAGCAGGAGCAGGTTACTCTGGCGCAGTTCCGGGATGCCGCCGGTATCAGCCGGGATGCGGCGCTTCTCCTGTTAGAGTACTGGGATCGGGCTGGTCTTACCCGCCGGGTGGGAGACGGAAGAGTCTTGATCTCACGGACGTAAGCGTGCTGATTATTTCCCCTCTCCGGCGGGAACGGAGGGGGGCTACATGGGGGCGGAGAGGCTCTGGTGGGCCTTGCGGTCTTCAAAACCGTTGGGGGCGGCAGCACCGCCCCGGTGGGTTCGATTCCCACCCGCTCCCGCCAAAGAAAAGCCGGTAGTTTCAATGACTACCGGCTTTTTTACGCTGTTTTTTCAAGGCGTTTTCCCTTGTTTTTTCCCTTACTACTCGAAAATGCGCTTGATATATGCCTCCATGCGGTCCGCGCTCGCCTGCTTCATCTGATCTGTCACATGGCCGTAAACATCTAGGGTGAAGGCGGCGGTGGCGTGTCCGAGGTTGCCTTGCACGGTCTTAATATCATCCCCGGAGCGGATTGCGGCCACGGCGTAAGAGTGCCGGAGGTCGTGGAAGCGGGCGTCAGGGCGGCCAATAGACGCCACAACGGCCTTGTAGTCAGTATACACAGTGTATGTGACCAAATGCCGCCCCAGCTCGTCTGTGAACACGAGGCCGCTATCTTCCCATACCTCGCCCATGCGGAGACGCTGGGTGGCCTGTCTGGCTCTGTGAGAACGCAACAACTGCATGACCCACGGGGCAGGGGTGATCGTGCGGCCCTTGCTATTTTTTGTGGGCACCAGAACATAGACCCCGCCGTTCGTTCGGTCCTTCTGGAGCTGCTTGTTAATTAGGATCGTGCCGGTTTTAAAGTCCACGCAGTCCCATTGCAGCCCCAACACTTCCCCTTCTCGCATACCGGTGAACAGCGTGACGGTGAACAGCGTTTCAAAGCGGTGGCCCTTGATAGCTTGCAAGAATGCCTTGCTCTGTGCTTCGTCCAGAGGCTTTATTTCTGGCCGCTGGCAGCGGGGAAGCGTGCAGGCGGCGGCGGGGTTGAAGCGGAGATACCCAATGGAAACGGCCTGTTGGAGCGCCGTGTGCAGGACGCCGTGAATGTTCTTAATAGTCTTTGGAGAGAGCGGCTTCTTGTCATCCAGTACAGTCTTGCTGGAGTTGTAAAACTCCTGAATGGTGTGTGCATTCAGAGCCTCCAGTTTCATCGCGCCCATGGCCGGTTTGATGTGGTTTTTGATGTTGCTCTTATAAGTGGCTACGGTGTACGCTTTGACGCCGCCCAGGTAATCCCGCTGCCAGATGTCCAGCCACTCACCCACCGTCATTTTGCTCGGGGTGATATAGGTTCCTTGATCTATTGCGGCGGTGGCCGCCTTCAGCTTCTGGGCCACTTCCTTTTGGGTCTTGCCGGATATGCTTCGCTGGATCTGCTTCCCGGTTCCGGGGTCTGTCCCCTCGGTGTATCGGGCTTCCCAGTAGGTGTACTCTTTTCCGTTGTGGGTAATGGTTTTCTTGCGGATCGTGCCGGTGCCGGATGCTGCTTTTCTTGCCATGGTGGAACTCCTTTCGACTTGCACCACGGCCCAATTTATGCTATCATAAAAGGGCATAAGGGTGCCTTGATTGATCGTCGTGGTATTTTTGTGCATCGCCCCCATCAGAGTTGCCGCTCTGGTGGGGGTTTTATTTTTTGTTGAGGACGGTCCAAATTTGGATTGTTCGCTTGGTCCAATTCTGGGCTGAGTGCGATACCGCCAATTTTGGCGATAACGTGGGTGGGGCCTCCTGAAAAATAAGGAGACTTTTTTCTTTCAGGCTGATATAGATCGGCTCAAAATTGAGCCGATCTCATGGCTGAAAATTCAGCCGTCGGGTAGCCCGAGTTTTCGGGGCTATTTTTTGCGGTGGTGAAATGCCACCGCATTTTTATTTGTCTGGGGATGGCGGGTCTTTGGGAGCTGCCGGCGCTTGTGGTTTTTCGCTTAAGGATTTTAGAATGCGAAACACGGCGTCCTTGTCTCCGTCGGACAAGTCTAATAGCATGTTAAAAAATTTTTCCACAGTTGCGGATTCCTCTGGCGTAGTAGGATGAAATGTCATCGTTTGACCCGTTAAGTCCGGGTACGGGAAGTCATCATCCCCATTTAAATATGCGACGGTTACGCCAAAGTAATCCGCTATTTTTTTTATTGTTGATACCTTTGGCGTGCTTCCCTTCTTCCAATAGGTTACATTCGATTTCCCCAGACCAAGCGCCTGGACAACAGCAGAAGGCGCGACACCTGCTTGCTGGCACATCTTTAAGAACCGTTCGTAAAACACAAAAAGCCCTCCGTACAAAAAAGTTAAGTTTAGTATTGACAAGTTAAGTTATGACGTGGTAGGATGTTCTTGCTTGGTTAAGTTTAGTACAGCCTAACACACAAAAAGCCCAAATGCAAGATGAAAGGATGCGTAAAATTGAAAATTGATACTACAAAGCTAGATCTACTCCTTGCTCGTAAGTGCAAATCTCTATCCGATTTGCGGGAAGACAGTTCTCCGCAAACCTTAAAGCGAGTCAGGCGCGGTGAGGATGTGCAACCGAAAACGATCGGCCGAATTGCCCGGGCGCTTGGCGTTGATCCGGCCGACATCATCAAAGAGGAGGCGTAAAACCATGAAGAAATGGAAAGCAAAGCTCCCGGGCGGGCAGGCCTTTGAGATTGAGAGCGACGACCCCGGGAAAGTTCTTATCGAGAAGGGGTACAGCGCTTTCGCGCTGGAAGAAATCACCCCGCCCCTGGTTCATGTGCAGGAGATCAGCCCGAAGGGGCGCATGACCATGTCCGCCACGGAGGCGGCCAAAGAGCTGGGCGTCAGCCGGCCAACCCTGTACACGCTGATCCACCGGGCGGATTTCCCGTCGTTTAAGATCGGGCAAAGAACGCTTATCTCCCGCGCCGGTCTGGAAGAGTGGGTGAAGCAGCAGGCCCACGTGGAAAGCAGAATGGAGGCAGTTCAATGAGAATCAATTTAGCGATACAGGTCCGGGCGTTCCCTGTGACCGTCCAGGATGGGCGCACCGGCGAGACCATCACGGACACCCTTGTGTTGGACAAGCAGCAGCTCCAGGCGGCCCAGCTAGTGGGCCAATCCTCTAAGGAACTGATCCACCGGCTTTATGAGCGTCAGGGCTTCAAGGTAACGGAGATCGGCAAGCCAGAAAAGAGAACCATCAACGTGAACCTGGAAGAGCTGTACCAGCTTCACGGTGGGCGGTGATAGTTTGCACCTTTTGAGTATTTTGAGTGTTTTGAGCGCACACCTTACGAAAAAAAGAACGCGTGGTGATTAGGTGGAAGGCAGTTTAAATTACCTGCTGGAGCACGGCCTGTCACTTGACGAGATTGAGCGGCTGAAGGAGAGGGACGGCCTCACCGTTGACCAACTGGCAGAGGCGGCAGAGAGTATCATCTCCAGAGGGGAAAGCCTCACCGGCGCCGTGCTTGCGCCTGAATGGGAAGAGCCTATTCCCTTCGAGACCGTAAACACCCCGGACTTTCCTACCGAATGCCTTCCAGGGGTGGTATCATCCTTTGTGGAGTGCCTAGCAGAAAGCACCCAGACCCCTGAGGAAATGGCCGGTATCCTCTCCCTGGGTGTCTTGGCGACGGCCTTTCAATCCAAATACGAGGTTGAAATCACGCCGGACTGGCGAGAGCCTCTCTGCCTGTATCCCGTTGCGGTAGCTCCTCCTGGGGAACGTAAGAGTGCGGTGATCTCCGCCTTAACGAAACCAATCTACGAGTATGAGGCCGAGCGCCGGGAGGCGGAGGCGGTGGAGATCGCCCAAAATCAAACCGAGCGGGCCTTGCTGGAAAGGGCGTTACAGGCCGCACAGACCCAGGCAACCAAGAAAAAGGGCAACTTTGACGCAGGACGTGAAGAGGCGCTTTCCCTATCAGCCCAGCTTGCAGAGTTTCAGGACAAGCATCCCTTCCGGCTCCTGGTAGACGATACCACCCCTGAAAAGCTGGTGGACATTATGGACACGCAGGACGGGTGCATTACCGTTGCCAGTGCCGAGGGCGGCGTCTTTGACAGTATGGCCGGGCGATATGACAAGGGGGCAAACTTTGACATCTACTTAAAAGGCCACGCCGGGGACCCCATTACTGTTGACCGTATCGGGAGGAAGCCAAACCACATTAAGTCCCCACGGCTTACCATGCTGCTAACGATTCAGCCGGAAGTATTGTCCGGCTTGATGAATAATCCAACCATGCGAGGCCGTGGGCTTTGTGGGCGGTTCCTGTACGTTATGTGTAAATCAAAGGTTGGGCGACGTGATGTATCACCACCGGCTATACCTTTGTCTGTAAAGGCAGAGTACCGGCTGTTCGTCCGGCGTATTCTCGCAGATCCGGGAAGCGGGATTATCCGTCTTTCTCCCGAGGCCGACGAAATCAGGAAGCAGTACCAGGACTATATTGAAAAGAAACTGGGGAACGAATGGGAGTTCATGCGGGACTGGGGCGGTAAACTGGTAGGCGCTATGGTACGAATTGCCGCCCTCATGCACGCCGCTCAGGCCCAAGAGGACCCAACAGAAATTCCAATCAGCCCGGACGTTATGGCAGGGGCTGCCAGTGTGGCGGAGTTTCTAAGCGCTCATGCGGTGGCTGCTTACCAGGTCATGGGGGCCGATGAGCAGTATGCAGATGCGAAGTATCTATGGCACAGGATTGAAAGCACCGGGCAAAACGAAATAACAAAGCGGGATTTGTACCAGTTGAGCAAGGGCAAGTTTAAGACTGTAGAGGAATTAGACCCCGTTGTTTCCATGCTGTCTGAAATGGGATATATTCGAGAGATTGAGCAAAAAACAGGCGGTAGGCCGTCGAAAAAACTAATTGTCAATCCTGCGACCAAAAGCCCCAAAAGCCCCAAAAGGGCAAGCGCATAACGCTATATGATGGCTTTTGATACTTTTGATACTTTTGAGTGCACATATCAGTGTTTATAAACCGAAAAATAGAAAGGATGAAAAAATGTTTTACATGAAGCACAAGGGAACCAAGCTTGAAATTACCGGAGACAACGTATTTACGACCTGCCCCCAGTGTGGAAAAGAGCACTCGGTTGACCTCCAGGAGATCTTTTTCACCGGCAATGCTGATCTGTACAGCACACAGGTATATTGCCACAAGTGCAGCGTGGAGCGGGCCAAGAAGCATCCAGAAGAGCCGTTGGCCGAGATGGTGGCTCGGGAGGATGATATATGAGTTATTACCGCACCTGCCCGGCCTGCGGAGCGAATCTCGATCCTGGCGAAACATGCGACTGCATAAAAGACGCCGCCCCAGGTGCTACCAACACCCAGGACGGCAAAGCGGAACAGATAAGCAGCAAACCCAACTATTCCACCCCTATTTTAGGGGCTGACGAAGGAGATTGTCAAGGATGAAATTGCGAGAATATGAGGGAAAGGTATTTGACGCCAGCCTTGCCGCCGATAGGCTCAACAGTGTTATTGGCCTTACGGTTGATCACTATTTCAGTGATAGCGCAGAAGACGACGGATCCGCCCGTGATAAAGCCTGGTTTTGCTTTCAATACGAGAACATGCAGAACGTACTTGGGGCTATCTTCGAAGCCTCTACCGCTATAAAGAAAGACCTTTCGCGGCTATACGATACGCGAGTGGAACGGTAAGGATGGGTGAGGAGATATGAAAACAACCAGGTCTAACATTTACTCAGACGCCATCACAAAGCTCCGTACCGGAGTTGACCTCTTGAATACCACCAACGAAGAATATCTCTATTTTCAAGGGCCACAGGACGACTGGGGAGACCCTTATACTTATGAATCCCTGTCAAGGAAGATGCGGGCCGCTGCCGAGATTACCAATGATGCGCTGGATATGCTGAGAGTTGCCGATGATGGGCAGGCTGGAGAATACTTCAATGAAAAGATGAAGTATGTAGCTGCCATTATCAGCGGAAAGGCCGCTGAATGAAGATCACTATTGCCTACATAGATGGGGAAGAGCGGGAGGCGGTCACCCTCCAACGGTTTGCCGATAGCCTTCTCGGAGGCGTAAAGGTGCATAAAAGTGACCGTCACCCTCCATTTAAGCACATCTATTTGACCGCTAGAAAGCCTGAAAACGCTTGCCAGAGAAAACAAAACACTTGTACTATCCCCCGGAATATGGTATAATAATTACAAAGAATATGGATGAGTACCGCCCGCAAGGGTTAGCCAATAACAGGCATGGGAAACAGTTTAACCGCTGTTCCCATGCCATTTTTATTTTTGAAAGAGGTTTTTACTATGAATGACAATCAAGAAAAGCTTAAGTCCTACATCACGCTCATTTTCACCAATATTGGCAAACAGGCCGATAACATCAAAACCTATCAGAACGAATTGGGAAAGATCGTGCCGCTCCCTTATATCGAGGAAGAAAAGGAGAGAATGCGGAGCAAGGCCCAAGCGACAATGCGTCAGTCCACACAGGTTGTATATGAGCATATTCAGAAGAAGCTTGATGTTGTCCGGGCTACGGCGTTGGCTATGGAGAGCGAATTTGAGATCACGCCGGATCTGCAGGTCGCTATCAACCTGGTGTCGGCAGTTGGGAATAATCTCCCGTTTGAAACCAGGCAGAACCTTGTTAATTCCTTTATCGGACGGAAACAGGCTCTGATTGCTTTGCAGGCTCTCTTTTCTTCCAATGGCATTGACGAATCGGAGTCAAAGAAATATATCTTCGATGCTGCAAATTGGTGCGACAGTCTCGACAATGCCGCATTCCAGCTCACCGTGCAGCCGGGAAAGAGCGTCCTTCCGCTTGTGGAATTTGGAAAGCTGTTGACCGAATTTGCTGGCCTTGAGGGTGCCGAACTTACCGTGGATATCAGCAGTTATGTTGATATGGATGCGTATTACATGGGCCTCTCAAGAGCCGCTATGGGCCTCCCGTTGAATTAATGATATACGGTTGGGCGCATGGGTAAATTCGCCCGTGCGCCCTTCTGCAAAGGAGAAAACAATGAATCAAATTGACCGCCTAATTATTGAGGCAAAGCGTATTTCGGGGCTGTCTGGCAAGCATCTTGAACTTGCAAGGATTGAATATGTTAGCGGAGAATGGGTGTCTTTCGCCCATATCTGGGACGGAGTAGAGGGCCACGCTCCCACTATTGAGCAGGCGTACCACACAACGATGGATGCGGCAATCGACTGTATTCACGATCTGGCCACACAATACCCGAATAGCCGGGACGTGACAATTCTGATTGACGATATTTAGGTGAATGTATGGTAAAACGACTTAAAATGTCTACTCCGCAGGAAGTCCGGCGGGCAGTTTCTAGAGTGGCAAATATGGTTTTGAATGGCCAACTGGAGGCCAAGGACGCAAACGCCATCATGTATGCCGCCAATGTCATCCTTGGAGCCATCCGAACGGACGATCAGCAGAAGAAGCTGGACGAACTGGAGCGGATTATTGAGGAGATGAAGAAATGACGTCACTAGAGCGGCGTATTGCGCGGATTTCCGACAAACTCCGCGAAAAGCAGCATGACAGGGCAACAGTTTATTATAAAGACGGTACGAAGATCAGCGTTGACATTATAACTGTTCTGGAGGGTGTTCTAGCTGGTCCGTGTACAGTGGAGCGCGTTGAGTGCGGTCCTGGATGTGGGATGCTCTCAGAACTGATTAATGCACTTCTTGACCCCAAGGAATAGAGAGACAAAAGGAGGGCGGGAAATGACCAACGAGGAACTTGTACAGGCCATCCAGGGCGGTGAGCGTGACCGGGTGCCGGAACTGTGGGAGCAAATCGAGAAGCTTGCGCGGTATTGGTCAAACCGCTATGCACGGGCTATTGTAGTCAACGGGCAGGACACTAACAACAGGGAACTGTTTGAAGATTTCTTTCAGTGTGGTTACATAGCCATGATTGCGGCAGTGGAGACCTTTGACGGTGCAGCAGGAGGTTCGTTTTCAAGCTGGTATTCTTTTTATCTGCGCCGAGAGATTCGGTCCCTGATGGGGTGGAGAAGTAGGCAAGACCCAAGGACCGGCAAAAGCGTCACGGTGATATCCGACGCAATGGCACACGCTTCCAGCCTTGACGCGCCTATTAGTGACGATTTAGACGGCGCAACTTTACAAGATACAATTCCAGACACAGAGGACCAGTACGAGGACGCGGACCGACGGGTGTTTAACGAGCAGCTCCATAAGGCCCTTGATGATGCCCTTGTCACTCTTCCAGATGAAGAGAGTACAGCTATTCGCGGGGCCTATTATGACGGCCTTACACTACGAAGAATGGCAGAGCGTGACGGTGTAACGCTGGAACGCGTGCGACAGCGTCAAACAAAAGGGCTCCGACATATCCGGCAGGGGAAGATGATGCGAAGACTCCGGTCATTTGCCTGCTCTAATAGTGATATTTACGCGGCGGGGCTGCATGACACCGGGCTGGCTTCTTTTAAGTATTCCGGGTTTAGTTCGACGGAGCGGGCGGCGTTTCTGCTGGCCGATGGGAAAATATAAGTAAGAGGGTGAAAAAATGAACGCTGGTTCCATTACAATTTCAACAGAATTGGACAACAAGCAGCTCGAATCAGAGCTGAACGGTCTCACAAAAAAAATAGACACGCTGGAAGATAAGATCAACCAAAAACAAGCGGAGAAAATGCCACTCGTCGATCAGGCTCAGCAGCTTGGCGTTGAATTGGACGCAGCGAAAGCAAAGCTTTATGAAATGCAGAACGCTGCCACAGGCGCCTTTTCTGCAGATGAAATCAAGGAGCAAAAGCTGCATGTCAGCGGCCTGCAATCAGAGTGGAACGGCGTTCAGGGGCGCGTGGAGCGGTATGATACAGCAATCAATAATGCCACGATAGAACTTGACCGCAGCAAGAAAAAAGCTGGAGGTATCGCAAAAGAACTGGCTGAGGCCGGATATAATGCCGGTGCCATGGACAAGGCAACCAAAAAAGCGCATACAAGCATGGGAAGGTTTGCTCTGCGGGTGCGCGAGGTTGTTCGGAGTGCTTTGGTGTTTACTCTGATTACCCAGGCTCTCGCAAAATTCCGGGGATGGGTTGGTAAGGTAATTAAGACGAATACAGAGGCAAGCGCCGCCGTCGCAAGACTGAAAGGGGCGCTGCTGACGCTAGCCCAGCCGCTGGTCAATGTTATTATTCCGGCATTTACCGCTTTTGTCAATACGCTTGCGGAGATTGTCGCGGCCATTGCCAGCGTTGTATCTGCGCTATTTGGAACCACTCTCGAGCACTCTGTAGAGGCTGCCAAAAATTTGAACAACGAGACGGACGCCATTGACGGGGTCGGAGCCGCGGCTAAAAAAGCAAGTAAAGATCTGGCGGCATTTGACGAAATAAATAAGCTCGCAAGTGACAGCGCGGGCGGGGGCGGTTCGAGCTCCAACAGTGGCATTGCACCCGATTTTTCCTTCCTGAAGGATAGACTTTCCTCCTCACTTACGTTTTCATTGAGCGATATCTTTTTCAAGTGGGATGACCTAACAGGGGAAAACATTCTGGCAAAGGTTATCACGGCATTGACAACCCTTGCGGGCGCTGTAATCGGGTTTACGCTCGGTGGACCCGGTGGAGCTGCTATCGGAATAGCGATCGGCGCTGGGTTAGGTTTGCTAATCAGCAATCTGATTTTTGACGGCGATGGGGAGCTAAGCAGCGAGGAGATTTTACAGTCCGTTATTGAGGCGTTGGGTATGTTGACCGGTGGCATTTTAGGTTTTGCAATTGGTGGGCCTGGTGGAGCGGCACTCGGTGTCTTGCTCGGAGCTGGTGTTGCGCTCGCTGTCAATAAATTGATTTTCAACGGGGACGGAAAATTAAACAGTGAGGAAATCCTGCAGTCCATCATTTTGGCACTCACTGTGCTGACGGGTGGCATACTGGGGTTCCTGATCGGCGGCCCCGGTGGTGCAGCTCTTGGCGTCCTGCTCGGTGCCGGAGCCGCTCTTGCTGTCAGCGGGCTAATTTTTAATGGCGACGGCGTTTTGAGTGCAGATGAGATTCTAAGCACACTACTCGTTGCATTGGGCGCGGTTGTAGGAGGGATAATTGGTTTTTCTGTTGGTGGTCCTGGCGGTGCACTTGTTGGTGTGCTTATCGGTGGTGGAGCCATGCTGTATTTGCAGGGGGTGATTTTTGACTCAGACGGGAAGGTAAACACTGACTTTTTGCAGACGTTGATAGGTGCACTCGGAATAGCCGTCGGAGGTGCTATCGGATTTGCGGTCGGAGGTCCAGGCGGAGCACTTATTGGTGCGTTTGTTGGGGCCGGAGTATCGTTAGCAATAGAAACGCTGGCCTTTAGCTGGGATGGAAAACAAGCGGTAAATACAATTCTCGAACTTTTAAATAACGCACTGTTTATTGCGCTGGGCGGAGCTATTGGCTTTGGAATCGGCGGGCCGGGGGGCGCACTGCTCGGAATGGCAATCGCCGCCGGCATTAAACTTCTTATCAATAACGTTAGCTTCTCTGATGAGACAGCAAGCAAAAAAGCAGGCTATGATGAAGGAGAGGAAGTCGGCAAAAATGTAACACAGGGTACTAAGGATAGCCTTGGCGTAAATTCCGCTTCGTCAGTTTACAGTGAAATTGGTGGAAATATGATGAAAGACCTCGCAGGTGGGATCTTGAATGACGAGGAATCAGTTACTACCGCCATGAGCACGGTCCTGTCGGCGATCGAAACAAAATTCAGCGAGTGGCAGACCAATTTTATGCTTGGCTTTGGGACATTCAAAACCTTGTTTGAGAATGAGTGGAAAAGTTTCTGGCAAAATCAAAATTTGGTATTTGTAAATGCTTGGAATGATATACTGACATCTTTCCAGAATGGTATTAACAACGCTGTGAACGGCTTAAACAAGCTTGTCACAGTTTCAAACGGCTTATCTGACTTAACTGGGAACACCTACACGAAAGCCCAAAACATCTTCGTTCAAAAACTTGCAATCCCAAAACTTGCCACCGGTGCTGTTATTCCTCCCAACCGTGAGTTTATGGCAGTCCTGGGAGATCAGAAGCACGGAACCAACATTGAAGCGCCGCTAGACCTGATTGTTGAAGCCTTCAGAAAAGTTAACCAGGGAGGCGGCGCAGCGGGGGAGATGGTTATCAAAAATATCGTTGAGCTGGACGGTGAGGTTGTTTTCAGGAATCAGAAGAAGGTGTCCCGTCGGCATGGTACAGTTCTTGTGTGATGAAGGAGAATGCATGACAAATCCAGCTTTAAGCGTAGCCATTCAGAATATGGTAAACGATGTCATTGAAAACAGCAAAGGCGCGATTTCAGAAGCCATGGTGTCCGGCCTTGCAGAGCATCAGCTGCTTGTAGATCGGGATGTGTCCACGGTGATTGGGATCGTTAGCATGAACACGTTAAAAATTTCTACAGCGCTCGCAGTTCAGATGACTTTGCAGTATCTGGAGAATATGGGCTTGATAAAGCTTTCTGACGACCCTAGCATCTGCTGGGACGTAATCAAAGGCGGTAAGGATTAAACCTACACAAAGATAAGCAGCGCCGCCCACAGAGCCGCTAAATGGCTTTGTGGGCGGTTCTCTTGCAGGTGTGACATATTTATTTTTAAAATTGTACTTTCCCCACTTTTACGACAGCATATCCCATTAATAATCCTGTAAAATGCTTCCGAAGTAAATTGAATTACTATACGAAAGGAGAATTATCATGGAGTACATTTCCCCAAGAGAAGCGGCGAAGCGCTTGAGCGTTTGCACTAAGACCATTTACCGCCGCATTGCAGACGGGTCCCTCCCGGTATACCGGCTTTCTGCGAACCGGCTCAGAATCAAGGTTGAAGATCTGGAAAAGTTCATGCAATCGAATGCGGTTGTGCTGGTGCAGAACGATATATAAGAAAGGAGAATAAATGAACGACTTACAGAACCAAAAGCGGCGAACAGAAAATGTCTTTCACCCCCGAATCCGACCTCTACCGGCTGGTGTTCAGCTCCAAGCGCCCAACAGCAGAGAAATTCACGGATTGGGTCACCTCCGAAGCCCTGCCCAGCATTCGAAAGACCGGTGGCTATTCGCTCCCCCAAAAGATTACCCCTCCGCCCGCGGACTATGACATGAGCGCCCGGTGGCTGAACAAGATTCTCCATGAGGCGGGAGCGAATGGCAGGGGCATAAAATTCCCCTTATTTTTTCCCTTTCGTTCACCCTTTAGCGACTTAGCAGTATTTTACAGCATTTTTCAAAAAAACCTTGAAGTGATTGTGGTGCAAGGATTGTCTTGTATCTATTTTACGTGGTATTCCATATCAGTTACAATTCGATTCCCACCCGCTCCCGCCAAAAGACGGGGAGTTCCTTTTTTATGGGGTAAAAGGTGGAAGACCTTTAGCGGTTTTCCGCCTCTTTGCATAGGATAGAGTAGCTTTTTGGGGTGTGTCGTTCTCCTTGTCGGCGCATCCAATGGCTGACTGATCCTTCTCCAAGGAAAGGAGTTTTTGACATGGAAAGCAATCAATTCGTCCCCCTTGCCCGAGAGGCGGGTGGGGACGTGCCTATCGCACCGCAGCTGGAGCCGGAGACAGGGGTTGATCCCGCTACGGGCCCGCTCTTGGATTACAGCGAGGGCGATCCAGGGGGAGACTTGGGGCAGCCCCCCATGATCCCGCTCCCGGATTACGGCGAGGGCGGACCGACGGCAAACCAACCCCCCACCCATGCATACATTCGTTTTTTAAATGCGGTCATAGACGACGGAGACCCTCTGCGTATTACGCTGGGCAGTCAGTTGATGACAACCCATCTGGCCCCCGGGAATCTTACCGCCTATGCTGCGGTTCCCGCTGGCTTTCGCACGTTGGTTTTCTTTGACGCGCGGTTTCCCTGGGTCATTCTTTACCGTTCTACGCTGCCGCTTCTCGCCGGAGAAAAAATTACCCTGGCAGTGGTTCGCTCCGGGGGCGGAGTTGGCCTGGTGCGGGTTGATGACCGACCTTGCGGCAGCACCATGGACCGAGCGTGCCTGCGGATGGTCAACTTGGCTTATAACAGTCCGGGGCTGGATCTGTTACTCACTGATGGCCGAGTGGTATTTACCGACGTCCGCTTCAAGGAGGTCACCTCCTACCGAAGGGCAAAGCCAGGGCGGTACGATTTGTATGTGGCACAGACTCCCTGCGTTTCCCCGGAGAATAGCGTGGATATAGAGACAGAGGAAGAGATGCCGGTGATCCTATCCGACTGTTTTATGCCCGGCTATGGCGTGATGGAGCCGCTGGTTTCTTTTTACCTGAACGCCAGGGCGGGAACCAGGGCATCTATATATCTTATGGGGAACTGGGACAGCTCACCTCATATGCAGGTGCGAATCGTGGAAAACGTCTGACAGGGAAAACGTCTGACAGGGAAAAAGAGAGAGAGGGAAGAACGGTGTTCTTCTCCCTCTCTCAGTTTATGCTTGGATCTTTAGGGGATGCCCATCCCGGGGGCCAGCCTGCCCTATGATGCAGGCGGTGAGACCACGGCCCCGAAGCCGCCGGACCAACTCCTCCGCCCGCTGTTCCGGCAGAGCGATCAGCAGTCCGCCGGAGGTCTGCGGGTCAAAGAGCAAGTCCCGCCGGGCCAGCTCGATCCCGGGAGCCGTATCGGTCTCCCGTTCTACGTCCGCCCGGTTGCGGTGGCACCCGCCGGGTAAAATCCCCTGGCAGGCCCAGTCCAGCGCGCCGGGGAGCAGAGGAACCTGCCCTGCCCACAGCGTCAGGGTCAGTCCGCTTCCCCGGGCCATTTCCAACGCATGTCCCACCAGACCAAACCCGGTGACGTCAGTACAGCCGTGGGGATGCAGAGGCATCATTTCTTCCCAGGCGGTCTTATTGAGCGCTGCCATGGTTTCAGTGAGTGCGGATGCCTCTGCCGGGGTAAGCAATTCCGCCTTAGCAGCGGTAGTGAGCACCCCGCTGCCAATGGGTTTTGTAAGGACCAGCAGATCCCCCGTCCGTGCCCCTCCATTCTTCAGAATGTCGGCTTCGGCGGCAAAGCCGGTGACACACAGGCCGTACTTGGGCTCCTCGTCCTGAATGGAGTGCCCGCCTGCCAGTACGGCGCCGGCCTCAGCTACCTTGTCGGCTCCGCCGGCCAAGATGGCCCGGACAGCCTTAGGAGGCAGGGAGGTGGGAACTGCCAGCAAATTCATGGCGAGGCGGGGGGAACCCCCCATGGCCCACACATCGGACAGCGCGTTAGCGGCGGCCACCCGCCCGAAGTCATAGGGGTCGTCCACCACAGGCGGGAAAAAGTCCACAGTCTGAATCAGGGTTTGTCCTCCGTCTAAACGGTACACGGCGGCATCGTCACTGCCGCTGTGGCCTACCAGCAGCCGCTCATCTGTCTGCTTGGGCAGGTCTTTCAGCAAGTTCTCCAGGGCACCCGGCCCCAGTTTTGCCCCTCACCCACCGGCTGAGGTCATCTGAGTCAGTTTGATCCGCTCCAGCGCCGACATAGCCGCCACCTCCCCTCCTGTGTTCTGTTTTCATTCTACCCCATTTTTGTTCATTCTGCAACGCCCCGCACCCCTTTTGTCTCTATGGCATATGGTGAAGTGGAAGACTCATTGAACGGAGGGACATCTTGATGGAATCCAAAGTCTCCTTTTTCCTGGGGGCCAACACACCCTCGGGTTTTTATTCTCTGTACGATCAAATGTTGGAGCCGGACACGGCCCGCCGAATTTATCTCCTTAAGGGCGGACCGGGCTGTGGAAAGTCCTCTCTTATGCGCCGGGTGGCCCAGGCGTTGGAGGCCGGCGGCGAGCAGGTGGAATACATATTCTGCTCCGGGGACCCAAACTCTCTGGATGCGGTTATCTTCCCCCGCCTACGCTCTGCTGTTGTGGATGCCACCGCGCCCCATGCGGAGGTGCAAAAGCCCACATCTGAGCGGGGACCGCGTATCCCACGGAATGTGTGCCTCTGGCCGGAGTCCCGCTTTAGCAGCAGGACTCCATGCGCAGATCGGACGTGCGGTCATTGACGCTGATAAATCCGCTGTCGTGAGAAAAGCAGGGCCTCCAACAGGAGAGTATTTGCATCCGAAATTCAAGCTGCCCAAAGGACACGCTTCGGACAGTCAGTGTGTAGGCGGCTTTTGCGCTTCGCGGCGTGTTTTCGGGAGAAACGCATTTCAGCCTACCCGTCCCATGAATTGAAATCACATTTTCAGCGCAGTCGGCTTTGACTTCTTGGCCTGCGGCATAGAGGGACAGCGCCTCACATTTGCTGCCAACGGTATAACGTATTGCTCGGCTGCTGGCGTCCTCATATGGAAGAAAGGCGTGGATGGAGGCGGGATTGTCGTTCAGTGGATCACAGTGGTTTTGAATGTAGCCCTTTCCTGTCCCCATCAGGCAGCAAGTGCAGCTGGGATATGTGGAGGTCGAGCAGGTACAGGTAGTCGAGGTAGTAGTAGTTGTTGTTGTGCTTGTAGTTGTTGTGCAGGGCATCAGATCATGGACGTTTTCCAGCTTAAATTGCAGAAGCATCTGAAACTTTACCATGGTTTTCATCATATCATCTGCGCTTTTATTTACTTGCGCAATATCATGAAGAGAGCAATTGCCCCCCTTACAAGACGCAAGTGCATATTGAATTTTATCGCGTTCGGCGTCCATTAGCTTTGAAAGACTGACTTCCTCCATGGCGATAGAGGCTAAAAGAAGATTGATTGCATGGCATGAATCGATGTCGATTGCCGGATCAACGTCCGGAATGTTTGGAAATGACATACTAGCGCTCCTCTCGGGGATTTGAATATGATAGGATGATTCTCACCCCATTATATTTTGACTGCCTTTCAGTTGTGCATACACCGGGACATGCCCGGCAGCGTATGCTGGACTGGACCCCATCAGTAGAGTTCTTTCCATGTCTTTTCCAAACATCCCGGACGTTGACGCGTCTGTTGATATTTCTACAGAAAATTCTGTAAATCTTCTGCTTGCCTCTTTCGCTTTTGTGGAGTTGGGACTTGCCCATCTCATCAACGCCGAGGCTGAAAAAATTCAATATGGGCTTGGCACTATTGAGGGGCAGGCTCGGCTTGACCCTCCTCCCACGCTGGAAGAGCTTTTGCTCGTCAATCACTCGGTGGATCAGACGCTGCGGGACATTATCAAAAAGAAATGCTGCATCGGTTCGGTCGAGATGGTTCGAGACGGTGACAATCTGATTGTGACCATTTCCACCGATTCCCCCTATACGTGATGAGGTCCCAACCGACAGCGCGCCCGGCCAGTTCCCATACAGCCATACGGTCACAGACCCCGCAGATTATTTCACGTCGTATTCCTTTACCGTTGACGTGAGTGATTTTGAGGGTGAAGTCATATACGTTGCAGCCCATGCACACGTATATGAGCTGGTCTGAGAGGTCCGAAAAATGCGAGGAGCCGCCCGTTTGGGCGGCTCCTTTTTTATGATCCTTCCAGCAAGGGTTGGAGTTGATGGTACCAGACCCACCCGGGGCTAAAAGTCCGGCGGGTCAGTGTCTTGGCGCGAAGCACTGCGTTATCCCGCATATGGTCCACAATCTTTGGAGCGTGATTTTCCAAATATCCCATCTCCGACGGCCGATAGGTTTCCCTGGTGTCAAATCCGAAGTTGCGGGCGTCCCAGCGCATGAAATAGGCGCCCAGTTTTTTCCCCAGTTCTTCCAGCGCGGGAACGGCTTCGTTGAGCACCAGGAAATTTCCGCGGCTGGCAGCCTCCAATACCGTGAGTCCAAAGGACTCCGAATAGGATGGGCAAATAAACAGGTTTGACAGGGTAAACAGCTCTAAGACCCCATTGCGGGGAAAGCCGTCCGGGTAGCCTAAATCACTGGTAAAGATCATGTCGGTCTCACTTAATCCGCATACCGCTCCTGTCGCTCGAATGATGCGCTTATACTGTTCCGCGTCCGTGTCCAAACAGGGAAAGTCGCAAAAAATGACCTTGACCGTCAACTCGGTCTTTTTGTGGATTGAGCCGGCCAACGCCGCAACTTTATCAAATTTTTTTCCGGTGGTAAATCTTCCGGGATATACAATTAAAATATCCGGGCGCAGCAGGTCTGTCCGGCTTTGGATGACCGACACATCCGCACTGTCTGCCGCAAGCAGATCCAGACTGTTGGACACCACTCGGCATTTCCCTTCGGGTACATCATACTGCCTGGCCAGCGCAGGAATGCCGGACTGGGTAGGATAGACATAAATGGTGTTCGGCATGGACGTGTAGCGGCAGGAAAAGGGATACAGAGGGGAAGGCGGCCGATTGACGGGCGCCGAGTGGGTAAAGGCAATAAAGCGAACTTGAGGGAGTGCCTCCTGAGCCTTGCGGACCGCCACGTTATGAATCAGATGCCACCCCTGGTAATGAATGTCGTGCATCATGCATACGTCCACATCCGCAAGCGCCCGCTTTAAATCCTCCGCAACGGCATCGGCCTCCGCAAAAAAGCTTTCATGAATCTCTCCGTCGGGCTGAGAGTAGTCGTGCCAAACGATGCGTTTGCCGTTCAGGCGATTGGTGATCTTGACCCATTCCAGATGCGGATCGGCAAAAATGCCCCGCCGGTCACTGTCCGGGCAGTCCTCACTGACCAATACCTTTGTGGGAATCCCTGCGTCAAGCAGCATTTTTAGATGCTCGGCAACCACATTGACCAGGGAATAGGTGTTGCTGAGCCCATTGAACATGGTAAGAATTGCGACTTTCATCTGCGTCCCCTCCAAATTGCGGGGGCAAAAATTGCGGCGGCAAAAATTGCGTTTGCCTTAATGTATGCGGGGAAGGCGAGAAAGTATTACCCTCGGAGCGCTGCGGCGCTTGAAAGGCAGGGAGGCAAAAGTGGGCGCAAGGTCATTTAGAGAAGGACTTTTGTCACTGCGCCCACTTTTGCTGCACACAGGCATAGGCTGTATCCGTCCAGGCCGGAGAGGTGCCGCAGTTCTGCACCGCCTGGCAGAGGGGCTAATACACTGAACCAATCCAGCCCGTTCACAATGCCTTCTCCGGTATATTTGAGATAGCTCTCCTTTGCTGTCCAAATGGAGAAGAAATTCTCATCGCAATAGCCGCGGGCCTCCAGCCAGGCAATCTCTTCCGGGTGGAAGAAGCGCCGGGCAATGGCCTCGGCCCGGCATTGTTCATGGCGCTGCAGGTCAAACCCCACAGGAGAAAGGCCAAAGGCGCAGGCCCAATACCCCCCACTGTGGGAAATGGAAAAACAGATCTCGGGTGCAGCGGGGAAATAGGGCTTTCCATCCGCCGTACGCACGCACTCCCACCGGAAAGTTTTCACGCCCGTAAAGTGTGCGGCAGCATCCAAAAGGAGGTCCTCCCGAGACAGGCCGTCTCTCTTTGGAGAGAGAAACAGAGTAAAATCATCGGCGCTCAAGGATGATCAAAGCCCTTCTTTTCCAAGTAGTCCAGAACGTCCTGAACCCGGCGGAACTGCCAGATATCCCGTGTGGAAATCCGGGTGTTGAAATGTGCCTCAAACGCGGCCACAATGTTGACTACATCAAAAGAGTTCAGCTCCAGGTCCTGCACAAAATCCGTATCCGGGGTAATTCCTTTTTTCCCGGTCACTTCATAGATGATGTTTTTAATGAGCTCAAGCACGGCAGATATCCTCCTATTTTACAGCTGAAGCCGTCCGATTTTCCGCTTCAAAGCGTTTCGGCTTCTGAGACGAGGTTTTGGCAAATTCCTTTTCTCGAATATTGATCATTTGGAGCTGCTGGTAAGATGGCAGGTTCTCATTGATCCGATCCACTTCCCGTTGGAGAGCGGCAAGAATTTCATAGGGCTCCATACCTGCGGTCAGCTCGGGGTCCGGGTAAATACTTACAGCCGGCTTGACGTCGTCAGCGGCCGTGCCGGAAATAGCTCCGTATACCATGGTTTCCTTGACTATGGGGATTTCCTGCACCAATTGTTCAATCTTTTCCGGAGAGATCTTCTTTCCGTTTTTTAAAACGATCAAATTTTTAGACCGCCCAATGATGTACAGCTGCCCCTCGGAGCCGATCTCGCCCAAATCACCGGTCTTAAACCAGCCGTCCACGACGTTCAAAGCGGTGGCCTCCGGGTCATTGTAATAGCCTGCCATCACGCTGGGGCCGCGGACCAGGATCTCGCCCTGCTCCAGCTTCACTTCAAATCCCGGCAGAGGGGTCCCCACTGAGTCAAAGCACCAGAAATCGTTGCGGTTCACCGCAATCAGCGGGGAACACTCTGTAATGCCGTAACCCTGAAGAACCAAAATGCCAAGTGCTTCAAATCGTTTGGAGAGCTCGGTGTTCATATGGGCACCGCCGCAGACAATTACCCGCATAGAACCAAAATATGCGTCTCTGAGTTTCATTCGTTCTGCCTGTGCGTATTGGATCCCAACTTTTTTCAAAGCAAAATACCGCTTTAGCAGGCTGTTGACGGAGGCCTCCCGGCCGTCTCGCCGGATCCTGCTCCAGGTCGCATTGTAGATGGCCTCCAGCATCAAAGGGACAGTGATGATCGTCCGGGACTGGGACAAGGCCATATCCCGCATCATGGTGCGCAGGTTTCCATTGATGGTGAGCCGAGCGCACTTCAGAAGGGAACAGAACACACCGCAGTTCAGGCCGTAAGCGTGATAGAAGGGCAGCCCGGTAAAAATTGTCTGCCCCAGATCTACCGTGGCCACGGCCGCACCGGCGTTCTGAAGCATATTTCGATGCGTGAGCTTAACGGCCTTGGCAGTCGCTGTGGTGCCGGAAGTAAACACAATGGCGGCGGGGCGATCCGGGGAAAGCTCGGGCAGCGGCGGCTCACCCAGTACAGCACCCTCTGCCGAGAGTTCATAATACCCGCCGTCCGGGGCGCTGGAAGCCTGATCTGCCCGCAGACCAAATATATGCTGTACCCTGCTGCCGCCATCCTGGAGGAGACGGGCACAGATGGGAAGCATGGACTCGGAGGCAAAGATCACGTTTGCGTCGGCCTGCCGGATTAGCTGGCATACGGTGCCGTCAGCTTGGTCAATGTCCACGCAGATGGCAACGCCGCCGCCAGACACTGTGGCGAGGAACAGGACGATCCATTCGTAGCTGTTCTCTCCGGCAATGGCAATGCGGCTTTCAGCCAGTCCGCGGGCAGCCAAAGATCTGCGTATCCGTGCCACGTCGTCGCAAAGTTCCCGATAAGTACGCACATGCTCTACGCCGTTTTCATCGTACTGACAGATGGCCGGCTTCTCCCCAAAGGTGGCCAGTCCCGCTATAAAGTCCCGAAAGGTGTTGTAATACACAGTTGGATACCAAGGATAATTTTTCATTTCAAAAGACCTCTTCTGCGAAGAATTTTGTTTGTTCACCCGGCACCATCTGCCGGATGTCCTCGGGCATTTCCCGAATCATGTCCAAAAAGACGTTTACCATATGACCGTCTAGCTGGGTGTCTTTGACTTCCGCCAGTTTTTCCAGCGCCTCTTCAAAGGTCATGCCGGGGCGGTAGCGCCGGGCGGACGTCATCGCGTCGAATGTGTCTGCGACGGAAATGATCCGCGACTCTTCTGGAATGTCTGTTCCGGCAAGACCGTCCGGATACCCGGTTCCATCCATTCGCTCATGGTGGCTGCGCACGATGGGGGCAATCTCCCGGAAAGAGGAGATCGCGGAGAGAATGGAGCTTCCGCATTCGGGATGTTTGCGGATCACCTCAAATTCTTCGCCTGTGAGTTTGTTGGAGGAGAGCAGAATGTTGTCTGGAATCGCCATCTTACCCACATCATGGAACAGTCCGGCAATGCGCACTTTTTGACAAGTTTCCGGGTCCTTTCCCAGCGCGGCCGCCAAGTGTCCTGCATAGAAAGCCACACGGTCTGAGTGGCCGCGGGTATAGATGTCTTTGGCGTCGACCATCAGCCGCAGAGCTTTGATGATCTCCACATAGCTGCCTTTGACTCGCCGCAGCAGGAAGGTGTTTTCCAAAGACGCGGCACACTGCCGGACAAAGATCCGGAAGAGCTGTTCCTTGTAAAAGTCCGGCGTTCCAGCCATAGCAATGGCCAGTACACCAACAGACTCGCCGGCGGAATTGGAAATCGGCGAGCAGAGCACGTTGGCCTGTTCAAATTGCTGCTCAACCCGCTGACAGAGAAGCGCTGGGGTCTCTGCGTCCAGCTCGTTCATCGCCTTTCCTGTGGAGAAGCGCAGGTGGCGGGCATGGGCGCCGTCCAGCCAGATGGCCAGCAGACCGTCTGTGCATGCCCATAGGGACTTCACTGCCGTGAGAATTTGGCTGCCGATTTGCGCGGGTTCCTGCAGGCTGTAAATCTCAGGCATAATGTTGGCCATGTCGGCGAGGCTCTGCTGGTAGCTTTGAATCAAACGCATCTGCCGGATAGATTTGACGCAGGATTCCACCAGAAGCTCCAATTGATCGAAACGGTCGCTCTTTTCATAATAACCTTGGATGTCCAGTGCGCGGACCGTCCGGATGGGAGGAGCCATGCTCTTGTGTCCGGTGAGAAGGATGATGAATAAATCATGATTGAAAGTGCGGATCTGTTCCACCACCTGGTCTCCGCAGAGCGGAGTCATCAGAAAATCCAGCAGCAGAATATCATAGTGCCCGTTTCGAATTCGCTCGATTGCGGAGACGGGGTCATTTTCCACGTCAACCTGGTACCCACAGCTCTGGAAATAAGACTGGATGGTGGCGGTCATGATCGGATCGTCGTCAAGGGCAAGAATCGAAAATTCGCTTTGTCCACCCCTGTGCCTGTTTTTTCTCATCCATGCGCCTCCTCGTCATCAAAAAAACTGGTCATCATGACTGTTTCAATTGGAATCGAAAAACCAAAAACAGCGCCGCCGTCCAGGTTATCCTCTACCCACATGAAACCGCCGAACTTTCCACGGACAACTGAGTTTGAGATATATAGGCCCAGGCCGGTGCCCTTCGTGCCCTTAGTGGTAATCATCTCCTGGAACAGATGGGTCCGTACCCGGGGCTCTACGCCGTGGCCAGTGTCTTTTACATACAGACTCAGGTGAGATTCATCTGCCCGCCAGCCGATGCAGATCTCTTTCCGCTCACAGTCTCGCTCGGCATCAATTGCATTGCTGATAAGGTTGTTCATTACCTGAATTAGGTTGTTGATGTCGCCATGCAGAGTTACTCGAGTTTTTGTGTCACATTCAGTCATGAGCTTGCATCCACTGCTCTGGAGCTCGTGCCGCATCAGGAGTGTTGTCCGCTTGATCAGCTCATCCAGAGTAAATTCCCGCTCTTCCGAGGTGTTGACATTGGCAGCCTGTCCCTTGATGGCGGTAATAATGTCGGACATGTACGAGCAAGAGGAGCGAATCTTGCTCAGCCATCCGCCAACCTCACCGTAGATCTCATCATAGTCCTCGTCGGTGACCTCCGGATCCCCCAGCGAATCCTGCGCCTCCGTGATCAGCGTCTCCACCGCCGCAGCACAGCCTGCAATGCTCATGATGGGCGTTTTGAGGTTGTGGGCCAGACCACCCACCATTTGCCCCAGAAAAGCCAACCGATCTTGCTCCAACATTCGGGCCTGCCCTTCCTGGACTTGCTGCATACTTCTCTTGATCTGGGTAATATCCTTAAAGATGACCACAAACCCGGACAACTGCTGTTCAATTTCCAGTGGAGTGATGTCCACCATATAGTAGTATTTTCGGGCGACCTCATTTTTCCCTGCCGTCATGGTGATTGCCTGTTCATAGGCGATTGGGGTCCCGTTTTTCCCGCAGGACTGCACGGCGGAGATTAAATTGTAGAGCGGCGTTTTGTTGGTGATACCTTCCGATTCCAGGCTCTCCTCGAGCTGCTTGTTGCTCACGACACCGTACAGCTTTCCAAAGACCTCTCGAAAGGGACGGTTCTGATCCACCACGAGGCCGCGCTCATTCAGCACCAGGTACCCGTCCGGGATCCAGTCCAGCACATGCTGTGTGGCGATCGGTACGATGTCCAGGAGATGCAGCCGGTAGATGGCGATATAGTTGCACACCAACGTTGCGGTAAAGCTCAGGGGGGTGGCGGAGATAGAGAGATTTTGATCGGAAAAGGTTGCTGAGGCGCTGACAATCAGGGGAATGGCCTCACCCAACACCAGCATCGCCGCCTGCATGCGGTACAGACGGCTATTGTTGTGCATGCCAAATCGAATCAGCACTATGGTGGCGCAGATAAGGCACAGGTAGGTGTACAGGCCGGATACATAGATATACGGTCCAAATATGATCTCGCTGCGCACAATGGAGAACACCCGGTATTGCAGGTGGTGAAGTGGGTTGGTCCAGACCACAATGTTTGTAATAATAGGGACCGCCAGCAGGATCGGCCAACCCTTTGGGAGGGCTTCTTTTCCATGTACAAAAGTCACTGCGATCAGCAGCATGATGACCGGGGTAAAAGTGGCGCCGAGATAGGAAAAAGCATCCCAGCAAAAGAGAGCCTGCATGTTTCCAGGGTCGGTGTATCGGATGCCAAGCATTGCGACTGGCCAGGCAGTGAAGACCAGACAAAGCGCCATATAGAGTTTCTGGATCAGATGCTGCCGCTTTCTCGAATACAAGCTGTACCCGATAAAAAAGATGCATACCATGAGCAGGCAGAAAAAAATCAGAGCGGCATAGTCGGGGATCACTGACTCATCTCCTTTCTTTGCATTTGCTCAGTGATCCAAACCAAACAAATCCAGAGCGTGTCCCACGTCTTGCCTCGGCCATGTGATACCGGCTTCCCGCAGCAGAAAATGTGTTTTTTCGCAGGAAACTGCCACATTACCTGGCCCGTGCTGCAGGCTGTTCCACAAATCCACCAGCGAGGCCAGCGCCTGTGCATGCTCTCCCGAAGCCTGGGAAAGGCGATTGGAAAACGCAGCGTCGGGGAGGATTTCCAGTTGGGGAAACAGAGCACGCAGTGTCTGGCCCAGAGGCGCGGAGCTGGGCTGCAGCACGTGGAACGCCGTGCTGTCGGCACACTCCAGAGCCACGATTGACTCCGCGCACAGATCGACCGGAGAGAGTTCCACAGACGCAGAGGCCAGAGATTCCGGCAGGGCCTTAACCAGCCTGACGCCCTGTACCACGCGGTAAAACGCGTTGGACTCCGGATTCTTTTGGAAGACGCCATCAGATCGCCGCCCGATGAGCCGTCCGATGCGGAAGATCCGAGCGCATAAGCCGGATTCTACAGCACGGCAAATCTCCTGTTCCGCCAAAAACTTGCTGCGGATATAAAGGTTGTCCTGCCAGTTCTGCCCGATGTCCAGATCCTCTTCGGTAAACAGATGAGAGACCGTTGGATCGTTGCCTGCCAGTGTGCCGCTGATGCTGGCGGTAGAAATATGAAATAACGCCGCATCTGCCTTCTGAGAAAAAGCGATGGCTTGACGGGTTCCCTCCAGATTTGTGGTGAGAAGCCGGTCGTCCGAAGCGTAGTGGCGTACATCAGCGGCGGCGTGGTAGAGTGCATTCACCTGCCCTGCCAAATTGGCGTAATCCTCCCGGCTCATGCCAAAATCCGGTTGGCAGACGTCCCCTCGGCACACCTCGAGGCGGTTTTTCCGGAGGGCCGTCCAGCCGTTCCCGAAATACCAGGACAGTGTCTCCAGTAGCCGCTCGGGATTCCCGTCTCGGAGCAGGCAGATGACTTTTTTGCAGCCCCGGTCCAGCAACGCCCGCAGCAGGTGTGCGCCCAGAAATCCCGTCGCGCCGGTGAGCAAGACTGTGGAGAAGGGCCCCTCTTTCCGCTGCCGGAGTCTGGGTACCTTTGTCGGCTGGAACACCGTGGGTTCCGCTCTGGCAGGCAGAGGCGAGGCATGAGCCCCCAAAAATGCGGCCTGGGCCCGGACCGTGGGAGCACGATAAAAGTCCGCCAACGTCATGCTGATGTGGCGGTTATAGTATTCACTCAGAATACTGAGGGCGGAGAGAGAGGTTCCGCCTTGTTCAAACAGGGAAACGTCGGCCCGCAGCGCAGGCTGCCGAAGGACCTGCTTCCAGATCTCCAGCAGTGACTCCTCGGAGACGGGAATGGCTGCGGCGGGCGTTCCCGCTGGTGGAGCCAAGGGTGTCGGGGCCGGAGCTTCTGAGGTCTCGGTGAGATCCCGCTCTACCAGAGCTCTGAGGGCGGGCATATCCAATTTTCCGCTGGCGTTGTAGGGCATTTGAGGAAGCAGCAGCAGCCGCCCGGGAATCATATAAGAGGGCAGCCGCAGAGAAAGGCTCTGCCGCAGAGCCTCGGGATCCAGGGTGTGCGGTGTTACTACGGCATAGAGAGAGGTTGAGCCATCGGGATTTTTCCGCGGAATTGCTGCTGCTTCATCCGCACCGGCTCCTCGCAGAGCATCCACGACCTCGCCCAGTTCCACACGGTTTCCGTTGATTTTTACTTGGGCGTCGGTTCGGCCCAGGCACTCAATCCTTCCGTCCAGGCGCAGACGGCCCACATCGCCGCTGCGGTACATCCGTTCTCCCGGAAAAAAGGGGTCGTCTAAAAACAGCTCTTGTGTTAGATCTGGCCTTCCCGCATAGCCGTCCGCCAGGCCGGGGCCGGCCAAATACAGCTCACCGACCGCCGTGGGCAGGACCGGCTTTCGATCCCGGTCCAGCACATAGATTCGGCAGTTGTTCAAAGGGGTGCCGATGGTGATAGGCTCACCATCCTGAAGTTCTCCCGCCGTCACATAAACGGCGGTCTCTGTGGGGCCATACATATTTACCAGACGGCCGGGGCAGAGGCTCTTGAACTGAGTGACCAGGCCGGGAGAGACCATTTCCCCTGCCACAATGGTAAAGGAAAGTCCGCCTGCTGCATGAGAAAAGGCGGTGTTGCGCAGGCACATCTGAAGCCTTGAGGGAGTAAATTGAGCAATTCGGGGCTGGTGGGCTGTCATAAGTTCCGCCAGTTTCCAGGGCAGCAGCATCTCCTCTTCGTCAGCCAGCACCACGGCATAGCCCTGGGCTAGCGCCAGAAGAGTCTCTGTGATGAAGATGTCGAAAGTGGCGTTGGCAATGCAGAGCACAGGACCCTGCTCCCCCTTCATCCACTGCCGCAGACTTTGCAGGCGGTCGGAGAGCGCCCGGTGGGGCATCTGGACTCCCTTGGGCAGGCCTGTGGAGCCGGAGGTAAACAGGATATACATCGTCTCGCTCCCACGGGGGCGGAAGGCGCGCTCTAGGGGTTGGGCGGGCTCATCCATGCGGACCACCGGACGCACCCGGGCTTCCTCGGGCAGAGCGGCCTCAGAGGCTTCATCACATAGGATGAGCTTTACATCGGCTGTCTCCATCATGTAGGCAATGCGTTTGGGGGGGTAGTCGGTCAGGAAGGGGACATAGGCTCCACCAGTCTTAAGAATAGCCAGCATGGCGGCCAGAAGATCCGGGCTGCGACGACAGGCGAGACCCACCCGGTCTCCGGGACCGACCCCGTGAAAAGCCAATACACCCGCAATCCGGCAGGCATCGTTATTCAGCGCGGCAAAGGAGGTCTTCTGCCCGTGCCAGATGACCGCGTCGGCATCCGGGTGGAAGAGCGTCTCTTCTTCGATCGCACAGTGAATGGGAAGATCCAGATAGGGGTACACCATCCGCCAGGGACGGGCAAAGCAGCGGAGCCGATCCGCCGGAGAGAGGGGATCCAGCGCTGCGATAGCCGTCCCCTCTGCGGCGCCGGCCAGTTGAAGAACCAGAGCCTCCAGGCACCGGCCGTAAAAGGCAACGGTCTCCTGTTCCAGTACACTGGAAGCATACTCAAAATAAAAGCGGTACCTTCCGCTCTCCTTGGCAGCCTCAATGCTGAGATCCAGCTTGGAGGGGCCGGTGGGGATGGGGATATAGCCCAAAGCCAACTCCCCCAGACGGAAAGCTCCGGGGTCCAGCGGCCGGATCTGAAACATCACTTGATAGAGCGGATTGCGGGCTGTGGTGCGGGGCACGTTCAATGCCTCCAGAATCTCCTCCAGAGGACAGGCTCCATGGTCCAGCATTTCCGTCACAGAAATCCTGACCTGTCTGAAATACGCTTCCACGGTACCTCTGGGGAGCAGGCGCAGGGGCAGTGTGGACATCAGCGGGCCGCACACGTTTCGCAGCTCGGGCCGGGTCCGGCAGGAGACGGGGGTACCCACCACCAAATCGTCCTGACTGGCGAGCCGCCCGA
Organism: Pseudoflavonifractor sp.; assembly: GCA_034927965.1. GTDB lineage: Bacteria > Bacillota > Clostridia > Oscillospirales > Oscillospiraceae > Vermiculatibacterium. The sequence continues at coordinate 39,477 of JAYFPI010000095.1, forward strand.
ACAGGATGCCCAGCGCACCGGCAAAGAGCATATAGGGAGTCAGCTCATACCGGGTGCACAGTCCCTCAGCCGCCTCAGTGGCGGCCGCCGAAAAGGATATCGCCTCTGTACCGCCCCGGAAATCAAACACCTGGGGCCTGGGCCGGTCTGGAGGCAGCTCCAGGAGAGTGGGCACACCTGCCAGGTGCTCCTTCCAGTAGGCCAGGTTTTCCCCATGCCCGGGGGCGTCACTGCGGGTATAGTACCATGCGTAGTCGCGGCAGGAAAGATGGGAAGCGGGAATTCCGCCGCGATAAAGAGTGCTCAGCCGCTCCATCAGCAGGGGAGTGCTGAGCCCGTCGCTGATAATATGGTGGATGTTTACCAGCAGCAGCCAACTCCCGGAGGGATCCTTCCAGAGTGCCGCCCGCATCAAAGGAGCGGCAGAAAGATCAAAGGGCCGCAGAAGCTGAGCAAAGGCTTCCTCCCGGCTGTCTGCCGAAAGGAGGGGAAGACGAAATTCCACCTGTTCTGCAACACAGGCGGCAAGATCCCTGTCCCGGGGGACAAAGTGGGTCCGAAAAAGGGGGTCATCGGCAATCAGCCCGCGGAACGCCTGCTCCAGCCGCTGAAAATCCGGATCCGCAGAAAGGGTAAAGGCGCAGGGCATCTGATAGGCAAGGCCGCTCTCATCCAGACAGGACTGCAGATAGAGGCTCTTTTGAGTGGCGGTGAGAGGATCAAACTCGCAAGCGGGAGCGGCTTCAATGGGAGCTTCCCGCGCTTCCCCGGTTTCCAGGGCAAGAAATTCGTCCAGTCCCTTGGCCGTACGGCAAGCGTAGAGGTCTGAGATCATCAGGCGGACGCCGAAGCGCTCTTCAATCCGGCTGATGGTCTCCATGGCGTTGAGCGAGTTTCCGCCGCACAGGAAATAGTTGCTGTCCGCGTATAGCTCACCGGTGTTTAACACCTGCCGGAAGATCTCCAGGATCTCCTCTTGACGCCGTCCGGCGGGCAGCAGGTGGGTTTTCTCCAGAGACGGCTCCGGCAACAGGCGCTCGTTCACCTTGCCGTTTGGGGTCAGGGGAATCTTTTCCAACCGAAGAATCCGCGCCGGAATCATATAGTGGGGCAGATAGGCCGCCGTATAAGAGAGCAGCTCCATTTCTGAAAGAGGGTTAGGGGAGACGTAGTAGCCCACCAGAATGATCTGACCATTTTGCTCCAGTGCCCGGGCGGTGGCATCAGTCACCTCTGGGTGCCGGCACAAACAGGCGGTAATTTCCTGTGGTTCCACGCGCAGGCCCCGCAGTTTGATCTGCTGATCCCTGCGGCCCGCCAGTTCCAGTTCTCCGTCTGCGGTCCAGCAGGCAATGTCACCCGTCTTATAAAGAATCTCGCCGCACTCAAAGGGACTGGGCAGAAACCGTTGGGCTGTCAGCTCGGGGTCGCCGCGGTAGCCGCGCCCCACGCACACGCCGCCCACATAAAGTTCCCCGTAAATCCGCATGGGGAGGGGCTGAAGCTCTTCGTCCAGCACATAGAGATGGCAGTTTTCCATGGGGCGGCCGATGGTAATGCGCTCGGCCCGGTCGAGACGGCAAAGACTCACCGCCACCGTTGTCTCAGAAGGACCGTACTGGTTATAAATGTGTGCACTGGTATAGCCGCGTAAGCGATAGAGCAATTCACTGGGGAATGCCTCGCCGCCGCAGATAATGCTCTCCAGACGGCGCAGGGCCAGTGCAAAACCGGTATCGCTCAAAAGGGCGGAAAGACGGGAAGGGGTAGTGGAAAGAAAACCAACCCCGTAATTTTGGATGAGCTGTGCCAGCTCGGTCGGATTTTCCTGCTGCCGAGGGTTAGACAGCAGCACGGTACGCCCGCACAGCAAAGCGATGACGCTTTCCAGCAAAAAGGCGTCAAAGCCGATGTTGCAAAGAGAGAGCACCGCGCCGCCGCGGTAAATCGATCTCATGGCCATGGCCAGATTGACGACGCTTTTCTGAGTAATCTCCACACCCTTTGGAGTCCCAGTGCTCCCGGATGTATAGACTACATAGGCCAGATCGTCCGGCCGACCTCTGCATGCGTGCGTACAGACATCGGACAGCGTGTCGATGTCCACAATCCGGAGCCCCTGCACCTGAAGCGGCTGAGAAAGGCTGGGGATAGACAACAGGCAGGAAGCCCCGCTCGCTGACAAAATATTTTGCAGACGAGAGACGGGCTGATCCGGAGACAGGAGGAGCCAGGCACAGTTTGCCTGCATAATGCCAACCAGAGCGGAGAAAAGACGCGAATCCCGGGGCAGCAGGACCGCCACCAGTGTGCCGGGCTCGGGAAGGGCCGCTGCCACACGCCCGCCCAGCTCCTTTAGCTGCTGGTAGGTCGTGCGTACCCCTTCATAAATAACGGCTACCCGCCGGGGGTTCTGGAGAGCAACTTCCTCAAACACCTCATAAGGTGTGCGGGCGCTGCGCACGGCGCAGGACTGGTTGAAGCGGTAAAGCACGCACTCCCGCTCCTCACTGCTCAGAATGGGAAGCGAGCGGATTGGGGTATCCGGGGACTGCAGCCCGGCCCGAAGAATGTGACAGAGATACTGGTGAAGTTCGTCGATCTCCCGTTCGGAAAACATCTGGGTGAGATAGTCATAGTCCACCGAATAGATGCGGTTGTCCTCCAGGTTGGTCAGGTGAATGCACAGCTGTTCTACCTGAAAGCCGCTGTAATACCAGAGCCCCGAGATCTGCACGGTAGCGTCCGGATTGACGAGGATCTGACTGCTTTGATAGGAAAGCATGATCCGGAAAAGAGGTCCGCCTCCTCCGCAGAGTTCTTCCATCCGGGAAAATGGAAATCGTTGATGGCGCAGCGTCTCCAGCCAGGTTTCCGTCAAGCGGTTACTGAAGGTGTGGAAGCTCCAAGTGTCGGAAACCTCATTGACAAAGGGTAGAGTGCTCACAAACATGCCTGTGGTTTGCTTATAGATAAAATTGGTGCGGTTAAAGACGGGAACACCGATCGTAAACCGGTCGCCGCCGCCAGAGCGCTTGAGATAAGTGGCCAAAGCCATATAAAATACGGAAAAGGGTGTGACGCGGTGCTGCTGACAGAAGGAGTAAATGGCGTGGTTGAGCTGCTGGGAGAGCCGGTAGCTCTTGCGGCGGCCAACCTGACTTACTGCACTTTTCAGGTTTTTGACCGACGCGGTTTCTCCCTCGTTACTTAAAATCTGACTCCAGTAGTCCTGGTCATCCAGGTAGGTTTTGGAGCTTAAATAGCGCGCTTCGTCCTGTATATAGGCCGCATAGTCTGGAAATTCTTCCCACTCGGGCGCTTTACCGCTCAGAAGGCCCAGATAGGCCTCTCCAATCCGGTTGCAAAGCATAATTTGGGACCAGCCGTCCGAAATAATGTGGTGGGTCTCCACCAAAAGACCGGCGGAGCGCTCTCCCATCCGGCACAGGACAAAACGATACAGCGGCGCGTCCAGAGTAAAGATGGGGATCTGGGTATACGCTGTGGCCCAGTGGCCAAAGCTCTCTTCATTGACAGAGGCAAAGTCCAAAAGGGGCACCGTATCCTCGGCGGCGGCAGCGTGGTATTGCATCGGAACGCCGTCCCGGACGGTAATTCGGGTGCGCAGAGAGGGGTCCAGATTGACCACCGTCCGGAGGGCTTTTTCCAGCAGGGACAGGTCAACTCTGCCCGTAATGCGGACGGCTGCGCTAATATTATTGATGGAAGTGCCCCCCACTGACTGCTCCAGTGCCCAGATGTTTTTCTGGTTGAGAGAAAGCGGAAAAACGTCATATTCTTCTTTTTTAATACATTCCACCAAAGTTTCCACCGCCCCTGTATATTGATCCAACATTCCATTCTTTTTTGTAATCTTAATACTTCTTAATATATCAAAGTTCGACAAGGAACACAAGCGATAAGCTTGCTTTCTTACCAGATATAAGCAAATATTTCTGTTTTTGCCGAGTGTCCCAAACATCTGCCGAAACATTTGTTTTTCATATTGAGGAGCCCTCTATGCATATCCATCAGACAGGGGGGGCTCTTATGAAGAGAAAACCAGTAGAGTTTGTGGTGACGGAAGTTTTTCGTGTTGAAGATGCCGCGGCGCGAATGGCGGCGATCAACCGCATTGTGGAGTGCTACCTGACGATACAAATGCGCCGTGAGCTGGAGGGGTGACGCCAAATGCGGTGTGCGATCTACTGCCGCTTGAGCAAGGAAGATGAGGACAGACAGAAGTCGGAGTCTGAGAGCATCCAAAACCAGAAATCCATGCTGGTGAAGTATGCCATAGAGAGGGGCTGGGACATCTACAACTTATACTGTGATGAGGATTTTTCCGGGGCGGACGCCAATCGGCCCGATTTCAGCCGGATGCTCAGGGATGCCGAGGCTGGGCGGTTCCAGATTGTCCTCTGCAAGAGCCAGTCCCGTTTTACCCGGGACATGGAGTTGGTGGAGAAGTATATTCATGGAAAGTTTCCCCTGTGGGGAATCCGCTTTATCGCCATCGCGGACAATGTGGACACAGACGTAAAGGGCAACAAAAAAGCCCGTCAGATCAACGGACTTATCAACGAATGGTATTTGGAGGATCTGTCGGAAAATATTCGAATGGTATTCGACTTTAAGCGGCGGCAGGGACTGTACATTGGCGGTTTTCCCCTTTACGGCTACCAAAAAGATCCCACAGACAAGAACAGACTGGTGGTGGACGAGACAGCTGCCTCGGTGGTGCGTCAGATTTACCGCTGGTCTTTGGAGGGCAACGGCGCCCAGCACATTGCGGCGCTATTAAACCAGCGGGGCATTGACAATCCTACCCGGTACAAGCAGAAGCTGGGCATGAGTTACGTCAATGGAACCGCGGCTGGCGGCGGGGTTTGGAACAAGACCAGCGTGGCCCGTATTCTGCATAACGAGATGTACACGGGCGTTATGGTGCAGGGAAGGAAAAAAAAGGTCAGCTATAAGTCCAAACGCATTGCGGATGTCCCGGAAAAGCAATGGTACCGAGTGCCCGGCACCCACGAGGCCATTATTGAACCGGAGACCTTTCGGCAAGTACAGGAATTGCTCCGCCCGCGGGTAAAGACCGATGGCCATGGGGAAATCCATGTGCTGGCCGGACTGGTGAAATGTGCCGACTGTGGGGCTACGATGGCCCGAACTTCCAACGGACAGGTGAGCTATCTGCGGTGCAAGCGTTCAACGGCAGGCGGTGACCGGGCGCTATGTACCCGCCACTCCATCCGGCTGGATGCCCTGGTCGAGCTGGTGACGGAGCGGCTGAGGGCGCATCTCATGGAATTCTACGAGCCGGGAGACCTTGATCGGTTTTGTCAGCAAAAGGGGCCGGATGACCGACTGGCGGCGCTGCAAAAGAATTTACGGGCGTTGGAGGGACAGATTGAAAAGCGGGCCGCCGTGCTGAGGAATCTTTATCTGGATAAGTCGTCTGGAATTCTCGGGGAAGAAGAATTTTACGCTATGAACCGGGATTTTCGGGCAGAGAGAGAGAATATGATCCAGCACAGAAATAACCTGCGGCAGGAAGTGGAGCGCCTCAAAGCGACAGCGGATGACAACGGGGGATCGATGGAGCGCGTCCGGGAACTTCTGCGTTTTGACCCCATTCCCCGGGAACTGTTTGTTTTGGCGGTGGAGAAAATCGAGGTGGGGGAAAAAAACCCGGAGACAGGCCGTCGGGCGGTGCAGATCCACTGGAAATTTTAAAAAAGTGCGCCTTCAACCAAGTGTGTGGACATGGGAACACTCTCCCATGTCATGGAGCCCAGACTGCCGGGAGCGGTGGAGAGTTATGTGGATTTGGGACGGTTTTACGACCGAGCGGGGCTGGAGCCGCAGCGGGAGGAATTGTCCGCTGCGGTTGACCGCTATCAGGGTCACTATAAGCGGGCTTACCGCTGTCTGACGGCAGCGGCCCAACTGGCGGAGGACGGTCGGACTCTTTTGCTGACACCCGCACTGGAGGCAAAGGCCCTGAAACGGGCCAAGGGGATTCTGGGGCGGGAGATTAAAAAAACCGGCCGACAGTCGGGTCGGGCCATCCAGCGATTTCTCAGCGGAATCACCTGTCAGGGCGTGATTTGCCGTTTTGACACGGCAGATGCTTTGTGCCACAAGGTTTATGAACTTTCGGACTCATGGGGGCTGGGCTCTGGGATGCTGACGGCCCTGGCGTCTGGGGCCATGTCGGCGGGCTATGATGTCATTCTGTGCCCATCGCCCCTATTCCCAGAGCGGGCGGAGCATCTTCTGATTCCGGAGCTGTCCATGGCCTTTCTTACCAGCACGCCCACGCTGCCTTATCCGGGGCGGCCTTACCGCCATATTCGGATAGATGCCATGGCGGATGAGGCCCTGCTGCACCAATATAAGGCCCGGCTGAAGTTTTCACGGAAGGTTCAAGCCGCACTTTTGGAAAATGCGGTAGACGCCTTGGCTGAGGCGAAAGCTGCTCATGACCAATTGGAGGCGCTTTATAATCCCCATGTGAATTTTGACGGGGTCTACCGTCAGGCCGACGAACTTTCCCGAGCTCTGCTGGCATTGACATAAAAAAAGGGGCCGGCGGTATCCGCCGGCCCCTTTTCTGCTAATGGTTATTCAGGCAGAGCCCAGTTAAGATTTTCAAAATAGGGGGCCTGCTTGCGCATCCGGAATTCCGCCACATCCTTTTTGGACCAGTCGTAAAGCCCCTCCCCGGCAGCTACGCCGGTTTTGCCGTCGGACAGACCTCTTTTGACAATGTCCTGAATCTCTTTGGCATCACAAAGAGAAGGGTATACGTTGGCGGCAATATCTCGTTCCAGAGGAAAGCCCACTTCATCAAAATATTCCAGCAGTCCAATCGAGGCATAGCGTTTGCCCACGGCCCATTTGACTGCCTTGTCGATGTCCTCTGCCGTGGTTACGCCCTGCTCAATGAGAAAGAGGGACTCTCGAAACATGGCTTGGGCCAGACGGTTGACCAGCAGCCCGGGCACATCCCGGCGCAGCAGCACCACCTGGCGGTCCAGACAGCCCTCCAGCAGTTCCCTGGCCCGGACCAGGACCGCAGGGGCGGTTTTTTCGTTGGGCACCAGCTCTACCAGGGGGAGCATGTGGGCGGGCTGGAAGGGATGAGCGATGACCAGCCGCTCCGGGCGTTTCACCAACACTGCCAGAGCGGCGGCAGTAAGGGATGAAGTGCAGGAGGCAATGATGGTATCAGGGGCACAGTGGGCCTCCACGGCGGCGTACACCGTCCGTTTCACCCCAAGGTCCTCGGCCACCGCCTCAAAGACAAAAGTCCGCTCGGACAGGGCCCCGGGGTCATCTGTGACGGTGAGCAGACGGAGCGCTGCGGCCTTGTTGCGCTCCGCGGCCAGGTGCTGCGCGATGAGGTCGTCCCAGTTCTTTTCAATGGCGGCTCGACAGCGTGCAAGTCCGGCGGCACTGTGACCCACCACCACTGTTTCAAAGCCGTTGCCAATAGACAGGGTCGCCTCGCAGGCCCCAATAACGCCGCTTCCATAAACACCGATTTTTTCCATAAAAATCCCTCCCGAATGCATCTTTAAAAAGCATACAGGAGGGAAAAAGTAATGTCAACCTCAGTAAGGGATGGTAGCCCAGGTTTTTACCCCGGAGAGGTCAAAAAACAAAATGTTTTTTGGCGGGAAAAAGGAAAAGACTACAATGGCGGCTCCCAGAAGGATGAGGAGAACGGCCACGGGAAGAGCCGAAATTTGGGCCAAGGGCCGCTCTGCCAGACAAGGCAGAAATAGGCACAGCGCCACCAAAAGCACATAGAGTACAATGTCTGCAAACATGGGAGTTCCCTCCAGAGGGACGTGGAGGATCCAGCCGACTGCCAGCATGGCGGCACAGGAAAGAAGCAGGATGACCGCCCGAGGAATCAGCCTGCCATCCCATCGGGACAAGATCAAAGCGGCGGCAAGGCAGGGCCAAAACAAAATTTTTAAATGTTCCCAGAGACTCTCCTGCATGGGACAGAACACTGCCGTGAGCAGGTTGGGCCAGAGGGAGTACCCAAAATGCAGACAAGTGCCCGCCACCGTGGCCAGGACAAAAGCCAGCCAGGTCTTTTTGGAACAGCGTTTCATGTAAGCTCTCCCCTTTTTGTGCGGACGGGATGCCGCAGAGATAGTATAACCTATGACCGGCACTCAAAAATATACGGGAAAGAACATTTAAAACAAATTGCATTTTCCAAAAAAAAGAAGATTGCCCCCATTTGCCGGGATAGAATTCAGAGTCCCTGCAAAATCGGGTTCCGGGAAAACAGACAAGCCAAACCGGCTTTTCATTTCCAGAGTTCTTGGTGGAGCTTTCGACCATATTAGAAATGGCGCCTGTGGCGTCGTTTTGAATTTTAAATGGGGGTGGTCGATTGAAAAAGGAACAGCAGCACAGCTCAAGACCAGTGCGGGCTGCAGCGGTGGTGCTGGCGGCGGCTCTGGTACTGGCGGTGGGCGGGCAAAATGCCCTGGCCGCGGAGGAGACACCGGTGAGCGCCGCGGCATCGGTCCGGACCCTAATCCCAGTGGGACGGGCGGTGGGGATCAAACTTTTTTCAGACGGTGTGATGGTGGTTGGATTTTCTCAGATTCCGGCGGCGAAGGGAGCTGAGACGCCCGCCAGAGCGTGCGGCCTGAAAGAGGGGGACATCATCACGCACATCAACAGCACTGAGGTGGACACCATTGAAGAGGTGCAAAGTCAGCTGGCTCAGATCGGCGGAGAGGAAATGAGCATTCGGGCGCTTCGGGACGGCCGGGAGCTCCAGGTCACTGCTCAGGCGGTGCAGTGTGTTTCCGACGGTTCCTATAAATTGGGCGCGTGGCTGAGAGATTCCATGGCCGGGATTGGCACGATCACTTATTATGACCCGGAAACCGGGGCTTTTGGAGCCCTGGGTCACGGAGTCAATGATGTGGACACTGCGCAGCTCATGCCGCTGGAAACCGGAGGAGTCCTAAAAGCCACGGTTACCGATGTCAAAAAGGGACAGCGAGGCGAGCCGGGCGAGCTTCACGGTACCTTTGAATTGTCACAGGATATCGGGGAATTGACGGCAAACACCGCCCAAGGGATTTTCGGCTCCCTGTCAGATGACAGCCTGACAGATGGAATGAAACCGGTGGAGGTGGCGACCCGCGATCAGGTAAAAACTGGAAAAGCGATGATTTATTCTAACATTTCCGGAGATAAAGTGAAGGCATATGAAGTGGAAATTACCAAAATCTTTTCCATGGCTGGGGATGGACGAGATTTGACACTCAAGGTAACTGACCCCGCACTGCTGGAAGCTACCGGAGGTATTGTTCAGGGAATGTCCGGAAGCCCTATCCTCCAGGACGGACGGCTGGTAGGCGCCGTGACCCATGTGCTGGTAGGGGATCCGACTCAGGGCTACGGAATTTTGGCGGAAAGAATGCTTAACACAGCAGAAAAAATGTAAAATTTGGAAAAAGTCGAACGAGGTCGAATTTTTCTTATCCAGAAATTGGAAAAACCGTATTGCGTTTACTGTCTATTTATGGTAAATTATTGGTACCGGTAAATGAGCCTTGGCCAGGCGAAACGCAGCGGAAAGGGAGTCAATATGGATAAGAAGAAGATTCTGGTGGCGGACGCGGGAGAAGAATTCCGTCGCTTGTTGGTAGAAACCATCGACGCCGAAAGTGACCTTGCCGTCGTAGGTGACACGGGAGATGGGGAAGAAACGGTCTCTTTATGCACCAAGCGGAAGCCTGACGTGGTGGTCATGGATATGATTTTGGCGAAGATGGACGGAGTGGATGTCTTAGCCGCTCTGAGCGCTCTGGAAAACAGACCCAAAGTGCTGGTACTTTCCAGCTTTGCCGGGGGAGGTCTGGCGGATCTCGCAGCGGCTAATGGGGCAGAATATTTTATGTTGAAACCCTGCAAAACCACTTCCGTAGTAGAGCGGATCCGCCAAATGGTCACGGTGACCCATCCGCTCTCGGAGGAGCCCGCCGGCCGGGGTCGGAGTTTGGAGAGTACAGTGACCGCCATCATTCATGAGATTGGCGTTCCTGCTCATATTAAAGGCTACCAGTATCTGCGCGAAGCTATTATGATTGCTGTGGAAGACATGGATGTCATCAATGCGGTGACTAAGGTCCTCTATCCCGAGGTAGCCAAGCGCTTTGGCACCACGGCCAGCCGAGTAGAACGGGCCATTCGCCACGCCATTGAAGTGGCATGGGATCGGGGAGATTTGGAGACCCTGCAGAAATACTTCGGATATACGGTCTCCAATGCCAAGGGAAAACCAACTAATTCCGAATTTATTGCCATGATTGCCGACCGCCTCCAGCTCCAGAGAAAGGAGCAGTGAGGAGGGGCAAATGTCTTTTGCAAAACAGACAGCGCTGCGGACCACACTGGTGGCTGCGGCGCTGTCTGTGCTTTAAGGCCGAGAATTATTTTTTTGCATCCTTTGACTGGGACTGCAAGTTGTCGTGATCTTCCAGCAGCATCTGCGAGGCACGGTCGAAGGCGGCCAGATCTTCGTACCGATTGACCAGAGCACTCTCTTCCAGATCGGAGTAATCCTTTTCCTTGCTCTTATAGACCAGCTTGAGCAGGATAGGAGTGACTACGGTGGTGACAATGACGACCAGGACGACCGGACCGAAAAACTCTTCTTTCATCAGCCCAGAGGAGATTCCCTTGTTGGCTACGATGAGGGCTACCTCGCCGCGGGAGATCATGCCTACGCCCACCCGGATGGAGTCTTTTCCAGAATAGCCGCAGAGCCTGGCTCCCAGGCCGCAGCCGATGACCTTGCTCACCAGGGCCACAGCAATGAGCAGTAGAGAGAACAAAATGATGGAGCGGCTCATCTCAGGGAGTTCTACCTTCAAACCGATGCTGGCAAAGAAGACAGGGGAGAGGAGCATGCAGGAGAGCGTGTCAAAGCGGTTTTGCAGGTAGGCCACCTTGGGAGTCCCTGCAAAGATGACACCCATAATATATGCACCCGTGATGTCGGCTACTCCAAAAAATGCTTCCGACACATAGGCGTAGATGAGGCATAGCGAAAAGGCGACAATGAGGAAGCGCCGCTTATCGGTGTCCCAGCGGGTAAACCAGTGATTGACCAGCTTGTGGAGAAAGAGGCCGACACCCAGACTCATCACAAAGAAGAGAACGATTTTTATAAGGACCAGCCCCAGGCTGCTTCCCTGGCCGGACAGAGAGGTGACGATGGTCAGGGCCACGATGCCCATGACGTCGTCAATGAGGGCGGCTCCCAAAATGGCATTGCCCGAGCGGGTGGACAGCTTACCCAGTTCTTTGAGGGTTTCCACGGTAATGCTGACGGACGTGGCGGTGAGAATCACGCCGATAAAGATATTTTGCAGGAACTCACCGCGGTTGAATAGGGTGGCGGCTCCGAAACCCATGACCAGCGGAACCAGAACACCGATAAGAGCAATAACAAATGCGGCCTTTCCCGAGCGTTTAAGCCCGTCTATGTCGGTCTCCATGCCGGCGGTAAACATGAGCACAATAACGCCCAGTTCGGCTACCTCGTTGAGAAAGTCGGTTTGACGAATCAGGCCGAAGCCGGCCGGCCCCAGAAGAACACCGGCAATCAGTGCGCCTACCACCTGAGGCAGAGAGGCCCGTTTGGTAAGGATACCAAGAACCTTGGTACACAGCAAGATGACTGCCAGTTGAATCAAAAACCAATAGGAATCCATGAAGTTACCTCCTTAGAATTCTATTGTAAGCGTTTCTCTGAATGACGGCAAGAGAAGAAAGTAACGAAAAACGAGGACAAAAAGGGCAGAGGTTTGAAAAGTATGAGCATTGCGAGGGATTGATTTTTTAGAGGGAATGTGCTATAGATAAAACATCTGAAGCATAGAGAGTGAGATTGAGCAATGATTATTGATTATCAGCCCAAAGGGGTTTGCTCCCGCCGGATGTGCATTGAGGTGGAGGATGGAATCGTAAAATCTCTCCAGGTTCAAGGGGGCTGTCATGGAAACCTTCAGGGGATCAGCCGACTGGTGGAGGGAATGAAGGTGGAGGATGTAATCGCGCGGATGGAAGGAATTCGCTGCGGGCACAAGCCAACCTCCTGTCCAGATCAGTTGGCGCAGGCGCTGAAGCAGTCTCGGTGAGAAAAGGGTGGACAGCACAGGCTGTCCACCCTTTTTATATGCCATAGGGGCGATTTAAAATCAATCATTTGAAAGCGGAAAGTCAGCCATTTCCCATAGGAGGTTCAATCTGTATCAGGGGGTCGTAATATTTGGCTTTACACGCAGCGAACATCTGCTCAAACTCCGGATTGTGTCCATGATGGAGCTCATGAGTATAGGCATGGGTGTCGGTGCGTACCAAGTCGCCCTTGGGGGCGGTCTGGCGAAGAATCTCGATGGCGATATTGGAGCAATGGTCAGA
>JAYFPI010000106.1:0-25019 GCA_034927965.1 Pseudoflavonifractor sp.
CGGCCCCGGGGCGCCTCCATACTCTAGGAAACTCCGCACACAGCTGCTGTACGGGGTTTCCACATCATTGGGAGGCAAATACTTATGCAGGAAATGATCAAATGGACTGAAAACCATATGCCCGGCAGTGACGACCGCCAACTGAAGATCATGTCGCTGGATCATGTGGCCGAGGCGCGCGTTTTTCACAGCAGCTTTCCTCAGTATTCCGTCACACCGTTGGTACGGCTGAACGGAATGGCCGCCCATTTGGGGCTGGCGGGACTGTCTGTCAAGGATGAGTCCTATCGCTTTGGCCTCAATGCGTTTAAGGTATTGGGCGGCTCTTTCGCCATGGCCCGCTATATCGCCCAACAGATGTCGCGCGGCATCTCGGAAATGACCTATGACTATCTGACAAGCGGTGCCTTTCGCAAAGAGTTCGGCCAGGCCACCTTCTTTACCGCCACAGACGGCAACCACGGCCGGGGCATCGCGTGGGCGGCAAAGCGCCTGGGTCAGAAAGCTGTGGTTCATATGCCCAAGGGCAGCTCCCAGACACGGTTTGACAACATCGCCAAGGAGGGGGCGCAAGTCACCATCGAGTCCGTTAACTACGACGATTGCGTCCGAATTGCCGCTGCGGAGGCCGCAAACACCCTCCACGGAGTTGTGGTTCAAGACACTGCCTGGGAGGGATATGAGGAGATCCCCTCCTGGATTATGCAGGGCTACGGAACCATGGCCAGCGAAACCGCCGAGCAGCTGCGCCAGGTCGGTGTCAACCGCCCTACCCATGTTTTTGTACAAGCCGGAGTCGGCTCTCTGGCCGGGGCGGTCATCGGATACTTTACCAATCTGTTTCCGGACGATCCCCCTAAGTTTGTGGTCATGGAGGCACAAGCCGCGGACTGTCTCTATCGCGGCGCGTTGGCCGGAGACGGCCGCCCAAGCAAGGTGACCGGCGATCTGCAGACCATCATGGCCGGTCTGGCCTGCGGAGAGCCCAACACCCTCTCCTGGGATATCCTCCGTAATCACGCCGGAGTCTTTGTCTCTTGCCCAGATTGGGTCAGTGCCAAAGGAATGCGAATGTTGGGTGCGCCCCTCCGCGGCGATCCGGCTGTCATTTCGGGTGAATCTGGCGCCGTGGGAATGGGGCTCATTTCCTCCTTAATGGAAAGAGAAGAGTATCGGAATCTGCGGAATGCCATCGGTCTGGACCGCTTTAGCCAAGTGCTCCTGTTTTCCACAGAGGGTGACACCGATCCTGAAAAATATCAAAAAATTCTGTGGGGCGGAGAATATCCTACCGTTCCAGCAGAAGAATGACGCTGCCCTTCAGCGTCCAGAAATGTTAAAAGAAGCTATTTTTCTCTTGAAATATCTCTTTTTTCCTCTCTTGACTTTTCTTAGCCCTTTTGGTAGCATAATAATGCTTATATAGGTTCATAATTTGGTTGGACGTATCTACCGGTTGCCGCAAACAGCCGTCTATAAGCTGCCGACAGGGGCATCTTATAGACAGCGTTGCGGTAATTTTTTTTGAGAAAGGTGATCATCTTTGAATGCGACCTCTTTTATTCTGAAGGGCGACCTCTGTGACAGTCTGGACCGGGAGCATCTGCGGACGATTCCAGGCGGATATCTGGTGTGCGTGGACGGATTCTGCGCCGGGGCCTTCTCCGTCCTACCTGAGGAATATTTCCATTTGCCGGTGCTGGACTGCGTCGGCCAACTGATCCTCCCGGGGCTCACCGACCTCCACGTCCATGCCCCCCAATATGCCTTTCGGGGTCTGGGGATGGATCAGGAACTTCTGGACTGGTTGGCGTCCAACGTATTTCCGGAAGAAGCCCGCTATGCCGACCCCACCTATGCCCAGCGGGCTTACCAGGCCTTTACCCAGGCTCTGACCAGCTCCTCCACCACTCGGGCCTGCGTCTTTGCCACTGTCCACCGTCCCGCCACAGAGCTCTTGATGGACCTTTTGGAAGAGAGCGGCTTGGTGGCCCTGGTGGGGAAGGTAAATATGGATCGAGATTGTCCCGACAGCCTGCTGGAGACTAACGAAGGCTCCGCAGCGGAGACCCGCCGGTGGCTGGAAGAGACGGCCGGAAAACATAAACGAGTGGGGCCTATCCTCACCCCCCGGTTCATTCCCTCCTGCACTGACCCTCTCCTGGACGCTCTGGGCGAGCTGGCCGCCGAGACCGGCCTTCCCGTGCAGTCCCACCTGTCGGAGAACCGGGGAGAGGTGGAGCTGGTAGGGCGGCTCTGTCCCAATGCGGCGTTTTATGGGGACGCCTATGACCGTCACGGCCTATTCGGCAGCCTTGGAAAGACTATCATGGCCCACTGTGTTCTCTCCTCTGACGAAGAGATTGGAAGAATAAAGGAGCGTGGCGTCTATGTGGCACACTGCCCTCAGTCTAACACCAATCTGGCCTCCGGCGTAGCTCCCATCCGGCGATACTGGGACGAGGGGCTGAATCTGGGACTTGGCAGCGATGTGGCAGGTGGTGCTTCTCTTTCCATTTTTCGGGCCATGGCAGACGCCATCCAAGTTTCAAAGCTGCGCTGGCGGCTCCAGGACGACCATCTGCGCCCGCTCACTGTTCCCGAGGCTTTTTGGATGGGCACTGCCGGAGGCGGATCCTTTTTTGGGCAGGTTGGACTGTTTCAACCAGGCTATGAGTTTGATGCAGTGATTCTGGACGACCGTCGGCTTGCTGCCCCCCGCCCCCTCACCGTGGAACAGCGAATGGAGCGGGCCATCTACCTTTCGGAGGATCGGGATGTGGTTCGGAAGTTCGTGCAAGGCCGGGAGATCGTGCTTGCCTCTTGACTTTTTCCCTTTGGGCAGGTATCATGATACCGCTTTGTCGAATCCGCCCGAAGAGAGGAGGCCCCCATGCTGAAAACCGAAACCAGATTACCCCCCTTGAAAACCACAAAATATTTATTTTTGGGTGTTTTCCTGTGTGCAGTCATCGGCCTGATTTGCTTTTTAGGCGGCCGCGCCAGCGCCGGCGGAAAAGCGGAAAACACCAAATTAGACGCCGTTGTGCTGGAAACCCAGCTTAGTGAGCTCCGGGAACTGGCCACAGTAAGCTACCGATATACCAATATGGCTCAGTTTCAAAACAGCAGCGATTTTTACGGGGTAAAAATCCCCTTCACTACCAAGAGTTTTATCCTCACCTATGATGGGGAGATCAAAGCAGGCGTAGATCTGGGGCAAGCCCATATAGAGGTCTCAGGGAAAACCCTCACGGTCCGGTTACCCGAGGCAGCCATTCTTTCCCACGAAATTGATGAGGACAGCATGGAGGTCTTTGACGAAAAAACAAGCATTTTTAATCCTTTTACTGTGGAGGACTTTTCCGCCTTTCAGGCAGATCAGAAGCTGGCCGTGGAGCAGAAGGCCCTGGACAAGGGGCTTCTCACCGAAGCCGATCAGAAGGTCAGGGACAGCGTAACCGCCCTCCTGTCCCCAATTCTTCCGGAAGGATACCGCATTTTGGTTCGGTGACAGGTGTCTCCCGAACTTCCGTACCTCACCCTTTATTGAAAAAAGGACAGCCGCTTTATCGCGGCTGTCCTTTTCATAAAAATACGGGTTTTCAAAATACTTTGCTGGTTCAGCCGTTCAAAACGTACCGCTCCACCATTTGGCCAACCCCAGCGGCGGTGTTGGCGGGGGCCTCATATCGGGCAGCGTTTTTGGCCTCATCCGTGCCGTTGGCCATGGCAAAAGACCATCCTGCCCAAGAGAGCATCTCTAAGTCGTTGCCCGCATCCCCAAAGGCCATCACCTGCTCCGGCCCCAGTTCCAGATGGGCGGCCAGCGCCTCGAGTGCAGTGCCTTTATTGACCCCGCCGGCAGCGATCTCCAGGTTCTGGGCAAAGGAGTTGGCCACCGACACCGGCCCGGTGGCCGCCGCTTCCTCCAGCACATTGGGAAGTCGGTCTGCCGGGACATGGAAAATATTGAACTTCTCCACCGGGCGGCCCGCCAGAGCTGTTTCCAGCGCATCGGGGAATTGGGTTTTTTCCTCAAACAGGCGTGTAAACTCCGGGGAAAGGCAGTAGGGACGCACCAGCGGCAAATCCCCCCGCTCCACATAGTTCTGCCCGGAACAGTAAACTTCGAAAGGAAGGCGCTCCCGATGGAGCATCCGGATAATCGCCGCTGCCTGCCCCCAGGGGATGCTCCGTTCACAGATACGCCGGTGGCCCTTTACATCCCGGACGGCGGCACCGTTGCCCACGATGGCGTAATCCATCAGTCCCAACTGCTCCACTGCGTCGGCAATCAGGCTCCAGGTCCGGCCGCTGGCAATCGCCAGCGCCGTCCCCTGCTCCGCGGCCGCTCGCAGGGCGGAGATGTTCCGGGGCGGCACGAGCACATGGTCGGCATCCAGAAGAGTGCCATCCATATCCATGGCGATCAGTCGAATCTCAGAACTCAAAACTTTAGTTCCAGGGCCTTGCGTACCTTGTTGGCGATCCCCTCGGCGGTGAGGCCATAGTGCTCCAGCACCAGTTCGGCCTTTCCGGAACGCCCAAACACATCCTCTACACCATGGCGGAGCACGGGTACGGGACACTTAGCGCTGACACAGGCGCAGACCGCCTCGCCCAGGCCGCCAATAATATTGTGCTCTTCAGTGGTGACGATGCAGCCGGTTTCCCGCGCCGCCCGGAGCACCAGTTTCTCATCCAGGGGCTTGATGGTGTGCATATCGATTACCCGAGCGTCCACCCCCTCCTGCGCCAACAGCTCGGCGGCAGCCAATGCCTCTTGGACCATAAGGCCCACAGCAACAATGGTCACGTCCTTGCCGGAGCGGAGGGTAACACCCTTACCCAGTTCAAACTTGTAGTCGGAGATGGCATCGGTGACAGTCTCCACCGCCAGGCGGCCCAGACGCAGGTAGGCGGGACCGTCGTAGTCGATGAGGGCCTGTACAGCCTGGGTCATCTCGTTGCCGTCACAGGGGCAGCAGACCACCATGCCGGGGAGGGAGCGCATGGTGGCAAAGTCTTCGCAGCACTGGTGGGTCGCGCCGTCCTCGCCAACAGATAATCCGCCGTGAGAGCCGACCACCTTCACGTTCAGGTGGGGATAGACCACCGAGTTGCGCACCTGCTCAAAAGCACGGCCGGCGGCAAACATGGCGAAGGTATTGGCAAAGGGCTTCTTGCCGCAGGCGGCGAGGCCTGCGGCCACGCCCACCATGTCACACTCGGCGATCCCCATATCGAAGAAGCGGTCAGGATAGGCTTTGGAAAAACCGTCGGTCTTGGTGGCGCTGGCCAGGTCGGCGTCCAGAACCACCAATTCGGGATATTTCTCCGCCAGGGCCACAATGGCCTTGCCGTAGGCGGCTCTCGTTGCGATCTTCTCTCCCATCTCAGATCTCCTCCTCTTCGTCCATCAGACCCAGTTTTTGCAGCACATCCATAGCGTCGTCCATGGACTCCACCGCCGCCACATCGGTGCAGATGCGAATCCGGTCGCTCAGCTCCTCATGGGCCACGGCGTACTGCTCGGCGTTGGGGGCCTTACCGTGCCAGCCGGCGTCGTTCTCCATGAAGGAAACTCCCTTGCCCTTTATGGTCTTCGCCAGAAGGACAGATGGCTTGTCCGTGCAGGCGGCGGCCTGTGCAAAGGCCTCCTCCAAGGCTGCCAGATCGTGGCCGTCCACATGGATGACGTTCCAGTTGAACGCCTCAAACTTCTTATCCAGCGGCTCGGAGGGCATCACGTCGGCGGTGGAGCCGTCGATTTGCAGACCGTTGACGTCCACCACGGCAGTGAGGTTGTCCAGGTGGTACTTGGCCGCCGCCATGGCGGCCTCCCACACCTGGCCTTCCTCGATCTCGCCGTCTCCCAGAACGGCGTAGACCCGATAGTCCTTCCGATCAATTTTCCCGGCCAGAGCCATACCCACGGCGGCAGAGATCCCCTGACCCAGAGAACCGGTAGACATGTCTACGCCGGGGACATTTACCATGTCGGGGTGGCCGGACATGTGCCCCTTGATGGAGCGAAAAAGCCTAAGCTCCTCCTTGGGAAAGTAGCCCTTCAGCGCCAGCGTGGCATAGAGGGCGGGTGTAGTGTGGCCCTTGGAAAGGACCAGCCGGTCCCGGTCAGGCGCTTTGGGATCCTTGGGGTCCACCTTCATCACGTCAAAGTAGAGGACGGTCAGGATGTCCGCCACGGACAGCGAACCGCCGATGTGGCCGGAGGCCGCCGTATAGACCTGGTCCATGGCCAGGTTGCGGATCTTGGCCGCCGCCAGTTCCAGGGTGTGGAGTTTTCTCGCTTCCATTCGATCACCTTTTCTCTTTCAATTACTTCAGAACGGACAGGTCCAGCCCATCCAGTCCGGTGAGCAGTTCTTTTGCCAGAGACAGCAGTTTTTGACAGTCTCCGGGCCGGTTCCCCTCGGCGTTTAGCGGAAGGAGGGGATCATGGAGAGACTGGCGCAGGAGCATCCAGCCCTCGGGCAGGGAGAGCCGCACTCCCTCGCAGGTGGGGGCCAGGGCAATCCCCCGCTCCTCCGCCCGGCGGGCAAAGGCCGCCAGTGCGGCGGTTCCCTTCTCCCGGAAATCCTCGCCGGAGAGCGGGATGCGTTTTTCCGTCTCCTCCATGGCAGGGGGCAGCTTGGCAATCAGATCTCCCAGATGCCCGTGCCGGGCCAGGGCCACTGCCAGCTTCACCGCCAGGTAGGCCCCGTCGTCCAGAAAGTAGTTCTCCCGGAGCGCCCCGTGACCCGAGGTCTCCATCGCCATGGGGCATTCGATCCCCTCAGCGTTGAGGCGGATGGCCTCATTGATGACGTTTTTATAACCCCGCTTAAACCGGCGGTGCTTCAGTCCCAACTCCCCCTCCAGAAAGGCAGTGAGCCGGTCGGAGGTCACAGAATCTGTGACAATGGTGCCGCCCGGGCAGTCTGGGGCCAGAATCGCAGCGGCCAGGGCAATGATGGCGTCCCGGTTTACCTCTGTACCGTCTGGGAAGACGGCGGACATCCGGTCCACATCGGTGTCGAAGATGAGCCCTAGGTCGGCCTTGCACTCCAGCACCGCCCCCCGGATGGCCTCCATGGCCTGTTGGTTTTCCGGGTTTGGAATGTGGTTTGGAAAATTGCCGTCCGGGTCCAGGAACTGGCTGCCCGAGCAGTCCGCCCCCAAAGGCTCCAACACGTCCCGGGCAAAGAAGCCTCCCGCGCCGTTGCCTGCGTCCACCACAATATGAAGCCCAGAAAGAGGCCTCTCTCCCCCGCCTACGCCACGGATAATTTTCTCCCGGAGCGCGGCGGCATATTCCGGCATCAGCGGGCATTGCTCTGCCGATGCATTGATCTCAGGCTTCACAGCCACATCCGCGGCCAACTCCAGCAGTGCGGTGATGTCCGGCTTGTCCAACCCACCGTCGGGAGTAAAAAACTTCATGCCGTTGCGCTCTTTGGGAAGGTGACTGGCGGTGAGCATCACCGAGCCGTCAAAGGCGGTATCTGCAAAGACCGTACCCATGAACATGGCCGGGGTAGAGGCCAAGCCGCAGTCCAGTGCCGCCGCCCCCTGGGAGCAGATCCCCCGAATGGTTGCTGTCTTCAACATCTCTGCCGTGAGACGAGAGTCATGGCCCACGCCCACCCGAAGCTTCTCCGGCGTCTTCCCTGTACGATGGGCCAGCCACCTGACAAAAGCACCCGCAATGCGCTCACAGGCACGATCGGTCAGGTCTACGGCTCCGCCGCCCGGGACAGGCAGGGCCACGCCCCGCACGTCGCTGCCGTTTTGCAGATGACGAAGGTCGGTTTCCATCTCAGTCACCCTCCTGTTTCCAAATCTTTTAAAAGTATACGCCAAATCACATCCCGGGCGCAAGGGCTTTCCGGAGAAAACGGGCAAGTTCTCTCCGCAGGGACGAAACAAAGGCGGTCGGAACGCGTCCGGCCGCCCTGAAGGCGTTTCTTATTTGGTGCCGAAAATGCGGTCTCCGGCATCACCCAGACCAGGGACAATATAGCCGTGATCATTGAGTTTTTCATCCACGGCAGCCACATAGATGTCCACGTCAGGATGATCCTTGTGAACCCGCTCGATGCCCTGAGGGGCTGCAATGATGTTCATGAGCTTGATATGCTTGACGTCATAGTTCTTGATAAACTGGATGGCGGCAGAAGCCGAGCCGCCGGTAGCCAGCATGGGATCAAGAATAATAACATCCCGTTCGGCAATGTCACTGGGCATTTTGCAATAGTACTCAACAGGCTCCAGCGTGGCGGGGTCTCGATAGAGGCCGATGTGCCCCACCTTGGCGGATGGGATCAGCGTAAGGATGCCGTCTACCATGCCCAGGCCCGCCCGAAGAACGGGGACGATAGCCAGCTTCTTGCCGGCCAGCTGCTTAAAGGTTCCAGTGGCCACAGGGGTCTTGATCTCCACGTCGGCCAAAGGCAGATCCCGGGTAGCCTCGTAGCACATCAGGGTGGCAATCTCACTGACCACCTCGCGGAAGTCTCTGACGCCGGTATTCTCGTCCCGAAGGATGCACAGCTTGTGCTGCAGCAGCGGATGATTCAAAATGTGTACCTTTTCCATCTGTTCCATATCAGTCATTCCCCTTTTTGTTTTCCTGTTCCAACCGCTCCCGCTCGGCCTGAGAGAGGCGGTGATAATCTGGCGTCAGTTCGGCTGCGGAGATCAGCGCCCCTGCCCGGGCCAGTTCAAGCCCCGCCCGGGCCACGCCCCACGCACTTTGAAAGCGGAGATTGGGCGGGACCTGCCGCAGGGCAAGTCCCCGTTTCGTCAGTTCATTATAGCACAGACCCGCACCGTCTCCAACTAAAATTTGTGTCTGCCCCGCCGCTTTTAGTTCGTCGGCTAACCCGTCCAGCCCGATGGCCCGATCCGGGGTCAGGCGGTTCACCCGCTCCCCATCGGAAGAGAAAAGGGCATTGTAGACCTGACTGCGCCTGGCATCCATCACCGGACAGATGGCCCCGGGTAGGGCGGAGATATTCCAGGCCATCGCCTCCAAGCTGGAAACCTTTGCACAGGGCTTGTCCAGCGCCCAGGCCAACCCCTTGGCCGCCGACACGCCGATGCGCAGGCCGGTAAAGGATCCAGGTCCGGCAGCCACCGCGATGACATCCACCTCTGCCAGCTTTACCCCACAGTTTTTCAGCAGCTCCTCCGCCATGGGCAGCAGCGTGCGGGAGTGGGTCAGGCCGCTGTTTTCATAGCTCTGGGCCACCAGGAACTCATCCTCACAAAGACAGGCGGAGGCTGCCACAGCAGAAGATTCCAGCGCCAAAATTTTCATATTTCGACCCCCTCGCAGATGGTGATGATCCGGTCATTCTCCCCCTCGCCCCGGCAGATGTCCACCCGGATGCACCCCTCCAGCGCGTCGGAGATCTTTTCGCTCCACTCCACAGCACACACGCCGCCCCGGCGAAGGTAGTCCTCCCAGCCGATATCAAACAGCTCGTCGGAACTGCCCAGGCGGTACATATCGAAGTGAAACAGCGGAAGCCGGCCTCCCTCATACTCGTTGACAATGGTAAAGGTGGGACTGGTGACCCGTCCGGTGATACCCAGCCCCCGGGCCAGGCCACGGGTAAAAGCGGTCTTCCCCGCTCCCAAATCCCCTGTGAAGGCCACCACAGCGCCTGGAGACAAGGTCTTGCCCAAGGTCTCCCCCAGAACTTCTGTCTCTCTCTCCCCTGCGGTATGGTACTCCATTGCTTCCCCTCCACCCGGTTTGTGATCTTTTCATAAATTGCGCTGGTATAGTATAGCATAAACGCCGGAAAAATGGTATACTGTTTTCACGATTTCATAAGGAGGGGGTGTGTCCGCTGTCTTGGCTTTCTGATTCTCTTCGGGAGTTCTGGGAACGGGGGGACAAGCTGCTGCTGGCGCTGTGCCTAGCAGCCAGCGGCTTCGGTCTTGTGCTCATCTACTCAGCCACTCGCTGGAACAACGACAACCGCAGTGTGGTCGTTCAGGCCCTCGGCATCTTTTTGGGGGTACTGGTCTATGTGGCACTATCCACCGTGGATCTGGAGCTCTTTGTGGAAAAATCCTGGAAATGGCTTTTGCTGTTCAATGTCGCTCTCATTCTGGCCCTCATCC
Source organism: Pseudoflavonifractor sp. (assembly GCA_034927965.1). Taxonomy (GTDB): domain Bacteria; phylum Bacillota; class Clostridia; order Oscillospirales; family Oscillospiraceae; genus Vermiculatibacterium. The sequence goes on from JAYFPI010000106.1 coordinate 10,141, forward strand.
CCTTTGGCTGGGGCGACACCACCACCGGCAACAAAAACTGGATTTCTATTCCAGGCACTCCTTTGAACATCCAGCCCGCTGAGGTAGCCAAGCTCATCTTTATTCTTCTGCTGGCCTGGCAGTGCGCGCGGCTCCAGAAGAAGGGGATCAGCAAACCCGCCTCGGTGTTCCAGCTGGTCGCCCACACCGGGCTGATGGGAGGGCTCATTGCCGTGGTCTCCGGCGACATGGGCATGACGCTGGTCTATCTTTTCCTTTTTGTGATGCTGGCCTGGACCTCCGGAATTCAACTGCGCTGGTTTGTCCTGGGCGCGTCGGCGTGTGCCGGCGGGGCAGCAGTGATCTGGCCCCACATCAGTGACAAGTATTATGCCCGGCGGATTACCGTAGTGGTTGACCACATTCTTGGCAACCAGGCCTCCTTGGTCGAACAGACCCAGGGCCAGGGTTGGCAGCAAACTCGAAGCATTCTGGCCATTGGTTCCGGGGGACTTACCGGCCAAGGCTACCTTCATGGCATCCAGACCCAGAGTCCATACAAAAGCTCCCTCATTGCCCGAAGTACTGACAACATCTTTGCTGTCTGCGGGGAGGAACTGGGGCTGGTGGGCTGCATTGTGGTCATCCTTATTTTGGCCGCAATTATCGCCAGGTGTTTGTGGGTGGCCAGCAGGGCCCCCAGTCCTATGGCCGCCCTGGCCGCCACAGGCTATGCGGGGATGCTCCTTTTCCAAAGCACCCTTAATATTGGTATGTGCCTTTATGTACTTCCTATTGTAGGCCTTACACTCCCCTTTTTCAGCTATGGCGGTACCTCGGTCATCACCATGTTTGCCGCCATGGGGGCAGTATCCTCCATCAAAACCAGGTCCCTCCCCAGCTGGCTTAGCGACCGAAGTAAGCTGTGAGGGATTTCCGGATGCCCACTTCTTTTTAACCAGTGTTTCCAAAATAAGAATAACCTCCCTGTTCTCGGTGAACACTAACCTCAACCCGAAGGTTTCTTCACCCAAACAAGGAGGTTTTTTCTTTGAAACGTCTTACTCGCCGCTGGACGGCACTGGCCGTCATCTGTGCCCTGACCCTTGCGCTCCCCGTCTCCGCTGCTCTGTTTGGCGGAAGCCAGGAGCTGCCCTGCGTGGCCGCTTTTTCCAAAAACAGTCTCATGCCCGATGTCATTTCCTTCTCCCCCGCCGACTTTCAGGTTTCCGGCAATGCTGATCTGTCCTCTATTGTCCTGACCTCTCTGCCTGACCCCAACGCCGGAATGCTCACCATTGCCGGCCAGTCGCTGCCCTTGGGCAGTGAGGTCGCCATGAGCGCCGTCAGCGGAATGCAGTTTACCCCGCTGACCACCCCCATGCTCTCCGCTACCAGTTTTACTTTCGCCCCAATCTTTTCCAACGGAACCACAGGCGCCGACGTAACGGTGGGCCTCTATCTACTCTCCAGTGCCAACTCAGCCCCTGTGGCAGAGAATCTGGAGCTGACCACCTATAAAAACGTGGAAGTTACCGGAACCTTTTCCGGGGTGGATCCGGAGGGAGACTTGCTCACCTTCCAGCTGGTAAGCAAGCCCGCCCGAGGTGCGGTGACTCAGAGCGAAGACGGCTCCGCAGCCTTTGTCTACACTCCCTATGAAAACAAGACGGGAAAGGACACCTTCACCTATGTGGCCATGGATCCCGTAGGCAACACTTCTGCCCCCGCAACCGTATCCATTCGCATTGAGAAACAAAAGACCAAGGTCTCCTACTCCGATATGGACGGCGTGACCGGCCACCGGGAGGCCGTACGTCTGGCCGAAGCCGGGCTACTCATCGGTGAGCAGATGGGTGACCAGTATTTCTTCCGCCCCGAAGAGGCCATGAGCCGTGCCCAGTTTACCTCTCTGGCCATGGCTGCCGCCGGAGTGACGCAGCTGAAAGGTGTCACTCTCACCGGTTTTGCCGACGATGAGGCCATGGCCACCTGGGCCAAGACCTGCGCATCCTCCGCATTGAAGGCCGGCTTGATCCAGGGCACGCTCAACGAGAGCGGGCAGGTTGTGTTCCAAGCCGATGCCCCCATTACCGCTGCCGAGGCCGCTGTGGTACTGGATCGGGCTCTGAATATCACAGACGTCTCTGATGCCTTCTCCGCCGCCGCTCCCGCCTGGGCCAGTCAATCGATCTCCAATCTGGCCAGCTGCGGTGTAGTCCCTACCACTGCTTCTCTGGAGACTCCTCTCACCCGGGCCGAGGCCGCCGTGCTTCTTGCCCGGACTCTGGATGTACTGGAAAGCCGGGACAGCAGCGGCTGGTTCAACTGGTAATTCTCCAAACAGGAAAAGAGCGCTTCCGGCAACCGCCGGAAGCGCTCCCTTTTTTTATTTATGAAAGGCAAAAAACCGCTGGCCAAAATAATTGAGCACCGTGTAAAGCCCCATGCCGCAGAGCTTCGTGAGCCGTTCCACCCACACCTTGGATAGTGCGGTAAAGCCAAGCACCCACCCGGCCACGGGCTGAGCAATGGCATAGGCCAGCACATAGCAAAGCGCTACATTGACGGCAAATTTCACCGCCGACCGGCCAAAGGTCTCCTCGCTGTGGAAGGTGTATTTTCGATTGAGGAAAAAGCTCATCACTGCCCCGGCCACATAGGCGATGGCCGTACTGGGCCAGTAGCCCAAACCCTCCAAGGCGAACATGAGCACCATGGACAAGAGCGTGTTCCCCACGCCTACTAGGAGAAACTTTGGGATAGAAGCATCCAGCAGCTTACTCACCGTCCAGCACCTCCCGGATGAGGAAGCGGGGACGCCCCTTCGTCTCCAAATAAATCTTGCCGATATACTCACCGATCACCCCCAGGGACAGGAGAATCAGCCCCCCGATGGCCCACACCGAGCAGATGACACTGGCCCAGCCCAAAATGGTGGCCCCGGTGGCCCAGCGAGCGATAGAGTAGATGAGCATGAGAATACTTACGGCAAAGATCAGAAAGCCCAGGCCGGTAATGTAGCGAATAGGCTTGGTGGACAGGCTGGTAATCCCTTCCATAGCAAAAGCCAGCATCTTTTTCAGAGGATATTTACTCTCTCCGGCAAAGCGCTCTCCTCTCTCATATTCCACTACGCTGGAGGTATAGCCGATCATGGGCACGATGCCTCGAAGGAAGAGGTTGACCTCCTTAAACTCCGCCAAACCTTCCAGCGCCCGGCGGGACATAAGGCGGTAATCAGCGTGGTTGAACACAGTCTCCGCCCCCAGGAAATTCATCACCCGGTAAAAGCCCTCGGCGGTGAACCGCTTGAAAAAGGTGTCCTTTTTTCGGGAGGAGCGAACACCGTAGACAATGTCACAGCCTGCGTGGTAGCGCTCCAGCATCCCATCCACTGCATCCACATCGTCCTGGAGATCAGCGTCCATGGAGATCGCCATATCGCAGCGGTCTTTGGCGGTCATCAACCCGGCCAGGAGAGCATTCTGATGCCCCCGATTTCGGGAGAGATTCACCCCGGAAAACAGATGGTTTTCTGCATGAAGAGCCTCTATCAAAGACCATGTCTTGTCGCGGGATCCATCGTTGACAAAGAGGATGCGGCTCTTTTCGGAGATCGACCCGACCGACATCAGCTCCTCCAGCTTCTCCCGCAGGCGGCGAGAAGTCTCCGGCAGTACTTCTTCCTCATTATAGCAGGGAACCACAATGTATAAAATATCCTTCACAGGGTACAACTCCCTCTTTGGTATAGTGGCTTTATTATACGCCTGTTAGACGAAAAAAGGAACCTGAAGGTTCCTTTTCTCATGAAAAAAGTGAAATCGCCGTCTCGGTCATCCTCACCCCAGCAGCTCCCGGAGCTGGGCCATGGCCTTGCGCTCGAGTCGGGAAACCGGGACCTGGCTTACACCCAGGATCCGGGCGGACTTCTCCTGGGTCAGGCCTCTGAAATAGCGCAGAGCAACCACCTGACGCTCCCGCTCGGGCAGGGTACGCACCGCCTCCCGAAGGGCCAGCTTTTCCAGGAGTTCCTCCTCCATTCCATCGTCGCCCACCGTCTGTTCCAGGGTCAGACCATCCCCCAAATCCATCTGGAGGGAAGCCACCGGTGCGTTGGCGGTCTCCACGGCGGCAATCTCCTCCGGTTCCAGCCCGGTCTCCGCAGACAGCTCGGAGAGGGTTGGTTCCCGCCCCATCTCGGCCTGGAGCCTGTCCCTGGCCTGTCGCACACTTCCTCCCTGCTCACGAAGCCCCCGACTCACCTTCACCGTGCCGTCGTCCCGGAGAAAGCGGCGGATCTCTCCGGCTATTTTGGGAACGGCATAGGTAGAAAACCGGGTCCCGAAGGCAGGGTCAAATCCCCGTACCGCTTTTACAAAGCCCAGACACCCCAGTTGATACAGGTCCTCCGGATCTACGCCCCTGCCGTAGTAGCGGCGGGCCACGCTCCAGATAAGACCGGCGTTCTCGGTCAGCAGTCTGGCACAGGCGTCGTTGTCCCCCGCCCGGGCCGTCTCCAAAAGCGACAGGGTTTCGGCGCTCACGCCCCCAGCCGCCGGGCAATGCGGCGGCGCATGACCACGGTGGTCCCCTTTCCGGGTGCGGAGCGGACCTTTAGGGTGTCCATGAAGCTCTCCATAATGGTAAAGCCCATCCCAGAGCGATCTCCTCCCCCAGTGGTATAAAGAGGAGTTCGGGCCTGATTCACGTCGGCGATGCCTACCCCCGCATCCTTTACCTGAATTTCCAGCGTGTTGTCCCCAAAGAGACGCAGACGCATGGTCACTGTCCCCAGAGTATCCGGGTAGGCATGGACAATGCAGTTGGTCACCGCCTCACTCACGGCGGTCTTGATGTCGTTGACCTCATCCAGCGTAGGGTCGAGCTGTGCGGCAAAGCAGGCAGCCGCAGTTCGGGCAAAGCCCTCGTTGGCAGAACGACTGAGAAAGGTAATCTTCACCTCATTGGTCGGTCTCATATGTAACGCCTCCTTCTTTATTCGCCAAAGGGAATCAGCTTGTCTACGCCGGCAGCGCGCAGCACCTTGGCCGCCTGAACCGGAACATGGGTCAGTGTCATTCTGCCGTTTAGCTCCACCATCCGGCGCCAAGTCCGCAGCACCAGAGCAATGCCGGAGCTGTCCATAAAAGTCACCCCGCTCAGATCCAGCTCCAGACTTTTGGGCAGCGCAACATCCACCCGCCTCGCCAGCTCTGACATAAGCGTCCGGGCAGCGTGGTGATCCACTTCTCCCTCTATCCGTGCGCACAGCGTCCTTCCCTCTTCCGCGCAGGTCACTGACATATCCTTTTCCTCCTTGTTCCCGCAAAAAAATCGCTGTATCCCCGAAAGGATACAGCGATTATAACGCCTTTGGCTCATATTTTCTGTCAGAATATGGCTTCAAATTGGGTAAACACCCACTTATCGCCCACTTGGGCATAGGGGAAGTTGTAAACCTGCTCCCCAGTAACGACATAGCCGTTGTTCGGGTCCAGCAGTTCCACCGTGGTCTGCACGGTACAGCTCTTTGGGCTCTCCCCCTCCGGCCAGAGAACGGCGGTGGTGATCCCCCCCTTGGCGGGGTCGGCCCCCCGTCCGGCAGGCAGAGCATAGAGCCCGCCCTCGATATCCAGAAAATGATCCTGTTCCGGCGCCAAAAGCCCGTCCACAACCTCGTCGGAAAACATCGTTTTCAGGTAGGCCCGCAAATCGTTAACACTGTTCAGCTCTGGTGCTGTGACCCTAAAGTAGGTCAGGTATGCCCGAACCTGGGTGTCCTCTGAATCCAGCGCCAGCCCGCTGTCTCCGTAACCCGCAAACCAGCTATATGCCTCAGTGGCCTTGCGGTAGACCCGCAGGATCTCCTCATCAGACGGCCCGTCCGCCGTTGGGACGGCAGACGGAGTAGTGATCGGTTCCACAGGCGGCTCCACGGCCGGCTCCGCACTCTCTAAGGCATCCGAGTTTTCCGCTGGAGGCGTTCCGGTCTCCGCCGCCGCCGGGCTCTCGGGCACCCGGGTAGGTGCCGGGGATACCGTGTGGAACGCTGTGGGCAACACTGTTGCAGGAACGCTCACCTCCACTTCGGGAGATTCTGCTTTCTCCGGAGAGCTGCATCCCTCCAATCCCACCACCGCTAAAATTGCGGCAAGCAGAATTAAATATTTTTTCATTGGGCAACGCCCCTCCTCCGGCCGGATATTCCGCACCCTGTACGCTATTGTATCCGTCCGGTTTGCAAATCACAACTACAATCCGGTGACAAAACTGCACAAAATCCTGCCGTTTTTCCCGTCTACCCCAATGATGCGGCAGATTCCTCCAATTTTGCGATCAGGGCGCGCAATGTCTCGGCCCGCTCCCGCTGGCCCTGAACCACTTGCTCGGGGGCCTTGCTGACAAAGGCAGGATTGCCCAGCCGGGCCTCCAGGCCTGCCAGTTCGTTCTTTCGCTGCCCCAGCTCCTTCTCCACGCGCTTCTTCTCCTGCTCCAGATCCACCAGTTCGGCCAGAGGCATGAAGATCCGGGCAACATGGGTCACCACGGACACCTGACCCTTGGCGCTCTCCTCCGCGTCATTCCCGGTGTCTGCCACTCCCACTACCGTCACATCGCTGGCATAGGCCAAACGCTTCAAGAGCGGGATGCCTTGGCAAAACACCTCAGTCTCCTGGGTGGAAATGGTGAGATGTGCCTTCTTGGACGGGGGCACGTTGAGTTCGGCACGTTTGGTCCGAACGGCCCGGGTGGCATCAATAATGAGGTCCACAGCCTTCTCCTCCGTGGAGAAATTCAGCTCCTCCCGATACACAGGCCACTTCTGGAGCATAAGGAAGTCATCCTTGTTTCCGGAGCTGGACCGGCGGGGCAGCGCTTGCCAGATCTCCTCCGTGAGGAAGGGCATAAAGGGGTGGAGCAGCTTCAGCGTCTCGGTGAGAACATAGCACAGCACCTGCTGGGCCTGCTCTTTCGCGGCGGGGTCAGCCCCTTGGAGACGTGCCTTGGTAAACTCGATATACCAGTCACAGTAGTCGTCCCAGATAAAGTCATAGACCTTTTGGGCGGCCACGCCCAACTCGTAGCGGTCCATGTTGTCGGTCACGTCTGGAATAAGGGCGTTGAGTTTGGAGAGGATCCACTTATCCTCGTTCTCCAGGACCTTAGGCAGCTCTACGCGGTCGATGGTCAGATTCATCTGCACAAAGCGGCTGGCGTTCCAGATCTTGTTGGCAAAGTTCCGCATCGCCTCACACCGCTCGGTATAGAAGCGCATGTCGTTTCCGGGGGAGTTGCCGGTGATCAAGTTGAAGCGCAGGGCGTCCGCGCCATACTGCTCAGCGATCTCCAGCGGGTCGATGCCGTTTCCCAAGGACTTGGACATCTTTCGGCCCTTGTCGTCCCGCACCAGGCCATGAATAAGCGCGGTGTGGAAGGGAGGTTTTCCGGTGTGCTCGCAGCCGGAGAAAATCATCCGGGCCACCCAGAAGAAGATAATGTCGTAGCCAGTGACCAGCACGTCGGTGGGATAAAAATATTTAAAGTCCTCGCTGTTCTCGTCGGGCCAGCCCAGAGTGGAAAAGGGCCAGAGAGCGGAGGAGAACCAGGTGTCAAGCACATCCTCTTCCTGATGGATGTGCTTGGAGTGGCAGTGAACGCACTCGGTGGGATCGGTCTCGGAAACCGTGAGCTCGCCGCAGTCCTCGCAGGTCCAGGCCGGGATACGGTGACCCCACCAGAGCTGACGGGAGATACACCAGTCCCGGACGTTCTCCATCCAGTTGGTGTAGGTCTTAGAGAAACGCTCGGGGACAAACTGGGTCTCCCCCTCGTTGACCACCCGCAGGGCCTCCTTTGCCAGAGGCTCCATCTTCACAAACCACTGGGCGGAAATGAGCGGCTCTACGTCGCTGTGGCAGCGGTAGCAGGTGCCCACGTTGTGCTGGTGGGGCTCCACCTTCACCAGATAGCCCTGCTCCTCCAGATCGGCCACAATGGCCTTGCGGGCCTCATAGCGATCCATTCCGGAATACTTGCCGTATCCCTCCACTACTTTACCGTTGTCATCCAGCACCCGGATGGTGTCCAGGTGGTGACGCAGACCCACCTCAAAATCGTTGGGGTCGTGAGCGGGGGTCATCTTCACGCAGCCGGTGCCGAACTGGGTGTCCACATACTCGTCGGCCACAATGGGCATCTCCCGGCCCACCAGTGGCAGAATGCAGGTTTTGCCCACAAGGCCCGTATAGCGCTCGTCGGCGGGGTTGACGGCCACACCGGTGTCGCCCAGCATGGTCTCGGGCCGGGTGGTGGCCACGATGACCCAGCGGTCAGTCTCCCCCTGAATGGGATAGCGGATGTGCCAGAGGTTGCCGGGCTTGTCCTTGTATTCCACCTCTGCGTCGGAGAGGGCGGTGACACAGTGGGGGCACCAGTTGATAATGCGGCTGCCCTTGTAGATCAGGCCCTTGTTGTAAAGACTCACGAACACATGACGGACAGCCTTGGACAGGCCATCGTCCATGGTGAAACGGGCGCGGGACCAGTCGCAGGAGACTCCCAGCTTCTTCTGCTGCTCCACGATGCGGGCACCATACTTTTCCTTCCATTCCCACACCCGGTCCAAAAACTTCTCCCGGCCCAGATCGTAGCGGGTCAGGCCCTCGTTCTCCCGGAGGGCCTCCTCCACCTTGATCTGGGTGGCGATGCCGGCGTGATCAGTGCCGGGGACCCACAGTGCAGCGTACCCCTCCATCCGCTTGAAGCGGATGAGGATGTCCTGAAGGGTACAGTCCATGGCGTGGCCCATGTGGAGCTGCCCGGTAACGTTTGGGGGCGGCATGACAATGGTAAAGGGCTTCTTGTTCGGATCCCGATGCCCTTCAAAGCAGCCGTTCTTCTCCCACATCTCGTAGATACGGCCCTCCACTTCCTGGGGCTCATATGCCTTTGGCAGTTCTTTCGCCATAATATTCATTCACTCCTGTCTCAAATCTTCACAAGGGGAAGCTTTTTCCCTGTCTTTTCCTTTAAAAAAGTTCCAAATGCCGCCGGATCACCCTGAAGAAATCCTTTTTTAGAGAGGATATACCCGGAGAACCGGTTCAAGAAAAGAACGAAATAGTCCTCCGTCTCCGCCAGTGCGCAGAACTCGCTATACCGGTGGATCACCTTCTCCGCCCCGCCCTGGGCCACCACATTGGCCTCATCAAAGTAAAATTTCTGCTCAAAGTGTTCCGGAAGGCGACGCGAGGTCTTGTAGGTCAAATAGCGGTACCAATTGACGCCCCATACAAAGGCCAGGGTGCTCAGAGCAATGCCCAGGAACGCACCGGAGCCGCCGCCGGATGTCCCTAAAGCCACACCGCTGGCGGTAAGCCCGATCAATCCAAAGCCGATCAGTCCCCAATGGAGCAGCGTCATCTTGAGCTTCTGAACCGTCTTGCAGCTAACCTTTTGGTAGGCCATGATCTCCGTCTTGCCCAGGTCTGTTTTCACTAAGAATTCCATTGAAAGCCTCCTCAGTAGACTTAGGGTAACCCCCACAAAACCGCCAAGTAACTTTAAAAAAGCCCTGAGGCCTTTCGGCCTCAGGGCGAAGCAACTCCGCGGTACCACCTGAATTCGGGCGTGAACTGCCCGCTCTCTCCCCGTAACGTGGGATACGTCCGTCCTTACTTTCTTCGGGCCGGCGGCTCCGGGGCGACTTCCGCAGCAGGGTCACGGAACCTCTCACCAACCGGTCCCTCTCTTTGCTTCCCCCGGGGCGTACTGCTCCCCTTCTCAGCATTTAACTGCTTTAGTATATGCAAATTTTCGTCAAAAGTCAAGGAAAATCACCCTCCCACCAAAAGTCCTCCTACCGGGGAGAGCACCACCATGATCAGGGAGAAGCAGAGGGAGGACACCGACGCCAGAGTAGCCCGCTGTGCACCGGGGAAGGCCTGCTGAAGGATTGCGTCCGAATGGAGCTCCAGTGCGTCGTCTCCCAGCGTTGCCAAAAACCCCCCTAAGACTATAAGGGGGACCTGCCCCCCGGCAACCAGCAGGCAGCCCGCTCCCACTGCTAAAGCACAGATACAGCGCGCCAGTCCCCGGGCACATCCGGACAGGCATACCGCCAGTCTGGACCCGGCGGCACCGCCCAACCCGGTCAACAGAAGCAGAGGCCCCAGCAGCACGCTGGGTGCTCCGGCTTCAGGCAGTCTGCTTTGGAGATAAAATCCCAGCAGAGTGGCCAAAGCCCCCACCAGAGCATTGAACAGCATCAACCCCACCGCCGCCGGGCTTTCCAAAAGAAATCGGGCTGTGGCGCTCACGTGGCGCGAGAGACTGCAGGGAACCTCTTCACAACCGGACTCACTTCCGCTTCGGGTTGGCTCTGCCAGAGATAGAGCCGCCATCATTCCGGCCAGAGACAGCAGCACATCAGCCGCATAGCTAATCTGGAAGCCCAGCACTGCGGCCGGTCCGGCAAAGAGCGTGCCCAGCGTTTTCCCCAACCGGAACACAACATTCTGGCGGGCTGAAAGGGCCAAATAGTCCTCTTCCCGTCCAGCCTGGGCCAGAGAGTCGTAAGTCATTGCCTCCCGGGTTCCGGAGGCCAGATTGTACCCCAGAGCGGACAGCGCCATAGACAGGAGCACCCCCGTCATTCCCCGGGAAAACAGCATTACCAGCGCGGACAGAGCCTGAGCGCACTGGCTGGCCGCCAGTACCCGTCTTCGGCCCAGCAGATCCGCAGCCAGCCCGGAGGGCAGTTCACCGCAAAGGCTCACCAGATGGAACACCCCCTCAGCAAGGCCAATCTGGGCCAGAGAAAATCCCCGAACCGCCAGCAGGAGCACCCAGACGCTGCCCCCCAGCCGAAAGCTGGACAGCCATTCCAGGATCAACAGTTTTTTAATTTGATTTTGGATCTTCATTCTTGATTCTTCCCTTCCATTTTTCTGTGTGGAAGGGATCAGTGCGCAAAAAAAGACCGCGGCAAGACGCCGCGGCCAGGTCAGTCAAACAAGGACTTTCCACCGTGACGGCTCAAAAAAGGGCGCACTAATCCCTTGATGAGCCAAAATGTTCCCTTTCAGGAACAGAATATTGGTGTTTTTCCAGCCCATAATGCACCCTCCTCTCTCCGACTTTGTTTTTTATACTACCCGTTTTCCACTATCGTGTCAACCTTTTTCTTCTGCAAGAAGGCAAATTTGGTCTCTGAGCAAAGTACCGACACAAAGATGAGCGCAAAGCCCATCACCATCTGAACCGTGGGCCGTTCCCCGTCAAACAGGACAGCAAAAAAAACACCGAAAGGTGCCTCCAGCGCCAACAGAACGGCGGCGGTGGAGGGGGCAGTATACTTCTGTCCAATATTTTGAAAGAGCAGCGCCCCCGCAGTGGCGAACACCGCCAGATATCCCAGCCGCCACACCGCATCCAGCGGCAGCGCCGCCGTGGGGATCCCCCCGGTCAGAAAGGCAAATGCCCATGACCATAGAGCGGTAAAGGTGAACTGAAGCGTGGTCAGAAGGAATACATCCTTTCCCTGGGAAAACCGGGCTACCGCCACGATGTGGAGCGCATAGGCCAATCCGCTTGCCAGAGTAAGCTGATCCCCCAGATTCATGCTCAGAGAACCATTCAAAGAGACTAAGCCGATCCCCGTGATACACAGCACGGCGGCTATCAGGTTGTACCGATCAGGCCGCTGGTGGGAAATGCCCCAGTAAAGGAATGGAACGATAACACAGTAAACAGCGGTGAGAAAGGCGTTGTTCCCCGAGCTGGTTCGCTCCAGACCAAAGGTCTGCACAGTGTAGGCCAAAAACAGCAGCGTCCCCATAATGGCCCCGCTCTTTACATAGCCCCGATCAACCCCCTTCCAGTTTTTCAAAAATAACACAGAGAGGATCAGCGCAGCAACAGTAAATCGGACAGCAAGAAGGAAAAAGACCGGAACATGATCCAAGGTATTCTTCATCACAAAAAAAGAGGATCCCCAGACCAGAGTGGCCAGCAGGATCAGGGGCTTGGCAAGTTTTTTCAGGACGGCGGATTCATTCATCGGTTGTGTCGGCTCCTTTGACGTGGTATCATGGTTCAAAATGAGGTGACGGAATGGAAAGACTGGCGGCTGACTTCTTTGCCCGCGACACGTTGACCGTGGCCCGGGATCTGCTGGGAAAATACCTGGTTCGGATGTGGGATGGAATCCCTCTCACCGTCCGGATCACCGAAACTGAGGCATATATCGGCCGGATGGACAAGGCCTGTCACGCCTATGGCGGACGGCGAACCCCCCGGACCGAAACGCTGTTCGCCCCGCCGGGAACGGCTTATCTCTATTTAATCTACGGCATGTACCACTGTCTCAACTGTGTGACCGAGGCAGAGGGAGAGCCCGCCGCCGTCCTTATCCGGGCGGCCGAGCCGGTGACGCCGGCAGATGCAGACGCAATATCTGTCAGGCGTTTTCACTGTACAGCAAACGAAATGTCTTCCTATCAAAGGAAAAATTTTTTAAACGGCCCCGGAAAGCTTTGTAAGGGTTTAATGCTTACCACTGCTCAAAATGGAATTTCTCTCACCGGGGACGTCCTCTACCTGCTGGATAGCGGCGAAGTCCCAGGGCCCATCCACACCAGCAAGCGCATTGGTATCGACTACGCCGAAGAGGCGATCAATTTCCCCTGGAGGTTTTATCTGTGATTTTTTTTGACCTGGACGGCACTCTCATCGACTCCAACGGCGTGTGGGTGCAAATCGACCTGGACTTTTTGTCCCGGCGGGGGCTGACCCCTACTGCCGAATACAGCGACACAGTGGCTCACTCCATCTTCCCGGCCGCCGCCCGGTTCACCCGGGACTACTATGGCCTGAGCGACTCCCCTGAAGACATCATGGCACAGTGGCGGGATATGGCGTATGATGCCTATGCCCACACCATCCCACTTAAGCCTGGGGCCCGGGCACTGCTGGAGGGCTTGTCCGCCCGGGGTGAGCCAATGGCTCTCCTCACCGCCAGCCTGCCCGAACTCTGCCGGGCAGCCCTGGACCGGCATGGGTTGAATCGGTATTTTCGGGGGGCATTCTTTGCCCAGGAGGCGGGCCTGGAAAAGCGCGACCCGGCGGTTTATCCCCTGGCGGCAGAGCGGTTCGGCTTCTCCCCCCACGGCTGCGTCCTGCTGGAGGATGCCCCCGACAACTGCGCCGCAGCCAGTGCGGCGGGGCTCACTGTGGTGGGGGTGTATGACGACTTTTACGCCCCCCGCTGGGCCGACGTGGTAGAGCACAGCAGCCGGACGGTGCACAGTCTGGAAGAGCTTCTACCCGACTTAAACAGCCCAGTCTTTCCCCTTACAACTTCTCCATGTACTGGGCTGCCGATTTGAGCATCAGTTTTTTGGTGCCCACATTGTCGAAGGCCACCTCCACCAGGGCGTCTCCGCCCATTTTCGTGAGGGTGAGGATCATCCCCTTGCCGAACGCCTTGTGGCGCACCATCTCACCCTTCTGGAACTCCGGCAGCGGCGCTGCGGCGGTCCGGGCGGCTTTCTGGCTGCTCCCGGCCGCCGTTTTTATTTCTGCGGAATCTGCGGGCGTATAGCCCCGGTCGGCCCGGGGTCTGCTGTACCCGCTCCCACCGCCGGAATAGGCAGCGTGGTACTCCCGCTCCGGACGCCAGTCTCCCTCGGACATCCGCTCCTCTCCTCGGTAGGGAGAGCGGCCGCTCCGCTCCACCCGCTCCTCAGGGATCTCCCCCAGAAAGCGGGAGGGCCGGTTGGCGGACGTGCGGCCGTATAGCATCCGCTGGGCGGCACAGGTCATGTGCAGGGTCTCTCTGGCCCTGGTCATGGCCACATAGCATAGCCGCCGCTCCTCCTCCATCTCCTCCATGTCCCCGATGGCCCGCATCCCGGGGAAGATGCCTTCCTCCAGGCCCACGGCAAAGACCACCGGGAATTCCAGCCCCTTGGCCGAGTGCATGGTCATCATCACGGCGCAGTCCTCACTGGGATCGTGGTTGTCCAGATCGGTGTAGAGGGCAATCTCGTCCAGGAACCCCTCAAGGCTTGGGGCGTCGCTGTTCTGCAGATAGGTCTGAATGGAAGAGCCCAGCTCCCGCACATTCTCCAGCCGGGTGCGGTCTTCCACCGTATCTCTGCCCTCCAGCGCCACAGCATAGCCGCTGTCGGCGCACAGGACATCGTAGAACTGGGTCAGGGGCATCTCACTCACCTGCTTTTGCAGGCTGCGAATCAGATCCGCGAAAAGGCTAAGTTTTGCCGCAGCCTTTTGGAGCTCAGGCCAGCTGCGGGCGTCGCTCACCACCTCCCAGAGGGAGCGGCCGTTCCGCGTGGCAATGCCCTGGGCAGTTTCCACGGTTTTCAGGCCAATGCCTCTGGGCGGATTATTGATGATCCGCTGGAGCCGCAGGTCATCCCCTGGATTGTTGATCACGCAGAGGTAGGCCAACATATCCTTGACCTCTGCCCGGTCGAAAAAGCGGGTGCCGCCGATGATGCGGTAGGGCACACCGTTGCGCTTCATGGCCATTTCCAGTTCCCGTGACTGGGCGTTCATCCGGTAAAGGATAGCGAAGTCCTTCCACCTCTGCCCAGCAGAGTAGCCGGTCATGATCTGGGCCGCCACATACTGGGCCTCATCGTCCTGGTTCATGGCAGTGTAGAGCTTGACCCGATCCCCCGCGCCGTGCTCAGTCCAGAGCTCTTTGCCCTTGCGGCCCTGGTTGTTGCGGATGACGGCGTTGGCCGCCTCCAGGATGTTTTCCGTGGAACGGTAATTCTGCTCCAGACGGATGGTGCGGCAGCCTTTATACTCATTTTCAAAGGAGAGGATATTCTCGATGGTGTCTCCCCGGAAACGGTAGATGGACT
>JAYFPI010000003.1:0-2215 GCA_034927965.1 Pseudoflavonifractor sp.
CCTGGTTGCCGTCATAAGCCCGCTTGTGGTCTTGACTGGACAGCATGGGGACGAGATGCTCCCCGTCGCAGAAAGCCAGCACCGTCACTTCAGGGCCTACCATACACTCCTCAATGACCACTGTGGAGCCGCTGTCGCCGAACTTTTTGTCCTCCCTCATTTCCCGGACGGCCTGCTCCGCCTCGTCCACCGTAGTGGCCACCACGACCCCCTTGCCGAGAGCCAGGCCGTCAGCTTTTACCACAATGGGAGCGCCCTGCTCCCGAATGTAAGCCAAGGCCTTATCCAGGTCGGTAAAGGTCTCATACCGGGCCGTGGGAATGTGGTATTTCTTCATGAGGGATTTGGAAAAGGCTTTGCTGGCCTCGATAATGGCGGCGTTGGCACGGGGCCCGAAGGCGGCAATACCAGCGGCCTCCAAGGTATCCACCATGCCAAGGGCCAGGGGGTCATCGGGGGCCACCATAACAAAGTCAATGGCGTTGCCCTTTGCCCAACGAACCATGCCCTCCACGTCGGTGGCTTTGATGGGCACGCAGGTGGCCACCTGGGCGATGCCGGCATTGCCGGGAGCACAGTATAAGTTTGTTACTTTGGGGCTTTGGGCCAGTTTCCAGCAGATGGCGTGCTCACGGCCGCCGCCGCCCACAACCAATACGTTCATGTGATGCACCTCTCAAATTAGTGATGGAAGAGACGAATTCCGGTAAAGGCCATCACCATGCCATACTTGTTGGCGGTGGCAATGACCTGGTCGTCCCGGATGGAGCCGCCGGGCTGGACAATATACCGAACCCCGGATTTGCGGGCCCGCTCCACGTTGTCCCCGAAGGGGAAAAATGCGTCGGAGCCTACAGTGACCCCGGACATCTGATCAATCCAGGCTTTTTTCTCTGCTTCAGTGAGAACCTCAGGCCTTGCCTGGAAGACAGTCTGCCACACCCCGTCGGCCAGTACGTCGCCGGACTCGTCGGAGAGATAGAGGTCGATGGCGTTGTCCCGGTCGGGGCGGCGGATGTTGTCCACGAACTGGAGAGCGAGTGTCTTGGGGTGCTGGCGCAGCCACCAGAGATCCGCCTTGCTGCCCGCCAGACGGGTGCAATGGATGCGGCTTTGCTGCCCGGCGCCCACGCCGATGGTCTGGCCGTCCTTGACATAGCAGACCGAGTTGGACTGGGTGTATTTCAGGGTAATCAGGGCCAAGAGCATGTCGTGCTTGGCCTGCTGGGGCAGATCACGGTTATCAGTGACCAGGTTGCCCAGCAGCTCCTCGGTGATGTCCAAATTGTTGTAGCCCTGCTCAAAGGTGATGCCGTAGATGCTCCGGCGCTCTACCGGGGCGGGCGTATAATTCAGGTCGATTTGAACCACGTTGTAGCCGCCCTTGCGCTTGGTTTTTAAAATTTCCAACGCCTCGTCGGTGTAGCCGGGGGCGATGACACCATCGGACACCTCGCCGGCCAAAAAGCGGGCGGTGTCGGTGTCACACACCTCAGACAGAGCCGCCCAGTCGCCAAAGGAGCACAGCCGGTCGGCCCCCCTGGCCCGGATATAAGCGCAGGCGATGGGGGACAAGTCCCCCTCTGGGGCAAAGTAGAGTTTACGCTCCGTCTCGTTCAGGGGCAGACCAAGGGCGGCCCCGGCGGGGGAGACATGCTTAAAGGAGGCGGCTGCGGGTCGGCCGGTGGCCTGCTTCAGTGTCTTGACCAGTTGCCAGGAGTTGAGCGCGTCCATAAAGTTAATATAGCCTGGTCGGCCGTTGAGCACCTGAAGGGGCAGCTGACCTTGCTCCATCCAGATACGGGCGGGCTTTTGATTTGGGTTGCAGCCGTATTTCAGTTCCAATTCCGTCATAAATACACATCCTTTCACAAATGGCTGGGCGGTTATGATTTGTGCTTGTTGACTAAGACGGTGTCCCGGACTCCGGTGGCCAGATCCAGGTAGCTGACGTAGAGCGCCACCTTATTGTCCTGATTTAGGTGGGTCCAGATCTCCTGGGCCAAGGTCTTGGCATCGGGGGCGGAGATGGCCACCCGGCGGGGCTCCCCGTCAAAGGAGGGCAGGGGATCCAAATTTTCCTGATAGGTGTGGATAAAGTGACCTATCCCGGCCACGGGGGCGTCGTACTCGTAGAAGAAACGGTGATTGCAGGCGGGGTCTCCGTCGGCGGACTTCAGAATGGACAGGCAGTAAGAGCCGTCTGGGGCGACCA
>JAYFPI010000104.1:0-3060 GCA_034927965.1 Pseudoflavonifractor sp.
ATCCGGGCCGTAGGCAAACTCTGTGATGATCTGAACGGCGGCATGCCCGGCCGTCTCCTCTCCGCAAAGGAGATCCGGGAACTCTACCACCTGCTGAAAAAAGGCGACAAGTCCACTTTGCGCCAGATTCTACGCTCCTCTCCCGACCGTATCCACACCTTTCTCCCCGGCCTCATCATCCTCAATACGGTCATTAAGACCCACGGGGTAGAGACCGTGTCCGTGAGCGCCCAGGGCGTCCGGGAAGGCTACCTGCTGCGCCGTGTCATGGGAAAGAGGAACGGCGATGTCCACGCGGGATAATGTGGATACCCGCTACACGCAAGAGCGGGAGCTCGCCTGGCTCAAATTCAATGAACGGGTAATGGAGGAGGCTTGGGACGAGAATGTTCCTCTCTTTGAGCGGCTCAAGTTCGCCGCCATCTTCACCAGCAACCTGGACGAATTTTTTATGATCCGAGTGGGGAGCATCGGGGACATGGCCCTCATCAAAGAACCACATGTAGACAACAAAAGCGGGCTCACCCCCGCCCAGCAGCTCGCCGCTGTCTTTCAAGCGGTGCCGCCTCTTTATCGCCGCCGAGACAAATTGTTCTTCGCCCTGGAAAAGCGGCTGCGGGCCTGCAATGTCTGCAATCTGGAATGGAGCGAGCTGGACGGCCGGGAGCGCCGTCAGGTGGAGTATTTCTTTCGGGAGAGCGTCTCACCTATTCTCTCTCCCCTGGTAGTGGACGCCCACCACCCTTTCCCCCACCTGCCCACCAAACAGCTTAATGTGGCCCTGTCCCTGAAGCGGGACGGGAAGGAGTTTTTGGGTCTGATCCCCATTCCCAGATCTCTGCCCCCTTTTTTGCAGCTGGA
Source organism: Pseudoflavonifractor sp. (assembly GCA_034927965.1). Taxonomy (GTDB): domain Bacteria; phylum Bacillota; class Clostridia; order Oscillospirales; family Oscillospiraceae; genus Vermiculatibacterium. The sequence continues at coordinate 862 of JAYFPI010000104.1, forward strand.
GGAGCGGGGGCTGCGCTATCTTCTCACAGAACAGGTAGTGCTCACTTTTGCCCATGAACTCTTTGAGAGCTACTCTATTGGGACGCGAGCAGTGATTTCTGTCACCCGGAACGCCGACATTTCTCCTGAGGACGAGGACAGTGAAACAGAAGACGACTTTCGCCAACACATGAAGCACGTACTGAAGAAACGGGCCCGGCTGGCACCGGTTCGGTTGGAATACCAGGGGGACCTGGCGTCAGGAACCCTGCTCTGCCTCCGCCAGCGCCTGGGTCTAAGTGAGGAGCGGATCTTTCATTCCAAGGCCCCTCTCTCTCTGGACTATATCTACGCTCTGGAGTCCAAACTTCCCCCCGAGAGCCGAGCCGCTCTCACCTACCCGACCTTTACGCCCGGTTGGCCCGCCGGGCTCTCCCAGACAGAATCCATGATCCCTCAAATTCTGCAGCGGGACGCTCTTCTCTTCTATCCCTACCACTCTATGGAGCCCTTCCTGCGTCTGGTGCGGGAGGCGGCTGCCGACCCGAAAGTTCTCTCCATCAAGATCACCATCTATCGTCTGGCCTCCAAGGCAAAGCTGGTAGAATCTCTGTGTACGGCAGCGGAGAACGGCAAGGATGTCACTGTGCTCATGGAACTGCGGGCCCGTTTCGACGAACAAAACAATATTCAGTGGGCCGAGCGTCTGGAAGAGGCCGGATGCACCCTGATCTACGGCATCGAGGGCTACAAGGTCCACTCCAAGGTCTGCCTTATTACCCGTCGGGATCGGGGCCGGGTGCAGTGCATCACCCAGATCGGCACCGGAAACTACAACGAAAAAACCGTGCGGCTCTATACCGATTTCTGCCTTATGACATCCAGCCCCGCCATCGGAGCTGATGCCGCTGCCTTTTTCCAGAACCTATCCACTGGAAATCTGGAGGGAGAATATCGCCTGCTGCTGGTCTCCCCTCACAGCCTGCGTCCCGCCCTTCTGAACTTCATCGACGAAGAGATTGCGAAAGGAACCGAGGGCTTTCTCTTTCTCAAGATGAACTCCATTACCGACCGAGTGCTCATCGACAAGCTGGCTCAGGCCAGCCAGGCGGGGGTAAATGTGCTCATGAATGTACGGGGCATTTGCTGCCTTCGCCCCGGCGTTCCTGGACTCACCGACCACATCCGAGTCTTCTCCATTGTAGGCCGTTTTTTGGAACACCCACGGGTCTTCATCTTTGGAAAGGGAGAAGATGCCCGGATGTACATTGGCTCGGCCGACTTCATGACCCGCAACACACAGCGGCGGGTGGAGATTGCCTGCCCGATTCTGGATCCGGACGTGCGGCGGGATCTGGCCCACGATATCGACATGCTGTGCCGGGACAATGTAAAGGCACGACTCATCGGACCGGACGGGAGTTGGTCCCCGGTTCCACGTCTTGAGGGCGAAGCGCCAGTGGATGCGCAGGCAGTATTTTTGCAGGAGGCTTTGCGGGAACAGGCGGAGGTCTCCGCTGTGCCGCCCCCTGCTCCGCCGGAGAAAAATGGTTTTTTTACTTGGCTAAAACGGCGTCTGGGAAGGGCCTGACCCCCTTCCCAGACGTCTTTTCCTGGACGCGGTCTGTTTTTCCCTTTTCCCGCTCTCAAAAGGCAGACGCTTGCCGTCAGAAGTATAGTTAACAGCGCCAGTCAGTTCGTCCAGCGTCACACCAAAGCACTCACTAAGTCGAACAAGCTTGTCCAGTTCTGGTACAGAGCTGTCAGTCTCCCATTTGGAAATGGACTGACGAGGAACCTCCAAGGCTTCCGCAAGATCGCTTTGAGACATATTTTTCTGCATGTACTCTCTTTTGAAGCTGTCAACGCGCAACCACTGGTTGCTTCCGCTGGTTTTTGCCTTCAAAGCCGTGATAGGCCCCTCGCAGGCAATTTTTACTTGACATTCCGGTCAAATGTCGGTACAATAACACCTGCACATTTAAAGATCGGGGTGTGGCGAAGTTTGGTATCGCGCTTGGTTCGGGACCAAGAGGCCTCGGGTTCGAATCCCGACACTCCGACCAAAAACAAAAGGTAAAAAAGATTTATTGGCTCAAACGCCGGTGATCGCAAGCCTTTCGAGAGCTCTCACTACAAAAAGTGAGGGCTCTTTTTTCGTAGATTTATTGGGGCTTTGGCTTCACACTGATGAGGCTCAAACTCGCAAGCGAAAAACAG
>JAYFPI010000099.1:0-32431 GCA_034927965.1 Pseudoflavonifractor sp.
GCATTCACCGCAGCCTGCTCTATAAAAAAATGGAAAAGTATTCTGTTCGGCCCCAGAAAGTGCTGGAATAATGAAATAGTTTCCATTCGGAGCTTTTCCTCGATACGGGCAAGGCGGAGTGCATTCTCCAGGCGCTTTAGCCATACGTTGTTGACGGGCTTGAAGACGTACATCAAGCCAGACTGGTAACAAAAAAGGGACTATCTGAAATCAGATAGTCCCTTTTTGATGGCTTACAGGATTTTGCTAAGTTTTTCAGATGTCTCGTCAGGTGAACACCAAAAAACATCGTTCTTTTTTACTTTTGCCTTATATAATGCAGCATCGGCCAGATCTATCAACTCAAGTTCATTTTTTGTGTTGTTCCCTGCAGTAGCTCCACCAATGGAAACGGTAACTCGAATCCCCGACTGCATCTTTCCGTTATGAAAGTCAAAATCCTCTATATTTTGCCTTATTTTTTCTGCTATCAGCATTCCTTCGCTTTGGTCAATGCCGGGTAGAATAATTAGTATTTCTTCACCGCCGTATCTGCAAACAATGTTCGACGTCTCAACACTGCTTTTTATCAAGCTGGAAATGTTAATTAGAACGTAATCGCCGCAGGAATGGCCCCATGTATCATTAAATTTTTTAAAATTATCAATGTCTAACATAAGAGCTGAAATGCTGATGTTAAAATAAAGGGAAGATTTAAATACATTTTCGATTAAGGAAAAAGCATATTTCCTGGAAAAAAGCCCGGTAAGGGGATCAGTTTTAGCATCCTTCGATAGAATTATTAATTTGCCCTGAATATTGTAATTAACAATGTTTTGCCTTAGAATTGCAAGCACAAGCAGAATAATTCCAAAATCCTTTACAGATTTCATAAGAAGCGAAGTATTAGAAAATCTTATTAGGCAATAAAAATATATTGCCAGATAAGCCAAAATTAGTCCATTCATTAATATCGGAAATATTCCAAATTTGGAATATTCCTGATATAAATCAATTGTAGAATAATCAATATTGACTTTATTGCTTTTTATTAGCAAGAGTATAATAATTAGCAAAATAAATCCAAGTAATTGCAGATCATCCCCAATTTTATAAGAACTTACAGGGAATACAACTTCAAAAGCATATAAAAAATCTCCAATCGTCCAAATTAAAGCACTTACAGTTAATGGAATATAAATTATTTCATCACTTAATATATATGCCTTGCTAATGTAGACATAATAGCCTAGCAGCACAAAATCTAAAAAAGGGTAAACAATATTTATAGCTTTACCAAAATCAAAAGTGGGAAGCAAAAGTTGTGAGGAAAGTAAAGATCGGTCAAAATAATAAAAAATCAAATATGAAAAAATAAAAACAATTAAAAAATCGATAGTAAGTATCGCCCAAGTTATAAGTTTTATACTTCCGCCTAACGTTGGATTTTTTACCAAATTTTTAGTTCTTTGCTCTAAGTATAGAAATATTGAAAAGTAAAAGAAACAATAAAAAATGGAATCTATGGGCATATTCATAGGTTGGCTAATTATATCAAAGCACAATGATCCCAGAAAATAAAGGATATCTGCTGAAATAAAGTATAAAAATTCTTTATCTCTGTTTTTACGGTAGCACCAAAATAGAAAGATAAGGGTGAACACGCAGACAAAAAGCGTATAATCCTGCACTATTAATTTAAGCATCGTTCCATTCCTCACTGACATCGTGGTACAATTTGTAAAGCAAGGAAGACCGGTATTAACCTTTACCGATCTTCCTGTTTTTTGCATGATAATTTGCGGTGAAATTATAGTTTAGACGGATTGTTTTAATATTAGTTTGTAACTTGATAGATGTCAAATAAAATCAGCTATCCGAAATTCAAAGTCTGTTTCTCTGCTGTGTGCATTTCAAGGCTTGGATGAAAAAGATTTGCACTCAAAGGCATAAGAAAACGCCGGAAACCCGCATGAATGCTGGGCTTCCGGCGTTAATTTTTTTATTTCCACTCGCAAAGGCCAGGCTATTTCACATAGTTGATAATTCATCTCCTTTATCGTTTTTTCTACAAGCTAATCTTAAAATTGATGTCAGTCCCGATCTTCTTCTGCGAAACCTGAGGACACATTTACGGGGTTGTTTCTTTTCACAGCCACTGACTTATCGGTCTGTAGAAAGTCCATATGAAGTGCCTTTTGTGGACAGGCATTCATACAGTCTCCGCAACGGATGCACTCTGTATTGTTGGGCGTTTTTTGAACATTGATGCCCATCTTACACTTTTTTGCACACAAACCGCAGCTGGTGCACTTGTCCGCATCTACATGAATCTTTATGAAGCTGATCTTGTTGAACAGCGCATAAAAAGCACCCAATGGGCAGATGTATTTGCAAAACGGCCGGTAGATGAAGATGGAACTGATGAGAATCGATGCCATAAGGAAAAATTTCCATCCGAACAATAAACCGATTGTACTCTGCAGGGATTTATTGAGTAGGACCAACTGAATGCCGCCTTCTAACGTCCCCACTGGGCATACATACTTGCAGAAGTAAGGAGGACTTATGCCGAATTCGTCTACCAGGAATGTGGGGAGCAGCAAGACAAATACGGCCAGAACAACGTACTTCAGATATCGCAGCACATGATCTAGCTTTTGATTGACCTTGAGTTTCGGTGTTGGGATTTTGTAGAGCAGATCCTGAATTAATCCAAAAACGCACAGCCAGCCGCAAATAAATCTACCGAATAGAACTCCTAGTAGGCTGAGAAATCCCACCACATAAAAGGCGAAATTATACTTTCTGGACCCCAAAACCGCTTGCATGGCACCGATTGGACAAGCTCCGACGGCACCCGGACACGAATAACAGTTTAGACCTGGAATGCAAACCGTTTTCAATTTTCCATGATAGATTTTGCCCTTGAAAAAGCCCGGCAGATTTGCGTTGGTAAGCAGAGCCGCCAAAACCTGTGTGATTATTCTTTTCTTATTTCGTTTATCCAATTCCAATACACTCCAGGCAGATATTCGTTGCTTTTTTTAAAACAACTCCTGCTTCGCCCCTGCTGATGCCAATGAAAATAAAACATATTGCTAGCAGCAATATCACATATTTTGTATATTTCCGCATCCGATACCTATCTCCTTTCCAAGCCGCCATACCGCTCTACCGGTATGGCGGCTCATTTCTAAAATTACTTGGACAGGCTGTCCAATGCGTCCTGAATGGCCTGTTTGTACGCGGTCTCAGTTTGTGCACCATAGATTCCCGCTCCGACGACATTTCCGTTACTGTCCACTAAGACTGTAGTAGGATAAACATCAATTGGCAGCGCCATATCCAGTTCACTGTTCATAGCCAAGTTCAGATAAGTGACTTTTTTCTCTTGTATAATTGATTTTGCAAGATCAATATTGTCTTCATCCGGCTTTCCGTCGGGTCCCATTGCATCTCCAAGAATTCCCACAACCGCTACGTCTTTGTCTTTCATTTCATCACTGAGTTTCTGAAGCGTAGGCAGTTCTTCTATGCAAGGATTGCAGAAGCTTCCCCAAATATTGATCATAGTAAGTTCATGATCCTTGAAAATATCACTTGAAACGGTATTACCGTCAAGATCGGTTGTGGTAAATGCTACGGAATTACCGCTTGCGATACTACCGGGGAGGCTTTCAGGCTCAGAGAGCTCAATGTTGTTTTTGGCCGTATCAAGGTCTTTGATCAGACGTTCATATTTCTCCTTAGAGACGCTGGACAAATCGTCGGTTCCCCCTTGGGGATATACGCAGAAGTAGTATGTTATATCTCCCTGTTCCTCCAGTTTTGTGACGGTCGCTTCTTTGTCAGGGCCACCGACCTGCTCCGCAACCTCATCCACTGAAACGTCTTTTGTGTTGGCAAATGCAATGGCATACAGCCTCTTGTTGTTGTGCCAAATCGCATCATCAATATCGGCTTTGTCTGCCTTATTGTTGGTCAGCGTCTTGGCATTTGCCTGGGCTTCATCGTTGGAGAAGAAGACCATCACACCCTGTACGGAACCCCCTTCTGCTGGCAGAGTGATGATATTATCCTTGAGATCGAGCCAGGCGCCTTTCAGCTTGATTTGAATTCCCAGATTTGCAAAATTCAGAACAGAAGGAGCATCACTTGCAGTACTCTGCGTAGAGGTGCTGTCCTGTTCGTTGTTCACTACGGGGGAATTTCCTTTGCCGCAGCCAGCTAAAGATAGAATTAGAACCAGTGCGAGAATAAATGTCATTAATCGTTTCATTTTATAAACTTCCTTTCAATTAATTTATTAAGAATAGATCCAGCTGTACATATGACCGAAGTTGCTCAGAAGTTAATGGCCTGGCGCGTCCGTTTCCCTCTGAAGTAGATTCTTCAACTTGCTTCTTTGTATCAAAGCCTTGAAGACTTTTTTACAAAACCCGTACAGCTTGTGAAAAATGAGTGACATTAGCAAACTTGATAAAAACGAAAGAGGGACAATTAACAAAAAGTAGTATTTAAAAATCTTTTCCTGCGTCATCGGATTAGCCGGGCCAAAGAAATGACTGAAGACGTACGGATATATATAGGAGTCTGTGATATTGCTGAATAGATAAATCTCGAGCGTGAGTATTGAAATACATTTTACTGTTTTTTCTAAAAATGGACTTTTGACATTAGATGAATAGAGAAGCAGGAACAAAGCAAGGCTTTCCGCAATTACAAACAACGAGCTGTAGTCGGTCATAGCCCAGTTGTTAAACCGATACAGATTCAACAACATCTGTAGCCCAGTCTGAAGTAAAATCAAAATAGCAACAACTGCAAAACAGATGGATTTTCTAACCTCGATTTTGTACTTTGCTATGTATGCGCCGATAAAATAATAAAGAATTGGATAAATTCCCTGCCACCAGTCAGGAAAATAAAGATAGGAAATTTTGTGTGTATTATTGAACAGCGGGTTGAAGGTGGCTGGCAGAGCTATGACGAAAATGAGTGAGCTCAGTAAAACAGAAAGTTTTTTTCGATCCAACGTGTTTAAAGCGACATTAAGCAGAGGAGCCAGCATGAAAAGCCCAATATACATATTCACATACCACGAATAGGAATCGGCTGTAAAATTAAATATCGAAAATACAGCATGGTGAAAGCCGCCGGGAGCGTCCCCGGCGGGCTTTTTTATAATCAGACAAAGGCTGCTGATCAGTACATACGGTATCACTCCACGTCAAATTTTCAGGTAATAGGAACGGCTGATTGTATTTTTATAATTTAGGTATCCCGTACACATTAAAAAAAGCGGGACACCCACGAGAAAAAGCCATCTGAGACAAGACTGAACAAACATGTTGGCATCTGCAATAGGTGTATTATAATAATTGGTATTGAGTGAAAAATGGACGCACAGAACAAACAAAACAGCCATTGCTTTTATTATATCAATACCGGCGCTTCTGCCGTTTTTGGTTTCTTCCATAATAAGCTCCTCTTTATGTAAATTAGACTTGGCTTCGCGGTATTTCTCTAATAGGTGTTGCCGTACATAGAGGCAAAATCTTCATCAGACCATGTAGGCAGAGGGTTTGCGTAGATCGACCTGCACTGCATCGATTATATATATAATCTGCCATAGGATAATCCTTTCTTGAATCTATAGAATTTTAACAACAAAATTTTTTATACTTTCCTTGATTTGTACCTTATTAAAAACAGCGTCCCCATGCTCCACCTTTACTAGATGGAGTATAGAGACGCTGTGTGACACCAGTGTGACATAACAAACTATTTTGAAATTTTCAGGGTAAAAAAGAATTGTACACCACCCTCGACATTTTCAACACCATAGTTACTTCCGTGCTTTTCAAGAATTTCACGGCAAATCGCCAATCCCAGTCCCGTGCCTCCTGTTTTTCTGGTTCTGGACTGATCCGTACGGTAAAACTGATCCCATATCCTTCCCAGATCTGTTTCTTCAATATGAGGGCCCTCGTTGAAAACGGAGATTTTAACGAGATCCTTTTCATTTTCAGACTTTAAAATAATAGTTCCTTGTGCGGGCGTGTTTTTTATGGCATTCGACAAGAAATTTATAATGACCTGCTCGATCCCGCGCCGATCTGCGGATACGCCAGCGGGGTCGGCTCCACACTTTAGGCAAAGATTAATATCTTGTTCCCGTATAACAACACCGCATTTTTCCGCAATCTGATTCAGCAGTTTTGAGCTGTCAAAATTCTCCTGATTCAGTTCATGCGTATCGGACTCGAGCCGGGACAAATCCAGCAGGTCCAATACCAGCTTGTCCAGCCGGTCGATCTCCCCAATCATGATTGTCTCAGCGCTCTGTAACTCATGAGCCGGGAGCCGATGATCTTCCATCATCTCCAAATAGCCGCGGATGAGCGTCAGCGGGGTTTTAAATTCATGGGTGACCGATGCGATAAAGTCCTTCCTCATCCGGTCAATCTCGAGTTGGGCATTCAAATCATTTTGCAGCTTTCCGTTTGCTTCTTGGAGATGTCCCATAGTGTCGTTGAGCTTTTCAGCCAGATAATTAAGGCTGTCTGCCAGATCTCCCAGTTCGTCTTTGGCTTTATAGTCGCATTTCTGTGTGAAGTCCATACTGATCATGTGTGCCGCTGTGTCCCGGATTTTCAAAACTGGTTTGGTTACCAGATGAGAGATAACTACTGAAAACGCAATTGCCACAATTGCAACAATGCCAAATAAATATCCGCTGTATGTCTTCAGAATTGTATAGCTTTCATCCGTATATACTTCTTTTGTAATGGCTACAAAAGTGGATTTCTCTTGTAAACCCGTTTCCTCAGAGGTTAAATATATGGGGCAATAAATTCCGATATATCTCGTAGGTATATGAAAGGAATTTAAAATTTGGAAGATCTGATCTGTGTTTGGAAAAATTTCATCTGAGTTTGCATAAGTTTCATCCGAATTTGTATCGATTTGTCCGCTGTGGAACATCTTCTGTACATAATTCAGATAGGAGCGATTCAGCGTGTTGATATTGGACGATGTCTGCTCAATCTCATAGTTTTTATTCAGAATCAGACAGCAGCAGCTGTTCTCCTGCGCATAGTCGTCCAGAGCAGATAAAATTTGATTTGAGTCGCCTTGGGCCGTTTGATAGCGTTGCATAAGCAGATAGATGTCTTTAAACAGAGGGCTTACCCGCTGCTGGTTGTATTCGGTTGTCATATAGTTTCTGCTGACGATCAGAAACTCTGCAGCGACAACAATTCCCATCAAAAGCACCATGGAAATGGCAACAAACAGAGTCAGCTTCCGGGTGATTTTCCTTCGAAACATCAAATGCACCCCATATCCTCGGACTGCTGTTTTTTTAACGCAAAACAGTATCCGCGGCTGCGCACATTTTGAATCAGATCTTTCTGATCCAGCAGCTTTTCCCGTAGCCTTTTTATATGTGTGTCCACCGTTCTGGGATCACCGTCATATTCGAAACCCCAGACCTTGTCCAAAATCTGTTCCTTCGAGAGAATTATACCTTTGTTTTGAATGAAGAAAAGCAGCAGATCGTTTTCCTTGCGTGTCAGCACAATGGGCGTGTCATTGATAAAAACCTCACTACTGGCAAGATTCACCTTTAGTCCGCCATATTCCACTACATTGGTGTTTTTGCTGACCATTCCATCTACCCGCTTCATTAGCGCATTGGCTCTGGCGGCAAGCACTTTCAAACTGAACGGCTTGGTGACATATTCGTCGGCACCGTATTCAAAGCCCTGGAGTTTATCCTCCTCCTGCGTTTTTGCGGTTAACATAATCACAGGAACATCTGAATTCTCCCGCAAAACCTCACAGACACGGAGGCCGTCTACCTCAGGCAGCATGATATCCAGAAAGACGAGGTCGATCCATTCATTTTTGAAGATCAAGATAGCATCCTGCCCAGTCTCAGCCTCTAAAATATTATACCCTTCATCTGTGAAATAGATGGTAAGCATTTTCCTGATCTTAGCATCATCTTCTACAATTAATAAATTCTTCTTCATATAAGTCCTCATTCCATGAAATAGTGTAAAACTCTATTACCAACCTGATTACATGATAAAGCAATCAAAAGTAATATGCAATTGCCGTTTCAAAACTAACCTAATCATTTGAAGTTGCAACGCCGACAAAGAAAACAGACGAACAATGTTATTGTAGTCAACGTGAAGCCATTTCACGCCGCTTTCTAACTATACGTTTTTGCTCTTTTTCAATCTGTTCCTGTCGCTTGACCGCTTCTACAGTAGCAGCTACACGCTCCGGACCATAAGCATGGCTGAGGCGCTCATAATTTTCAGCCACATTCCTCAAAACCCGGTTTTCGGAGAGGACGTCTTCCAATCTGTCGGAGAGCGTGTTACTTTGTTGATCTCCCGCTTATATGAAGATTGCAGTCGTTCAAATTTACTGACAAGATCAAGATAGGCGTGATATACCGAGCGCAGGACTTTCACGATTCCGGCAAGAAGTAGTTTGACCTTTTTCTCCCGGTAGGTTCTGGCGCTTTCCAGCGCCCCAGCATCCGGTAGTATCCTTGTATTTCAAATATCATTTAGTAGATGATTTTCTCCATGAAGAGCCGACAAAAAAATGGCGGAAAGATTGATACTACAAAATATAAAACTCCCTCTCGTCTGAACTTTGCGTTCAGACGAGAGGGAGTTTCCTAAATATTCCATGGGGATAAGTTTCAGTATCAAAACAGTATCATTTAACTGCTTTGCACTCATAAAACCCTTTGTTTATGCGGGTTTGCGGCGTTTAGAAACTCATTCCCACTCGATTGTAGCGGGCGGCTTTGATGTGATATCATAGACAATTCGATTGATGTGGGGCACCTCATTAACAATGCGCACACTCACCCGATCTAATACTTCGTAGGGAATGCGGGTCCATTCCGCCGTCATAAAATCACTGGTGGTAACACTGCGCAGCGCCAGAGTGTAGTCGTAAGTTCGCCCATCCCCCATTACGCCTACCGAACGCATATTGGTGAGCACCGCAAAATATTGACTCATCGTCTCCTCTAGACCAGCCTTTGCCACTTCGTCCCGGAAAATAAAATCGGCCAGGCGCAGGGTGTCCAGCTTTGCCTTCGTAATGTCTCCTATTACCCGGATAGCTAGGCCAGGCCCAGGGAACGGCTGCCGCATTACCAAATATTCGGGCAGCTCCAGCTCTCGGCCCAACTGGCGCACCTCATCTTTAAAGAGCATACGCAAAGGCTCAACGATTTCCTTAAAATCTACATAGTCAGGCAAGCCTCCTACATTATGGTGGCTCTTAATGACAGCGGCATCGCCCGCACCCGATTCGATAACGTCGGGATAAATCGTCCCCTGAACCAGATAGTCCACCTGACCAATTTTCTTTGCCTCGGCTTCAAAGACCCGGATAAACTCTTCACCGATAATCTTCCGCTTTCGCTCCGGATCGGATACACCCGCCAGTTTGGAAAGAAACAGCTCCTCCGCGTTGGTGCGGACAAAATTGATGTCCCATTTTCGGAATGCCTCTTCCACCTCGTCGCCCTCGTTGAGACGCATAAGGCCGTGGTCCACAAACACGCAAGTAAGCTGGCTCCCTACAGCCTCTGCCACAAGAGCAGCAGCCACCGAGGAGTCTACACCGCCGGAAAGGGCCAGCAGCACCTTGCCGGAGCCAACCTTCTCCCGAATCTGACGGATGGCTGTCTCCTTATAGTCCCCCATGGTCCAGTCGCCCGCAGCCCCGCACACCTCGTAGAGAAAATTTCGAATCATGCCGGTTCCGTTTTGCGTATGGTTGACCTCAGGGTGGAATTGAACGCCGTAGAAGCCCCGACGCTCGTCACAGATGGCCACATTTGGGCAGGAATCAGAATGGGCCACCAGTGAAAATCCATCAGGCACTTTCTCCATATAATCACCGTGGCTCATCCAGGAAACACTCTCAGCGGGCAGGCCCCGAAAAAGCTTACAGTCGGTGTCAAAGAAGGTTTTCGTCTTACCATACTCCCGGGCAGAATCTGCCTGAGCGGCCGTAACCCGTCCCCCCAAGTTGTGTGCCAAAAGCTGGCATCCATAGCAGATGCCCAGAATGGGCACCCCCATTTGAAAAAGCTCCGGATTTGCTTGCGGAGAATTGGTTTCGTAAACGCTCCTCGGACCACCGGTAAAAATGATACCGATGGGGGCCATGGCTTTTAGTTCAGCCAACGGAGTAGTATAGGGCTTAACTTCGCAGTAGACGCCGCATTCCCGAACTCTGCGGGCAATGAGCTGATTGTACTGACCACCGAAGTCCAAAACGAGGACGGTTTGGTGAGACATATCGTTTCTTCCTCTCTGTGCATCAAACATTCCAAAATTTAATTTTATTCTACCACGGCACTACGCCCATGGTCAACCGCTTCCGGCAATCAGATTCCTGTGATATCTACCGGCCGGAGCTCGGCGGAGCGGCTTTGTGCCCGCACTGTGAGCATGGCACGGGCAGTGTCGATGGCCGTGACACAGGCAACTGAGTGCTCCACTGCCATGCGGCGGATCTTAAAGCCGTCGCTCTCATGGCGCCGGCCATGAGTAGGAGTATTGATAATGAGATCCACTGTGCCCGAGGCAATCATGTCCGCGATATTGGGATGGGCCTCGGATATCCGGGCTACCAGTTTGCAGTCAATGTCGGCATTACGAAGCACTCGGCAGGTACCGGCAGTGGCATAAAGCTCCACCCCCATGTCGGCAAAGCCCCGGGCAATCCCCACAATCTCGTCCTTATCTTCGTCCTTGACGGTGATGATGGCCCGCCCGCCCTGTTTGGGCGCCTTCAGTCCGGCCCCCTTAAAGGCTTTCCGCAGCGCTAGGGGGAAGGTCTCCGCCAGGCCCAGCACCTCTCCGGTAGACTTCATCTCCGGCCCCAGCCCGGTGTCCACGTCGGTAAGCTTCTCAAAAGAAAACACCGGCATCTTCACCGCATAATACTTCGCTTCCGGATAGATTCCCGTTCCGCAGCCCAGGTCCTTCAGCTTCTCTCCCAGCATCACCCGAGTGGCCAGATCGATGATGGGCACGCCAGTGACTTTGGAAATATAGGGAATGGTTCGAGAGGAGCGGGGGTTGACCTCAATAACGTACACCCCGTCATCGTAAAGGATAAATTGGATGTTCACAAGGCCGATGACCCCCAGAGCCTTTGCCAGGTCCCGGGTATAGCGGAGGATGGTTTCCTTGTGCTTCTCTTCAATGTGGAGGGGCGGATAGACCGAGATGGAGTCGCCGGAGTGAATTCCGGCCCGCTCCACATGCTCCATGATACCGGGGATGAGGATATCCTCGCCGTCAAAGACGCCGTCTACCTCCACTTCTCGGCCCATGAGGTATTTATCCACCAGTATGGGGTGCTCCTGCACGGTCTGGTTGATGACCTTCATAAACTCAATGATGTTCCGGTCGTTGTAGGCGATCTCCATCCCCTGGCCGCCCAGCACATAGGAGGGCCGCACCAGCACCGGGTAACCCACATCGTGGGCGGCTTTCAGGGCCTCTTCAGTGGTAAACACTGTCTCGCCTTTGGCCCGGGGAATAGCGCACTGATTCAAAATCTCGTCAAACCGCTCCCTGTCCTCGGCAGCATCCACGCCGTCGGCGGATGTGCCCAAGATGAACACGCCCATATCAGTGAGGGCTTGGGCCAGCTTAATGGCGGTTTGTCCGCCGAACTGAACCACCGCGCCCCAAGGCCGCTCCTGCTCGACCACAGCAGCCACATCCTCGGCGGTGAGAGGCTCAAAGTCGAGCTTGTCAGCCACATCGAAGTCGGTGGAGACAGTTTCCGGGTTGTTGTTAATGATGATGGTCTCGCAGCCCATTTTTTTTAGGGCCCAAACCGAATGGACGGAGCAGTAGTCGAACTCGATGCCCTGGCCGATGCGGATGGGGCCGGAACCCAGCACCAGCACCTTGCGTTTGCCTTCCTTCGGTTCAGGGGGCAGATGATAGGCGTGCTCCCCCAGCAGGCTGGGTGCCACGGGGGCAGTGCCCCAATCGTGGGGCTGTCCGGCCTCGTTCTCTTCGTCGTAGGTGGAATAGTAATAGGGGGTTTCAGCCTCAAACTCGGCAGCGCAGGTATCCACCATTTTAAAAGCCGGCTGGATGCCGCCGGATCTGCGCAGAGCCTTGACGTTTTCCGCCGTGGAGCCGGAGAGATCCGCGATCCACTGATCGGAAAAGCCCATCTCTTTGGCCCGGCGCAGAGTCACGAGGTCTGGCATCCCCTTTTCCAGCGCGCACTCCATATCCACAATCTTTTGGAACCGATCCAGGAACCAGACATCGTACTTGGTAATGGCGTTAATTTTCTCCGGAGAGAACCCCCGGCGCAGGGCCTCGGCCACCACAAAGAGCCGCTGGTCGTCAATATTCTGGAGCCGATCCTCGATCTCCTCGGTATAGAGCTCGTCCAGGCCGTCCATCTTCAAGGATTTCACCGGCAGTTCCAGGGAGCGGATGGCCTTCATGAGGGCGGCTTCGAAGGAGTTGCCGATGGCCATCACCTCGCCGGTGGCCTTCATCTGGGTACCCAGAGTGCGGCTGGCAGTGGTAAATTTGTCAAAGGGCAGGCGTGGAATTTTCAGCACGCAGTAGTCCAGCGTCGGCTCAAAGCAGGCAGTAGTTTTCCCAGTGACGGCGTTTGGAATCTCGTCCAGAGTATAGCCCAAGGCGATTTTAGCCGCCACCTTGGCAATGGGATATCCGGTGGCCTTGGAGGCCAGTGCAGAAGAGCGGCTCACCCGGGGGTTGACCTCGATGACCGCATATTCAAAAGAGTCGGGATTCAGGGCCAGCTGCACGTTGCACCCGCCTTCAATCTCCAAGGCAGAGATGATATTCAACGAGGCGGAGCGGAGCATCTGGAACTCCTTGTTGGCCAGGGTCTGCGTGGGAGCCACCACAATGGAGTCGCCGGTATGAACTCCCACGGGGTCCACGTTCTCCATGGAACAGATCTGAATCACGTTGCCCGCGGAGTCCCGCATGACCTCAAACTCAATTTCCTTCCATCCGGCAATGGAGCGCTCGATCAGGACCTGGCCCACCCGGGAGAGATGGATGCCCCGGTCCGCAATCTCCCGGAGGGATAGCTCATCATAGGCAATCCCTCCGCCGCTGCCGCCCAGGGTATAGGCGGGACGAACGATGACGGGATAACCGATACGATCGGCAAAGGTCACGGCGGATTCCACATCTTCCACGACATCGGAGACCACACAGGGCTGGCCGATTTCCTCCATGGCGTCCTTGAATCCCTGACGATCTTCCGCCTTTCGGATGGACTCTGGGGAGGTGCCCAACAGTCGGACGTGGTACTCCTCCAGAACCCCCTGCTCGTGGAGGTTCATGGCCAGGTTGAGGCCGGTCTGTCCGCCCAGGGTGGGCAGGATGGCGTCGGGGCGCTCCTTGGCAAGAATCTGTGTTATCGAGGCGACGTTCAGGGGCTCGATATATACATGGTCAGCAATATCCTTGTCGGTCATGATGGTAGCGGGGTTAGAGTTGACCAGCACCACCTCCACGCCCTCTTCCTTCAGAGCGCGGCAGGCCTGGGTCCCGGCGTAGTCAAACTCGGCGGCCTGACCGATGATAATGGGACCTGAGCCCAACACCAGTACCTTATGGATCTTTGCGTCCTTCGGCATTACTGTGCGCCCCCCTTCTGCATGGATGCCACAAAGCGGTCAAAAAGATATTCCGTGTCCATAGGCCCCGGAGATGCCTCCGGGTGAAACTGGACGGTGAAGCAGTTGTCCCGAAGATACTCCAGGCCTTCCACCCCTCCGTCGTTGACATTGATGTGGGAGACCCGGGCCACCGTCGGATCCACGGTGTCGGCCACTACGGCATAGCCGTGGTTCTGGGAGGTAATAAATACCCGCCCCTCCGCCAAATCCTTCACCGGGTGGTTTCCGCCCCGGTGTCCGAAGCGCATCTTTCGGGTCTTGGCCCCGGTAGCCAGAGCGAGAAGCTGATGGCCCAGACAGACGGCAAAGAGGGGCAAATCAGCATCGTAAAGTTTTTTCACTTCCCGAATGATCTCCCCGTTGTCCGCCGGGTCGCCAGGGCCGTTGGAGAGCATCACCCCGTCAAAGCCGCCGGCAAGCACCGTCTCGGCGGGGGTGTGGGCCGGAAAGACGGTAACGGCGCAGCCCCTTCGCTGAAGGCAGCGGATCATGTTGGTCTTCACCCCGTAGTCCAGAAGCGCTACCCGGCAGACGGTCTCCCCCTCGGCGGGACAGAACTCCGCCTCCTTCCGAGTCACCCGTTCCACGGTACCGGAAACCTGGTAAGCGTGGATGGCCGCTAAAACCGTCTGCATAGAAAAATCCTCCGCACAGGTGATCATGCCATTCATGGTCCCCTGACTGCGGAGTAAACGCGTCAGTGCACGGGTATCAACGTTCTGGATTCCCGTGATATGATGTTGTCTGAGATAATTGTTCAGGTCACCCTCCCGACGAAAATTGCTGCCCCGCTCCGCCAGATGGCGAACTACAAACGCATCGGCCCAGGGCCGACTGGATTCATTGTCGGCGCCGTTGACGCCGTAATTGCCAATGAGGGGATAGGTCATCACAATGCCCTGCCCCGCATAGGAAGGATCGGTCAGGATCTCCTGATAGCCGGTCATAGACGTATTAAATACCATCTCACAGACCCGGTCCGCCGTTTCGCCGATGCTCTCGCCTCGGAAAACTGCGCCGTTTTCCAAAATGAGCGTCGCTCTCATGCTCTGCCTCCCGCCTTTCTTCTCACAGTCATTATCTGTTTAATTCTATCCCAAAATGCGGAGGTTGACAATATAAAATTGACTTGAATTTCTCCGTTTTAAAAAAACTGTGGTTTTTGACAAAGCTGCCCGACGCTGCATTTTCCCTTCTTGTCAAAGCGCCGGGATCAGCTCCGCTATAACTATCTCCGGCGGGTTGTAAAACCGAGGTACCCGAGTGCTCTCCCGGGCCAGACCCCGACTTACAATCAGTGTACCGCCCCCATCCACCGAGTAAACTCCCCCGGCATAGGTTGGAAAAAAGCCCTGATCCGGAGCCAGAAGACCGTTGACCAGCCCGGGAATACGCCACTGCCCTCCGTGGGCGTGACCGGAAAGGGCTAGATCAAAGCCGCTGTAGTCTCCGATCCGCTCAGGCCGGTGGGTCAGCAGGACAGTGAACTGTGCGTCCTCCCTTCCCCGTTTCAAATCTTCCAGCTCCTTTTGCCAGGCACTCTCCCCCGCGTCCGGATCGTCCAGGCCACAGATCTGGAGCCGCTGGCCCTGCACTTCTGCCGCCACACGTTCCCCAGACAGCACGGTGACACCCAAGGCTGCCAGTTCCGTTTTGATTTCTCCCGCCTGCCCGGACCAAATCTCGTGATTTCCAGTCACATAATAGGTCGGCCACTGTTCGGCCAGCGCCCGGGCAGCCATATAAGCCCGCTCCGGGGGAAAACGGGTGAGTTCGTCGTCCACCCAGTCGCCCCCCAGCAAAACCAGATCGGGCTCCTGGACCTCTACCAGCTTCAACAGTTCGGCCTGTCCGGTTCCATAGTCGCAGGAATGAAGGTCGGACAGAAACACCAGCCGTACCGGCGCGGTAAGTTTTGGGCTCTCCACCTCATAGCAGCGGACCACCAGGCGGTTGTCCAATCCTTTCCCCACAGCCCCGGCCAAAAGTACCGCCGCCAGAATCAGAATCCCTTTTTTCTTTTTTCGACTCATACCCCTCCCCCTTTTTTACGATTTTATCACAGCTCCATTCTCTGAATTTAAAAAAATCTGACAATTTGCCCTCATACTCCCGGCAAAACCGGCCATACTGAACCAGAGAACACGCTGGGGAGGTTGCGCCATGATCATTGCTTTCGTCCGCACTATTATCCTTTATCTGCTTATCATTGCCGGAATCCGTCTTATGGGAAAGCGCCAGGTGGGTGAGCTGGAACCCTCTGAGCTAGTGCTTGCCCTCATTATTGCAGACCTGGCGGCAGTACCCATGCAGGACTTCGGCATCCCGCTGCTCGTCGGCATCATTCCTATCCTCACATTGCTCTCTCTCACCATGATTATTTCGGTTATCTCTATGAAAAGCATTAAATTCCGGGCCCTCATTTGCGGGCGGCCTTCCATTATTGTAGAAAATGGAAAACTTCACCAACGGGAAATGGCTAAAAATCGCTTTACGGCAGATGAGCTGATGGAGGAACTGCGAATGAAAGGGATCACCGACATCGCCACCGTAAAATATGCCATTTTGGAGACCAACGGGCAAATCTCGGTTCTCCCCTTTGCTGACCAAAAACCCCCAACCGCCAAAGATCTGAAGGTGGCACCCGAGGACCCCGGACTCCCGGCAGTCCTCATCAATGACGGTCGTGTGCTGGAGCATAACCTGAAGCTGCGTGGATACGACCAAAATTGGCTGAACAAGCAGCTCAAAGCACACGGTGCCAAGCATCCTGAGGAGGTCTATTTGCTGACGGCCGACGAACTGGGCCGGGTTTATTTTGCCTCCAAGGAGGAAAAAAAATGAAGCGAGTCTGGATTGCCATCAGCCTTCTTCTGGTCATTCTCGTCGGCACTCTGTGCCACAGTTTTTACGTGGACCACTTAATTGAGGAAATCACAGGGCTCCTGGAACAGGCCGAGGACCAGGCAGAGCAGGGCGAGTGGGCTGCCGCGGAGGAGAGCACCCAGCTGGCCAGCCACCGCTGGCAGGAACGGGACGCTTACCTTCACATCATGCTCCACCACAAGGAAACCGATCAGATCCACACCGGTTTCCGCCAAGTGGCAAAATGGATCCAGTACCGGGAGTCTGGGGAATATTCTGCCGCCAACGCTTCCCTAATCACCGAGCTGGAATTATTGAACGAGGGGGAACATTTGAATCTGAAAAATATTCTCTGAATCGATTTTTTATTCCCCAACTACGCGATAAAAAGGCCTGAGAAAACACGTAAAAATCGTGTGATCTCAGGCCCTTTGCTGCAAAAAATTACTTCTCCTGCAGCAGCTTATTAAGCTCAGACATAAAAGTGCTGATGTCCTTAAATTGGCGGTAAACCGAGGCGAAGCGGACATAAGCCACTTCATCCACATCCTTTAGCCGGTCCATCACCATCTCCCCAATTTTGGCGGAGGGGACCTCCCGATCCATTTCGTTTTGCAGCGTCTGTTCAATCTCCTCAGCCATCTTCTCCAACGTGCTGAAAGACACCGGCCGCTTCTCGCAGGCCCGGAGCATTCCTCCCAAAACCTTGCTGCGGTCAAAGCTCTGCCGGCTTCCATCCTTTTTGACAACCATCATTGGAAGGGATTCCATGATCTCAAAGGTAGTAAACCGCTTGTGGCACTCCAGACACTCCCGGCGACGGCGGATGCTGGTACCGTCCTCCGCCGGGCGGGAGTCCACAACTTTGCTGTCCAGATAACCGCAATAAGGACATTTCATATGCGCACACTCCTATGTATCTTGATAATACCTGATTCTATCATGATTCTTCGGCTTTTAAAAGGGTCTTAGCTGTTTTTTTGCCGTTTTTGTGCCGCCAAAAGGGTATTTTTCATCAACATAGCCCGGGTCATAGGCCCAACGCCTCCCGGAACCGGAGTAATCCAGGCCGCCTTCTCCGATGCAGCGGCAAACTCCACATCGCCGCAGAGCTTCCCTGCCTCGTCCCGGTTCATGGCCACATCCACCACCGCGGCTCCTTTCTTCACCATCTCGCCAGTAATGATTCCGCGACGGCCCACAGCGCTAACCAAGATATCCGCCTGACGGCAGATTTCTCCCAGCCCATGAGTCTTGGAGTGGCATAGCGTGACCGTAGCATCCCGCCGCAGCAGAAGCAGCGCCATAGGCTTGCCCACGATGTTGGAGCGCCCCACCACCACTGCCCGCTTTCCGGCGAGATCAATATGGTACTCGTCCAGCATCTCCATCACACCCGCAGGGGTGCAGGGCAAAAAGCCCGGGCGGCCGATGAGCAGATTTCCGGCGTTGACCGGGTGGAACCCATCTACATCCTTCTCCGGAGCAATGGCTTCCAAGATTGCCGCTTCATCCAAGTGACCGGGCAGGGGAAGCTGTACCAGGATGCCGTCGATATTCGCTCTCCCATTCAGCTCCGCCACCAGCTCCAGCAGATCCTCCTGGGTGGTGCTTTCCAAAAGGGCATATTCCTCGCTATAAATGTCACAAGTTTCACAGTCCTTGCGTTTACTGGTGACGTACACCCGGGAGGCCGGATCGTTCCCCACCAGGATCACCGCCAGACCAGGCTTTCGGGGCAGAAGGGCCGCCTGGGCACGGACTTTCTCCTTCACTTTGGCCGCCAGGGCCTTACCGTCAAGCAGGGTCATCGCTGTCCTCCCCTTTCGCCTCGTGATCGGATCCCACGGCCGCGTCGGCGGGGTCCGTCTTTTCAATCGCCTCAGCCATAGCCGCCTTCTGCCGGTTCACCCACAAATCCTCCGGATCATGCCGCCGCCGGAGCTGAATCACCAAGATTGTTGCCGCCACTATAAAGAAAATGAGGGCAAGCACCTGAGACACCCGCAAACCGGTGGAGAAAAAATACAAGCTGTCGGTCCGCAGCCCTTCGATCCAAGCGCGACCCAGACCGTACCAGGCCATATAGCTCAAAAAGATCTGGCCGTCAAATTTCCGGCGGCGGGCAACCACAAAGGCCAGGAGCAAGAACCCCAGCAGATTCCAAAGAGATTCATAGAGAAACGTGGGATGGACCTCCAGGTACTGGTAGGTCCAATCCACAATTCCATAGATCCCCATGCGCCAAGGCAGGTTGGTGGGCCCTCCGTAGGCCTCCACGTTGACAAAGTTCCCCCACCGGCCCACCAATTGGCCAATGAGCATCCCAAAGGAGCCCAGATCGGCAAAGGCCAGAAAGGAAATCTTTTTTACTTTGCAAAAAATCAGCAGAACCAAGATAGCCATAAGGATTCCGCCGTAGATAGCCAAACCGCCGTCCCAGATACGGATCATGGCGGGAAAATCCATTGAGCCGTCGGCCTTTCGGTAAAGATCCAGATAGAAGATCACATAGTAGATCCTGGCGCCGATAATGCACAGTGGAACCGCCCAGATAAGAAGATCAATAACGTCGTCCGGGACAATCCCGTAGTCCTCCGCTTTCCGGCTGCAATAAAAAACCGCCAGCAAAAAACCCAGGGCAATGATGATACCGTACCAATGGATCGGCCAACCGAAAACGTGAAAAGCAATTTGCTTCACATTAACCGCAAAGCCAAGTCCCGGAAAGGAAACCGTACTCATTTTGCGCCTCCCTTCGGGCGGATGACTGCCAACGCGGCCCGATCCTCCACCACGGCCCGGCAAATACAGTTCTCCACGTCCGCTTTACTAATGCGACCAAAGGCCTCCGGAAAAGAGAGATACTGAAACCCGGAGAAATGGGACATGGCCTGATTGACACAGATGTTTTCAAAGGAGTTAAGCCCCCGGACCAGATTGCCGTAGGCCGCCTTTTTCAACCGCTGGAAGAGTGCGTCGTCCACCCCCTCAACCTTCAGACGCACGGCCTCGGCCAGCACGGCGGCCCGCACCGCTTCCGGGTCCCGGCTCTCGCCGCCGGCGCAGAGGAACGCCGCCCCCGGATAGGCCTCGCAGCCATAGGAAAAGCCCTCGTTCACCAACCCGTCATTATAAAGCTTGGCATACAGGGGCGTGGAAGTTCCCAGCAGCGCCTCACAAGCCAGATTGCCGGTGAGCTCCCACCGAAGCCACTCCTCTCCTTTTTTAGGGGGAGAGTCCTTAAATCCCAGCTGGAAGATAGGGGTGGACACTGCCATTTCCTTTCCCCAACGGGCTTTGGCCGCCTGCGGCCCCTCGACCTCGCCGTAGTCACGATCCACCGGCGGATAGCCCACCTTGGGCAGAACCTCCTCGGCGATGGCGGCCACCCGGGCAGGGTCCACGTCGCCCGCCACACAGAGCACCATATTACCCGGATCATAGAAGGCCCTGTGACAGAGATTCAAGGTGTCCGCCGTAATTTTGGCAATGGACTCCACCGTACCGGCGATGTTCACCTGGATGGGGCTGTGGGCGTAAAGGCCCTCCAACATTCCGTAAAAGACCTGGGTATCCGGCTCGTCGTCCCCCATGCGGATCTCCTGGCCAATGATGCCCTGCTCCTTGTCCACGCTCTCCTGGGTGTAATAGGGAGTGGAGACAAAGGAAAGCAAAATTCTGAGATTTTCCTCAAACTTCTCCGTACTCTCAAAGTAGTAACCCGTCAGCGCCGTGGAGGTAAAGGCATTGGGAGAGGCCCCGTTGGCCGCCAGATCCTGGAGGGCGTTACCGTCCTTCGTGTCAAAGGTCTTATGCTCCAGGAAGTGGGCCACTCCTGCCGGGGTGTCCAGCCACTGCCCATCCAGCTGGAAGCGCATATCCATGCCGCCGTAGTTGGTGGCAAAAAAGGCGTAGCTCTTCTGAAAGCCCGGCTTTGGATCCACATAGACGTGCAGGCCGTTGCCCAGCACGGTGTGGAAGAGCTTCTCCCCCACTCTCGTATACTGTTTTTCTTCCATGCTCACGCCTCCGTTCCCTTGAGAAAATAGACCGTATCCAGGCTCAGGGCCTTGGCCGCCGCTACCGCCTGCTCCACCGTGACCTGTTCCAGCGCCCGGGCCAGGTCCTCCGGGCCCTCGCTCAGACCGGCCACAGCCTGTCCCAGCCAATAATCCTCCTGTCGGCTCTGGCTGTCCAGCAGGGTGAGGAGGGAGCTAATGGTGTACCGCCGGGCGCCTTCCACCTCCCATTTTTCAAATTGTCCTGCACGGCATGCCTCCAGCTGGGCCTTGATCTCCGCCTCCGCTTTTCCTACGTTGGCAAATTCCACACCTGAGGAAACCACCATCAACCCCTTGTACTTGTGGACTGTGGAGCTGGCATAATAGCAAAGAGACAATTTCTCCCGCACATTGAGGAAGAGCTTGGAGGTGGTCGTCCCGCCGAAGAGAGCATTGCAGAGCATCAGGGCCGGGTACTCCGAAGAGGCGGCTGTAATGCCGCCGGTGCGAAAGCCCATGGTCAGCTTGCCCTGGGCCACATCCATGGTCTCCTCCACCCGCCGGGGCGTCCCGGCGGCAGAGATCACGGTGCAGCCCGGCAAAGTATAGCCGCCCTCCCGGGGAAGTCCCGACAGAGCCTTCTGGAGGATAAAGCACACCTGGTTCAGCTCGGCCGAGCCACAGTAGTAGAGCTCCAGCCGGGCATGGGCCAAAAGCTGCTGATAACGCGCCCAAAGAGATTGGGGTGTGAGAGCCTCTACGTCCGCCTCCCGGCCCAGCCGGTTTACTCCGTAAGGCTCAGAGGCGCACATCTCCTCCACAACGCGGTCGGAGGCGTAGCGGCGTTTTTCATTGACTTCGGCGCGAATGCGGTCAATGAGGTTGGCCTTCTCCTGCCGGGTGTAGTCAGGGCAGAAGGCTCCATCCAGGGTGTAGGGCCGGAGCAGCAACTCTCCCATCAGCCCGGCAGCCGCGTCCAGCACGCTGCTGCCGTCCAAGGTATAGGCATCGTCCAAAAAGCTTCCGGTAAATCCAACGCACTGGATCTCGCCCTTTTTGCGAACCATAGGCTCAATGGTTCCCCCATAGAGCTGATCCAGGGCGGCAGAGAGAGACTGTAGATCGGGATGGCGTTCGCTCCCTCGCCTCAGCAGGTAGGGGATCAGTGCATTGGCGGCCGCATCCGCCTGGGTTAGCGGCGCCAACAAGGTCATGGACAAAGCCGAAGATTTAAATTTTTTGGTGTGAACCGACGTGAGGAACACGCCGGGCAACAATTGCGTCCGGGTGACAGCGCTCATGAAGCCACCTTCCTTTCTGTGATTAGACGAAGGCTATTATACAACATTTTTCCCCGCTTGGGCACCCTTTTCGTGAAAAATTTGGGGTTGTTTTCCATTCGGATTATTCGCATATCGTAGCATCCAGTCGGTGCTCCCCTGTCAGCCCCTCCAGAGAGACTAAGGTCACCGGCCCTCCGTCCAGCAGCAGGGAGGGCGTTTTCCCACGGCAAACTGTGAGAAGCAGCGTCCAGCCTTTTCCTTCCCAGCGGGCCGAATAGCCGGGCCAGCCGGAGGGCAGTTTCGGGGAAACGGAAAGGCATTGATCCTTTACAGTAATTCCAAACAAGCCGCTGATTGCCGCCTGATAATACCACCCAGCAGCGCCGGTGTACCAGCTCCACCCTCCGCGTCCCGGGTGGTTTAAATTGGTGTAGACATCTCCGGCCAACACATAGGGCTCGGCCCGGTAGACCTCTGTCGGATGGGTCTCCGGAAGGAGGGTTTGAAGCAAGTCCCACCCTTCCTCGTTCCAGCCCAGCTCATAGCAAGCCAGTACCAGCCAGACGGCAGCGTGGGTATACTGCCCACCGTTTTCCCTGACGCCGGGAACATAGCCTCGGATATAGCCGGGGTCGGTCTCTCCCTCCCGAAATGGGGGGGTAAAGAGGCAAACCACTCCCACCTCCCGGTCAAAGAGACGGTCCAAAGCCGACCGCATAGCTGTCTCCGCCCGGGTCCGGTCCACGCCGGGCGTCAGAGCCGCCCAGCTCTGGGCAATGGAATCAATCTGGCATTCCAAAGCGCTGCCGCTTCCCAGGGGCGTGCCGTCGTCATACCAGCCCCGGAGGTACCACGCTCCGTCCCAGGCGTTTTCCGCCGCCTGCTTCAGACGTCCGGCCGCCCCGCGGAACAGCCCGGCAGACTCTCCGTCGTTCATTCGCTCCGCTATGGGAGCAAATAATTGCAACGTAACGGCTGTAAACCAGGTAAGCCATACGCTTTCTCCCTGTCCACCCGCCCCAACGCGGTTCATGCCATCATTCCAGTCGCCCGTGCCCATCTTCATTAGGCCGTGGCTGCCAGTTCCCCGATCCAAGGCACAATTCAGCGCTCTTACCGCATGGCGGTAGACACTCTCTGCCTCCCGAGCTGCCTCGGGCACAAAATATCGCTCCGCTTCCCCCTCTTTCAGCATATGGCCTGACAGGTAATTTACCTGTTCAGACAAGATGTTCCAGTCATTCCAGCTCTCACAATACCGAGCAAGTGCATAGGGCAGCCAGAGCAGATCATCGGAGATACGAGTGCGTACTCCCCGGTTTTTTTCCTGATCCACCTCATGCCACCAATGCTGCACGTCACCCTCCTGAAACTGATGGGCACAACAGCGCAGGATCTGCGCCCGACACCAGGATGGTTCTACCGTGAGAAGGCCCAAAGTATCCTGGAGCTGATCCCGGAATCCAAATGCTCCCCCGTTTTGATAATGAGAGGTGCGGGCCAGCAGGCGGCATGCCACCACCTGATAGAGACACCAGCCGTTTAAATAGTGGTTAAGGGCCGGATCCGGCGTTTCCACTCTCAGTGGGCAGACCATCTGCCGCCACCGCGCAGTCGTATCTCGGAACCGACTCTCCCACTCCTCCAGGGCAGCCTCTTGGGTCCCTTCCGCACCGCTGGAAAGCAAAATACTTCCCGAAAATTTGTAAGGCTTATCTCCTTTCTCATTACTGATATGGCTTATTTCTCCGTCTCCGTCTGGAAGCTCTACCAGCAGTAGGCGGCGGGGCTCGTCCCATGGAACCAGAGCGGTGGTGCGGACCGTCCCGCCAGGCCACTCTTTTTCCCACCGCGCCCATCCAAACCCATAGGTTACCGAAACCGAGAGGCTATCACCATCGGCAAACAGGCTGTGGGTCTCCCCCTTCCAAGTAAGGTAAAACCACTCCGGCCCGCCGATGGCTAGAGGATCGTTGTTCCAAGGGGTGATGGCGCTCTCCCTTGAATTGCCCTGCCAGAGGTGGCCGCAGCCCGTCTCGTCAGTGAGCCAGCCAAAGGCAGGATTTACCAAGAAATGGCTCCACCCCAAGGGGGGGAGGGTTCCCTCCAGCCGGAAAGCATATTCCCCTTCCGGCAGATACCTTCCCTCGGGCAGCCCCGGCTGAACTCGGCATGGCGGAAGCTGAGGCCGGATCGGTGGCAGCACCTCAGGAAGAATCCAGCGTCCGGCGCTGTTCAGCCGAACCGCCGACCACCCTGCTAGCGGCCCCTCGCCCTCTCCTGTCAGGCCTATATCAATGAGATAAATTCCACCCCTTCGGCCCAATTCGGCTTCCATCCCAAGGGTCTTGACCAGTTCCAAAACCGCCCCTCGAACCGGGCGGCGGTAGTCGCTGCCGTCAGTCAGCGGATAGACGAGATCAAAGGGAAAGCCGCTGTGAGACAGCAAGGCGTGGGCCTTCAGCGGAAAGGCAGAAAGGCTCTCTCCCTCCGGCTCCGGAGATGCCAAAACGATAGGCAGATCCCCTGAAATACCATGAACCCAGAGATCTGATTGCGGAAACTCGTCCGTTGGCTGACGAGTAAAAGCCAGTGCGGACAGCAGATCCATGGCCCGTTTGCCCTCTTCCGTAGTCATCTGCAGCGCACGGAGCAGTCCGGGCAGCCGCCCGCTGCTCTCTCCAGGGCTGTTCAACACCTCTCGCGCGGTTTTCTCAGCCCGTTCGGCCCCATCCTCAAATCCCAATGCGACACGCAGTTGGATGTGATCTTCCCCCACCGGGAACCGGGCCAACAGGCAGGGATCCAGTACCGCCCCCTCCGTCGATCCCGCCGGCGTTTCCAATGCCTGCTCCAGTCTCCGCAGCCCACCCCGGCCCAGCGCTCGCTCCCGGCTGGTGTCCCAGGATGACTCTTCCCGATCCCACACAATTGCCAGGGCCGCCTGGCGTTTCCCCTCTCGGGGCCGCCGGACAAACCGGACGCCGCATTCCAGCTGAGTACTCTCCAAAGACAGCTTGGAGTAGGCCGGATGGGCCAGGTAATCAGCAGAGCGGGCCAACACCGGCTCCAGATAACAGATCAGCTCTCCCCCGCTGCCCCCATCCAGGTAAACCGACCACAGCGCCCCCCTTTCTTCCTTCGAAAGAGTCAGTGCGACCTTGGCTGTGAAAACGCTGTTCTGGGCCTTCCAACACACACCAGCGCCGTCGAAACTCCAAGAAAATTGTCCCTCCCGCCAAAGTGGTGCGGAGGTCAGCGGATAGAGCTGGCCCTCTTTGTTTCGAAAAAAGAAGGATACTCCCGTCGGGGAAAAGCGCTCCCGAAGCACAGTGAGAACAGGGCTCTCTCCTCGCTCGTCAGTCAACCGTACGGCTCCGTCCCCGGTACACAGGGCGGACACCAGCCCATTGGACAGCAGATGGCAAACCGGCTGGCCATCCTCCCTTACCTCTCCTTCCCTGTGAAATTCGCTCTGCCGTGCGGGGCGTACTCGGTCAGGCTGGAAAGTGCGGCTGGGTTTCATTACAGGTGCACCCACCGGCACTTTCTCCTGTAAGAGCTCCCGATACGCAGCCATAGAGCAGTCCTGCATAAACCGCTCCTGCATAATATTTCCGCTGAGGGCATTATCAATGGCAATCAGGCTCATGCCCAGATGATGAGACATAAAGGATCGGACTGCCGCCCACTTTTCCCCGTCCCGGACACGGCCACGCGTAAAATCAGCGGCCTCATAGAGGCCGTAGGTTCCCTCCAGCCCCATATCCCGGAGACGGCGCAGGTTGCGGCCGGCGCTTCCCGGCGCCAGCAAGAGGGCCAGGAAAGAAGCGTAGGGTGCCACCACCAGCTCCCGGTCCAACCCCCGCTTCAGGCCCAGCGCCTGCACGCCGTGGGCTTTGTACTGATAGGCCATACCGGGATCAAAGGCAAAAAATCCGGACTCGGAGATCCCCCACGGGGTGCCGGTCTTGGCTCCCCGCCGCTTCTGCGCGTAAATACAGAAAGCCAGAGACTCATACATCAAACTTCCCTGCTCGCAGGGCAGCAGCAGATTGGGCATAAAATACTCAAACATGGTTCCCGTCCAGGAGGCCATTCCGCAGTAGTCATTGTCCTCCACCAGCATCCGGCCCAAACGCCGCCAGTGGCGCGGGTCCACTTCCCCCAGAGCCACGCCCAGATAACTCGACAGCCGTGCCTCGCTGGCCATCAGGTCATACCAGCCCTGGGTGAATACTTCCCTCTCCACATCAAACCCGATGGTAAAGAGCTTGCGCTCCCGGTCATAGAGGGGGCTGAGATCCATTGCGTTTGACAGGCACTCCGCCCGACGGGCCATGCGGTCCTCTCCCCAGGTGTAAAGGGCCTCCCGGAGGGCAATGAGGCATCCACGCAGATTCCCGCTGTCTACTGTGGAGACATAGCGGGGCCACAGGGGGGCGCAGTCGGAGGTGTCATACCAGTTGTAAAGATGCCCGTTCCACTTTGGAAGGGCCTCAACGGTATCCAGCATATGTCCGATCAGCTCCACTGCCCGACGGCGGCTGGTGAGCTCCAAATCTGCGGCAGCACAGCAACTCAAAAGAGCCATACCAATATTGGTGGGAGAGGTCCGGCGGGCGGGACCTAACCATGGCTTCTCCTGGACGTTGTCTGGAGGCAGCCAGTGATCCTCCGGACGAAGCCAGTCCTGAAAATATCCCCAGATGAGGGCGGCCTGGTGGAGCAAAAATGGCCGGTCTTCTTCCGGCGCGGCTTTTTTCTCCCGTACCGGCCGGGAGAGGGCCCAGGCAAAGGCAGGAGAGAAGGCCCATACCAATCCCACCGCCGCCCCCGCCGGAAACCGGGCAAAAGCCATGGCAAAAAGGCCCGCCGCCACTGCGGGCCACTGGGCACGGAAATTGGCCCAAACACCGTCTTTCCGCCCCTCCGCGTCCGCTGCCGTCACCCACTCCAGCATTCGCTGGTGGCTGACGAAACTTCTCCACAGAGCCGCGGCGGCTGCAGAGGCGCACACCCACGCCTGATAGGGTAAGAACAGTAGCTGTACCAGCGTCTGAAGAATCATACCTCCGAAGCCGGCGATGATGGTGGAGTGGTACCGCCTCCGCAGTCCAACCCCGCCCCGGAAGGCCAGATCAGCTCCTGTAAGCAGCAAGTTGGACCAGGCCGAGACAATAGCCAGAGCCGCGGCTGTTCCGAAGGCAGGTGCGGACAGGCACATTCCCAGCAGCAGGGCCAGGAGAGTAAAGGCTGGGGACAGGCTCCGGCGGAGGTTATCGAAGATCTTCCACTTGTCCATGGGAGCAATGGGATTGGTCACCCGTTCCCCCGCCTCATTGTGCACCCGGCGACCCAGCCATGGCAGCAGCTGCCAATCCCCCCGTACCCAGCGGTGGAGCCGCGCAAAGTAACTGTTGACCTTATAGGGATAGCCGTCGGTGAGCTCCACGTCGCCCAGCAGGCCCGCATGGAGATAGGCCCCCTCCAGCAGATCGTGTGAAAGGATGCGCTCCTGGGGGAATCGCCCGTCCAGACAGCGCCCGAAAACCTCCACATCGAAAATACCCTTCCCGGTGTAGGTCCCCCGGTCAAAGAGGTCGTGGTACACATCGCTGCACGCCCCTCCGTAGGGATCCACCCCTCCCTGCCCGGCAAAGATACGAGAAAACTGGGAGCGGTTGGCGGCGTTCAGTTCTACCCCCACACGCGGCTGAAGCAAACCGTAGCCCTCCGTGACCACCCGCAGTCTCGCATCCACCACCGGACGGTTCAGCGGGTGCAGCATAGCTCCCACCAGTTCCCGGGCCGTACCAACGTTGAGCGTTGTGTCGGAGTCCAGCGTAATGACATATTTGGTTCCGCTCAGGGCCCCGGCATCCCCCGCCCGAACGCGCAGGCCGGTAGGCTTTCCGCGGAGCAGACGACTCAATTCAATGAGCGCCCCCCGCTTCCGCTCCCATCCCACATAGCGCTCATCCGTCTTTTGAAATACGGGCGTACGGAAGAAAAGATAGAAGCCGCCTCCGTATTTGTCGTTGAGGGCTTTGATCGCCTGTTCGGCCCGACGGATCTGTCTCCGCTGCGCGGAAGCCATGGGGGCTGCCCGATCCGGCAGGTCGGCCAGCAAGCCGAAGCGCAGCTCTTCTCCGCAGTCACGGTTGGCCAGACGGTAGCGCTCCAGCAGTGCCGCGTACTGATCTCCGCTATCCTCCCCGGTGAGAAGACCGGCAATGACACACAGGGTCCGCCCCTCCCGGGGCAGGCCGTTCTGGAGCTCCATCCGCAGGACAGGGCGAGGCCGCACCAAGCGAACCATCAGAAAATCCACCAGGTTCTTGGTTAGATCGGTGGCCGGCAGCAGGAGAAGGAAAAAGAGCGCTCGGCTCTCCAGGAGAAACCCCAACAGCAGGGCCAAAAATAACGCCGGAAGCAGGACTGATGCCACATAAAGGGTTCCGGTGGATCGCTTTTCCTGTTTTCCCAACGGGCAGCGAAAGAGAAACCAACCAATGTGCGCCCGCTCCCCTTCCGCCCCACGGGCCAGCGCCAGCACCTCCTCCGCAGTTTCCTGTTCCCCCTTCCGGTACCGGCGGGCGAGCTGGCAGACCCGGTTTCGGTAGCGAGCCCGGGTAGCATCGTCCATTTCAGAATACAGCCCCGCGGGATCCTTGCGGAGGGCCGTCTCCACGGAACTGGATGCTTCCAGAAGCGGGCCCAGATTGGCGGTGGAGAGAAAACGCAGTCCGGTAAAAATCTTTTCCAGTGTCTCTGCCAACCCCTCGCGCTCCGCTTCCGCCTCCAGCGAGGGGCATAGCTCGGCAATCATCCGACAGAGTTCACCCTTCAGCGCAGAGATAAACAAGGCCAATTCCGCCTCTGTCAGACTTTGCACGCTCTGAACTCCAGCCAGAAAAAGAGCCAACTCCTCGGGTAGTACCTCCGTTGTCTCCCGGGCAAAGGTTCGGGCGAGAAACTGGACGTAGAGCACACCTCCTACCGTTCTCAGTCCACGTCCCCGGCGCAGATCCTCAGCACTTTCCAGCCCCCCTCTTCGAGCCAGATAGGCGTTGTCCAGCAACCACTCCGCCGCCTGGGGCAGACGCTCCCTGCTCTGACGGGCAATTCGATCCCGGGTCCGTTCCACTTGCTCTATGGATCGGACGATCTCCTTTGCAGCTCTCCGGCCGGTGGTCTGGCCCGCAGGCCGCAGGCCGTGGGCCGTCTCCCGTCCTAATTCCATCCGATCCATGCAGATTCCCCCTTTTTCATACGCTTCCTCAGTTTTCCCGTTGTAAACTGTTTCATACAAAAGAACCAATATGTTGAAATTTCAATTGCTTTTTTTATAAAAATAATAGATAATAAAAACAACCATTCCTGATTAGCCTTTTCCCTTCCATTTGTTCATAGGAGGTTCCATCATGAAACGTTTTGGCGCTCTGATTCTCAGCCTCGGTCTGGTGATAACCCTGCTTTCGGGCTGCGGCAGCAAATCCAACGATGGACTGCTCTCTGACTTTACCTCCACCACCATTGACGGCGAAGAGGTCGATTCCTCCATCTTTGCCGACTATGACCTGACTTTGGTAAACGTCTGGGGCACCTTCTGTCCCAAGTGTATCCCGGAGATGACCGACCTGGCTGCCCTGGCCGACGAGTATGCCGGCACTAAGGTCCAGATCATTGGCATCATAGGCGACATCCGGTACACCGACGGCGAACACCAAGACGAAAAAATACAGCTTGCCAAAGATCTGATCAAGCAAACGGGCGCCACCAACTATATGCATATCCTCCCCTCCGACAGTCTGGCCAAGGCTATTCTGGACGATATGCAGGGCTTTCCCACCACCTTTTTTATTGACAGCGAGGGCAATAAAGTGGGCACTACCTTCATGCTGGCCCGGGATAAGCAGTTCTGGGCCGATACCATTGAAGCCCGCCTGAAGGAAGTGCAAAAGTGATGCGCCGCGTTCTTCCAGGACTTTGCCTGCTGGGGGTGGGTGTGCTGTTCCTCGTGTTTGGTGTACTGCGCGGAGAACCCTACACGGTACTTGCTAAGGCCGCCAACGTCTGCCTGGAGTGCATTGGTCTTGGGTAAGGAACAGGACTGGATGAAGGCCCATCCCCGGGCCTTTGTCCAGTTGTGCGTAACGGCACTGTCCAACGGCTACGCGGTTGGCTTTGCCAGGGGGACTATCTTCAAAGGCCGCACCAAGGGTTTTTGTCTGCCTGGGCTGAACTGTTATTCCTGCCCCGGTGCACTGGGGGCCTGCCCGATCGGCTCCCTGCAGGCCGTCCTCACCAGCCCGGAATACAGCTTTTCCTTTTATGTCGTGGGCTTTATGCTGGTGATTGGGGCCATCTGCGGCCGGTTTGTGTGCGGCTGGCTATGTCCCTTTGGCTTTTTTCAGGACCTGCTGCATAAAATTCCATTTCCCAAGAAGCTCAGACGTTTGCCGGGGGAGAAATTTCTGCGGCTGCTTCGTTATGCTGTTTTAGTCGGCCTTGTCATCCTCCTGCCCATGTTTGTGGCGGATGCCTACGGCCTTGGGGAGCCTTGGTTCTGCGCTTATCTCTGTCCGGCAGGCACGCTGGAGGCCGGCATTCCACTTACCTTGGCCAGTTCCGCTCTTCGGGAGGCCACCGGATGGGTCTTCCGCTGGAAGATCCTTATCCTGGTACTCCTGATTTTTCTCTCCCTCGTGGTCTACCGGCCCTTCTGCCGGTATCTGTGTCCTCTGGGAGCCGTCTACGGCATGTGCAACCCGGTGTCTTTGGTCCGTCTAAAGATTGACCAGAGCGCCTGTGTCCAGTGCGGTGCCTGCCAGAAGGCCTGTCCACTGGATATTCCCGTGTGGCAAAAACCAAACGGCGCAGACTGCATCCGATGCGGCAAGTGCGTCCGCGCCTGCCCCTGCGGGGCCATTCAGGCCCCTTTTGTAAAAGGTGGGCAAACGATTTCCACGAAAGGTTGAACGATATGGGAAACTACATTTTAACCTTGGATCAGGGAACGACTAGTTCCAGAGCCATTCTCTTCGATTCTGAGCAAAATATAATAGGACTTGCCCAGAAAGAGCTGACCCAGATCTACCCCCGGGAAGGCTGGGTGGAACACGATCCCATGGAAATCTGGTCCTCCCAATCGGCAGTGATGATGGAGGTCGTCGCCCAGTCCGGCGTGGATCCCCGGGATATCGCCGCCATTGGCCTTGCCAATCAACGGGAAACCACGGTGGTGTGGGATCGCTCTACCGGGCTGCCTGCCTACAACGCCATCTGCTGGCAATGCCGCCGAACGGCAGACCGGGTAGACCAGCTCCGGGCTGAGGGGCTGGAGTCTCACATCCGGAGCACCACCGGCCTTCTCCCAGACGCTTACTTTTCCGCCACCAAGCTGAGTTGGATCCTGGACAAAGTTGATCCCCGGCGGGAAAAAGCCCGCCGGGGCGATTTGCTGTTTGGAACAGTGGATTCCTGGCTGGTTTGGAAACTCACCGGCGGCCGGATCCACGTCACTGATGCCACCAACGCCTCCCGTACGATGCTTTATGACATCCATCGGGGCTGCTGGGATGACACTCTGCTCCAGGCGCTGAACATTCCCGAGCCCATGCTCCCCCGCGTGGTCGAATGCAGTCAGATATACGGGGAAACTGATCTGGCCGGATCCCGCATCCCCATTGCCGGCATGGCTGGAGACCAACAGGCCGCTCTCTTCGGTCAAACCTGTTTTGCCCCCGGAGAGGCAAAGAACACTTACGGCACCGGCTGCTTTCTGCTGATGAACACCGGGGAAACTCCCTGCGTAAGTGAAAACGGCCTGCTCACTACCATTGCCATGCGTCGAAATGGCCGGACCCAGTACGCTTTGGAGGGCTCTGCCTTTACCGGGGGGGCGGTGATCCAGTGGCTGCGGGACGGACTTGGCGTTCTCTCCGACAGTGTCGAGGCCGAGCCGCTGGCCCGCATGGTGGCCGACACCGGCGGAGTTTATCTGGTCCCCGCCTTCACCGGTTTGGGTGCCCCCTATTGGGATATGTACGCCCGTGGGTGTCTCATCGGAATCACACGGGGCACTCGTCGGGAGCACATCGTCCGGGCTGCCCAAGAATCCATTGCCTATCAGGTTTGGGATCTGGTCTCCGCCATGGAGAAGGACACCGGGCTGGTTCTATCTTCTCTGAACGCCGACGGCGGCGCCAGCCGGGACGGCTTTCTTCTCCAGTTTCAAGCCGATCTGCTCAGCCGCGCGGTGCGCCGTCCCGCTATTCGGGAGACTACCGCTCTCGGCGCGGCTTACCTTGCCGGGCTGGCCGTAGGAATTTGGAAGGACGAATCAGAGCTCAAAAGTCTCTGGCGCCAGGACGCTGTTTTTGCTCCCGCAATGGAGGATGCGCAGCGCCAGACGCTTCTGCACAACTGGCACAGGGCCGTGGCGCGCAGCCGCAGTTGGGCCACGCCGTCAGAGTCCCGTGCGTAAGCTATGCTGGTTTGCCGTCCCCTGCTCAGCCGCTGTCTTTCTCGCAGTC
>JAYFPI010000040.1:0-13839 GCA_034927965.1 Pseudoflavonifractor sp.
CGGCACCTATGGAGAAAAGACGGCGGAGGCCGTTAAAACGTTTCAGCAGATTTTTGACCTTCCGGTGACGGGAGAAGTTAACTTTCCAACGTGGTATGCCATTTCCGATATATTTGTGGCGGTGAGCAAATTGGCTTAGCGAAACGTTGTGCCCTAAAAAAGCTTTAAATCATGCATTGCGGTATGCCATTGCAATCATTTTGGTCAGGAAAGCCGGACGTCAGTCCGGCTTTTTTTTGCTTTGTAGAGGCGCAGCTGACTCATAATGAAGCGGGAAATGACAAAAAAGAAAAAGACGTTGACTTGAAAGACTTTGCGCCGTATGATATACTTATTTCCGTTTGAGATTTGGTCAAGGCTCAAAATTTTCTTTAAAATTTCCCATAGGATTTGTGTTTGAACGGAAAGGAGAAGGCTGCTTGCTGGAACGTTTAGCTTATTTTGTCCAAGATCATTTTATTCGCGGCCGGCGGCTCAACTCTACTCGGCTGGTGGCTCAGTCCTTTGGAATGATTATCTTGGTGGGTGCATTGTTGCTTACCCTTCCTATCTCGACCCGGTCCGGAGAGAGCATGGGCTTTTTTACCGCATTATTTACCGCAACCTCCGCGACCTGTGTCACCGGGCTGGTGGTGGTAGATACCTGGCTGACTTGGTCTCCCTTTGGACAGGCTATCATCCTCTTACTCATCCAACTGGGTGGGCTGGGCTTTATGACAGTCATCACGTTGATTTCCTTTGTGGCCCACCGGCGTATTGGACTGTCTGAGCGGCTTATTATGGTCTCTACTCTCAACCTCAACGATCTGGATGGTGTGGTGCGGGTGGTGCGGCGGGCATTGATGGGCACCGCCTTTTTTGAACTGATCGGCACAGTGTTGCTGTCGTTCCGCATGATCCCTCGGTTTGGCCTGCCCAGAGGACTTTGGCACGCCGTGTTTCATTCGGTGTCCGCCTTCTGCAATGCCGGTTTTGACCTCCAGGGTGGGGATACAGGGGCCTTTTCCAGCCTGGCTGACTTCCACAGCGATCCTCTGGTGCTGCTGACCACCGCGGGGCTGGTTGTAGTGGGGGGCTTGGGCTTTTTTGTGTGGGAGGATGTGGCGAAGAACCGGCGTTGGAAAAAACTGACTCTGTATAGCCGCCTGGTGCTTGGGCTCACCGCGTTTCTGATCCTCTTTGGAGCGGCCTTCTTTATGGGCACAGAAGGGGATAACCCGGCTACGCTGGGCGGAATGCCGATAGGGATAAAGTGGCTCAATGCCTTTTTTGAGTCGATCACGCTTCGTACGGCGGGGTTCAATGTCATTGATCAGGGGGCCATGCAGGATAACTCCCAGGTGATGGGATGTATTCTCATGCTCGTCGGCGGCTCATCCGGCTCCACTGCGGGCGGTATCAAGACAGTGACGGCCTGGGTGCTTTTTATGGTGCTCTTTACCAGCCTGCGTGGGCGGGAATCCATTACCTTCCGGGGGCGTACTCTTTCTGCCGGGCGGGTTATGAACGCAGTCACCCTGTTCCTCATGGTGCTCCTTCTCCAATTGAGCGGAGCCATGATTCTTACTCTGGCGGATGGGGTGCCATTTCTTCATGCGGCGTTTGAGACGGCCTCTGCCCTGGGAACTGTGGGCTTGACCACCGGATTGACTCCGGCACTGTCTCCCCTGTCCAGGATTTTGCTTATTTTTCTTATGTATACCGGAAGGGTAGGGGTGCTGTCTGTGTCCATCGCGTTCCTGATTGGTGGGAAAAGCCCTCTTCATATCAAATATCCGGAGTTCAGCATCATGATCGGCTGAGTGAAAATGGAAAACGACGTTTGACCGGAGCGTCCGGTGGCTCTGCCGCCCGGGACGCCGGTAAGGAGGTCTGTAGCTCGTATGAAAACCTTTGTAGTAATCGGCCTGGGCCGCTTTGGAACAGCGGTGGCCACGGAGTTATCTGCGCTTGGCCATGAGGTGTTGGCCATTGACGGACGGGAGGAGAGTGTCCAGAAGGTGGCTGATCAGGTGACTCATGCGGTCACCGGTGATGCCCGGGATCCTGCTGTGCTGCGGGCCATGGGGGTGCGAAATTATGACTGCGCCATCGTGGCCGTGGGAGATGACGTTGGCAACTCCGCTCTGATTACCCTGAATTTGAAGGAACTGGGGATGCGGGAAGTTATCTGCAAGGCCCAGAGCCATGTACACCGGAAAGTGCTGGAGAAGATCGGCGCTGACCGTGTGGTTTTTCCCGAGCATGAGATGGGGGTAAAACTGGCCCAGGGCTTATCCTCTTCCAACGTGCTCAACTTTATTGAAGTCTCGGACGATTATGGCATTGTGGAGTTGACTGCCCCAAAGTCTTGGCGCTACCACACCATTCGGGAATTGGACGTGCGTAACCGCTACCGTGTCAATGTCATAGCCGTTCGAAAGGCCGAGGCGGGCCGAGATTTGGACGTGGCCCCTGGGGCGGACTATGTGCTGGAGGAAAAGGATAATCTGGTGGTCCTGGGCCGCAGTGATGACATCAACCATCTTCACGAGGTAAAGTAATGGAGCTCATCACCAGCCGTCAGAACCCGCTGTTTCAGCACATCCGGAAGCTTCGCACCTCCGGCAGTTATCGTCGGAAGGTTGGAGAGTTTTTTGGCGAGGGTCCCAAACTGCTGGAGGAAGCAATCAAGTGGGGCGCGGAGATCCGGACAGTGGTGACTGCCGATGGGAGAGAGCTTCCGAAGGAACTCCGTGCCCGCGTGGTGACGACTCCGGCAGATGTGTTGGAGACTCTGGCTGACACGGAGACACCGCAGGGGGTGGTTTTTGTCTGCGCTCTGCCGGACATTGCCTTGCCCAAGCAGTTGGAACCCGGGCGTTATCTGATTTTGGACGGCGTGCAGGACCCGGGAAATCTGGGTACTGTCTGGAGGACAGCCGATGCTCTGGGTGCCGCCGGGCTACTGCTCGCCGGCGCTTGTGCTGATCCTTATTCCCCCAAGACGGTGCGTTCCACCATGGGAGCCTGCTTTCGGAGCTTGCCTGTTTGGCGGGGAGAACCGGAGAAAATTGGAGGGCTTCTGGAGCGTGCCGGAATCCCGCTTTATGCTACTGCCCTGCGGGAAGACACCTCCGACCTCCGGGACGTAGACCTGTCGAGAGCGGCAGTGGTGATCGGCAGTGAGGGGAAGGGAATCTCAGAGGAGATGCTTTGCCTGTGCCAAAAGTCTTTGAAAATTCCCATGGAGGCCCGCTGTGAGTCCCTAAACGCCGCTGTGGCGGCTGCCGTGGTCCTCTGGGAGGCCCGGCGGGGCATAAGATAGCCCGCCTCCGATTATTTTCGACGCAAAGCGCCGCACTCCCTATTATAATAAGGAAGGAGCATCCGCTGTGGCGAACCTAAACTACTTTCTCTGGCTTACCACCCGCAGGGGATTTCAGCCTGGGGACCCCTGGCAGCTCCTTCAGCGCTTCGGTGCGCCCGAGGCAGTTTACTTTGCCGCGCCGGAGGAATATGCTCTGGCGGGGCTCTCGTCAGCCAAGGCCAAGTCGTTGGAGGACAAGGATTTATCAGGTGCCGAGAAGATTTTGGCCGATTGTGATCGCCTGGGCATTCGCATTCTCACCATCCAGGACGCTGAGTACCCAGAGAGGCTGGCCCAGATTTATGATCCACCCTGCGTCCTATACTGGCGGGGGAAGCCCCTTCAAGTGGATGGGACGCTGACTGTCGGTGTGGTGGGAACCAGGGCATGTACCCCATACGGCACGGGGCTGGCGGGGAAACTGGGCCTGGAATTGGCCAGATCAGGAGCTGTGCTGGTCTCCGGTATGGCCCAGGGGATTGACACCGCCGGACTGAAGGGGGCTCTTCAGGGCGGCGGCAGTGTTATCAGCGTGCTGGGCGGCGGTATCGACATCTTTTACCCCAGCGGCAACCGCTGGCTCTACGAGGATGTGGCTGCCGCTGGAACTCTGGTGAGCGAGTACCCTCCGGGGACCCGTCATGAAGCATTTCATTTTCCCATCCGCAACCGCATCCTCAGCGGCCTGTCTTTGGGGGTGGCGGTGGTGGAAGCAGGGCAGCCCAGCGGCGCACTCATTACCGCTCGGTTGGCGCTGGAACAGGATCGGGAGGTTTTTGCCTTTCCCGGGCCGGTGGATGCACCGGCCAGTCTGGGAGCAAATCGGCTCATCCAGCGGGGAGAAGCAAAGCTCATTCTTTCGGCCGCCGACGTGCTGGAAGAGTTTGCTCCTCTTTTTCCTGGACGGCTCCATCCACGTCCGCCCCTCCCGGAAAAAGAGGTGCAAAGTCGGTTGGAGGTGGCTCCAGAGCCTCCCAAAGCGGAAAGAACCGGGGAAAAAGAGGTTGACAAGGAGCCTCAGCGGGCATATATTTCTTTATCAGACGACCCTGAGGCCTTTACGGATGACGAAAGAGACCTCCTCCTGGCGCTCCAACGCCGGGATTTGACCGCTGACGAGCTGTCTGAAGCGGCCCAGATTCCAGCCAGAAGAGTGCTCTCTGCCCTAACCATGCTCCAGGTGCGGGGGCTGGTGGAGGAGCGCCCGGGAAAGCGGTACGCCGCTGCCGTCATTCTTACTTCTTAAATTCGAACCGCGGAGGGATACTGTGGCTTCTAAAACAAAGAACAATCTTGTGATCGTGGAATCGCCCGCCAAGGCGAAGACCATCACCAAATATCTGGGCCCGGGCTATGAGGTCATGGCATCCATGGGCCATGTCCGGGACCTGCCCAAGAGCAAGCTGGGCGTGGATGTGGAGAACGATTTCGCAGTGGACTACCAACCCATCAAAGGTAAGGAGGAAATCATCTCCGAGCTGAAGAAGTCCGCTAAGAAGAGTGACAAAGTCTTTCTTGCCACTGACCCTGACCGAGAGGGAGAGGCCATTTCCTGGCACCTGAAGGAGATGCTGGATCTGCCGGACGACCGGACATTCCGCGTCACCTTCAACGAGATTACCAAAAAGGTGGTTAACGAATCCATTGCCGCCCCCCGGCAGCTGGATATGGATCTGGTGGATGCCCAGCAGGCCCGTCGGGTGCTGGACCGGGTGGTAGGATATCAGATCTCTCCGCTGCTGTGGAGGAAGATCCGCCGCGGCCTTTCGGCCGGACGGGTGCAGTCTGTGGCCACCCGGCTGGTTTGTGAACGGGAGGAGGAGATTCGCGCCTTCGTCCCCCAGGAGTACTGGTCTCTGGACGCAGACCTGGAGCGGGTTCGCCCCGGTGTGGGCCGATTCACCGCCGGTTTCTACGGAAAGGAGAAAAAGCAGGAGCTCCACAGTGAAGAAGAGGTCGGCGCTGTTATAGATGAGGTGAAGGCAAGCGCCTTTACTGTCACCGGGGTCAAGCGCCAGGACAAAACCCGCAACCCCGCGCCCCCTTTCACTACCTCTACACTTCAACAGGAGGCCAGCAGGAAGCTGGGCATGGCGCCCCGGCGGACCATGGCCATCGCCCAGCAGCTCTACGAGGGTGTGGATATTACCGGCGAAGGCACCGTGGGCCTTATCACCTACATGAGAACCGACTCCCTGCGCCTGTCGGACGAGGCGGTAGATTCCGCCAAGCAATTTATCCTGGGACGCTATGGGAAAGACTACTATCCCCCGGAGACTCGGCACTATAAGGCCAAGTCCGGCGCCCAGGATGCCCATGAGGCTATCCGTCCTTCCAGCGTAGAGTTGATTCCGGAGAATATCAAGAAAGATTTGACCGCCGAGCAGTTCCGCCTCTATAAGCTCATCTGGAGCCGCTTTTTGGCCTGCCAGATGGCTTCCGCTATCTACGACTCGGTCACCATTGAGGCATCCTCCGCCGGGCACCGCTTTCGGGCTAACCATACCGCACTGAAGTTCGCCGGCTATACGGCGGTCTATGTGGAGGGAAAGGACGAGGAAGAAGAGACCCGCCAGTCTCCCCTGCCTGATCTGAAAGAAGGGGAGCCTCTGGAACTTAAAGGTCTCAAGCCCGAGCAGCACTTTA
Source organism: Pseudoflavonifractor sp. (assembly GCA_034927965.1). Taxonomy (GTDB): domain Bacteria; phylum Bacillota; class Clostridia; order Oscillospirales; family Oscillospiraceae; genus Vermiculatibacterium. Next base: position 5,996 of record JAYFPI010000040.1, read on the forward strand.
CCCAGCCCCCAGCTAGGTACACCGAGGCCAGCCTCATTAAGGCTTTGGAGGAAAAAGGCATTGGCCGTCCCTCCACTTACGCGCCTACGATCTCTACCATTGAGAGCCGGGAGTATGTGGTGAAGGAGGGCAAGTACTTGCGTACTACACCCCTGGGTGAGGTGGTCACCGGTCTTATGAAGGACAAGTTTCCCGATATTGTGGACTATGCCTTTACCGCCCAAATGGAGGAAAACCTGGATGGAGTAGAAAGCGGTAAGGAGAACTGGAAAACGCTGCTCAGTCGTTTCTACGACGATTTTTCCAAAGAATTGGAGCGGGCGGAGAGCGATTTGGACGGGGAGCGCATCAAGGTTCCCGATGAGGTTTCCGAGGAGATCTGCCCGTTGTGCGGACGAAATCTGGTATTTAAATCCGGCCGGTTCGGCCGGTTTCTGGCCTGCCCTGGTTGGCCGGAGTGCGGATATACTCAGCCTATCGTGGTAGAGATGCCGGGCAAATGCCCCAAGTGCGGCGGCCGAATTCTGAAAAAGACCTCTAAGCGGGGTTTTACCTACTATGGTTGTGAGTTCAACGTGGTTCGGGAAGGCAATCCACACGACAAGTGTGACTTTATGACTTGGGATGTGCCTACGGCGGACATATGTGCTTCTTGCGGGAAGACCATGTTCAAACGTTCCGGGCGGGGGGCGCGCAAGCCCTTTTGTTCCAATCCAGATTGTCCTGAATTCCTCCCTGAGGATCAGCGGGGCTATTATAAGAAAAAGAGCTCCGGAGAGGGGGGGACTGCCGCCGTATCCGCAGAAGGAACCTCACCGGAGAAGAAACCTGCCAAGAAAAAGGCTGTCTCTCAGAAAGCAGCGGCTAAGAAGCCTGCCACTAAAAAGAACCCGAAGAAAAAAACCAAGGAGCAGGCGTGAATGGCAAGCCCTCCTGGTCTGTTGAGATTCCCCTGAAAGGAGAACGTGCCGTGGACCTCGTTACTATTATCGGCGCCGGCCTGGCGGGCTGCGAGTCCGCCTGGCAGCTGGCCAGGCGCGGGATTCCTGTGGAACTGTGGGAGATGAAGCCGGACAAGAGCACTCCAGCCCACCACAGCGCCGACTTTGCCGAGTTGGTCTGCTCCAACTCGCTGCGTTCTGATCAGCTGGAGAATGCGGTGGGCCTTCTGAAAGAGGAACTGCGCCGCCTGGACAGCCTCATCCTCGCCTGTGCTGACGCCCACCGGGTGGAGGCGGGCGGAGCGCTGGCGGTGGATCGCTGCGCCTTCTCCGCAGCCGTCACAGAGAAGATCCGCAGTCATCCTCTGATTACCGTGCGGGAGGGGGAGGTCACCGAACTTCCGGTGGAAGGAAACGTGATTATCGCGGCGGGGCCTCTGGCCTCAGAGGGACTGACTGAGGCCATTCGGCGCCGGTTCCCGGACGGTGGAACCCTGAATTTCTTTGACGCCGCCGCACCTCTTGTCTCCTTTGAGAGCGTAGATATGGACCGGGCATGGTTTGCCTCCCGTTATGATAAGGGGACTGCGGACTACATCAACTGTGCCCTCTCCCGGGAGGAGTATTTTGATTTTTGGAAGGCCCTGACTGAGGCGGAGGAGGCCGACGTCCATGGCTTTGAGGATAAAAGCGTCTTTGAAGGCTGTATGCCGGTGGAAGTCATGGCTCGGCGCGGAGAGGACACTCTCCGCTATGGGCCCCTCAAGCCCAAGGGACTAAAAGACCCATGCACCGGACGGGAACCCTACGCGGTAGTCCAGCTCCGCAAGGACAACGCCGAGGGAAGCGTCTATAACCTGGTGGGCTTTCAGACCCACCTGAAGTGGCCGGAGCAGAAGCGGGTCTTTTCTATGGTTCCGGCCTTGGCCCACGCCGAATTTTTGCGTTATGGCGTGATGCACCGCAACACCTATCTTCGCTCCCCCGGCTTCCTGGACCGATACTACCGGGTGAAGGAGGAGCCAAGGGTGGCTTTTGCCGGGCAGATCACCGGCGTGGAGGGCTATGTGGAATCCACTGCCTCTGGGGCGCTGTGCGCCATTGAATTGGCTCGCCGCCTGGAGGGAAAGCCTCCTGTGGACTTTCCCCGGGAGACTGCTATGGGGGCCTTGGCCCTTTATGTCTCCAATGAGAGCATCACCGATTTCCAGCCCATGAATGTGAATTTTGGAATTATCCCTCCGTTGGAGACCCACATCAAGGGCAAACGGGAAAAAAACGCCGCCATTTCGCAGCGAGCACTGGACGCATTGGCCGGACTGGACACGGAATAATGGCTTGGGGTAATACCGAGGAGGAAAAGAAATATGAAGATCGTCGTAGACGCTATGGGCGGGGACAACGCCCCTCTGTCCAACGTCAAGGGAGCCGTAGAGGCTGTTCGGGAGCTGGGGGTGGAGGTCACTCTTGTGGGCCGGGGAGACGAGATTCTCGCGGTGCTCCAGGACCTGGGCTGTGACGCGCCGCCTCCGGGGATCGAGATTGTCCATGCCTCTGAGGTGGTGGGGATGGAGGACAACCCTGCGACGGCATTTAAGGAAAAAAAGGACTCCTCCCTCACCGTGGGACTTAACCTGGTGAAAGAAGGGAAAGGGGATGCGTTTGTCTCTGCTGGGTCCACCGGAGCGCTCTTATCGGGAGCCACGCTGCTGACCAAGCGCATCCGGGGCATCCGCCGGGCCGCCCTGGCGCCTCAGATCCCCACTCCAAACGGCGGCGCCCTTCTGATTGACGCTGGTGCTACTGCCGAGTGTACCCCGGAGTATTTGCTTCAATTTGCCTTCATGGGGTCCTATTATGCTGAGCACATCCTGGGCCGCCCTGAGCCCAGGGTTGGCCTGCTGAACATCGGTGCCGAGGAGAGCAAAGGGGGGGAGCTTCAGCAGGAGAGTTATACCCTGCTGAAGAAGGCGGCAGACGAGGGCCGTATCCATTTTGTGGGCAATGTGGAGGCCCGGGACGCGGTACTGGGGGCGGTAGATGTCATTGTCTGCGATGGCTACTCCGGGAATATCTTTCTTAAGACCGTGGAGGGAACAGCACTGTTCCTGGCCGGGGAGATGAAAAAGATGTTCAAGAAAAACATAGGTACTAAGTTGGCGGCAGCCATGGTTTCCGGTGGCCTGCGGGACTTCAAGAAGCTGATGGACTCCCGGGAAGTGGGGGGTACACCCCTCATTGGCATTTCCAGACCCGTTATCAAGGCCCACGGTTCTTCCGACGGCTACGCCATCAAGAATGCCATTGCCCAGGCGGCCAAGTTTGCCGCCTCCGGAACCATTGAAAATATTACGGAAAATGTGGCGTATATGCGCTTGCCGGTGAACAAGGTGGATGCCGAGACGGAGAAAATTTGATTTTCCCCTTGACAGTCAGAGAGAGATTGCCTATTATCATAATGCTTAGAAGCAGTACGACAAGATGGGAGTTAGATTTGTAATGATTTTTAACAAGGTAGCCAAACTTCTGGCCGAGCAATTTGGCATGGAGGCCGATGAGATCACCGAAGATACCAGCTTTGAGGATCTGGGCGCCGATTCTGTGGACATCGTGGAGTTGTCCATGGCTCTGGAGGAGGAGTTCGACATCGAGGAGATGGGGGAAGAGGACCTGAGCAAGATCCTCACAGTGGGCGATCTGGTGAACTACCTCAGAAATAAGCTGGGCGAGTGAACATGAAAACGTTGGAGGCCAAGCTGGGCTATTCTTTCCATGACCGGACTCTGCTGGAGAACGCACTCACCCATAGCTCCTTTGCCAATGAGAACCGAGGGAGTTTGGGCAGCAACGAGCGCCTGGAGTTTTTGGGAGATTCGGTGCTGGGCATGGTGACAGCGGATTTTCTCTACAAAGAACATCCGGACCTTCCTGAGGGGGACTTGACCCGTACCCGTGCGGCGCTGGTGTGCGAGGAGAGTCTGGTGGAGGTGGCCGATCTGTTGGATCTGGGGGCCTACCTGAAGCTGGGCCGGGGGGAAGAGGCCGGCGGAGGCCGGGAGCGTCCCTCCATCCGCGCCGACGCCGTGGAGGCCGTGTTGGCCGCCGTCTATCTGGACGGTGGGCTGGCGGAGGCCCGAAAGATCGTGCAGCGCTTCATCCTGGACAAAGAGAGTGAGAAGAGCGCCAGCCGGGACTACAAGACCGCCCTCCAGGAGCTGGTGCAGCGGGAGAGCGGACGGGTGCTGACCTACCGCCTTGTTGGCGAGAGTGGCCCGGACCACGCCAAGACCTTTTCTGTGGAGGTAGATCTCAACGGAAAAGCTGTGGGCGCGGGAAACGGGCACAGCAAGAAAGAGGCAGAGCAGATGGCGGCCAAGGCGGCCATCACTCATTTGGGAGCGTAAAGAACAGGGCCGGGAACACAGAGATGTGTTCCCGGCCTTTCCTGCGCGGTTATAAGGACTGTGCCCTCTCATAGATTGTTTTGGGGGAGCGGTGCCAGTGGAGCAATTCACACACCGCTGTCAGCAATATTCCGCCGCCAAGGGAGAGGGCCGCGATGACCGCGCCGCACCGGGCCCAAAAGGCCTCTGGGAGGATGAGAATGATCTCGTCGGTTCGCCAGTCGAAGACCCAATTGCTCTTCCCCGGGAAAAAGACGGTGTGGAAAGCGGTGAACAGGCCGTCAAAGTTCACAAGCGCCCAGCAGAGGAGGATGAGAAAGACCGCCGTCATCCCCACGAGTGTCCAGAAAGCGGGGCTTCGCCCCCAAAAACGATACAGGGAGATCCGCTTTCCCCATCGGAGTGCGCTCAGAAGGAGCAGCCCGGCGGCGGAGCCCCACAAAAGGACGAAGTCCAACCGAAACAGGGTCCGGCAGTCGGCAAAGTGGGCCATGCCACTCTCCGACCACTTCAGCGTACCGGTGCCGAAGGGGGCGTTTCCCACCAAATAGTCCATTACCTGGTCGTAGGCGCCCCGGATGGTTGTCTCGTCCCAGCCGGTGTCTTTCACCAGATCCAGGGAACCGATTTGGGCGTAGTAGAAGGGGCGACAGAGAATGGGAAAGGCAATTGCCGCAGTCAGCAGAAAAAGGGCCAGCAGGAGGGAGCAAAGGACGGAGAGAAATCTGGACGGTCTCATGAAGATTCTCCTTTCAGGCGCTGAGAGAGGACAATGAGAACTTGGGAGGGAAGATAGAAAAGCCACATCCCAACCCGGGTGAAGGCGGGGAACAGGTTCAAATTCCAGCCCCCTACGCATAGGTCACACCCCACAAAAAGCAGCAGACCGAAGGCAAAATGTCGTTCCATTCGGCCGAAGGGGCGCAGGGCAAAGGCTTCGGCGGTGTTGACCGCCAGGTTGGCAAAGTAGAACGCGGCCAGGCCGGTGACCGGGTCCTGCCGGCCCAGCAGCACTCCGGCAGCCAGGGCGGCCAGACGGAGCGTCAGGCCCCCAAAACAGAGGCGGCCTCCCTGAAGACGAAAGAGCCGCAGCGCGTAGAGAAGCTGGACCACGGAGAAAAGGACGACGCCCAGCAGGTAGTGGTCGTTCCGCACCAGCAGGAACCAGTCGGCTCCCACAGTAAAGCAAAGGGCCATGGATACCAGCCGCCCGTCGGCGGTATTCCGGCCTGTGAGCGAAGAGACCAGACACAGGCAGATGGCGGCAAACTTGACCCATGCGCTGTCTGCCGTTTGGGTCAGGTCCAGAAAGAGAAAGACCAGCCAGAACGCCCCGGCTGCGGCCGGAAAGATTTGCTCCCGATATCGTGTCACACGTCGGCGCCTCCCCAGTGCAATGGATGGATTTGTGGCTATGATACCACAGGAACGGAAATAAGACAAGAAACCCCGGAAAACAGTTTGCAATGACGGGAAAAAATTGATATAATATTTTATTCATAACCTTTTGACGAAGCGAGGTGGGACCGTGTACTTAAAAGCGCTGGAGATCCAGGGATTTAAATCTTTTCCGGACAAGACCGTGCTGTCCTTCGGAGAGGCTGTGACCGCCATCGTCGGTCCCAATGGTTCCGGAAAATCAAATATCTCCGACGCCATCCGCTGGGTCATGGGAGAGCAGTCCACCCGGGCGCTCCGGGGGGGCAAGATGGAGGACGTCATCTTCGGCGGCACCGCCAAGCGCAAGCAGGTGGGATTTGCAGAGGTATCTCTGGTGCTGGACAACACCGAGCACATTTTTCCAAACCTGGAGGAGCGCGAGGTCATGGTCACCCGGCGCTATTACCGATCCGGGGAGAGCGAATACTACATCAACCGCTGCTCAGTTCGCCTCAAGGATGTTAACGAGCTGTTCATGGACACCGGCCTGGGCCGGGAGGGTTACTCCATCATCGGACAGGGCAAGATCGACGAGATTCTGTCGGTGAAATCGGGAGACCGTCGGGAGGTCTTTGAGGAAGCCGCCGGGATTTCCCGCTACCGCCATCACAAGGAGGACGCGGAGCGGAGGTTGGAGCGCACCGAGGAAAACCTCACCCGCATCAATGACAAGATTGACGAGCTGGAGCTCCAGGTAGAGCCCCTGCGGGCATCCGCGGAGAAGGCCAAAAAGTTCCTCATCCTGCGGGATGAACTGAGGGGCCTGGAGATCTCCCTCTGGCTGGAACAATTGGAACGGGTGCGTACCGGGGCCATCAAGCTCTCCGCCGACTATGAAAATGCCGTCCGCCAGAAAGGGGAGGCCCAGGCGGAGGTGGAACAGCTCTACGCCGCCGCGGAGGAGATCTCCGCCCAGATGCGGCAGAAGGAAGTGGACGCTGAGGGCGTCCGCTTCACTATGATGGGCCGTCAGACCGATGCCAACGAATGTGAAAACGCCATCGCCGTTTTAAAAACCAACATTCAGAACAATTTGGAGAATGTAGACCGGCTCCAGCGAGAGCTGGAGGCTCAGGAGGGCAGGACAGGCTCCATCTCCGAGCAGATTGCCCAACGCCGGGCCCGCCTGGAGCAGATCGGGACGGAGATGGACACTCTGGGATCCGAGCTGGAGGGCTTCCGGCAGGAGGCTGACGACCTGAGCCGTTCGACGGGGACGCTGGCCGATGAGATGGAGGCCCTGCGGAAAAAGGAGGCGGTGGAGACCGCCTCCGCCGCGGAGGCCAAGGCGCTGCTTTCCGCACTGGCCGCCGCTGCTCAGGAGGTCATGGACCGGGATAAGGCGGTGCGGCAGGAACTGGCCGCGGGCGAGGAGCGGCTGACCGCTGCCGAAGCCGAGCGGGACGAGGCCCAGAAGGCACTGGAGCAGGCACGGGAGGACCGGGACTCCCTAAAAAATATAATCAACGGCTATGCCATGCGTCTGGAGAGCCGGAACCGGAAAGCCCAGGAAGCGGAGGAACGCCAGGTCAAGCTCCAAATGGAGGAAAATGCACTCCAGTCCCGCATCCACATGCTTGCAGAGATGGAAAAGCTCTACGAGGGCTATTCCAAGGCGGTCAAGCTGGTGATGGGGGAATCCGACCGGGGCCAGCTTAGGGGCGTTTTGGGCCCAGTGGCGGGCTTAGTGCGGGTGGAGAGTGCCTACACAGTGGCCATTGAGACCGCTCTGGGTGCCGCCATGCAGAATGTTGTTGTGGAGCGGGAGGAGGACGGCAAGGCCGCCATTCAGTATCTCAAGCGCCGGGACGGGGGCCGCTGCACCTTTCTGCCTTTGAACGCAGTCCGCCCTGCCGAGTTTCGGGACACCGCCGTGGCCAGGGAGCCCGGTTTTGTAGGGATGGGCAGCGATCTGGTGAAATTTGACAGCCGTTATGAGACGGTAGTTTCCTCCCTGCTGGGCCGTACGGTGGTAGCCGAGGACATGGATACGGCTATTGCCATGGCTCGGAAGTATCAACATCGGCTGAAGATCGTCACCTTGGACGGCCAGGTGCTG
>JAYFPI010000057.1:0-10069 GCA_034927965.1 Pseudoflavonifractor sp.
CCGGGAGCTGCACTTCGACATGAGCAAGGTCAACGTCAACGGCGGCGCCATCTCCATCGGTCATCCGGTGGGCGCTTCCGGCGCGCGGATCATCGTGACTCTGCTGTATGAGATGATGAAGCGGCCCGAGGCCAAGAAGGGCCTGGCCACTTTGTGCATCGGCGGCGGCATGGGCGTGTCTACCATCTTCGAGAAGTGCTGAGATTTAAAGCATAACTAGAATTGCCGGACGGCGGCGCAGCTTTTGCTGCGCCGCCGTCTTTTCTTAAATTTGTAAATAATTCGGAAAGGAACGCCGGTTTTCGTTGTCTCGACAGAAAAAGGGTGGTACAATGGCTACCGTGACGTTACATCACGAAGGAGGATATACATGAAGAAGAGCCGATTGATCGCCGGGACGCTGGCCTTGAGCCTTCTGGCCAGCTGTGGGGCTGCCGCCGATCCTGACGATATGGCCTACCAGGCCGCAAATCTTAAGCGAGACAGTGAAATACTAACCGTGGATAAACAGTCGATTCCGGCCGAGGAATATCTGTTTTGGCTTTTGAGTGCCATTTCCCAGGAAAAGCAGTATGGCTATTTGGCCAACGATGACGCCTGGGAAGAGACTTTGGGAGAGGACGGTACTGCTACTGCCGAGGTGCTGAAGTCTGACGCTTTGGAGACCGCCAAGCTTTATCGCGTCATTGAGACCAAGGCCGCCGAGGCCGGGATCACGCTTACCGAGGAACAGAGCAAAGAGATCAACGACGAGATGGCCAGCGTGGCAGAGCAACTCGGCGGTGAAGAGGCGCTGCAGGCATGGCTGGATGGCCGCTGCATTTCCCGGGACGGCTTTGTAAACCTCAATGCGGTCTATTATCTCAATCAGAGCCTGAAAGAGAAGCTGAAGGTCGATGGAAAGCTTGCTGTCACCGATTCCGATTATGAAAAGTTCGTGGAGGATAACGGTATCTATGCCGCCAAGCATATTTTGATTTCCACGCGAAAGCTCAGCGAGGATGGGCAGTCCTATGAGGAGTTTACCGACGCGGAGAAGGCCCAGGCGCTTCAAAAGGCCCAGGATCTGCGTAAGCAGCTCAGCGAAGCCGGGGACAGTGAAGAGAAGTTTAACGAGCTGATGAATCAATACAGCGAGGACGGCCGCAACGACGATGGGACACTGTCCTACCCCGACGGCTATACCTACATCAGTGCAGGGCAGATGGTCAGCGAGTTTGAAGATGCGGCCAAGGCTTTGAAGGTGGGGGAAATCAGTGACCCGGTTGAGAGTCAGTTCGGCTATCACATCATTCTCAGGATCAATGTGGATCAAGAGCAGGTGAAGGAAAACTGCAACGAGGACTATAAGTACAATCAGCTTACCCAGCAGTGGCTGGATGAGGCCGAGGTAAAAACCACCAAGGCCTATGATGAGCTGGATCCCAAGACGTTTTATGACAAGCTTCAGACGATTGTAGAGGCCCGCGCGGCGGCAAAGGCCAGCGCCAGCCCCGCAGTGAGCGAGAGCCCCGCACCCCAGGCCAGCACACCGGCCCAGGAGAGTCCGGCTCCCGCGGAGACGGCCTCCGGGAACCAATAAAAGAAGAAAAAAGGGACGGTATGATGCAAAATGCATCATACCGTCCCTTTTTATGGAAAAATTGGATGACAAACCAAAAAGATAGCGTTATAATAAAATTATTACTGATGTACCGTGATATCGCAGAAAACTGAATCTTACGACCATTGTGGGGAACAAAATTTATAATTTTAAAGGTGGGGACAGCCATGGGACAGAAAGCAAAAGAAAACGTAGTTGACAGACCAGCCGCCGCTGTCGGTGCCAGAATTCGAATGGTACGAAACCGGAGGAGAGTGACAGAGCGGCTGGCCGCGGAATATATGGGGGAAAGGAACGCCATGGAACGGGAGATGACGGTACAGATTGCAGTTTATCTCAAGAGAACGTTGGCGGCAATAAAACCAAAGGGGTGGGAATAGATGACACCCATTCGAGTATTGGTGATAGACGATGACCCGACGCAGCGGTGGCTGTTGTTTGATTTTTTGGAAGAGGCCGAGGGAATGGAGCCTTGGGGGCAGGCGGGAGACGGCTTGACAGGACTGGAGCTGGCCCGGACAGAGAAGGCCGACCTCATTTTGCTGGATTTAATTCTCCCCGGCATCAGCGGAATGGAGTTGCTGCGTCAGTACCGCAAAGAGGGAGGCCAGTCCAAGATACTGGTGCTCACTCGGGCGACCGGGCCGGCGGTGAGCGCCGCTGCACTGGCGGCCGGAGCGGATTTTTTCCTGGCCAAACCTATCTTTTTTCAGGAATTGTTAGAGGATATTCGTTTTCTATGCGGGAACAGGCAACAGATGTTCGGCACACTGTTAGAGAAGATGGGAGCGAAACCCAAAAGCCTGGGGTACCGGCAGGCCCTTCGGGCTGTCGAGCTGCTGGGAAGCGGAAAGGTGGAACTTTTAAAGGAAGCATATCTGCAAGTGGCGGTGGAAAACCGGAGTACGTATGCCTGTGTGGAAAAAAATATCCGCTCCTTTATTCGCCAGATCCACGAGGTCGGCAGTGATTCCTATCAAAAAGTGACCGGGTGCAACGGAACAGACCGGCCCCCTGCCAACGGAGATTTCCTGCGTGCACTGCTTGCCTCCGCCAAGATTCCCTTGTAATCGGACAAGCGCCGGCGTATCATGGTTTCCAGAAAGTGGAAATGAAAGGACTGGAAGCCATGAGCGCTTGGCACAGCAAAAGCATTGGGGAGACGCTGTCGGATCTGGAGACCGACCGGGGGCGTGGGCTGTCCGCCGAGGAGGCGGGACGGAGACTGGGGGTGTATGGGCCTAACGCTCTGGCGGGGCGGCCGAAGGAGAGTATGGCGGCCAGGCTGTTCCGGCAGCTGCGGGATCCCATGATCCTGGTGCTGCTGGCGGCGGCAGGGCTGTCTTTTTTGTCCAGCGGCGGGGAGGATTGGCTGGACGCTGCAATCATTCTCCTGATCGTAGTGGTAAACGCCGTCATCTCCATCTCTCAGGAGAGCAGCGCCGAGCGGGCTTTGGAAGCCTTGAAGCAGATGTCGGCCCCTCTGGCCCGGGTGACCAGAGACGGGCGGGAGCTGCGCCTTGGGGCCGCCGAGCTGGTGCCCGGGGATCTGGTTCGGCTGGAGGCAGGTGATCTGGTGCCCGCCGACGCCCGAATTTTGGACGCCGCAGGCCTGAAGGCCGATGAGAGCGCCATGACAGGAGAGTCTGTGCCGGTGGAAAAGTGTGTAGGGGAGGGCTTGCCCGCGGAGACCGGGTTGGCCGACCGACACAATATGGTCATTGGCTCCACCGTCATTACCGCCGGGCGGGGCACTTGCGTGGTTACCTCCACCGGAATGAACAGCGAGGTCGGGAAAGTAGCCGGGCTTTTGCTGGATCAGGAGGAGACCGAGACCCCTCTTCAGCGAAAGATGGGGGAGATTTCCAAGACCTTGTCTTTCGTCTGCCTGTGTGTGTGCGCGGTGATGTTTGGGGCAGGGCTGCTTCAGGGGCGGGGAATTCTGGAGATGTTTATGACTGCCGTATCTCTGGCGGTGGCCGCTATTCCAGAGGGGCTGCCCGCCATTGTCACCATTGTGCTGGCCCTTGGGGTGCAGCGGATGGCGAAGCGGGGAGCTATCGTCAAAAAGCTGCCGGCGGTGGAAACTCTGGGCTGCGCCGGGGTGATCTGCTCAGACAAGACAGGAACCCTCACCCAGAATAAAATGACGGTGACCGAGGTATGGATGGCGGCGGGCAAGGACAGGGCGGCCCTGCTCACCGCAGCCGCCCTGTGCTGTGACGCCGCAGTGGACGAGCAGGGCCGTGTGACGGGAGACCCCACTGAAGCGGCATTGGTGGAGGCGGCGCGCAAAGAGGGAGTAGACAAGGCTGGATTGGAGCGGGAGAATCCACGGCGGGGAGAGGTGCCTTTTGACTCAGGGCGCAAGCTCATGTCTACCTTATATCCAAAGCCGGGCGGAGGATACTGGGTCTACATCAAGGGTGCGCCCGATGTGCTGCTGGGCCGGTGTCTGCTCTCCGCCGCCGGGAAAAAGGCGGCGCTGGCCGCCAATGACCGTATGGCAACCGGGGCTCTGCGGGTGCTGGGTGTGGCGGTTCGGGAGCTGGACCGGCTGCCGGGAAAACTTACCCCTGCGGCAGTGGAAAAAGAGCTGACTTTTTTAGGGCTGGTGGGAATGATCGACCCGCCCCGGCCAGAGGCCAAGGCCGCGGTGGAACAGTGCTGGCGTGCGGGGATCCGGCCGGTGATGATCACCGGGGATCACAAGCTCACCGCTGCCGCCATTGCCCGAGCCCTTGGTATCTGCCGGAGCGGTGATTTGGTGGTCACCGGGGCAGACCTGGACTTTATGCCCCAGGAGACGCTGGAGGAGGACGTGGAGCGCTTTGCCGTCTACGCCCGGGTCTCCCCGGAGCACAAGAGCCGTATTGTTAACGCATGGCGGAAAAAAGGACAGGTAGTGGCCATGACGGGGGACGGCGTGAACGACGCCCCTGCCCTGAAGGCCGCCCACATCGGCTGCGCCATGGGAAAGGCGGGCACCGACGTGGCCAAGGAGGCCGCTGACATGATCCTCACCGATGACAACTTTGCCACCATTGTCTCCGCCGTGGCCGAAGGAAGAGGGATCTATGCCAACATTAAAAAGGCCATCCACTATTTGCTCTCCTGCAACATCGGAGAGATTCTGACCATCTTTTTAGCCACCGTGCTGGGGTTCCATCAGATGCCGCTGGTGCCGGTGCAGCTGTTATGGCTCAACCTGGTGACCGACGCCCTTCCCGCGCTGGCCCTGGGTGTGGAGCCAGTGGAGGAAGGGGTCATGGATCAGAGGCCCCGCAATGCCCATGAGAGTTTGTTTAACCGGGCGTTTTCCCTGCGTCTGGCCTGGCAGGGAGCCATGGTGGGCATGCTCACTTTGGGAGCTTACTGGCTGGGGGAGTATGTGCTCTCCGACCCCGGCGAGGCCAGTGCAGTGGCCAACACCATGGCCTTTGCCACTCTCACGCTCTGCCAGCTATTCCACGCCTTTGACGCCCGGAGCGAGGAACAGTCGGTGTTTCATATTGGGGTGTTCTCCAATCCAGCCATGAATCGGGCCTTTTTGGTGGGGGCGGCCATGCAGGTGGCGGTGCTCTGCCTGCCTCCTTTGCAGGCGGTATTTCAGACGGTGGCCATGGAGCCGGCGCAGTGGCTGGTGGTGCTGGCACTGGCGGTGGCGCCGGTGGCGGTGTGTGAGGTGACGAAAGTATGGGGACGGCGGCAGAGCCGAAAGCCACGAGAGGAGACCAGGCGGGAAGTCCGGCCAACCCCCACCGTCATAGGGTAGGAAAAAGAAAAACAGATTAAAGGTTGCGCGCGGCTCCCAATATGGATATAATAGGAATACTTGCACGAAAGGGAGCCGTTCAAATGGATTTTTACGCAAATGAGGGAAAGAATGTCGTGATCGAGGCGGGGGGCAAAAAATATGCCCGCCACGCCATTACGACTCATTTTGTTCAGGTTGGGGAGAGCTACCTTGACTTGATCCGCCAATATGTGCTGCCGCTTTATCAGCCGGGGGACATTGTCTCGTCCAGCGAAAAGGTCATTGCTTTGTGCCAGGGGCGAATTGTCACAGAGGATGAGGTGAAGCCTGGGTTCTGGGCCAGGCTCCTCTCCCACTTCGTTCACCAGACCGAGGCCGGGCCGGGGATGGGGCTGCCGGTGAAGATGCAGTTTGCCATCAATGTCTGCGGCCTGGGAAAGGTGCTGTGGGCCGCCGTCTGTGCCGCCGTTGACAAGCTCCGGGGGATCCACGGGACGTTTTATAAGATGCTGGGCACCGAGGTGTCCGGTCTGGACGGCTTCTACGGCCATGATATCCCAGAATATGAGCACATGGGAGTGCGGGTCCCCAGCGACCCGGACAAGGTGTGCGACGAGATCTACGACAAGACCGGCGTGGTGATGATGATTGTGGACGCCAACGATCTGAACGTGGAGCTGCTGGGCCGGGGAAAAATGCTGAAGGACTGGAGCGAGGAGGGGCTGCTGGATCTGATCCGGGACAATCCGGCCGGACAAGACCGGCAGCTGACCCCCTTTGTGCTTATTCGGGAAGTCAAGGAATAAGCGATCCGCATTTTATAGAAAAGTGCGTGGAGGGAGAATATGTCTGAGACCAGCACGGAAATCGGAAAACGGATTCGGTATTTTCGTCAGAGCCGGAAAATGACGTTGGAAGATTTGGCATCGGCAATTCATAAAAGTAAGGCGACTCTTTGCAAATATGAATGGGGAGAAATCTCCATCGACGTGGAGACGCTTTATGATTTGGCGGATGCCCTCAGAATCCATCCTGAACAGTTTTTGTACAATAGACCTGTTAAGGAGAGTTTGCCTGAACAGGAAATTAGGCCTGCCTTTTTCCAGGGGCTGAACCATTTTTATGGCTATTTTTTTGATGGGCGAAACAGAAAACTGAGCCGCTCGGCTATTGATGTGCTCTCTCGGATTGAAAAAAATAAATACAAAGTTGTCATGTATATGAACTATACGGATCTTGAGCACTATCAACGAGCTGAAAATACCTATTGGGGATACATCGAACATTTTGATTCCCTGTCACTGATTGAGTTAGTCCATGAGAACACATATACAGAGAAAGCAAGTATCCAGATACTTGCCTCTTTTCTTGACGCGGAGACAAAGTGGGGTTTGTGGAATGGGGTATCTTCCAGACCGGTATTTCCTATTGCGCTAAAGATGCTATTCTCCAAAAAACCGTTGAAAGAAGATTCCGAGTTAATCCACCAGCTGAAAATTCAAAGTGAGGACATTCGGCGGTTAAAATATTACAATATGTTTTCCGTTCTATAAACAGGGCCGCGGCAAAGGAGTTTTTATCCTCCATTTGCCGCGGCCCTGTTTTCCATGTGGTATTTACTGTCAACGATGCTCGTTGATTGCATCACGCATTCGCTCAAGCCCTGCCTTGATAATGGACTGGGGCATGGCAAGATTCAGTCGGATATAGCCTTGGGCATTCCCTACAAACAGGCCATTTCCGCCCTCTAACAGGACACCGGCCTGATTGGCAAAAAAGTCGGGCAAGTCCTCCACATCTGGGAGGCATTTAGACAGATCCACCCAAGCAAGGTATGTGGCCTCAGAAATATTCATAACGGCCTGGGGAATGTTTTGCGCAAGGAACTCTTTTACAAAGGCAAAGTTTTTATCAAGATAAATCTTGAGTGCCTCGTGCCAGGCGCCGCCCTTGTCATAGGCGGCTTTTGCAGCAGCCAGAGACATGGGGTTGACCATACCGAACTGTTTGTCCCGGCCCTTAAATTCCGCTCTGGTGGCGGGGTCACGGATCATGATATTGGAAAACGCAAGACCAGCCATATTAAAAGTCTTCGTGGGGGCCATGCAGGTAATCAACTTCGGATAATCTGTCATAATCTTTGCCATAGGGATGTGTCTCTTTCCCTGCCGGGTCAGATCACAGTGAATTTCATCAGAGATAATCCAGAGGTTATACTTTTCCACAATTTCAGCAATGTTAGTTAACTCCTCTTTTGTCCAGATGCGGCCGCTGGGGTTGTGAGGGTTACACCACAAAACGACCTTGCACTTGGGATCAGAGCACTGTTTTTCAAAGGACGCATAGTCTAGGGAGAATTCGCCCTGTTCATTTATTTTCAATGGAGCATGTAGAACACCTACATTGGAATACTCTGCAGCGTGCAGAAAATATCCGTAAGCTGGGGTGTTAAGCAACACTTTCTCGTTGGGGGCGCAGAGGATTTCGACTAACTGATACAGCGCTGGAACAATGCCCGGAGAGAAGCAAAGCTCATCCTCAGGGACCTCCCAGCCGTAATGGCTAAGGCACCACGTGTTGAAAGAGTGATAATACTCACTGTCATAGACACCGGTGTAGCCAAAGATGCGGCGGTCAATTCTGTTTCTCAGTTCATCCAAAATTTCTGGAGCTACGCCAAATTCCATGTCAGCGACCCACATGCGGATAAACTCTTCATCCTTGTAAGGGAACACTTTCTCCGGACCAGCGTGGAAGATATAGCCGCGGAAACCGTCTGTGTTAAGCGAGTTGGTATTTTTCCGGTCAATAATTTCATCAAAATTATACATTTTAACCATCCTATGCTTTTATTAAGGCCACAAAATTGTCTTCTCAGGTGTGGCTGTCTGCGGTCAAAGCTGCATTTATGATCTGGTTTTTCTTTTCATTCAGTACCTTTGCATCCACGGATTTTTTCTTGAGTGCCAAAGCGGAAAAAATCAGCGGAACAATGACAATGCAGGCAGCGAGGATCGCATTTTGCGGAGTTAAATCCTGAAACAAAGTAATTGCAATTACGGTAGCACAAAATCCACCAAGGATACTGCAGGTGTTGTACAGCCAAAGAGGGAATCTGACGGCTCGTTTTGCAAACTGTTCAGGATATTTTTTGGGGATAGCCATACAAGCTACATTTAAATATGCATTAATGAGCATGGTTGGGATCATAAGCATTGTAATTGCATTATCAACGCTCATTCCGGTAAGAATGGGAAGCAGTGCAATGATGTAAACAAGAAGAAAGCAAACATAGGGATAGCCGTCTTTGCTTTTCTTGCGGAACACAGCGGGAAGCCATCCGTCATCCGCCATATGGGACAGTGGTTCCCGGATCATAGCCAACACGGCGAGGAAGGAAGAAATGATCGCACATACTCCGCCGCCAATGATAAAGAAAGCAAAGGGGCCATGAGACATAAATGCATTGGCGCTCACACTCAGGTTTTGCCCTGCGATTTGTTCGTATGGCAGTACGCCGGCCGCTACAAAAGACATGATTCCATAAACGATAGAGACAACTACACACGTGACGATGATTCCAATGGGAACTGTGCGTTTAGGGTTCTTCGTAATGGCAATAACACCAACAGGTCCCATAGTAGTCCCCTGACAGGCCCAGCCCATGATGGCGATGGCGCTGATAATGCCGACAAAACCACCGTGGAAAAAGCCGCCATCATAGGTTGCGCTAAAGAAATTCGCCGTATTGACGTTGGAAACCCCCATAACGACAAAGAGAATAAGCGCTGCGACCAGCAGAACAGTGGCGACATTTTGAAATAACGTTACGATGCGGTTTCCACGAATTGTCAGCAGGAAAAAGGCGGTGAGAAGAATCGCGCTGCTGAGTTTGCTGTGGTCAGCAAGCACGGGCCAAAGACTGCTGAGGTAGCTGGTTAAAGCCATGGCGTATCCAGTGAAGCCAAAAGCCCAGATTACGTTGGTCCATCCGCCATAGCCAGTTAAAAGCGGCGGGAGCAGCATACCCTTCATACTATAGTCGCCGCCCTCGACGACAAAGATACCAGACATAGCAAGATTGTACCAATAGGCGAGAAGCATGTAAAAAACACAAATAACTGTAATCGGCAGGATGGACCGGCCAGTCTGTGCAATTGCGGAACCGAGTGTGACAAAAATACCAGAACCCACGGCGCCGCCTACGCCAAGTCCAACAATGTTCCATAAGCCGATCTTTTTAACAGAATCTTGATTCATTGTACGCCTCCTCGTGTAAGATAAATGATTGGATATGTGCTTTGTGCATATTGCGTAAAACTAGCTGCGCAGCTCAGTTCTTTATGAACAAGTATATTAAAAATAAGTTAGCAGTCAAAAAACAGTGGTTTCGTCAAATGAAATGTTTTGGCTGTTATTTTCTTGGGAGTAAAATTTTTGCCATATTTTGCGTTGATTCTTTGCATATGAAAAAATATTACTCATTTTTGCGAATTTTGTCTACTTTTGTTAGAACACGCCGCGAAAGCGGCGTGTTCCAGTCTGTCGAAGAACCCAGCTGCACAACAAGCCGCAGCTGGGTTCTGAGCGTATATGGAGAGAAATAGGAAAGATCGTACAGATAGGACGCGGGCGTTCCATTTCCATCTTGCCAGTTTTTTGAGGTTCATGGCAGCAAATTTAAGCTTCACCCAGTTTGTCACCTGAGC
>JAYFPI010000108.1:0-3948 GCA_034927965.1 Pseudoflavonifractor sp.
TCCGGGATCAGGGGAGAGGCTCAGGCACGCATGCGGTGACGGGTGTGGCGGCCGTTACCGCTCAAGCCGTACCATGGGTTTTTGCACCGCCCGGGAGGGTGTGCCGGAATGGTAGGGGAATGGTCGGGGGGTGGTTGGGGAATGCGCCGAAGGTGACATGGAATGGTAGGGAAGTTTTTTCTTGACAGATATTCATGGACGCCACTTGGGCGGGAGTTCCGCTTGACAAGGTTCCATCCGTTGGTACCATTAAGAGCATGAACACCCGAAACCAAAAGACGCTTGCCGCCATCTTTGCCCGGCCAACGCTCGCGGGCATCCGGTGGGAGGATATCATGGCACTGTTTCGTGCTCTTGGTGCCACCATCGACGAGGGGCGAGGATCACGGGTCCGGGTTATCCTGAACGATGTGGCGGCCACCTTTCATCGGCCACATCCCGGCCCCGTCGCCAAAAAAGGTGCGGTGGAAAGCGTCCGGGAGCTCCTAAAAAACGCAGGAGTAACACCATGAATGCCATGACATACAAGGGCTACACTGGAATTTTCGAATTTATCCCTGATGACGATGAGTTCCACGGGCGCGTGATCGGCATCCGGGA
Source organism: Pseudoflavonifractor sp. (assembly GCA_034927965.1). Classification (GTDB taxonomy): domain Bacteria; phylum Bacillota; class Clostridia; order Oscillospirales; family Oscillospiraceae; genus Vermiculatibacterium. The sequence continues at coordinate 601 of JAYFPI010000108.1, forward strand.
TGTGATCCACTTTTCCGGCAGTTCAGTCGGAGAGTTGCGGCAAGCCCTGGCCGATTCGGTTGAAGATTATCTTGATCTGTGTGCTAAGGCGGGGAAAACACCGGAAAAGCCCTATTCCGGACAATTCCGGCTGCGCCTGTCCCCGGAAGTGCATCGACTCCTGGCTGTCGCCGCCAAAACCAAAGGGAAAAGCCTGAATGAATTCGTAACGGATGCAGCGGAAAAAGCAGCACGAGAGACTGTGCGGTGATCGCTGACCGTTGCTCTCTGAGCAAAGGGGAGCATCACTGCGCCGCCTGTATGTAGTTGCGTCTCCACGTCAGCAGTTCTTCCCGGTCAGCAATGTAGGAGAAGCCATCAAACCGCACCGGCATGGGTGGGGAAGCCTCTTTGAGGTAGCGGATAAACCGTCGCCGCCCAATCCCGAGAACCGCGCAAATCTCTTCCTTGTTGCGGAGCATCGTCCCCTCATCCATCGTCAATACCCCGCCAAGCTGTCGGCCGTGCCCGACCGGGTTTCCGTGCGCCCAAGCGCCGGCTTGCGCTCATCGCAATGGGCAATGGCCCAAAGCAGCGCGGCCACGGCCGGGAAGTCTTCGATGTGCCGGCGGATGTCCCGACCGGCATCTTCCACCAGGGCGACCAAGTCGCGCCGACCGAGGTCCAGGGCCGCCCGCCCGACAATCCTGGCCGTCAGGTACGGGGCCAGGTCGGCATGGAGCTGCCCACCGGCACCCACCCCCGGAGCGGGCTGCAAGTTGATGCGGGCCCGGCCCCTCGCCGTCAGCCGCTCATTGAACCTGCGCAGGCGCTTGGTATACGGGTGCCAGGTGTTGCCGACCCAGATCGAGACGGCGGACCGGCCGGCGAACTTCCCCGTCAGGGGAGCGGCATCGGCCGCGAGTTCCATGAGCTGCTCCAGATCCGCATGGGCCTCGTAATCCACCAGCCGAAGCGTCCGGTAGCCGTCCACGGGGTCGGCAACGAGATCCTCGGCCAGGGCCACCACGGCCCCGGGCGTGGCACCCTTGGGCCAGCACAGCCCGGCCACCACGCGCGTGAATACCCGCTTGGTCTCCAGATCCCGCAACCGGGTCAGACCGTTTTTCGGCTCCACATAGGCTTCGAGCTTCATTGCAAGTTCATCCCCGCGTAAAAGCTGTTGCTGGCGAAATCGGCCGCGATGCACCAGTAGTTGAAGGCATGCCTGTAGTGATCCGGCCCGAGCTTGACCCACGTATAGAGCTTGCTTCCGGTCTCCTCATCCTCTTCCAGTTTCTTGGCCGTGTTGGCCGCGTGGGCCGCGAACTGCTCCACGGCGTCGCTCTGGCGCGGCAGCGCAATCCTCTTCCCTGTCAGCGCTTCGTGGGAGGCGTCCATGGATTCCGTGCGGTTGACGGACACCTGCATCTTCTCCTCGTTCCAGGCATACCCGCCTTTCTGGTGCGGCGAGTACCAGTTCAAGAATACCCGGCCAGGAAACCGCGCCGCGAACTCCCGGGCCTTGCGCGTCTCGGGCATGCCGTCGATGACGCACCGCGACACATTGAAGGCTTCCATGAGCCGGTCCAGTTCCTCGAAATCCCGGTACTCGCCCACGTGCGGGATGTTCCCGCCCCGCCGGCCAATGACCACATGGAGCCCCTTCCCTTGGTCCACCCCCATGCAGCACGGCCCGGGGTCGCTGGCGGCGATGCCGTGAGAACCACACAGCGCCAGGACCTCCTCTTTCGTGATGCGATGTTCCGCATCGACATAGGCCAGTCCCAACTTGTAGTTGTAAAACGCCTGGATATCCTTGGCGGTCCGATACTTCTTCAAAAGCTTCGACAATTTCACATACTGCGAAAAGAGCTGCGAATACTGGTATCCTCGGGCATCGGTGACGCCCGGCTTCCGCGCCACCCACTCCCCCTGGGCAGGGACAAGGACGCCTTCCCGACAGCGCATGCACCGCAACACCACTGTCCCGTCCTTCCTCTCCCACAGCAAATCCGGGACGCCCCGCTCCTTTGGCTTGGCGCTCGCCTCCCATTCTCCCACAGGATCGGTCCACCCTCCGCAACGCGGGCATTTGAGCAACCAGTATCGTTGATCGGTCTCTTGAAATTTCTTGTCTATGCCGAAGTCCGGAAGCGTCGGGTTGGAAAGGTAATGTTCCCATCCAAAATCCGAGTGCGCCATGCGCTCTTCAGCCGTCTCTTCAACGGCAAAAGCAAAAAGGTCGAACTCATCGTAGACATTGAAGTCCGTCGGGTCGGAACGAACACCTTCCGTGCTTTTCGTTCCACGGAAAAGAAGGTTGCACCGCTTGATCCGCTTGACCCCCACGGCATCCGTTTCCTGGACCCATCTTCCCAACGATTCGGGATTGTTTTCGATGAGCGGACCTACGCGCGTTTTGGAAAAGTCGGACGAACCCGTCTTCGAGGGAAACAGGTACAAGATGCCGACAAACCCACGAAAGAGCGCCGCATGGAAGCACCGCAAAATGGCCCGGGTGGTATTTCCCATCTGGGCGCACTTCTTTTCGACCTGCAAAGGATGATCGTCGGCATAGGGCACTTCCAGGAATTCGTGACGGGAGAAAGAGAAGGGCCCCCTATCAAGGGCCACCCCCATCTGACAGGCCCACCCCCCCACCCCCCCGGGGGGTGCCTCCTCGGCCATCTGGACGACGGCCTGGGCCTGCGTGAGGAAATTGGCCATGAGCGAGCCTTGCCCGCCCATGGCCATCGGTCCCGCTGATGCTCGACGTCCCGCCATGCTCGCTCCTCACAGCTCGTTGGCGTACACCGACCGGATCTCTTCCGGCTGGATGCACAGGTAGTCGAGCGTCTGCCGCTGGGTGGAGTGGTTGAAAATCGTCATCAGGGTCGGGATATCCACGCCGTAGGTCACACGCTGGTGGTAACCGAACGTCTTGCGCAGGGTGTGGGTGCCATAGTTGCCTCGCAGGCCAGCGTCCGCGCACCAGCCCTTGACCAGGGCCCAGAGCCAGTGCTTGGTGATCGGCCCTCGCTGTCCCTGGAAAATCCGCTCGTCGTCGGCATACTCCCGAGTGGCCAGGAGCCGTTCCAGGGCCTCGCACACGGCCGGCCCAGGGGTGAGGCGACCCAGCTTGCTGGTTTTTTCCTGGGGCCGCGCCTTGCCGTCAGGATCGGCCAGGATGGCCCGCACCTCTCCGGCCGTGAGCGACAGCAGGTCCCCGGCCCGCAATCCGGTGTTGATGCCCATGACGAATAGCGCGTAGTCCCGAGGACTGCCGGCGAGCCTGGCCTTGATTTGGGCGATCGCCTTCAGGCTCTTGATCGGCTCCACGACGATGGAGCTGCCCCGCTTCGGATG
>JAYFPI010000073.1:0-45648 GCA_034927965.1 Pseudoflavonifractor sp.
GGCATGATCCCCTGAAACTCCGCGTCCCGGGAAAGCTTGACGCTCCCCAAGGCCGAATCGCCCTCCACGATGTAGAGCTCCCGCCTCTCGGCATCCCGGGTACGGCAGTCCACAAACTTCTGCACCCGGTTGGAGAGGTCCATGGCTCCCGTGAGCTTCTTCTTAATGTTCAGCCGGGCTTTCTCGGCGGATTCCCGGCTTCTCTTGTTAATGAGCACCTGCTCGGCGATTTTCTCTGCGTCAAAGGGGTTTTCGATGAAGTAGACCTCCATCTGAGACTTGAGAAAATCGGTCATGGCCTCCTGGACAAACTTGTTGTTGATGGCCTTCTTGGTCTGATTTTCGTAGGAGGTCTGGGTGGAGAAGTTGTTGGAGACCATCACCAGGCAGTCCATAATGTCGTTCCAGGTGATCTTGCTCTCGCTCTTCTGATACTTCCCCTGCTGGCGGAGATAGCCATCAATGGCCGAGACGAAGGCGGACTTGGCCGCCTTCTCCGGACTGCCGCCGTGCTCCAGCCAGGAGGAGTTATGGTAATACTCAATGATATTCACCGTGTTGGAAAAACAGAAGGACACCGAGAGTTTCACCTTGTATTCCGGTTTATCCTCCCGATCCCGGCCCCGCCGCTCGGTCTGCCAGAACACCGGCTGGGTAATGGTGTTCTCCCCCGCCAGCTCCTTGACGTAGTCCTGGATGCCGTTTTCATAGAGAAAGTCGGTGGTCTCAAATTTGCCCGGGGCGGTCTCATTCAAAAATCGGAAGGTAACCCCGGCGTTGACCACCGCCTGACGCTTCATCACATCGGTGTAATATTCCACCGGGATGTCAATATCGGTAAACACGTCCAGGTCGGGCCGCCAGCGAATGGTGGTGCCCGTCTTTTTCCCCTGGTCGGTGGGATCGTCCCGGAGCCCGCCCACGTTTTCGCCCTTTTCAAAGCGGAGAGAGTATTTCTTCCCGTCCCGGCGAACGGTGACATCCATATACTCGCTGGCATACTGGGTGGCACAGGAGCCCAGGCCGTTGAGCCCCAGGGCGTACTCGTAGTTGTCCTTGCCCCCGCTGTACTTGCCGCCGGCGTAAAGTTCGCAGAACACCAGCTCCCAGTTGAATTTCTGTTCCTTTTCATTCCAATCCACCGGGCAGCCCCGGCCCTGATCGGCCACCTCGATGGACTTGTCCAGAAAACGCCGGACAGTGATCAGAGTTCCGTAGCCCTCCTTCGCCTCGTCGATGGCGTTGGACAAAATCTCAAAGACGGCGTGCTCACAGCCGTCCAGTCCGTCGGAGCCAAAGATGACCCCGGGGCGCTTCCGAACCCGGTCCGCCCCCTTCAACGAGGAGATGGAGGTATTGTCGTATTGCGGTTTGACCCTTGCCATTCAAGTTCCTCCACAGTATAATTAATGAAAAATGCCCTTTTGGACAATTTAGATAATATCACAGTTTAATATTATAGCACAGATAGACAAACCACGTCAAACGGAAGCGGAACTCCCCGCTCCGATCTGGAAAGGAAGGTTTTTATGCCGAAACAGGATATTTTGCAAAACTATGCCCGTCTGCTGGTCCGCACAGGCTGCGCCCTGAAACCGGGGCAGGAGCTGCTGCTCACTGCCCCGGTGGATGCTGCCCCCTTTGCCCGTCTGGTGGCTGAGGAGGCCTGGAACGCCGGTGCAGGAAACGTGATCGTGGAGTGGTCCGACCAGCCGGTAAACCGCCTGCGCTACCTCCATGCTGACGCCAGCGCCTTTGAATCCGTCCCGGAATGGAAACGCGCCCTCCTCAACGGCGCGGCGGAGCGAGGCGCCGCCATTCTCACTCTGGACGGGGACGACCCCGACGGTATGGCGGGCATCGATCCCACCCGGTTCACCGCCTGGTCCCGGGCCTCTCACCGGGACTGCAAGCCTTTTTATGATGGTATGGATCTGGGCCGCAACGTCTGGTGCATCGCGGGGGTAGCCACGCCCGCCTGGGCCAAAAAGGTCTTTCCCGGCCTTGCGGAGCCCGATGCCCTGGAAAAGTTGTGGGACGCCATTCTCTACACCGCCCGGGCCGACGGCTCCGACCCGGCAGCGGCCTGGGCTGACCACTCCGCCGCCTTCCAGGCCAGGATTAAGCTGCTCAACGAGAAGAACTTCGACGCCCTGCGGTACACCTCATCCAACGGAACCGACTTTACCGTTGGAATGAATCAAGGCCACATCTGGGCGGGCGGGGGCGCAGAGACGGTGGACGGCACCTGGTTTTTCCCCAACATGCCCACTGAGGAAATCTTCACCTCCCCCCACCGTGACCGGGCCGACGGCATCGTCCACTCCGCTCTGCCTCTCAACTACCGGGGCGGAATGATCGAGGACTTCTGGATTCGATTTGAGCACGGTGCGGCGGTGGATTGCGGCGCCCGGGTGGGGCTGGATCGGCTGAAGAGTATTCTGGACACCGATGAGGGAGGCCGTCACCTTGGAGAGGTGGCCCTGGTGCCCCACTCCTCCCCCATTGCCCAATCTGGGATTCTCTTTTACTCCACCCTCTACGATGAGAACGCCGCCTGCCACCTGGCCCTGGGCAAGGGCTTCCCCGAGTGTGTGAAGGGCGGCCTGGAGATGGATGAGACGGCCCTCGCCGCCCATCACATTAACCTCTCAGCCACCCATGTAGACTTCATGATCGGCACCGCTGACCTCACTATCACGGGTATTTCTGCCAACGGCAGCGAGACCGCAGTGTTTCGGAACGGAAACTGGGCCGGGGAGTTTGCCTAAGCCTTTCTTCCCCCTTTCACATGCAGAAAAGCAGCCCGGAGCACATTGCTCCGGGCTGCTTTTTGTTTACCCAAGATACGCCTTCTTGACTGCCTCGTTGCACAGCAGCTCTTTGCCGCTGCCGGAGAGGGTGAGCCGGCCGGTCTCCAGTACATAAGCCGTATCGGCGATATGGAGGGCCATATTGGCATTCTGCTCAATGAGCAGGATGGTCACGCCCTGGCTGTTCACCCGTTTGATAATAGAGAAGATATCCTTTACCACCAGAGGCGCCAGGCCCAGAGATGGCTCATCCATCATCATGAGCTTCGGCTTTGACATAAGCGCCCGCCCCACGGCCAGCATCTGCTGCTCGCCGCCGGACAGGGTGCCCGCCGGCTGCCAGAAGCGTTCCTTCAGCCGGGGGAAGAGGGCGTAGATCCGCTCGATGTCGTCCTCCAGGCTGTCCTTGCGGAGATAGGCGCCAATCTTCAGGTTTTCCAGCACCGTCAAGTCGGGAAAAACCCGGCGCCCCTCGGGCACCAACGTAATGCCCCGAGCGACGATGCGGTCTGGTGAGAGGCCCGTGATGTCCTCGTCCTGAAACCGAATGTGCCCCGAGGCTGGGCTGACCAGCCCGGCGATGGCCCGCAGGGTGGTGGATTTTCCGGCGCCGTTGGCGCCGATCAGGGTGACAATCTCCCCCTCCGGAACATCAAAAGAGATGCCCTTGACGGCCTCGATGCCGCCGTAGTTGACCCGCAGGTCTTCAATCTTCAGCATCGTCTGCCACCCCCAAATAAGCGTCGATAACCCGCTGGTCGTTCTGGACCTGGGCGGGACTTCCATGGGCAATGAGCCTGCCGAAGTCCAGCACATAAATGCGCTCGGAAATCTGCATCACCAGGTCCATGTGGTGTTCGATCATCAGAATGGTCATACCGTACTTGTCCCGGACAGTCCGAATAAAGTCGGTGAGCTCCTGGGTCTCCTGGGGATTCATGCCGGCGGCCGGCTCATCCAGAAGGAGGAGCCTGGGACTGGTAGCCAGGGCCCGGGCAATCTCCAGCCGGCGCTGGAGCCCGTAAGGCAGAGAGCTGGCCACCTCGTTCTTGAACTGGGCCAGATCCTGCTCCTCTAGAAGGGCCATGGATTCCTCGCGCATCCGCTTTTCCTCTTTTAGGTTGAGCCGGAAGGTGGCGGAAAAAACATTCTGCCGGGCCCGCATGTGCTTGGCAATGAGGACATTTTCAAAGACAGTGAGGGCTCCAAATAGGCGGATGTTCTGAAAGGTCCTGGCAATGCCCAGACGGGTGATGGAATCGGGGGTGGGAGAGAGGGTCCGGTCAGTAAATGTCAGGGGATCCCGCGCCCGCTCAATTTGCTCCAGAGCGGCCTGCTCCTCTTTCTCCAGCCCTTCCCAGTCCGCCCGCGGGCGGTAGGCTCCGGTATACAGAGCAGGATCGGAACCCTGATAGAGTTTTTCCATCTTGCCCTGCGGATGATTGCGGATCATGGGCTGGCCTTCAAAGGTCACCAGGCCGTTGGTGGGCTCGTATACGCCCGTTATGCAGTTGAAAGCGGTGGTTTTGCCCGCGCCATTGGGGCCGATAAGGGCTACGATCTCCCCCCGGTTGACCTCCAGAGACAAGTCGTTTACCGCCACCACGCCACCAAACTGCATGGTGATATGCTCCATGCGCAGCACATTTTCAGCCATTCTTTTCACCTGCCTTCCGCTTTTTCCGCCCCAGCAGCATCTCGCCCAGCTCCCGGTCTCCCATAATGCCCCGGCGGAAGAAGAGAACTACCACCATGATAACCACGGAGAACACCACCATCCGGAAACCCTCCCGGATGAATGGGACTTGGAAGGTGCCAATGTAGGCCGGCCGGTCCAGGAAGCGGAACCACCACTCGCTGGCGGCAATGTAGAGGAAAGAGGCGATGCAGGAACCGGAAATGGAGCCGATGCCGCCGATGACCACGATGAGCAGGATCTCATAGGTCATGGAGGACTTGAAAATGTTGGCCTGGATGGAGTTTTGGAACATGGCCAGCAGCGCCCCAGAGATCCCGGCAAAAAAGGAGGAGATCACAAAGGACATCTCCTTGTGATAAAACAGGTTGATCCCCATGGCCTCAGCGGCCACCTCGTCCTCCCGGATTGCCTTAAACGCCCGGCCGTAAGAGGAATTGATGAGCATGACGATAATGCCGATGCAGATCAGTACAATGACAAAATAGGGAATAACGGATGTATAGGAGGGAAAGCCCCGCAGAAGGTTGGAGCCGTTGGTCACCGGACCCAGCACCTGCCACTGGACCACGGCGCGGATGATCTCGGCAAAGCCCAGGGTGGCAATGGCCAGATAGTCCGACTTGAGCCGCAGCACCGGCAGTCCGATGAGGAAGGCAAAGAAGGCCGCCACCAGTCCAGCCAGCACCAGAGCCACGGGGACGGGAAGCTGGAAGTGAATGACGCCGCCGTCAAAATACTGATAGACCGAGGCCTTCATCGCCTCTGGAATGGTAAAGATCGCGTAAGTATAGGCGCCCAGCAGCATAAAGCCCGCCTGCCCCAACGAGAAGAGCCCAGTAAAGCCGTTGAGCAGGTTCATGGACACCGCCACCAGGGAGTAGATGGCGCCCTTTTTCAGTACGGTAAACACGATGCTCCCAGCGGGGAGCGTCTGCTCCAGCACTGTAAGCAGTACAAAGAGGAGTACGATGAACAGGGCAGTAAGACCCCACTTTTTTGTCTTTTCCATCATACCTTCTCCTTTTCGGTGGCCCCAAAGAGGCCGGTGGGCTTGACAACCAGCACCACAATGAGGAGGACAAAGGTGAAGGCGTCCGAAAAGGTGGTCTGGCCCAGGGCCTTGATGATGTTTTCACAGATCCCGATCACAAAGGCCCCGATCACCGCTCCCGGGATGGAGCCGATGCCGCCGAACACTGCCGCCACGAAAGCCTTCAGCCCGGGCATGGCGCCCACGGTGGGGTTGACTACGGAGTATTTGGAGAAGAAAAGCATGGAGCCCACCCCCGCCAGGAAGGAGCCGATGACAAAGGTCATGGAGATCACCGAGTTGATCTTAATGCCCATGAGCTGACTGGTCTCAAAGTCCTTGGACACCGCCCGCATGGCCATGCCGATCTTGGTGCGGTTAATGAGCTGCATCAGCGCCGCCACCAGCAAAATGGTGAGCACAGGGGTGATGATTGTCACCTTGTCCAGAGTGATTCCTCCCATGGTCAGGCTGCCGCTGATGAGGGGCAGAGTGGGGTAGTTTTGGGGCAGGCCGCCGGTAAAGTAGGTAGCGAAATTCTGGAGAAAGTAGCTCACGCCGATGGCGGAGATCATCACGCTCATCCGAGGGGCGGTGCGCAGGGGCTTATAGGCCACCTTTTCAATAAGCACGCCCAGCGCCACAGTGAAGATCAGCACCAGGGGAATGGCTACCACGGGAGGCAGCCAGGTGGTGGTGTAAACCATAAAAAAGCCCGCCATCATAAAGATGTCGCCATGGGCAAAGTTGATCAGTCGCAAGATGCCGTAGACCATGGTATATCCGATGGCAATAAGGGCATACTGCCCGCCCACCGAAATACCGGTCAGGATCTGCTGGAGCCAATAGGTCGCTTGGTTCACAAAGATTCCCTCCCTGTTGTATCTCTCACAATATCCGAACCCCGGGGCAAACGGTTTGGAAAAGGCCGAATGCGGCCCTTTCCAAGCCGCTTGACGGCTTGGGCCCGGAGAACGCCGAAAGCGCGGCGGAGACCCGCCGCGCTGCTCGGCCGTTTCAGCGGTATTACACGGACTGGGTCTTCAGGAATTTGAAGGCACCGTCCTCGATGGTCTTGATGTAAGCCATGTTTTTGTTGGCGTCGCCGTTTTCGTCGAAGGTAACGCTGCCGGTAACTCCGTCATAGGTCAGGGTCTTGAGGGCATCCTTGATGGCCTCGCCGTCGGTGGAGCCAGCGGCCTCGATAGCCTTGACGGCGGTCATGTAGGCGTCGTAGCCCAGAGCGGAGACAGCCGCCACACCGTCGTTGCCGCCGTTGTTGGTCAGGTTCTTGCTGTCGGCGTTGAGGAATTCCTTAAAGCCCTTGACAAAATCGGAAGCGGTGGTGCTGGAGGTGTCGCCCTCATCAAAGAAGGTGGAGAGATAAACCTCGCTGGTATTGTCACCGGCGTTTTCAATAATGGTCTGGTTCTCCCAGGTATCGCCCGCCATGATGGGGCATGTCAGGCCCAGAGCCCGGGCCTGCTTGATGATGAGGGGCGCGGTCTGGATGGAGGAGGGGGCAAAGATAACGTCGGCCCCGGCGCTCTTGGCGTTGGTGAGAATGGCATTAAAGTCCACCTCGCCGGTCTGGAACTGAGCCTGAGTGGTGGTACCGCCCAGCTTTTCAAACGCCTTGGTGAAGTATGTACCCAGGCCCGTGGAGTAGTCGTCGCCCAGCTGGGTGATAACAAAAGCGTTGGTGCAGCCCTGATCCTTGGCAAAGTTGGCCATGACGGTACCCTGGAAGGGATCGAGGAAGCACACCCGGAAGTAGTATTCGTTGCCCGCGGTGACCTGAGGGTTGGTGCAGGAGCAGCCGATGGCGGGGATCTTGGCGCCGGCAAAAATGGAGCCGGCGGCGATGGACACGCCGGAACCGTAAGAGCCCAGCACTACGCTCACACCGTCACTCACCAGGGACTGGGCCGCGGTAGGCGCCTTGGAGGTGTCGGACTGGTTATCCACTTCCACCAGCTCCACGGTATAGGTCTCCCCGCCGATGTCCACGGTGGGCGCTACGGTGTTGGCATAGCGGATCCCCAGGACCTCCTGCTTGCCTCCGCCGCCGTTTTCGCCGGATGCGGGTTCAAAAATACCGACCTTGACCACCTTGTCGCCGGACGCAGGGGCACTTTCCCCGCCGGCAGCGGCGCTTTGACTCGCGGGCGCGCTGGAGCAGCCGGCCAGGCCCATCACCAGGGCACCGGAAAGGAGCAGAGACAGAGCCTTCTTCATAATATGATCCTCCTTTTTTCCTCAACGGAAGTTGTCCGTAACGCACGGACACTTGTCCGTATTCTGGGCTTCATTATAGCAGGGCGCTAAAGAAAATGCAAGATGAAAAACAAAATATTTCATATTTCGATCTTCCTTTTTTTTCCTCAAAAAATTCCGCAGGGCAAAAGGCACAAGAAACGCAGATGAGGACTTGTTCCCTTTTAAAATCCTGCTATAATACTATCTGTCAAAAGGCAGTCCGGCGTTTTTCATTTTGAGCGCCCCATAAAAAATAGTCCCGGAGGATCTGATATGAAACTTTTGCTCCACATTTGCTGCGCCCCCTGCTCCGTGGCCTGCGTTCAGCAGCTGCGCGAAGAGGGCATCGAGCCGGTGGGCTTTTGGTACAATCCCAACATTCATCCCTTTACTGAATACCGTGCCCGGCGCAACTGCCTCACCGACTACGCCAAATCGATTGGCCTGGAGTTGGTAATGGAGGACGAGTACGGTCTGCGCCCCTTTGTGAAAGCAGTGTGCGACGACATTGACCACCGCTGCGGTTACTGCTACGCCTGCCGTCTGGCCGAGACCGCCCGATACGCCACCGAGCACGGCTTTGACGCCTTTTGCACCACCCTTACCGTCAGTCCTTACCAGAACACTTCGCTCATTTTTGAGACCGGGGAGAAACTGGGAAAGCAGTATGGGGTAACATTTGCCCCCTACGACTTCTCCCCCCGCTTTCGGGAGGGCCAGGCCGAGGCCCGGGAGCTGGGGCTCTACATGCAGAAGTATTGCGGCTGTGTCTTCAGCGAAGAGGACAGGTACTGTAAAAAGAAGAAAAAAACGGAGAGCTGTTAAAGCTCTCCGTTTTTTATGTGGTTGCCAACTGAGTGCGGCAGGTGGTTACTTGCTTTTTCGTCCGGCAAGCTTAGCCCCCGCGCATACTGCCTCGGCCCCCATGTGGCAGCGGCTGCAAGCGGAAGGAGCCGTGGCGCATCCGCCCAGGGCGGTCTCCCGCAGCTCGACAGGCAGATGCTTGCCCACGTTATACATGGTCTCCAGCATTTCATCAAAGGGAATCAGCTGGTTCACCCCGCTGAGGGAAAGTTCCGCGGCGATGAGGGCATTGGCCACGCCGGCAGCGTTCCGATTCTGGCAGGGATACTCCACCAGCCCGCCCACGGGATCGCACACCAGGCCCAGCATGTTCATAAGGACGGTGGATGCCGCGTCCAGGCACTGCTCGGGCTCGCCGCCCATGAGCTCCACCGCGGCGGAGGCCGCCATGGCCGACGCCACACCCACCTCGGCCTGACAGCCGCCCACGGCTCCGGCCACAGTGGCGTTGCGCATGGCGAGATATCCCACGGCACCGGCATTGAACAAGGCGTCCACAAGCCGGTCGTCGGAAATATGATAGCACTCCTGCAGAGCCAGCAGCAGCCCGGGCACCACGCCGGCCGAACCGGCGGTGGGCGCGGCCACGATGAGGCCCATGGAGGCATTGACCTCCAGCACGGCCATGGCATAGGTCATGGCCTTCCCCAGCACATCCCCGCAGACGTTTTTTCCCTTGGCGCTGTGAGCGGAGAGCTTTTTGGCCTCACCGCCGATGAGCCCTCCCATGGATTTTCCAGGGGTCTTGATGGGCTGCACGGCGGAGGCGCGCATGATCTCCAGGGCCTGACCCATACGGTGATTCACCACATCCGCGGTGGTCTCGGCCAGCTCGCACTCCCGGCATCGCATAGCCGCAGAGATCGAGCAGCGTTCTGTTTTGCAAACTTCCAGCAGTTCTTTGGCTGATTTGAAATCCATGCTCTCTCCCCCTTACGGCTGTATGATCATCACATCGTGGATATTGGGGTTCTGCCAAAGGGTTTCAGAAATCTCCTCCGGCAGCCGATCGTCCGATTCCACAATGGTGTAGGCAGTGTGCCCTTTGGACTCCCGAAACAGCCGCATGAAGGCAATATTTACATTGCGGTCGCTGATTACCTTGGTAATGTGCGCCGCCACGCCGGGTTTGTCCTGGTGGACCACAATGACCGCGCTGTACTCGCCGGTAAAGTCCACCTTTACGCCATTGATGCGCACGATACGCACCTTGCCCCCGCCCAGAGATTCCCCCCGGACGGTCATCGTCCGTCCGGCGGCGTTCACCATTCGGATGTCAACGGTGTTGGGGTGAACCTCCGTCTCGGTCTCATTGGGGGTAAAGCAGTAGTTCAGCCCCCGCTCCTCCGCAATTTGAAAGGAGTCCCGAATGCGGGTATCGTCGGTAGAAAAGCCCATGATGCCGCCCAGCAAAGCCCGATCGGTGCCGTGGCCCTGGTAGGTCTTGGCAAAGGAGCCGTACAGGGTAAATTCCACCTGCTTCAGGGGCGGAGCAATCATCTTCTGGGCCAGGTAAGCAATGACTGCCGCACCCGCGGTGTGAGAGCTGGAGGGGCCTATCATATTGGGCCCCAGCACATCGAAAACGCTGATAAATGCCATAAATGCTCCTTACGCCACCTTGGCGTCCTTTTTCACAATAAACTTCTGGTAAATGGTTTCCATGATAACGCCGATGGCGTTGTCGCCGGAGACGTTGCAGGCAGTGCCGAAGGAGTCCTGGGTGATATACAAAGCCACCATCAGCGCGCAGATCGGGCCGTTGGGGTCGCCGGCTTCCCTGCCAAAAATCATGTAAAGGAAGGGCAGAGCGGTCATGATGGAGCCGCCGGGAGCCCCGGGGGAGGCCACCATGGCCACGCCCAGTGTCATGATAAAGGGCACCACGGTGGCGAGACTGATGGGGATCTGGTTCATCAGGCACACAGCGGTGGCGCAGGCGGTGATGGTGATCATGGAACCGGCCATGTGAATATTGGCACAAAGAGGCACTACAAAGTTGCGGATCTGCTCGGAAATGCCATCAGCTTCGGCGCACTTGAGGTTGACCGGAATGGTGGCGGCGGAGGACTGGGTCCCGATTGCGGTGGCATAGCCGGGGATTTGGTTTTTGATCAGGATAAAAGGATTTTTCTTGCTGACGGCGCCCGCCACCAGGAACTGGATCAGGATGCAGACCAGATGCATGACAATGACCACAAGGAACACCTTCCAGAGGATGCTGAGAATGGCGAAGGTCTTACCGGACTTGGTCATGTCGGTAAAGGTGCCGCAGATATAGAGAGGCAGCAGGGGGATAATAACAGTATTGAGCACTTTGTCGATAATGCCGGAGAAATCCTTCATGCCGTCATAGAGAGTGTTTCCAATGGTCTTGCCCCGCATCATAGACAGGCACAGGCCCAGTACAAAGGCCAAAACCACGGCGGACAGGGTGTCCAGCAGGGGCGGGATGGAAATGCTCAGGTAGCTCTCCACGGAATTGCCTGCGGTGGCGGCAATCTGATCCAGGGCGCCTTCGCTCATAAAGTGGGGGAAAAGAGTAGAGGACACCAGGTAGGATGCAGAGCCCGCCATCAGGGTAGAGGCATAGGCGATCGCCACTGTGATAAGGAGCAGTTTACCCGCTCCGCTCTTCAGATCGGCGATGCCCATGGTGACATAGGCCACGATCATCAGCGGAATGATAAATTTAAGGAACGTGCTGAAGATACCGGACGCGGTTACCACAATTTGGGCAACCCACATGGGCTGGAACTGTCCGATCAGGATACCCAAAATAATCGCGATAATGAGTTTGGGCAGCAGGCCGAGTTTGAACGCTTTTTTTTCCATGATACTCCCTCCATTAATTCAAAAATTGCCAAATTTCTCTTGACTTCTCTGTCTTTTTAATATAACATGTCCACAACGTTGAATCAAATTCATAAATTTAATAGAATCATTCTAAAAATTTTATATCATATTTTCCTAATATTCAGGGAGGCGGCGCACGGATGGAAATTCGGCAGCTCAATACATTTATTCGGGTGGCTCAGTTTCAGAGCTTTTCCAAAGCGGCGGAAAGTCTGGGGTACTCCCAGTCCGCCGTCACCGTGCAGATTCGTTTGCTGGAGGAGGAGCTCAACGCCCGCCTGTTTGACCGGATGGGCAAGCATGTCGCCCTCACTGTGCAGGGCCAGCGCTTTCTTTCCGGCGCCTATGACGTTCTCTACGAGGCCAACCGGGCCAGGCTCTCGGTGTCCGACGAGGCAGAGCTCCGGGGACAGCTCCACATCGGGGTCATTGATTCCCTGTGCTTTTCCACTCTGCCCCCCGTTCTCCACCGCTTTCGGGTCAGCCACCCCCGCGTGGCTATCCGCATTACCATCGGTTCCCCTGGAGAGCTTATTGAAAAGATGGAGCGGGGCGAGTTAGACCTTATTTACATTTTGGACGAGCCCCGTTACAACAACAACTGGTACAAACTCATGGAAAAAAAGGAGGAGGTGGTTTTTGTAGCCTCCGCCGATTTCCGACAGGAACTGGGAGGCATCCGGGATCTCCGGGTAGAGGATCTGCTGGACAAGCCTTTTTTTCTCACAGAGCGGGAGGCCAACTACCACCGGGTTCTGGACCGCTATCTGGCAACCCGGGATAAAGTGCTTATCCCTTTTCTGGAAATCAGCGACGTGTCCTTTATTATTAAAATGCTGGAAACCACCCCGGGTCTGTCCTTTCTGCCCTGGTTTGCCGTAAAGGAGAGCGTGCGGCAGGGCCGTCTTTCCGTGCTGGATGTCACTGATCTGCACGTCTCCATGTACCGGCAGATTTTTCACCACAAGGCAAAATGGAAGACTCGGGAGATGGACGAGTTTGTCCGCCTGGCGGCCGCGGATTATGGAATGGATTGACTTTGCCTCCAAATAGTCTTTTCATTTCCATGGGAAACATTGCATTTGCAAAATGGTTACAAAGCGGTTACAATTCAGCTTGTCCTCGAGAGACAAATTTTAAGATGGGAGGTCCGTCAAGATGTGCAGCTTTAATTTCAATTGCAATTCTTTTTGGCAGATGCTTTGCCAGCTGTGCGGGTTTGGCTGCTAAGCGGCCCCGCCCTGATATTTATATTTTTTAATTGGAGGCGCAGCGTGAAAAAATTTCTCTGTACCTGTTTAGCTCTTTTCCTGCTTACCGCCGCCGGGCTTCCCGCCGCCGCGGCCGATCTGTCTCACACCGTGGTCAAGGGCGATACCATGTGGAAGCTGGCGGTCAAGTACCAGGTGGGCACCAGTGAGATTATCAGTGCCAACTCGCAGATTACGAATCCGGACCTGATCTATCCCGGACAGGTTCTCACCATTCCCCAGACCGATACCACGGTCTCTTCTTATGAGGCTGAAGTGATCCGCCTGGTCAATGAAATCCGCGTTCAAAACGGCCTGAGCGCGCTGAAGACAAACTGGGAGCTTTCCCGGGTGGCCCGCTACAAATCCCAGGACATGGTGGACAAACATTACTTTTCCCACACCAGTCCCACCTACGGAACACCCTTTGAGATGATCCGTGCCTTCGGTCTGTCCTATCGGGCCGCCGGTGAAAACATTGCCTACGGCCAGTCCACGCCTCAGGCCGTGGTCACAGCCTGGATGAACTCCAGTGGACACCGGGCCAACATCCTTAACAGCGCATACACACAGATCGGTGTCGGATACGTGGCAAACGGCCACTATTGGACCCAGATGTTCATTGGGTAATCTCTGCCCAAGTATGGCTTAAATCTATCCAGCCTTTTAACCACCCCCGGTGACGGACACGTCACCGGGGGTGGTTTCTTTCCCTGTCATTAGGATAGCATTTTAGGGAAAGATATGGTACAATGTCCCCAAAAAAGAAAGGGGGGATGCCCCATGATGACTCAGGTCCGCTCCCTGGGCCTCCATGGCGTAGAGGGTTACGAAGTGACCGCCGAGTGCGATCTATCCAGGGGACTGCCCAACTTTGAAATCGTGGGCCTGCCTGACGCAGCGGTCAAAGAGGCCCGGGAACGGGTACGCGCAGCGGTGAAGAACTGCGGATTTTCCTTTCCCGTCTCTCGAATTACGGTAAATCTGGCTCCCGCCGATCGAAAAAAGGGAGGTACGATTTATGATCTTCCTATTTTAGTGGGCATTCTTTCCGCGGGAGAGCAGCTCCCCCCCCTCAACCCCAAGGCCGCTTTTTTAGGAGAGCTCTCCCTCTCCGGTGCCCTGCGGAACGTCTCCGGAATGCTCCCAATGGCCCTGGCCGCCCAGCGCGCAGGGATCGAGACGCTCTACGTTCCCGCCGACGCCGCTCCAGAGGCCACGCTGGCCAAGGGGCTCACAGTCTACCCGGTGGCCCATGTGGCCGAGCTGGTAGCCCATTTAAAGGGAGAAGCGCGTCTTGCTCCGGCCCGGCCCTGGGCGCCGGACGGGGAAGCCGGAGAGCTTTTGGATTTTGCAGAAGTAAAAGGTCAGGAACACGCCAAGCGGGCTTTGGAGATTGCCGCCGCCGGCGGGCACAATGTACTGATGATCGGCCCCCCGGGGTCGGGCAAATCCATGTTGGCGAGACGGCTTCCCTCCATCCTTCCGGAGCTGTCGGAGCGGGAGGCCCTGGAGGCCACCGCCGTCCACTCGGTACTGGGCCTGACCTCCCGGGAACAGCCGCTGCTCACCCGGCGGCCTTTTCGCGCCCCTCATCACACCATTTCGGCCATGGGAATGGTGGGGGGCGGCAACCCGCTGATCCGCCCGGGGGAGATCTCGCTGGCCCATCACGGCGTCCTCTTTTTGGACGAGCTGCCCGAGTTTCACAAGGACGTTCTGGAGGTCCTTCGTCAGCCTATGGAGGAGGGCTTGGTGCAAATCACTCGGGCGGCGGGGAGCGAGACCTTTCCGGCCCGGTTTATGCTGGTGTGTGCCATGAATCCCTGCAAGTGCGGTTGGTACGGCCACGGGCAGCGGTGCAAATGCGCCCCCAGAGATGTGGAAAAGTATCAGTCCCAGATCTCCGGCCCTCTGCTGGACCGGGTGGATCTGACGGTGGAGGTGGACGCCCCTGACTTTGACACCCTTTCGGAGCGGCCTTCCGGCCAATCCTCCACAGTTATCAAAGCTCGGGTGGACGCCGCGCGGGCCGTCCAGGCTCACCGGTTTGGCCAGGAGGGCGTACCCTGCAACGCCCAGATGGGCCGGGGAGAGCTGGAGGAGTTTTGTCCTCTGGACGACTCCTGTCAGGTCCTTCTCAAGGGGGCCTTTGAGCGCATGGGACTCACCGCCCGGAGCTATGACCGCATCCTGCGGGTGGCACGCACGATTGCCGACCTGGACGGCAGCGGAACCATTCAGGTACCCCATCTGGCCGAGGCGCTCCAATACCGCTCCAGTGGCTGGCTGACCCGATAATTTTCTCCTGCCCCATATTTTTTACGCAATTTGTCCATATTAAAAAGAAGCGAGGTTTTTCCATTGAACGAGATCATCCTCCTGAAGCTGGGCGAGCTGGTCCTGAAGGGCCTGAACCGCCGAAGCTTTGAAGAAAAACTCATGTCCAACGCCAAGCGGCGGCTTCGTGCCCTGGGTTCCTTTAAAGTCACCACCAAGCAGTCCATCACCTATGTGGAGCCTTTGAACGACGGCTGCGACGTAGACGCCGCCTTCGAGGCCATGAAGCGGGTCTTCGGTGCGGCGGGGGTATGCCGCTGCCGTGCCTGCGCGAAGGACAAGGACGTGATGCTGGCCACCGTGAAGGAATTTTTGGGCCCTCAGCTGGCAGCCTCCCGCACTTTTAAGGTGGAGAGCAAACGCTCCGATAAGGCATTCCCCCTCAACTCCATCCAGCTCTCCCAGTACATTGGCGGGGAACTGGACGACGCCTATCCCAACCTCACCGCCGACATGCATCACCCTGACCTCACCGTCTATGTGGAGGTGCGGGACGACGCAGCTTTTGTCCACGGCAATACCGAGCCGGGTGCGGGCGGACTGCCGGTGGGAATGGGCGGCCACGCGGTGAGTCTTCTCTCGGGCGGCATCGACTCCCCGGTGGCTTCCTGGATGATGGCCAAGCGTGGTCTCTCCCTGGACATGATCCACTTTTTCTCCTACCCCTACACCTCCGAAGAGGCCAAGCAGAAGGTCTTGGATCTAGCAAAGATTCTGACCCCCTGGACGGGCCGGCTGGTGGTCCACGTGGTCCCCTTCACGGCTATTCAGGAGGAGCTGCGCCGCTCCTGTCCCGAGGAGCTGTTCACCATTCTGATGCGGCGGTTTATGATGCGCATTTCCGCCGAGGTCGCTCACCGCATCGGTGCGGGAGCCATTGTCACCGGCGAGAGCCTGGGTCAGGTGGCCAGCCAGACCATGGAGGCCATGCAATGCACCGGCGCAGTGACTGCGCTGCCCATTTTCCGCCCGGTGGTAGGCATGGACAAGGAGGAAATTGTCCGCATTTCCCGCAAGATCGGCACCTTCGAGACCTCCATTCTGCCCTATGAGGACTGCTGCACGGTCTTCACTCCCAAGCATCCCAAGCTCAAACCCACGGCGGAAGAGTGCGAGGCCGCCGAAGAGCAATTGGATGTGGAGGCCATGGTGAAGGACGCCGCGGATCATATCGAACGCATTCGCATCGAGGCGGAGTAACTTTTATTCACTTCTATTATTCTTTTTTCGACCACACTCCACAAAAAAGGAAGTCCTGTTCATGTCTCATACCGCCGAACTCATTGCCGTGGGCACCGAGCTGCTTCTGGGCAACATTTCCAACACCGACGCCCAAACCCTGTCCCGGGAGCTGTCCTCTTTGGGCATCAACGTCTACTACCACACCGTGGTGGGGGATAACCCAGAACGGCTGAAAAAAGCCGTGGAAATTGCCAAGACCCGGGCCGACCTCATTATTACCACCGGCGGGCTGGGCCCCACCTGCGACGACCTGACCAAAAACGTCCTGGCCGATACTTTCGGCAAAAAACTGGTCTACAACCCCGAGGCGGCCCAGCGGATGGAGTCTTATTTTAAAAAGCTTCACCCCGAAAGTGGCAAGGCCATGACGGAGAACAACTATCAGCAGGCCTATCTCCCCGATGGCTGCACTCCCTTTCAAAACGACTGGGGCACTGCCCCAGGCTGCGGGTTTGAAGCGGACGGCATCCGGGTGGTTATGCTCCCAGGTCCACCCTCCGAGTGCGGGCCCATGTTCCATGCCCGGGCGGTGCCCTATCTGGCAGACCTGGCCGACGGGGTCATCGTCAACCGCTCCCTGCGGATCTTCGGTATGGGGGAGTCGGCGGTGGAGTTCCAGCTGCGGGATCGGATGAACGCCATGCAGAATCCCACTCTGGCCCCCTATGCCAAGGAGGGAGAGGTGGAACTTCGCATTACCGCCAAGGAATCCGACCCCGCTGCCGCCCAGGCACTCATTGCTCCGGTGGAGAAAGAGCTCCGGAGCCAGTTTGGCCCGCTGATCTACGGCGCGGACGTCTCCTCCTTGGAGGAAGTCTGTTTGGCGCTTTTAAAGGAGCAGGGTCTCTCGCTATCCTGCGCCGAGTCCTGCACCGGCGGCCTCATTGCCAAGCGTATTACCGACCTTGCCGGAGCCTCCGCCGTCTTTCACGGCGGGGTGGTGAGTTACACCAATGAAGTCAAACACAGCGTCCTCGGGGTCTCCCAGGAGCTGCTGGATCGGTGTGGGGCGGTGTCTGCACCGGTGGCAGAGGCCATGGCCGAGGGGACCCGCCGAGCCCTGGGGGCTGATCTGGCGGTGGCCACCACCGGGGTGGCCGGTCCGGACCCGGATGATCGCGGCAATCCGGTGGGCCTGGTCTATGTGGCGCTGGCCTGGGACGGCGGCGTCCACATCCGTACCGTCCACGCCGCGGGGCCAAGGGCTCGGGTGCGTACCGTGGCCGCCAGTCACGCTTTTGATCTGCTTCGCCGGAAGCTTACCGAGCTGGCTCTGTGACTGTTTCCCGGGAAATGCGCTTTCCAGGCTCAAAACAGAGGGACAGATGGCATTTTTTGAAAGAAATTTGTCGTCTGTCCTTACTTTTTCTGTAAATCACATTGCTTTTTCCCCTTTCGGGGGTTATAATACAAAGCTGTATGTGAAAAATCATGAATTTTGACCAGCGGAAAGATTTGAGGTGCAGGAAGTTGCAGGATCAGCATTTGAGAAACGTCGCCATCATCGCCCACGTTGACCACGGCAAAACGACCCTGGTGGACGAGATGTTAAAACAGGGCGGTATCTATCGGGAAAACCAGGCCACTGTGGAGCGAGTCATGGACTCTGGAGACCTGGAGCGGGAGCGGGGCATTACCATTCTTGCCAAGAACACCGCCGTCCACTATAAGGACACCAAGATCAATATCGTAGACACCCCGGGCCACGCCGACTTCGGCGGCGAGGTGGAGCGCATTCTGAAAATGGTCAACGGCGTCATCCTCTTAGTGGACGCCGCCGAAGGCCCCATGCCCCAGACCCGCTTTGTGCTGAGCAAAGCTCTGGAACTGGGCCACCGGGTCATCGTGGTGGTCAACAAGATCGACCGCCCCGACCAGCGCATTCATCAGGTGTGCGACGAGGTGCTGGAGCTGCTGATGGATTTGAACGCCACCGAGGAGCAGTTTGACTCCCCCACGCTGTTTTGCTCCGGCCGGCAGGGCACCGCCAGTTATTCCCCCGACGTGCAGGGTACCGACCTGACCCCGCTCTTCGACACCATTCTGAATTATATCCCAGCCCCCGAGGCCGATTTGGACCAGCCGTTCCAGATGCTGGTGTCCTCCATCGACTACAACGATTTCGTGGGCCGCATCGCCATCGGACGGATCGAGCGTGGCGTTCTTAAGCAGAACGACGAGATCGCCGTGTGCAATTTTCACGCTCCCGGCGCCCCGGCCAAGAAGGCCAAGGCTACCGCCATTTATGAGTTTGACGGTCTGGCTAAGGTTCCCACCCAATCCGCTTCCGCAGGCAATATCATTGCCATGAGCGGTATTGGCGATATCACCATCGGTGATACGATCTGCGCCCCCACCGCCGTGGAGCCCATTGAGTTTGTAAAGATCTCCGCCCCCACAATGGAAATGACCTTCTCAGTCAACGACTCCCCCTTTGCCGGCCGAGAGGGCAAGTTTGTTACCTCCCGTCAGTTGCGGGATCGTCTCCAGCGTGAGACTTTGAAGGACGTGTCCTTGAAGGTCACGGAGACCGACAACACCGACTCTTTCAACGTGGCGGGCCGGGGCGAAATGTCCCTGTCCATTCTCATCGAGACCATGCGCCGGGAGGGTTACGAGTTCCAGGTTTCTCCCCCCCGTGTCCTTTTCCGGGACATCGACGGCAAGAAGTGCGAGCCAATCGAGCGGCTAGTAGTGGATGTTCCCTCCGATGCCATTGGCTCCTGCATTGAGGCCCTCGGCCGCCGGAAGGGCGACCTGTTGGATATGACCCCCATCGGTGACCGGATGAAGGCCCAGTTTCTGGTGCCCTCCCGCGGCCTGTTTGGCTACCGCAATGAGTTTTTGACCGCCACCAAGGGGGAGGGCATCATGGCTTCCATCTTTGAGGAGTACGCCCCCATGAAGGGAGAAATCGCCAGGCGAAGCACTGGCTCTCTGGTTTCCTTTGAAACCGGCGAGTCTGTGACCTACGGCCTCTACAACGCACAGGAGCGGGGCGTCCTTTTTATCGGCGCGGGCGTGCCCGTCTACGCCGGTATGATTGTGGGTGAGTGCCCCAAGCAGGAGGACATCTCAGTCAACGTCTGCAAAAAGAAGCAGCTGACCAACATGCGCTCCTCCGGCGCCGACGATGCCCTGCGGCTCACTCCGCCGCGGCAGATGTCTCTGGAACAGGATCTGGAGTTTCTGGCCGACGACGAGCTGCTGGAGGTCACCCCCGAGAATCTGCGCCTGCGCAAGCGGGTGTTGGACCACGGCGAGCGGATGCGCCTGGCCTCCAAGAAGAAATAAAAGAAACAACAAGAAAACGGAGACCGGCTTTTCAGTCGATCTCCGTTTTCTTTCTATAAGAAAAATATTCGCATTTAAGAGGCAGTTCTATCCTGGGCGCCCTATAACAGTGGTGTTTAGGCTAAAAATAAAGCGGATTTACATATTTTTTCTTCTGTCAAGAAATTTAGTCCATGGGTTGTATTTTTTTTATTTTCCGTTATAATTGAAAAGTAGCGTCATGCTAAAGTACCTTATATTTTCAAAGGAGGAAATTTGAAATGAACAAAACAATCTCCGCTCAGAATGCACCCGCCGCTGTGGGCCCTTATTGCCAGGCCAAGCTGTGTGGAAACACCCTGTACACCTCCGGCCAGCTGGGTCTCGTGCCCGCTACCGGCAAGCTGGCCGAGGGCATTGAGGGCCAGGCCAAGCAGTCTCTGGATAATCTGGGCGCCATTCTAAAGGAAGCCGGAATGGACTACTCCGACGTTGTCAAGACCACCTGCCTGCTGGCCGACATCAAGGACTTTGCCGCCTTTAACGCTGTGTATGCCAGCTATTTCAAGGGCGAGGTTCCCGCCCGCTCCTGCTTCCAGGTTGGCGCTCTGCCTATGGGCGGTCTCGTGGAGATCGAGGTCATCGCAGTTAAGTAAGCTGCTCTTCTGTTTTAAGCGCTCCGCCCTTTCGGGCGGAGCGCTTATTATTTTGTCACTTTTACACAAAATACAACCGGTAATTTCTCCTGCTCCGCCGATTGTTTTTCTTGCGTCCAGTCTCAAAAACAAGTATGATAGTAAAACGAATAAAAATTTAGCTCTAAAAATTATTTGTGTGAGGTGATGGGAATGTCCACTATGACCAACAAAACACCCGGAAGTGTATTTCAAATGGAAGGTCTCCCCCCGGCAGCAAAAGTAATTCCACTGGGACTCCAGCATGTGGTGGCGGCAATCGTCGGTGTCATCACCCCGGCCATTATCATCTGTAATACCTGTGGGATTACCGGCAGTGACAGGACTTTAATAATTCAGGTCTCTCTGATCCTGACAGCGCTGGCCACTTTCCTGCAGCTTTTTCCTCTCTTTGGGCGAATTGGCTCCGGCCTTCCGGTAATCATGGGTATCAGCTTTGCCTATGTGCCCACCCTGACCGCGATCGGTGGCCAATTTGGCCTGGGAACCATTTTGGGCGCAGAACTGGTCGGTGGCTTTGTGGCCATCCTTTTTGGCATTTTTGTCAAACCCATTCGTAAATTTTTCCCGCCCCTGGTTACCGGCACAGTGATCTTTACCATTGGTCTGTCTCTTTATCCCACCGCCGTAAAATATATGGCCGGCGGCGCCGGCAGTGCGGAATTCGGCTCCATGAAAAATTGGCTGGTGGCCTTTGTTACCCTGGTAGTGGTTTTTACCCTCAACAACTTTGGCAAGGGTATTTGGAAGCTGGGCAGTCTCCTTTGGGGCATGATTGTAGGCTATGCCCTGGCAGCGGCCCTGAACATGGTGAACTTTTCCGGCATCTCGTCTGCCCCTTGGTTCCAGGTGGCGGCTCCATTCCATTTCCCCATCGAGTTCAACATCAGCGCCTGCGTGTCCATGGCGATTATGTACATTGTCAACTCTGTACAGACCATCGGTGACCTCAGCTCCACCACGTTGGGTGGTCTGGATCGGCTCCCCACTGACAAAGAGCTCTCCGGCGGCATTGTTGGACAGGGCCTAATGAGCGTGGTTGGCTCCCTCTTCGGTGGCCTGCCCACTGCTTCCTACAGCCAGAACGTGGGTATCGTGACCGTCAACCGGGTGGTCAATAAGATTGTCTTTGCCTTTGCCGGGCTGGTTCTGCTGATAGCTGGTTTTATTCCCAAGTTTGCCGGCATTCTCACCACCATACCCCAGTGCGTAATCGGCGGCGCCACAATCTCGGTGTTTGCCACCATTACCATGACTGGCATCCGTATGATTACCTCTCAGACCTTTACCATGCGAAACTCCACTGTGGTGGGTCTGTCCGTAGCTCTGGGTGTCGGTGTCACCACGGTGGGCAGCAGCTGCCTGGCAGGCTTCCCCGCCTGGGTCACCACCGTGTTCGGTTCCTCTTCCGTGGTTCTTTCCACTTTGGTGGCCATTGCGCTGAACCTCATTCTGCCTCCTGATCACCTGGAAGAGGTTCAACAGACTGCCGTCGCCGCCGAGACTGACAACGTGATGGATCGCCTGTCTGATGATGATCCCACCAACGACCCCACTGACGAGGAGTTCCAAAAGAAGTAAGCATAAAGCGGCCCGAACCAACGGGTCCGGGCCGCTTCTTTCATGCTGCCGACGCTTTGGGAAGATTCCGTTGTCAGCCTTCCTTCGCCTCATCAATGTAGCTGTAAAGAGTATATTTGGAGATGCCGAAATACTTGCAAACCTTGTCCCCCGACTTGGTAATCAGGAAAGCTCCCGTTTCATTGAGGAAGCGAATGGCCTTTACCTTATCATCTTTGCTCATTAGAGCCACCGGCTTTCCCACCAGCTTCACACTCTGGTCGATCAGTTCGTCCAACAGATCTGAGACGTTGCGGGCAATGGGTTCCGGCTCCTTCTGGCCCTGCTCGGTGGCGGTGAACTGGCGCAGGTTCTCCTCCATGGAGAGCATCATCGTGATGTCGTAGTTAATGGCAAAGATCCCAACGGGTTTTCCAGTGTCATCCCGAATGAAGATCGTGCTGGACTTCAGGATCTTGCCGTCCTTGGTTTTTGTAAGGTATCCAAAGTGATCCTTCAAGGCCACCGGATCTCCCCGGAGCGCCTCCAGTACAATGTGGGACGGTCCATCGCCTAATTTTCTGCCGGAGACGTACCCATTTTCAATGGCGACGATAGAGCTGTCTTCATCGTTGGAGGCCAAATCGTGAACCACCACCTCGCAATTTGGACCAAACTGTCTGGCAAGAGCCTTGGCCAGATGGAACAGGAATTCCATGGATGCGGCATCGGTCATCTGAATCCCTCCTTCTTTTTTGCAAAATTTTTTCCCCCGGAAGGAGGAAAAGCGACTCAAAGCTGTGCGATTTGCGCTTTTATCCCATTATATCATACCGGCTTTAAATTTCAAGAAAAATTGTTTGGCTCAAAAAAAATAAGGGTGAATACAGGGTTGCCTTTCCATAAAAAGTATGATAGGATAGGTGCGATAAGGGGTATCCCCTGTGGAAAACAACTGAATACCCAGTATGGCTGCAACGAAGTGCTTTGCGCACGGGCTGAATGAGGACTCGCTCCCATCTGCCACGCCAGGCCGACAGCGAGACACTCATTCCTCACCGGGATGGGTGTTTTTTGACGCTTTGAAACGACATAAAGGAGGAATCATTATGCTGCTGCTGGGAAACGGAAGAGTCATCACAAGAGACCCCGCTATGCCCTATCTGGCTGACAGTGCGGTGGCCATGGATGGGGAGATCATTCGCGAGGTAGGTGCCACCGCCGCGCTGAAGGCCAAGTATCCTCACGCCCAATTTGTGGATGCCAGGGGCAGGGTCATCATGCCCGGACTCATAAATGCCCATACCCACATTTACTCCGGCCTGGCCCGGGGTCTGTCTATTGCCGGAAACACCCCCACCAACTTCCTGCAAGTGCTGGAAGGCACCTGGTGGAACATTGACCGCCACCTGACCCTGGATGGCACCCGCGCCTGCGCCGCCGCCACTATTTTAGAGTGCATTCGGGACGGCGTGACCACTATCTTTGACCACCACGCCAGCTTTGGAGAGATCCCTGGCTCACTCTTCGCCATTGAGGAAGAGTGCGAGAAAATGGGAATCCGCTCTTGCTTGTGCTATGAGGTCTCTGAGCGGGACGGGGCGGAAAAGACCCGCCAGTCCATTGAAGAAAACGCCTCTTTTGCCCGCCACTGCAGGGAGAAGAACTCCGACATGATGAAGGCCATGTTCGGCGGCCATGCGCTCTTCACCATTTCTGACAAGACCTTTGAAGAAATGGTGAAGGCCAACGATGGCATGACCGGCTTCCACATCCACGTCTCCGAGGGGATGAACGACGTCATCGACTCCCGGGAGAACTATGGCTGCCGCTCGGTGAATCGCCTTTATTACAACGGCATTCTGGGCTCCAAGACCATTCTTGGCCACTGCATCCATGTCTCTCCCGCCGAAATGGACCTCATCAAAGAGACGGATACCATGGTGGTCAACAATCCCGAGAGCAATATGGGCAACGCCGTGGGCTGCACTCCGGTGCTGAAGCTATTTGAAAAGGGCATCCTTGTCGGCCTGGGCACCGACGCATACACCCACGACATGCTGGAGAGTCTAAAGGCAGAACTCACGATTCAGCGGCACAACGCCTGTATGCCCAATGTGGCCTGGGAGGAGGCAACCACCATGCTCTTCCAGAACAACGCCAAAATCGGCGCCCGCTATTTTGAAAAGCCGCTGGGCGTTCTTCAGCCCGGCGCCGCCGCCGACGTCATTGTTATGGACTACCACGACTTTACCCCCTTTTCCGATGAAAACATCGACGGCCACATGCTCTTTGGCATGATGGGCCACGACTGCACCACCACCATCATTAACGGCAGGCTCCTCTACCGGGACCGCCAGTTCGTGGACATTGACGAAGCCGCCGTGCGGGCCTTCTGCCTGGAGCAGTCCAAAAAGCTGTGGGGCGAACTGAACCACCGCACTTATTGAGTTCCATTATTCTTAGACTGGAGGTACATTTCCTTGAGCGATATGATGCGTCCTATCTCCTTCTCTCATCTGATGAACTGGATTCTCACCGAGCACCGGGATCACGGCACTGTTTTTGGTGTCCAGTTCAGCAAGATGCCCCGGCACACGGACGGCCAGGCGCTTCCTCTCTTTGCCGAAAAAATCGAGTCCCCCTACGGCCCTGCGGCCGGCCCCAACACCCAGCTGGCCCAGAACATCATCGCCTCTTATGTGGCGGGCGCCCGGTTTTTTGAGCTTAAAACTGTACAGATCATGGATGGCGAGGAACTGTCCAAGTGTGTCAGCAAGCCCTGCATTACCGCCGAAGACGAGTGTTACAACTGCGAGTGGTCAACTGAGCTCACTGTACCTCAGGCTTACGCCGAGTATGTGAAGGCGTGGTTTGTCTGCAAGCTGCTGGCCAAAGAGTTTGGTCTGGGCGACCCCGACGGCTTTATCTTCAACATGTCCGTGGGCTATGACCTCAAGGGCATCCAGAGCGCCAAGATCGACGCCTACATCGAGGGCATGAAGGACGCCTCCCACTCTGAGATCTGGGCCAAGTGCATGGAGTGGACCCTGACCCATTTGGACCGCTTCCAGCATGTGGACGCCGCCTATGTGAATGGGATTACTTCCATCGTCTCTCGTTCCATTACCGAGTCCACCCTTCACGGCTGTCCCCCTGACGAGATTGAGCGCATTGCCACCTATCTGATCAAGGAGAAGGGGCTCAACACCTACGTCAAGTGCAACCCAACGCTCCTGGGCTATGACTTTGCCCGTAAAACCCTGGACTCTCTGGGCTTTGACTACATTGTCTTTGACGATCACCACTTTGTTGAGGACCTCCAGATGGCCGACGCCCTGCCCATGTTCCACCGCCTCCAGGCTCTGTGCGCCGAACGAGGGCTGGAATTCGGCGTAAAGCTTACCAACACCTTCCCTGTGGACGTGGCGGCGGGAGAGCTTCCCAGCCAGGAGATGTACATGTCCGGCCGCTCCCTCTACCCTCTGACCCTCTCTCTGGCCGGGATGCTGACCCGGGAGTTCGGCGGAAAACTGCGCATCTCCTATTCCGGCGGTGCCGACGCTTATAACATCAAAGATCTCTTTGACGCCGGCATCTGGCCCATTACCATGGCTACCACCGTCCTCAAGCCCGGCGGCTATGAGCGCTTCTGCCAAATTGGCCGCATCCTCTCCGGCTGCGGCTCTCAGCCCTGGACCGGCGTAAACGGTGCCAAGGTGGATGCTCTGGTGGACGCGATTTTCTCCGATCCCCGCCTCCGCAAGCCCATGAAGCCCATTCCCGGCAAAAAGCTCATAGAGAAAGTACCTCTCCTCGACTGCTTTACCGCTCCCTGTCATGAGCAGTGTCCCATTCACCAGGACATCCCCGCCTATCTGAAACTGGCTGGGAAAGGGAAGTATCAGGAGGCCCTGGAGGTCATCACCCAGCGCAATGCCCTGCCCTTTATTACAGGCACCATCTGCCCCCACCACTGCACCGACAAGTGTATGCGCGGAAACTATGACGAGTCCATCTACATTCGAGAGGTGAAGCTGGAGGCGGCTCAGAAGGGCTTTGCCGCTCTTCTGCCCACTCTGCAGCCCAAGGCGGCGGTCCCGGGCAAGAAGGTCGCCGTGGTGGGCGGCGGCCCCGCCGGTCTGGCAGCGGCCTATTATCTGGCCCGGGAAGGCGTGTCCGTCACCGTGTTTGAACGCCGGGACAGCCTGGGCGGTATTGTCCGCCATGTCATTCCTGAGTTCCGGATCCCCGCCGCCTATATTGACTTCGACGTGGCTCTGGTCAAGGCCATGGGTGCCGAGATCAAACTGAACACCGAGGTGAACTCCGCCGGCGAGCTGAAAGCCCAGGGCTACACCCACGTTATCTTTGCCACCGGCGCTTGGGAGCACGGCGAGCTCAAGCTGGAGCATGGCCATACCGCCAATGTGCTGGAGTTCCTGCTGGCGGCCAAGGCGGACATCTCCAAGGTCTCGCTGGGCAAAAACGTGGTGGTCGTGGGCGGCGGAAACACCGCCATGGATGCCGCCCGGGTGGCCAAGCGGGTCCCCGGTGTGGAAAACGTGTACCTGGTCTACCGCCGGGATCAGCGCAATATGCCCGCCGATGAGGAGGAGCTGCAACTGGCCGAGGCCGACGGCGTTTATTTCCGTCCCCTGCTGGCCCCCATCAGCCATGAAAACGGCCAGCTCCTGTGCCACAAGATGATGCTGGGTGAGCGAGATGCCTCCGGCCGTCGCTCTCCCGTGGATACCGGCGAGATGGACGCCATCCCGGCCGACACTGTGATTGCCGCTGTGGGGGAACGGGTGGACAGCGCCTTCTTCCTCGCCAATGGTGTGGTCCTGGACGACAAGGGCCGGGTGACCGTCAGTGCCGTCACCTCCGAAAGCCAAAATCCCGGCGTCTACGTGGTGGGCGACGCCCACACCGGCCCGAACACGGTGGTAGAAGCCATGGCCGACGCTATGAAGGCCGCCCAGGCCATTGCCGAGCTGTCCGTTGAAAAATTTGACTCCGCCAACACCGACTTTGACAAGGCCGTGCTCCATGCCAAGCGGGGCGAGCTGTGCGTGGACCGCTCTTCCTGCACCGAGGGAGATCGCTGCCTGGGCTGCGCCGCCGTGTGCGAAACCTGCGCCAGCGTCTGCCCCAACCGGGCCAATATTGCCGTTGTTGTTCCCGGGATGGCCTCGGCCCAGATCATTCATGTGGACGGCATGTGCAATGAGTGCGGAAACTGCGCGACCTTCTGCCCCTACGACAGCCGTCCCTACAAGGATAAGTTCACTCTTTTCTGGTCTGAGGAAGACTTTGAGAACAGCGAGAACGAGGGCTTTCTTCCCGCCGGGGATGGCTCCGGCCGGTGCAAGGTCCGTCTGGGCGGCCAGGTTAAGGACTACGATGTCTCCCATCCCTGCGGCCTCTACGAACCTCTGCGCCAGCTGATTCTGGCAGTGCGGAACTCCTATGGCTACCTGATTGGCTGATCACACAATCCAAAACAAAAAGAGGTCCCCCGGAAGCGATTCGCTTCCGGGGGACCTCTTTTTGCTCTTAACCGCCGCTTTTTTGCAGCGGGCCGCTGAAACCAGATCTCTTACAGCACTTTGGACAAAAAGTCTTGAGTCCGCTGCTCTCTGGGATGGGCAAAAAACTCCTCAGGGGTGTTCTCCTCCAAAATGGCACCGTCGGCCATGAAGATCACCCGGTCGCTCACCTCCCGGGCAAAGCCCATCTCATGGGTGACCACCACCATGGTCATTCCCTCCTTGGCCAGAGTCTTCATCACCTCCAGTACCTCACCCACCATCTCGGGGTCCAGCGCGGAGGTGGGCTCGTCGAAAAGCATAACCTCTGGCTCCATGGCCAGGGCCCGGACAATAGCAATGCGCTGCTTCTGCCCGCCGGAGAGTCGAATGGGGTATTCGTCGGCCTTGTCGGGCAGCCCCACGCGCTCCAGAAGGGCCCGGGCCTTCTCCTGGGCCTGGGCCTCGGAGCACAATCCCAGCTGCACGGGCGCCAAAGTTATATTCTTCAGTACGGTCATATGGGGAAAGAGATTGAAGTGCTGAAACACCATCCCCATTTTTCGGCGATGAAGGTCAATGTCGGTCTTGTGGTCCGTGATATCTACCCCGCGAAACGTGACGGTACCCGAGGTAGGAACCTCCAGCAGGTTGAGGCACCGGAGGAGTGTGGACTTTCCAGAGCCGGAGGGGCCGATGATAGCCACCACTTCACCCTGAGCTACCTCCACAGAACAGTCATTCAGGGCCTTAACCGCCCCATGATTGAATTCTTTGGTCACATGGCTGACCCGAATGAGCTTATCGCTGGTCTCCACGGCGCATCCTCCTTTCAATGGCTTCGATTGCCTTTCCAGCGGGGAAGTTGATGGCGAAGTAAATAACGGCCGCCAGGACATAGGGCCCCAGCGAAATAAAGCTGCTTGCCGCCACCGTCTTGGCTCCCCACATCAGATCCTGCATTCCGATAACCATGCAGATAGAAGACTCCTTGACCATGGTAACCACTTCATTGGCCAGGGCGGGAAGAATATTCTTGATGGCCTGAGGAAGAACCACCAGCTTCATGGCCTTCCCCTGGGAGAGGCCCAGAGAGCGGGCCGCCTCCATCTGTCCCGCATCCACCGCCAAAATGCCCGCCCGGAAGATTTCAGCCACATAGGCCGAGCTATTGAGCGCAAGCGCTGTGACGCAGGGAATAAATGAAGAGATATCCACAAAACTAAATATTTTTATGGGGGGGATCTTAATGGCGTAAAACACGCCAAAGTAGATAATGGACAACTGCACCAGCAGGGGAGTGGAACGGAAAACGGAGATGTAGGCACCGGCAAAACCCCGGATCAGGCGGTTTTTTTGCAGCCGCATCAGAGCCAGCAGAAGCGCGGGAATGACCGCCAATATGACCGACGCCACTGCCAGAAGCAGCGTATACTCCACGCCCTGAATAAAATAAACGGCGTATTTGGGCAGGAAGTGAAAGTTAAAAAAGCTGGCGGAAGAAAGGCCCGCATACCAGGCCGCAATGGCGTCAAACATAGCGTACTCCTTTAGTGTCTGATTTCAGCGACACAGCCGCGCAGGGCAAAATCCCCGCGCGGCGTGTCTGTTTTGCTGTTTTTTTGAGCAGGCTCAGCCGCCAATCGCTTCGGAGCTCTGCGCGTCGGCCTCTTCCATAAAAGTCTTCAGCGAGCCATCGGCCTTCAGTTTGGCAATGGTCTCATTGATGGAAGGAAGCAGCCCCTGGGGATCGCCGTCGGCCACCCACACACAGGGCAGGCCCACATGGCCCAGCTCCACACCTTCCACCACGGCCAGATCAGGGTTGGCCTCGGCGTACTTCACGGCCACAGCGCCATCCAGCACCACCGCGTCGCACTTGTCATAAACCAGCTGGTTAATGAGGTCGCCCACGTTGGTCAGCAGGACGGGGTTGGCTCCGGTCATGTGGATGGGGGCGGTCTCCTCGTCCTCGCCGGTGACGATGAGTGCCTTGTTGGTACCAGTCTGCGCACCCACGTTCTTGCCGGTGAAGTCGTCGATGGTCTTATACTGATCCAGATTGGCCTTCTTCACCAGCACCATGGGAGCCAGATCCTCGTAGTAGGGGTCGGAGCCATCGGCGGCAGCCTCACGGTCGGGAGTAGACTCCATGTCTGCAATGACGAAATCGCACTTGCCCTGGGCCATCAAAGTAAGCAGGTTCTCGAAGTTCATGTCTACGATCTCCAGCTCGGCGCCCATGTCCTTGGCAATGGCCTGAGCCAGAGCCACGTCCATGCCGACGATCTTGTCCGCACCGTTGTCCAGAATGTGGAACTCATACGGGGGATAGTCGGCAGAGGTGCCAAAGACCAGCTTGGTGGGGGCGGTGCTCTCAGGAGCAGCGGATTCGGCCGCAGCAGACTCGGCGGGCGCTTGGCTGGGGGCGGCAGGCTTGGTGGTGCCGCCGCAGGCGGTGAGCAAAGACAGGCTCAGGGCGGCGGACAGTGCCAGCCCCATTAGCTTCTTCCAGTTTTTCATATCCATTCTCCTTTTGTTCCCTTTTCTTGATGTGCATAATTATACGCTGTTTTCAAAAAAATGCAACCCAATATTCACAGTCGTTTTGCACAAAAAAGAGTATCTCATCTCCCTCATTTAGCCGCTTTCCGGACAAATGATCCGGGGGTCCAAAAGGGCGGCCGTTTCCGGCCGCCCTTTTGGTGATGAAAGAATGATGGCACGCAACACTATTTAGGCCGCAGTGCTCTTCTCCTCCTGAAGAATGGCCGAAACGCGGTCCACATCAGGGATATGATAGAACACCATCCCACTGGTGGAGCGGCCATCTTTAGTGCCAATCACGCCCAGAACGGCATCTGCCCGGTCATCCTGCTCCTTGGCATAGGCTGCGGCTCCAAAACGCAGGCTTCCGCACGCACCGTCTCGATGGGTAATAATCCACTCGGCATCCAGCCGGGGCAGAATATACACATTTTCCTTCACCACGGCAATAATCCGGTGGTCTGTGACCGCATAGACAGTCTTAGTCTCCAGAAGCCTTTGATCCATCCAGGGGCGGATCGCCATGATGACAGGGACAGCGTTAATAACGGCAAAAGCAATGATCAAAACCATGGGCGGCCGCTGAATTTGAATCATATACGGGAAGACTAAGCCCAGTGTCAGAACCAAAAACGCGGCCATAACCCCCCACAGGACAAATTGGTGCTTTCGGTCATACGCCTCCAGCAGCTTGCTTTTTTCCGGGCGGCCAAGCCATAGGACTTT
The DNA here is from genome assembly GCA_034927965.1 of Pseudoflavonifractor sp. GTDB lineage: Bacteria > Bacillota > Clostridia > Oscillospirales > Oscillospiraceae > Vermiculatibacterium. The sequence continues at coordinate 30,686 of JAYFPI010000073.1, forward strand.
TTCCTTCGGCTCCAGCAAAGAATTCAGAACGGTTTCCATATTCAAACGCTCCTCTCAGATCGGTTGTCGGAGGGGTCTTTCCCTCTCTGGCATTATCATAATCTGAAACAGCGTTAATTTGCTGTAAACGGGTGGGGCAGTGCGTTAAGGAAATGCAAACGGCACTGTCGTATCCGCAGCCCTCCTGATTCCCTATCCCTCTTCCAACAGGCGGTAACCAATGCCCAGCTCCGTAAGAACATACTTGGGTTCCGAAGGGTTTTCCCCCAGCTTGCGGCGGATGTTGGCCATATTGACCCGCAGGATCTGGTTTCCTCCGGCACTATAAGGACCCCAGACCTCCTTCATAATAAAGTCGTAGGTGAGCACCTTTCCTGCATGGAGGCACAAAAGCTCCAGGATTTTAAACTCGTTTTGGGTCAAATGGATCTCTTTTTCTCCCACAAAAACCTGATGTCTGGCTGTATCCACAGTAAGATCTTTTACCTGATAACAAGCCCTTTTCTCTCCTTGGACGGCAGCGCGCACCCGGTCAGCGTGGCGAAGGGTCGTTCGGATTCGGGCCAGCACCTCCGGGACCCCAAAGGGCTTGACAATGTAGTCATCCGCCCCCATGTCCAGAGCCTTGACCTTCTCGCTCTCCCGGTCCCGTGCAGAAAGGATGATAACCGGGGTCTCCCGCTGAGGGTCAGCAGCCACCTGGCGAAGCACCTCCAGCCCATCCATGTCCGGCAAGCCCAGGTCCAGCAGCACCAGATCCGGACGGTGTGAAAAAAACAATGTGACTGCCTCGCCGCCGCTGGCCGCCGAGAGGGCTTTATAACCCGAAGACACCAAAGCCCGACAGATAAAGTTACTGATGGTGCGCTCATCCTCCACCACCAAAATCACGGCTGCGTCCATTCCGAATCCCCCTCTTCCTTCAGCGGCAGGTCAAACCGAAAGATTGCACCCCCGGAAGGGCTGTTCTCCGCCTCCAGCGTCCCGCCATGAGCCGCAATAATACTCTGGCAGACCGACAAGCCGATCCCCATCCCTCGGGTGCTGTCTCCCGAAGTAGAGGTAGAGAGGGGGCGCCCGGCCCGGACTGCCTCCAGTACCTCCGGCGTCAGCCCGCGCCCCCGATCCGTCACTTCGGTCACCGCCATCTCCCCCCGCCGATAGAGGCGCAGGACAATTCCCGTGGGATCGCCTGAATGGCGCACGGCGTTTTCCAACAGATTGCAGATGACCTGCTGGATCAGCATGGGGGCCATGGGGACCAGCAGGATGTCATCGGAGAGCTGCAGTTTTACTTCCGCTTCCGGAAAGCGGCGGCGGACCTTCATCACTGCATCTCCCGCCACCTCTTCCAGTACCTCGCTCTGTTTTTTAAGCTGCGTTTCTCCCTGGATCCTGGTCACCGAAAGCAAATTTTCCACCATGGTGATCAGGGCATCGGCATCCGACTTAATGTCGCTCAGAAGCATCTCATCCCGCTGGTCCCGATTCCCACTTTCCAGCAGTACGGCGGCCGCCCCCGAAATGGAGGTAAGCGGTGTGCGCAAATCGTGAGACACAGCTCGAAGAATATTGCTTCGAATGGTCTCCCGATCCTTCTCCAGCTGGATGGTAGCTTTCTCCTGCCCCAGCCGCTCATTGAGTTCATAAAGCGCTTTGGTATTCCGTTCCCGCTGAACCGCCTCCTCAGCCTGGTTCTTTAGCTGGGTGGTCAGCGTACACACCACCAGTGAAATAGCCACCATGCTGAGCATGGCCACCGGATAGCCCGCAAACTCCAAAGAAAAACTGGCATAGGGATACATAAAATAGTAGTTGGTGCAAAATCCTCCCACAAGGGAGGCTGCCACCGCATAAAAATAGCCGGATGTCAAGCGGGAAATCAAAACCACTGCCATCACATAAACCAGTGCGGTGTTGTTTTCCACTCCGGTGTGCCGAAGAAGAAAAGCACTTCCAAAGGAGGCTCCTGCCATCAGGAGCACCGTAATCGCCAGGTCCCGAAGTACGCTGGGGAGTGCCCGAAGCACGCTTCGTCCCCGCCCTAAAAGGGTACCCACTACAGCAAGCCCCCTTCCGGCCTCAGGCCTTGATAAAAGACAGAATCAGATCCGCCGCCGCGTCTGTCCCTTTTCGGGAGGAGTTAATACACAGATCATAGGTCTCTGCAGCCCCCCATTTTCGATCGGCATGGAATCCGTAATATGCCGCCCGAGTTTTGTCCATGCGGCGGAGTTTCTCCTCCGCCTCTTTCTGATTTAAGCCGTCCCTACGGCATACCCGCTCAATCCGTTTTTCCCCATCCGCACAGATAAAGACCCGGAACAGTCCGCTCCGATCCCTGAGTATATAGTCGGCGCAGCGGCCCACAATGACGCAGCTGCCTTTGTCCGCCACCAACTGCACGGCCTCTCGCTGTGCCTTAGCCGCCAGCTGCTCCACCGTCACGTTTTGGGCCCCCACAAGGAGGTTCTGCTGTCCCATGACCAGGGAATAAAAAAAGCTGTTGGTGGGCCTTTCATCATAGGCCTGAAGGAACTGGTGGCTCAGTCCGCTCTCCTTGGCAGCCACCGCTAAGAGTTCCTTATCATAGTAAGGGATGCCCAGGGCCTGGGCAACTTTCTTTCCGATCTCCCGGCCTCCGCTGCCGAACTGCCGGCCAATGGTAATATAGGTTCTTTCCATCTCTTTCACACTCCCTTTTATCCTGCTGCCCTACCGGACAGCGTTCAGACGCGATTTTTATATCATACCATATTTGCGGTAAAAGTAAAATAGCACGAGCCCAGCCAACCCAAAATTTGTCCCGCATAAAAAAGGAGCGGCCGTCAATAGACGGCCGCTCCCTGCGGTCAGTATCCGGTTTAAGCTCAGCCCTTGGTGGTGTTGCCGAAGAAGAAGTAGCCCAGGGGGGAGTAGTACATACCCTTAACTGCATCGTTGAGCATGTACTTCTGAGTGTAGAAATAGATGGGGCCCAGCGCCCAGTCCTTACCAATGATCAGGTCCTCTGCCTTGTGCATGGCAGCCATGCGGGTAGCGGGATCGGCGGTGGACTTGGCCTCCTGAATGGCCGCATCGTAGTCGGGGTTAGAGTACTGCGCGTCATTGTTGCCGCCGCCGGTGAGCCACATATCCAGGAAAGAAATGGGGTCATTGTAGTCGGCAAGCCAACCGTTACGGGCGATCTGATAGTGGCCTTCCTTCCGGTTCTCCAGGAACACGGACCAGTCCTGGTTCTCCAGCTTCACGTTCACGCCCAGAGCGGTCTGCCACTGCTGCTGCAGGGCCTCACCGATCTTCTTGTGGTTGTCATTGGTGTTGTAGGTGTAGGTGACGGTGGGGAAGCCCTTGCCGTCGGGATAACCGGCATCGGCCAGCAGCTGCTTGGCCTCGGCCACGTTCTTCTGATACTGCTCATCGGTGGTGGGAGCGGTCCAGTAGTCGCCGCCCGCAGTACGGAAGTCTGCGGTGGCGTCCACGTCAGCCACGCCGGAAGGCACATAGCCGGTGGCGGGAACCTGGCCGGTCTGGGTCACGTTCTCCACGATGTACTGGCTGTCAATGGCCAGAGTAAAGGCCTTGCGTACCCGCCAGTCATCAAAGGGTGCAACCTGGTTATTGTAGCAGACATAGTAAGTGCCGATGTAGGGGACGATGTTCAGCTTGCCGTCACCCAGCAGAGCGGGGATCTCGTCCACGGGGACATCCTCAATGAAGTCCAGCTCGCCGGAGTTAAAGGAGGTCAGCATGGCGTTGTTGTTGTCCATCAGCTTAAAGGTGATGGTATCGGGGCCCATTTTGTCGGCGTCATAGTACTGGTCGCTCTTGGCCATGACGATCTGAGCATTGTGATCCCACTGGGTCATCTTGTAAGGACCGTTGGAGATGTAGGTGCTCACGTCGTGGGTCCAGCCGTCGGGATTGGCAGAGACCACATCCTCGCGCACAGGCAGAGTGGCGGGGAAGGCACAGACATCCAGGAAATAAGGGCAGTCGTAGGTCAGTTCCACCACGAAGGTCTTGTCATCGGGAGCGGACACGCCCAACTCGGAAGGATCGGCGTAGTTCATCTTCTCCTGCTGCACGTCCTTGCCGTCGGCATCCTTCACGGTCTCCATCTCGCCGGTGGGAGTACCGGCATTGACCACGTCATAGTTCTTCACCATGTCGATCATATAGCAGTAGTCGGCAGTGGTGGCGGGAGTTGCCAGCCGGCGCCAGGCATAGACAAAATCATTGGCGGTAACGTCCTTGCCGTCGCTCCACTTGATGTCGTCGCGGAGCTTGAAGGTATACGTGACGGTTCCATCACCGTTGTCCTTCTTATCATAGGACTTGGCCTGGCCCTCCACCAGCTTGGCCTGGGTAGCGTTGCTCACGCCCTCCACGGCTTCGCCGCTGTCGGCCCACTTCATGAGGCCTTCAAACATATGCTGGGTCATGATGGCGCCGTCCACAGAGGTGTTCAGCGCGGGATCGATGGTCTGGGGCTCCGAAGCCACACAGACGTTCAGGTTAAAGCCTTCCGCAGCGGGAGCCGCGCTGCCCGAGGGAGCTGCGCTTTCCGTGGGTTTCCCTCCGCCGCAGCCGGCCAGCAGAGACAGGCCCATCGCGGAGACGAGTGCAAGAGAGACAAGTTTCTTCATGCGATTTGTACCTCCAATTCAGATTTGTATCATTGTCGCCCGGTTGGGCGGGATACACCAATTTACTGTGCTACAATTGTTTGTATTGTACCACGCAAAGGCAAGGTTTGTAAAGAAAATTGTTTCAAAAATGTTAAATCAGTCCAGCAGATGGCAGGCCGCCCAGTGGCCCTTCTCGTGCTCCTTAAAGGCAGGCGTTTCCTGCTTGCAGCGTTCGGTGGCATAGGGGCAGCGGGTGTGGAACCGGCAGCCCTTGGGCGGATTCATGGGGGAGGGGATATCCCCCTCCAGTACAATGCGCTGCCGGGTGCGGCTGACCTCAGGGTCGGGTACCGGCACGGCAGAAAGCAGGGTTTTGGTATAGGGGTGGAGGGGATTGCGGTTGAGCTCGTAGCTTTCGGCCAGTTCCACCAGGGAGCCCAGATACATCACGCCGATCCGGCTGGAGATGTGGCGCACCACAGACAGGTCATGGGCAATGAACAGATAAGTCAGCCCCATCTCCTGCTGCATATCCTCCAGCATGTTCACTACCTGGGACTGGATGGACACGTCCAAGGCTGAGATAGGCTCGTCGCAGACGATGAACTCCGGCTGGACGGCCAGAGCGCGGGCAATGCCTACCCGCTGCTGCTGTCCGCCGGAAAACTCGTGTGGGAAGCGGTTGGCATGCTCCGTGTTCAGCCCCACCCGTCCCAGCAGCTCCTTAATGCGGTCGGTTCGCTGCGTGTGATTTTCCGCCAGATGATGGATATCAATGGCCTCTCCGATAATATCGCCCACCGTCATGCGGGGATCCAGAGAAGCGGCGGGATCCTGGAAAATGATCTGCATCTTGCGGCGCAGGTGGAACATATCCACCGCCTTGGCGTGGGGCACGCTCTTCTTCACCAGCGTGCCATCGGCCTGCCGCTCAAAGGGGTACTCCCGCTGATAAATGGACTCTCCGCCATAGGCGATCTCACCGGAGGTAGGCTCATGGAGTCGGAGGATAGTCCGGCCCAAGGTGGTCTTGCCGCAGCCGGACTCGCCCACCAGGCCCAGAGTCTCGCCCTTTTCAATGTACAGGTTCACATTCTCCACAGCCTGTACGCCGGGACCCTTCATACCCTTCACGGGGAAATATTTGGTGAGGTTCTTGACCTCCAACAGCTTCTCAGCCATTCTCTCCGCCCTCCTTTTTCTCCAGCGCTTCCTGCACCCGGAGCCAGCAGGCGGAGCGGTGCCCCTCTCCCACGTCCACATAGGGGGGCATCTTTTGCAGGCAGATCTTCATGCAGTGCTCGCACCGGGGCGCAAAGGGGCAGCCCTCGGGGGGATTGAGCATGTCCACCGGGGTACCCTCGATGGGAATGAGCCTCTCGTGGCTCTCGGCGTCCACGCGGGGCATAGAGCGCAGCAGGCCCTCCGTGTAGGGATGAGCAGGGGAATAGAAGATGTCGTCCACAGGGCCCTGCTCCACCATCTTGCCCGCATACATAACACAGACCTTGTCACAGATCTCAGCCACCACACCCAGGTTGTGCGTGATGAAAATAATGCCCATGTGGGTCTGCGCCTGGAGGGACTTCATCAGCTCCAAAATCTGGGCCTGAATGGTCACATCCAGGGCGGTGGTAGGCTCGTCGGCAATGAGCAGCTTGGGATGGCAGATCAGGCCCATGGCAATCATCACCCGCTGGCGCATACCACCGGAGAGCTCATGGGGGTATTGCTTCATCCGCTGCTCCGCATTGTTGATGCCCACCAAGGTGAGCATCTCCACGGCCCGCTTGGCGGCCTCTTCCTTGGGGATAGACTTGTCGTGGGCCTTCAGGGCCTCGACCAACTGGTTGCCGATGGTGTAGACGGGGTTAAGGCTGGTCATGGGGTTCTGGAAGATCATCGCCGCCCGGTTTCCCCGGAACGCGGTCATCTCTTTCTTGTCCTTGGCCAGCACGTCCTCCCCCTCAAAGGTAATGGATCCGCCGATAACCTTTCCGGGAGACTGGAGCAGGCCCATAATGGAATAGGCCTCCACGCTCTTGCCGGAGCCGGATTCGCCCACAATGCCCATGACCTCATCCTCGTCCAGGGTATAAGTAATACCGCCCACCGCCTTCACTTCGCCGGCGGGAGTAAAGAAGGAGACGTGCAGGTCATCCACTTCCAAAAGATGTTCGCTCTTGTGTTCACTCATTGGTTGTCTCCTCCTCTCTTATTTCTTCAGCTTCGGATCCAGCGCGTCCCGCAGGCCGTCGCCCACCAGGTTCAGGCACAGGATCATGATGCTCAGGATGATGGCGGGAATGATGAGCCGCTCGGGATAGGAGGTCATGCCGCCCAAAGCGTCGGAGCACATGGAGCCTAGAGAGGTCATGGGGGTATCCACGCCCACGCCCAGGTAGCTCAAAAAGGACTCCAGAAAAATGGCGGAGGGGATCTGGAGGAAGGTAGTGGTGACGATCTGACCCACACAGTTGGGGAGCAGATGCTTGGTGATGATCCGCCCGCCCTTGCCGCCCAGGGCCCGAACGGCGGTGACGTACTCCTGCTGCTTGAGCTGGAGAATCTGGCCGCGGATGATCCGGGACATGGTCACCCAGTAGAGGGCGCCAAAGGCGATGAACATGGCGATGACGTTGGTACCCACCGTATTGAACAGCAGTCCCACCAAGCCGCCCGCCGTGGATAAGGTCGCGTTGAAGCGCTCCTTCAGCACCACAGAGATCAGCAGAATGACCAGCACCTCAGGTACCGACTGGATGATCTCTACAATTCGCTGCATTACCGCATCCACCATGCCGCCGGCGTAGCCGGAGATGGAGCCGTACAGCGCGCCGATCACCAGCACCAGCAGAGCGGCGCACACACCAACCAGCAGAGACACCCGGGCGCCCATCATGGTCCGTACCATAATGTCCCGGCCAAAGCCGTCAGTACCGAAAACGTGGGGAAATACTTTCTCCCCGGCAGCAATCCGCTCCAACTCGGCGTTGGAGTAGCCAAAGAGCTTCACCTTGATGCCCAGCTCCTTGCGAAGGGCGCTGTCATCCGCCCCACCGGAGAGCTTGGCCTTGGCCTTAATCGAGGCCTCCTCGGTGAGGGAGAGCTTCCGGCCCTCATCCTTGGCCTCTTGCCGCGCCTTTTCCAACGCCTCCTCGGGGGAGAGCTTGGCTGAAGCCAGCCGCTCCTGATCTTCCAGGGAGTCGTGCCAGGGGTGGAGGTTCTTGGCGTCGTTGATAAACTCATCATAACGATAAGGAACCAAGGCAGGCCCCAGGAAGGCAAAGAGCACCACCAGCGCCACGATCACCAGCGCGACCATGGCCACGGCGTTTTTCCGCATCCGCCGCCAGGCGTCCTTCCAGTAAGACGTAGGGGGGCGGTCAGGAATAAAGCCCGCCTTTTCCTCTTTGCCCGCCGGACCAAAATCCTCGGCGGAGAGAGTCCCGAAATCGAAGGCTTTTTCATTTAGGCGCAAGGAAAAGGGCTTCCGGATGGGGGTCTTTTTTTCATCCATATCAGCCGTCCTCCTTTCCCAGGTTGATCCGGGGGTCGACCACTTTATAGAGAAGGTCCACCACCAGATTCATAACGATAACAAAAAACGCCAAAAAGATCGTGGTTCCCATAATGACCGGGTAATCACGGTTGGAGATAGACTGGACAAAATAGCGCCCCAGTCCGGGGATGGTAAATACCGTCTCCACCACAAAACCGCCGCAAAGAGTAAAGGCGATCTGCGGCCCCAGGTAAGTAAGTACGGGAATAAAAGCATTGCGCAGGGCGTGTTTGAAGACAATAGAGCGGGTCATCAGGCCCTTGGCCCGAGCCGTCTTGATGTACTCCTGATTCAGTGCGTCCAGCATGGAAGTACGTGTCTGCCGGGCAATGTAGCACATGGGGTAAAAGCCCAGCGACAGGCAGGGCAGCACATAGCTGCGCCAGTTCCCCGCTTGAAAAATGGTGGGGAACGGTTTTCCGTCGCCGCATAGCAGCAAAAGCAGCAATGTCGCCACCACAAAGGAAGGCATGGAAATACCGACGGTACACACCACCCGCAGAGTGGAGTCTGCCGCCCTTCCGCGATAATAGGCCGAAATACAGCCCAACAGAACCCCCACCAGCAACGCCCAGCAGATGGCAATGGCGCCGATCTTGGCGGAGGTGGGGAACATGTCGGAGATAATACGGATTACAGGATAGTTCTTTTGCATTTTGACGGAGACGCCCAAGTCCCCCTGGATCAGGTTGCCCATATAAATTTTGTACTGAGTAGACAGGGGTTTGTCCAGTCCGTACTTCGCATTGAGGGCGTTGATCACTGACTGGGGGGGATTTTTTTCGCTGAGGAAGGGATTTCCGGGGACCGCCTTCATCAGAAAAAATGTGAGTGTGGCTACCGCAAAAATGGTAAGCAGCGCCATCAGCACACGCTTTAAAACGTATTTTGCCATTTTGTCACTCCCTAAGTTTCACTTGGTGGGAATCACAAGCTTCTTTGCTTTCCCACGTCAAACGGTTTGTTTATTTTATCGCAAACTAGTTGCCTCGTCAAGGTTCGACGCCCTTCAAAATTATTCCTGACCCCGTTTTTCCTTACATTTGTCCACCTGACACGGACAGTGTTTTGAATGTGCGTCCGTCTATGGCTGTCATTCCCAGAAATTTTGTTCTCCAGCGAAACACAAATGCAGGCAGAAATTTTTCTACCTGCATTTGTACAGTTCTTTTTTTCCCTCGCATTCAGTCAAATGCCAATCCCATATAGCAGTTGGCATCCGGACTCCAGGTCTTACGCTTTTCCTCGTCATACCACTTTACCATGGCAAATGGCTGAATATAGCTTCCCGGCAGCCCGGTCCAGGGAGCCGGAGTACGAAAGTGGTAGCGAATGGCCGGGTGGCGCAGCGCGATCTGGGCTGTGGCAGCCGGCATCGCCTCCGGAGGAATAATGAGTTCCTTGACCAGGACAGTGTCCTCATCCAGGTACTCTACAGCGGCGCAGCCTTCCTGCCCCGCAGCGGAGATAAGGTAAATATCCGCCCCCTCCATGCGGGACAGCCCCTTTTGGTATTCGACCAGTTCGTCCGCGCAGGCCAAATGGGGAATTCCCCGGAGAAGCCGACAGCGCAGAGCGTTGTACTCTCCGGCCCGGGCAGGAGCAATGGAGTCGCCCTCCACCGGTTTTGAGAGGCGCTGGCGCAAAAATTCCACCTTGCGTGTGGAAAAGCACTCCTGAAAGCCTACGGTTCCAAAAAAGCGGTGGAGGCTGGGCTCCGCAGGGACGGTGGAAATGCAGTCTGCGCCCAGGCGGCGGGCATAGTAGTCTGCGTAATTCAAAAGCTGGCGTCCATACCCCTTCAGCCGTCCTTCGGGCGCAGTGGCCAGTGCGTAGATATAGGACATACGGGCGGGATTCCCATCTCGATCCGAGAAAGTCATTGGCAGCAAGGCCAGCATGGTCATGGGCACTCCGTCCTCGGCCAACAGCAGCATCCGCTCCGGCGTATAGAGGTGGTCAAAAAAATAGTCAATGTATGTGTCCGGATCGCCGAAGGCGGTCTGCCACATTTCTTTTAGCCGAGAGATTTCCTCCCTCCGGGAAGCGCGCATTTCCACCATACCGATCCCTTCCTTTCTGTCCTGAGAACTCTGCATTCCGTCAGACGGAAACTTCAGTCCTCCGCTTTTCTTATGGCGCTGTGCTTTTCTACCATCAAATCCGGGTAGTAGGACTCCTTGGCTTTCCGAAGACCCTCCACACCCATATCGTCCTCCCGGTTGAGATAGCGAACCTCCGGGTGACGCTGCCGCACCCGCCGGGCAAATTCCCGGTTGATCATGGCAAAAGCCCCCTGAAGCTCGCTATAAGCTTTCTCAAAGTGGACGTCAAAGGTGTCGGGGGAGAGGAGATCCCCCATGGAAAAGGCCACCACCTCGCCGTATACCCGGATAATCCCGCCCTCCAGCTTCAGCTCTTCAAAGTGCCGGGCAGCCAACAGAAGCGCTTTTTTCTCGTTGGTCATGTCCTGCGCCTCTTTCGTCCCCTCCCGCTCCCGGCTGCGGCGGTCCCACTCGGCGTCCATCTCAATACACTCGGTCAGGGCGGCGGGAGTCATATCCTCATAGGTCCAGGTGGGGTTGGCTTCCTCAAAGTGTTTACAGTGATTGCGCTTTGAGTGGAGCTTCCGGCCGCCCAGATCCGCCAGCTTATCGATCTCATATAGATAGTCAAATCCGTCCCGGTCCGCAGCAAACACAAACTGCCCTGGGCGCAGCGCCTCCAGTTCCTCCACCTGACGTTGGGTGAGGCAGACCAGTCGAAAGGGCTTTCCCCTCTCCTTGGCATCGGCTTCCAGATCAGTCAAAACTTTGTCCAGATCTCCGTTTCCGGCGGGCCAAAGGTAGCCGCAGCCCAGATTCCCCCGCAGGCGGGCGGTCAGAAAGCCGTCCACCTCGGCAATCTTCTGCTCGTAGGCGGGAGCCCAGGCAAAGAGATTGGTAAAGCTGTACTCACAGCCCCGGTAGTTGCCGCTCGCCAGACGGGCATCCACCCAGATCTTGTCGGCAGGTACGGGCGTTTGGAATGTGATCATAAAATGGACAGACTCCTTCTTTGGATCATTGTTTTTCATCCATCTCTTCCAGGGTTCCCCGCTCATAGCGGAGCTTTTTGACCTGGTTGCGGGTACCCTTGACAATCTGATCCATCCGCAGAGTCTCGTTGATGCCGGAGAGGAAGGTATACGCTACACCGTGGCGCTTGGCCCGGCCGGTGCGGCCGATTCGGTGGACGTAATACTCATTCTCGTCGGGAACGTCATAGTTGAACACCGCGTCTACATCGTCAATATCCAATCCCCGGGCGGCTACGTCGGTGGCCACCAGCACCTGGAGCCTCCCCTCCCGGAAGCGGTTCAGGGTCTTTTCCCGCACCGCCTGCTGGATATCGCCGTGAATGGCCTCGCAGGAAATACCCCCCATCCGCAGCAGCCCGGTAAGCCGGTCGGTCATGTTCTTGGTATTGCAGAAGGCAATGGCCCGTTCGTAGCCCCCGTGGCTCAAAAGCTGGAGCATCAGTTCGGCCTTGGCCCCCCGGTCCACCTCGATGCAGAACTGGTCGATGTCTGGCTTGTTCTCCACATCGGCCTGAACCGTGATCTCCACCGGATCGCGCTGATACACCCAGGAAATGTCCATCACCTCTCGGGAGATGGTGGCCGAAAACATTCCGATATTCTTCCGGGACTTGATCTGATCCAAAATGTGCGTCACATCCCGGATGAAGCCCATGTCCAGCATCCGGTCGGCCTCGTCCAGCACCACAGTTTCCACGTGATCCAGCCGAACGGTGCGCCGCTTCATATGATCCATGAGCCGTCCTGGAGTGGCCACCACGATCTGAGGCCGCTTTTTCAATTGAATAATTTGCTTGTCAATGGGCTGTCCGCCATAGAGACAGACCACCCGTACGCCCTCCTTAAAAGCACATAGATCCCGAATTTCGTCCTGAATCTGAATGGCCAGTTCCCGGGTGGGGGCCAGCACCAGAGCGGTAACATCATCGCCCTCCGGGTCGGCGTGCTCCACCATGGGGATGCCAAAGGCAAAGGTCTTTCCGGTACCCGTAGGGGCTTTTGCAATCACGTCCCGCCCCTCCATAAAATAGGGGATGGCGCCTGCCTGAACCGGGGTAGCCTGCACATAGCCTTTTTTCTCAATGGCCCGCATCAGCTCCGGGGAAAATCCCATTTCGTCATAGCGCTTAATCTCGCTTACCTGTTCTCCGTTGATTTCCATATTGGGGTACATACCCTTTCTGACAACTTTTCGTATGGTATACATTATTTTACAATGTACAGTCTACCATATTCTTTCGCATGACGCAAGAGTAGCGGCCGTTTTGCCCTTTCTCAAACTTTCAGTGTAAACCCGACAGAATTTGAGCGGCTACTCCCGCCACCGGGAGTGTAAAAATGGACAGCAGGGTGGAGAGGCTCACCAACTGGGCCGCACGGGCGGAGTCCCGCCCAAATTGCTCAGCAAACATGCTGGTGATGCCCGCGGTCGGCGCGGCTGCCAGGATTACCGTGGCGGAGTAAAACAGCGGATCCAGGCGGAGCGGCAGGAGCAGGAGCGCGGTGATGGTTGGCATAAGCAACAGTTTTACCGCCGAGGCGGCATACAGTTCCTTTCCCCGAAAAGTATTGATTAAGTCGGCCCGGGACATCTGTGCGCCAATTACCACCATGGCCAGGGGGGTGTTCAGATCTCCCACAAAGCCCACAGCGTTATAAAGGGGTCCCGGCAGCCGAACCCGCAGAAGAAACAGAGGGAGTCCCACCGCCACGGCAATTACCCCGGGATTGAGCACGATTTTCCTGGGAGAAAACGCGCTTTTCCCCCCCATCAGGATCACCCCATGCGTCCAGCAGAGGATGTTGAACACCACCATGGACACCACCGCGAAGATCAGGGCCTTCTCTCCCAGCACCGCCCGCACGAGAGGCAGTCCCATAAAGCCGGTATTCCCGTAAACGCAGCCAAAACGCAGAGGAGCCTGGAGGTCGGCGGGTTTTTTGCGAAAGAGGAACAGCGAGATCAGGATGTAGACCCCGTAGCAAACAGTCAGAGCAGCAGTCCCTACTGCCAGGGTGTGGAGCGTGTCTCCCTCCCAGTCGGTTTGAAAGGAGTCCACAATGATGCACGGTGTGACGATGTACATGAGAAGAAAGGACATCTCTCCGGTCCCAGCCAGAGAAAGCCTGTTTGTTTTTCCCAGGAAAAATCCGATCCCCATAAGGAGAAAAAGGGTGGCTACCTGTCCAGCCACCACCAAAAAATGCTCCAGCATCCGCACACACACCTTAATAAAAAAACAGATTTTTTCTATTATACCTTCCGGCGCAAAAAAATGTAAGAGGCAAAAGGAAACAAGCCGGTTTCTTTTCAGGCCTGCCGCCTTGTGTTATCATACAGGGAAGGATAGAAAGGGGACGGCACGGATGTTGATGTTTTACCTCTCTCTCATCGAAGGAGATGAGGAGAAGGCACTGTTCACGAAATTTTACTACCGGTACGAGCGTAAGCTATACGCCGTAGCGCTGAATATTCTCAAAAATCCCAACCTGGCGGAGGATGCGGTACACGATGCCTTTGAGCGGATTGCCCGCCACTTTGAAAAGTTTTTGGAGATTTATCAAAATAGATGTAACGAAATTAGCCCCTGGGCCGTTACTATCGTGAAGAACGTCTCCCTGGACATTCTGAAAAAGGAAAACCGGAGCGGCGCTCTGCCCGAGGATTGGGACGCTCCCGCCCCTGAGGATACCGAGCGGGAGGACGGCTACCGGCGCCTTGTGGGGCTGATCCGCTCCATGCCCAAGGGCTACCGCCAAATCCTGGAACTGAAATTCGTCTGCGAGTGGTCCACAAAGGAGATTGCCAAGGACTTGGGCCTCAAAGAGTCCGTGGTCAAACAGCGGGTGAGCCGGGGCCGGGAACTGCTGCTGAAAAAGCTGAAAGAGGAAGGATACGAACATGAGCCAGTCTGAGCATTTTGACGCCATCCTTCGATCCGCCCTCTTGGAGGCCCAGCGGCTGGACTGGGCCCCGGTGCTGGAGGGGCCGCTCCCCGAGCCGGCGTTCTCCCGCCGGTATCTCCGCCGCCGGGAGGCTCTGCTGAAAAACCCCTTCAAAATTGTCCGGCCGGTGTGGCAGAGGTTCCTGCGGGCGGCGGTCTGGATTCTGGTGGCCGCGGGTGTGGCCGTGGGCGGACTGTGGCTCAACCCCTCCACCCGGGCCTGGGTGGAGCAGTATATTTTTCAGCGGTTTGCGGAAGTGGACGAATACCGCTTCAGCGGAGACCGGGAGAGCGTCGGAGATTTGGGAAACATCCGGCCCAGCTATGTGCCTGAGGGGTTTGTGGAGACGGAGGCAGTGGAGCTTATTGGGGATTGGCATATTACTTATGAAAATGAGGATGAAACAAGAGTCTCCTTTTATGTTATGGCCGCAACCGATGGCGGCAGTCTCGGTTTTGACAACGAGCACTCTATTCTCACTGACATTACAGTAAACGGGATGAAGGGATATCTCTATACCGCAGTCTCCTCCGAATACCGCAGTCGCCTTATCCTCTCTGACGAGCACAGACACTGCCTGTATTTGCTCTCATCCACTTTACCGGCAAATACTTTAATCCAAATGGCGGAAAGCATTCAATTTGCGGGCTGAAAAATTTTTCTAAAAAATTTTTCTAAATTCTGTCACCTTTTAGGAAGCTGAACCGTTACAGTAGTGAAGGGTATAATCCCCGGTTCTATCACA
>JAYFPI010000020.1:0-3246 GCA_034927965.1 Pseudoflavonifractor sp.
CCTTTTAGGACCGGCAGCCGCCGATTGGTCATAAGGGGGTAATTAGTGCCTCTGTGTGCAGGCTGCGGGCTCATTTTTCTCTGCACCAGTGGGTGGCATTGGCAGAACATATCTGGTATAATGACCGCAGTGATTTCGCTCCTGCTCGGCACCGCACCCGACAAAACTGGAAACTTTGTGTGCTTTGATGGAATGATTCATGGGGATGCAAGGAGGCTGCTATGGAATACAAAGATGCCGGCCAGCTGGAATTCCTGCTGGAAATGTCAGGCCGCCAGATCTCGGCACGGGAGTTTTTCAGCAATGTGCTGCTGGATTCCCTGAACCGGAATTTCGGCTTCCAGAATGTGCTGATCCTTTGCTTTGATACCAACAATCGGTTTCTCTCCTGGACAGACCATAACGGCATACGAATCGACAGCGAAGATCACCCGTACAGGAAATTTGCCGCGCACAATGTGGTTGGGCAGAAGATCTATCAGGACGCAGTCCGGGACAACCTGACCTATTTCAATGTGACCCCCAGGCTCTATCGGGCTACGGACCTCATTGCCGCCAGGGAGTATGACAACTCGGAATACGCCCGCTTTTTGGAGGAGATCTTCCATGTCCATTACAGTGTGACCATGGCGCTGGGCATCAACGCCTACATTCATATTGCCTTCTTCAAATACCGGGAGGAGGGGGACTTTACCGAGGAGGAATTGGATCGGCTGAGAGACATTTACATTTTTGTGGCCAATTCCTATAAGAATTTTAAAAAGCATGAGCAGGCCAAGATCATTTCCAATATTCAGGATGAAATCATCTCAACAGGGGAGAAAGCATATCTGGTGACGGACGACTTCATGCATGTCATGAGCTATAATCGGACGGCCATGGAGTATCTGAAGGATATCCTGGGCGCTTCCATCGCCGAACAGATGAGCAGCACCAAGCCCTGCGCCTGGCTTCCATTTTTGCTGGGGGGAGAGAATGCGGTCACCGTGAACCGCGTGCAGACCAGCGTGGTCAAGGACTACGTCTTTAAGGTCTATACCTACGACCAAGGCTATTCCCACGGCATTGTGGACCGGTATCACTGGATCACTATCTCGAAAAACGAATCGGGCAAAAATCCGGAACATTCCGAGGGAAAGCCCCCGTTGACGCAGGCCGAGTGGCGGGTGGCGGAGCTGCTGCACGACGGGCTGACCTACCAGGCCATTGCCGACGAGCTGGTTATCAGTTATCACACAGTCAAAAATCATGTGCAGAATATCTACTCCAAATGCGGGATCAAAAGCCGCTTCCAGTTGTATAAATTGTTGGAAAATATGGACGGCTAAACCGGCTGGGCTGGCTATCCTCACTATTTCAAATAGGGAATGCTCCCTATTTGAAATAGTGAGGATAGCCAATTCTTTTTTCAAACGCAGTCTGCTATATTAACAATGTAAGGGCTGCCGGGACCTTGGTTCCATAGATTGAAAAAAAGAAAACAACAATTTGTAGGCGGAGGGGATTTATTGTCGCGGGACGGAATTATATTTAACATTCAGCGCTTTACCATTCATGACGGGCCAGGTCTGCGGACGGAACTGTTTTTGAAGGGCTGTCCCATGAAATGCGACTGGTGCAGTAATCCCGAAAGCCAGATGACGTATATACAGCCTGGCGTGTACAAAAGCAAATGTATCTCACATAAAAAGTGCGGGGCCTGCGAAAGCGTCTGCCGGGAGGGGGCGCTGCACTTCTATCGCGGCAAGCTGGTCTCCATAGACCGGGAAAGATGCACCAATTGCCTCGCCTGTTATGACGCCTGTCCCTCGGATGCCATCAAGCGGTGGGGCGAATCCATGTCGGTGGAGGCGTGCATGGAGGAAATCCGCAAGGACCGGGGGTATTACGACCGCTCCGGCGGCGGCGTCACGGTGTCAGGCGGTGAACCGCTGCTCCAGAGCAACTTCGTGGCGGAGCTGTTTCATGCCTGCAAGGCGGAAGGTATCCACACCTGCTGCGAGACCACCTTCTGCGCCGACTGGGAGGCGGTGGAAAAGATCCTGCCCGATACAGACCTCATAATTTCTGATTTAAAGCACATGGACGCGGCAGTTCATAAAAAATATACCGGAGTTGGGAACGCCAGAATTCTGGAAAACCTGAAGCGGCTGACAAGCGAAAACCGAGAGCTGATTCTGCGGATTCCCGTCATCCCAAATGTAAACGACGACAGGGAGAACGTGGAGGCCACCGCTGATTTTATTTTGGGGGAGCTTGGAGGGCGGGTCAGAACACTGCAGCTTTTGAGCTTCATGCGTCTGGGTGAGGAAAAGTACCGTTCGCTGGAGATGCCGTACAAAATGGACATTGTCCGGGTAAATAGAAAAGCATTTCAGAAACACGTCGATGAGCTGGCCGATTATTTTAACAACCGCGGTATTCACTGCCTGGTAGGGACGAAGGAAAAGCATTGAACGACCGCAATTTATTGTACAGGAGGCATCGTATCAATGAGTGTTGCAAAGAAGGATGTGCAGAATACTCCATGTGGGACCGAACCGTTTGATTATACTTACAGCCTTGGTTATCAGGTCCATCACGAAGACTGGTCTCCTTTCCAACGGGTGAACCACCTCCGGCAGACCTTTCTGGATAGGCCTTATAACATTGACCTGGAGAGACTCAGGCTGGTCACCGAGGCATACCAAAAGCACGAAACCTGCTCTGCCAAGCTCAAGTGTGCCTATGCGTTTGAGAACATTCTGCTCCATGCGAAGCTGGAGGTGTACGACGAGGATCTCATCCTGGGCGAGATTGCCGCGCCGGCAAAGGAGTCGCCCATCTATCCAGAGTTCTCGGTAAACTGGATTATCGACGAAGTGCTCCATTTCCCCTTTGAAGAGCGCGCCCACGATCAATTTTATCTGAAAAGCGACGCGGACCGGAAGGAAATCATGGAGCTCTGCCGGTACTGGACGGGCAAAACGGTGGACGACCTTGTGAACAGAACCCTGGAGGAGGACCAGATCAAGGGCTCAGAAGTGGGGAAGAAGATATTCCAGACCAATCTGTACCACTATGCCGGCGTGGGACATCTGGTGATGGATTACGCTAGGCTGATGAAGGTCGGCTTCAACGGCCTCATCGAAAAGGCGGAGAATTCCTTTGCCAAGCTGTCCAAAGTGGATCCGGACTATGCTGACAAGAGGGATTTCTATCAGGCGATGATTCTCTCTCTGGGGGCGGCGAAAAAGACTAATGGGC
>JAYFPI010000089.1:0-34839 GCA_034927965.1 Pseudoflavonifractor sp.
GGGCGGCAATTTTTCCTGATGCTGGGACTGACACTGACGCTGGTGGTGACCGGTATGGTGATGATAGGCCGGGTATTCCAAAAATATGAATCTATCATCCTCACCAGCCAGGATGATCAGATGTTTGGTCTGGCCCGCTCGGTGGACCGCAGCGTGGCCAGCTATCTGAGCCGATACAGTTCCAATCTGATCTATGTGACGCAGCAGCGCGGCTTTCAAGGCGCCGCGGCAATTTGGCGGGAGACCGGAGATGAAGAGCAGCTTCTGGCGAGTATGCGGGAAAATCTGCTGTTTCAGGACAGTCTGATTACTGCCATGCTGGCTTTGCAGGATGGGAAAGTTCTCCTCTCTACAGAAGGGGGAAACAGCTACCGTATTCCGAACAAGGCGGGAAAGACGGAGGGTGTAGTCGCAGTCCGGCCCTGCATTGACCAAGCGGGGCAGGTCCGTTTGGCTTTTGTCCGTGAGATGGAGGACGGGCTGGGTTTTGCCGTGCTCCTGGATCTGCCCGCCTTTTACCAGCGGGTGGCGGGAGATCTGACCTTTGGAACCCAGGACCGTATTCTTTTGCTGGACGCCGGGGGCCAGACCCTGCTTCACAACCCCATGGGAACGGTTTGGGTGGACTCGGTGGATGGGCTGAGTGAGAATACCTGTGATTTCGAAGGGCTGACCTATCTTTTGGAGCAGCAGCGCCTGGGGAAGCAGGGAGCCTCCTTCTATGAGGGCCACGACTGCCGGGCGGGAACCAATTACGCCGCCCGGATCGCAGCCATCCCGGCGACTGTGGATACCAATGGTTTCTTTGCCGTAGGAGTGTCGGTAAACTACGATGGGGTGGTTGGGCCTCTCCACCTGGCAGCGATTCGACTGCTGGCCTATGGCGGTATGGTGGTGGCGGGGGTATTGCTGCTGGTGGGCCTCACCCTGTGGACCCGGCGGCGAAATGAAGAGGACCTGCGGAAGTTAGAGGTGCTGCGGAAGAAAAATGAGGCCATGGAAGAGCTTAACCGTCAGACGCAGGAGCTGGCCCATCACCAGCGGCTGGAGACCATCGGCACCCTCACCTCCAGTATCGCTCATGAGTTCAATAATCTGCTGACCCCCATCATGGGATACAGCCTGCTCACCTTGGAAAAGCTGCCGCAGGAAGAGCCGGAGCTCTACGACAATGTGCTGGAGATTTACAATGCCTCCCACAAGGCCAAGAAGATGATCTCCCAGCTGTCCGATCTGTCCAGAAAAAACACGGCACTTACCTTTCAATATACGCCTCCCGATGAGTTGGTCCGGCGCGTGCTGGATGTAGCTGCTCCCGCCCGGCCCAATGGGGTTGAGGTCAGGACCGACCTTAGCTGTCATTGCCTTTGGATTTACGGGAATGAGCTTCAGCTTTCCCAGATGCTGCTCAACCTGGTGCTCAACGCCTTTCAGGCGATGGAGCGGGGGGGAGGAGTCCTGCAGGTATCCACCTGGGCGGACGAGAGCCGCATTTTCCTCCGGGTGTCCGATACCGGGCCGGGGATCCCGGAAGAAACGCTGTCCCGCATTTTTGAGCCGTTCTACACAACAAAGGAGGCCGGCAAGGGTACCGGACTGGGCCTGGCCATTGTACGCCAGGTGGTTGAGGAGCACGGCGGGGAAGTGAGTGTTGAGTCCGCCGTGGGTCGGGGCTCGGCCTTTGTGGTCTCGCTTCCTCTTTCCGAGGAGGGCGGGGCGGGCGAGGAGGAGTAAGCACTTGTTTGCTCTTGGGGCGCTGCGAAGCTTTGCTTCGCAGCGCCTTTTTTTTGTGCGCAAGGAAAGATTTTTGGCAGTGCCTTAATGAATATTTAGGCCCTATCTATCTGATATTAAGGTAATTCCGTTATACTGAATTTGTCAAAAAATTCACAAAGGAGGGGACGGTATGGTTGTGACCATTGGGTATAAGTATGGCTGCGGCGGACGGGAGATCGCTTGGCGGCTGGCCCAGCGGCTGGACGTTCCCTGCTGTGATGCCGATCCCTTTGCCAAAGAGGCACACTCCGTCGCACTCAAGGATCTGGCCGCGCGGGGAAGCTGCGTGGTGACGGGCTTTTGTGCCGACCACTTGCTGGCCGGAACAGAGGGGCTGATCCGGGTATTCCTTCACGGCGGACCAGACCGCCGTGCGGAGCGGATTGCCAGGGAGAACGGGCTCGCGCTGGAAGAAGCCAGGCGGGAGGCGCTGAGCCAGGATCGGGAATGGGCCCGGCGGTACGGCGTGTACACCGGCGGAAAGTGGGCCGAGGCATCCCGATACGACCTCACCGTGGACAGCGCAGCCCTTGGCGTGTCCGGCACCGTGGAGCTGCTCAGCCAGTTTATCGCGCTCAAGGTCATGCGCCGCCGAAACGGCGGGGAGGACTGAAACGATGCTGGAGGCCTTTGTGGGACGGATTCTGGCGGTATTGATCCCTATCTGCGAGCTGATGGGGATCTTTGTGGTGGCGGTGTCGGCTCTGACGGCCTTTGGCCGCTATATCCGGGGGCTGGTGACCCATCGTCCCGGAGATGTGAAATTCCAGCTGGCCAACGGGCTGGCCGTCAGTCTCGAGTTTAAAATGGCGGCGGAGATTCTGAAAACCGTTCAGATTCGAAATCTGGACGAACTAACCGTGCTTGGCGCTGTCATTATCCTGCGTGCGCTGTTATCATTTCTGATCCATTTTGAAATGAAGCAGATAGATCATTCCCAATCAACCAAAACAAATGGAGGTACATCTCAATGAAAATGAAGAAGCTCTCTCTTGCGGCGCTGTCTCTCACGCTGACTGCCACCCTGCTGGCCGGCTGCGGCGGCGCCCCCGCTACCAGCACCCCCGCCCCCGCGGAGTCTAAGCCCGCGGAGTCTGCTCCCGTGGAGACCGCCGTCACCGCCGAGGCGGTCAAGACCGGCCTGTCCATTGCTACCAGCGTGGCCAAGAGCAAGGACGCCTCTGCCGACGGCAACGGCCAGGCCCAGGCCAACGTGGCTCTGGTGGCTGTCACCGTGGGAGATGACGGCGTCATCGACGCCTGTGTCATCGACGCGATCCAGTCCAAGATTGACTTTGACGCCCAGGGCAAGCTGGTCACCGACCCTGCCACCGAGTTTTCCAGCAAGAACGAGCTGGGGGATGCCTACGGCATGAAGAAGGCCTCCTCCATCGGCAAGGAGTGGAATGAGCAGGCTGCCGCCTTTGCCCAGTACGCTGTGGGCAAGACGGTGGAAGAGCTTAAGGGCATTGCGGTAAATGCCGACGGCCAGGCTACCGATGCTGATCTGGCCGCCTCGGTTACTCTGGAGGTCGCCGACTTTGTCAGCGGCATTGAGGCCGCTGTGAACAATGCCTCCCACATGGGCGCCCAGAAGGGCGATAAGCTGGCCCTGACTTCCAGCACCAATATGGCCAAGAGCAAGGACGCCGCCGCTGACGCCGACGGCCAGGCTCAGGCTTACGCCACCGTGGCAGCCGTCACTCTGAATGGGGACACTGTCACCAGCTGCTACATTGATTCCGTGCAGGCCAACGTGAAATTCACCGCCGCCGGCGTCATTACCACAGACCTTACCGCCGCGCAGCCCACCAAGAACGAGCTGGGGGATGCCTATGGCATGAAGAAAGCCTCCTCCATTGGCAAGGAGTGGAATGAGCAGGCTGCCGCTTTCTGCAAGTATGTCACCGGCAAGACCGTGAGCGAGGTTGCCGGGATTGCCGTCACTGCCGACGGGGAGGCCGCTGATGCGGATCTGGCTGCCTCCGTGACCATCGGCATCGGCGAATTCCAGACCCTCATCGAAAAGGCCGCTCAGTGATGTCGCACGCAGGAGGAGGGCCTTAGCCCCCCTCCTGCTGCATTACCTGAGAAGAGAGGGAAAATTCCATGAAAAAACAGCTGCTGGCGCTGGCCCTGGCCGTACTGACGGCGTTGGCGGGCTGTTCCGCCCCTGCGGCGGCGGAGGCTCCCGGGCTCCAGCGCTACGAGGCCAGCTTTCTGACATTGTTTGACACGGTAACTACCGTGGTGGGCTATGCCGACAGTGAGGAGACCTTCCGGGCTGAGGCCCAGGTACTTCATGACCGGCTTCTGGAGTACCACCAGCTCTTCGATATCTACAACGACTACCCCGGAGTGACCAACCTCAAAACGGTCAATGACTGCGCCGGGGAGGGCCCTGTGGAGGTGGATGAGAAGATCATGGATCTCCTGCTCTTTTGCCGCTCCCTCTGGGAGGGGACCGGGGGGCGGGTGGACGTGACTCTGGGGAGCGTCCTCGCTCTGTGGCACGACGCCCGCACTGCGGGGATTGACGATCCCGAGCACGCCGCGCTTCCGGACGCCGCTGCCCTGCGAGCGGCGGCGGAGCACACCGGCTTTGATGCGGTGGTGCTGGACGAGGCGGCCTCCACCGTGGCGTTCACCGACCCGACCCTCCGATTGGACGTGGGCGCGGTGGCTAAGGGGTACGCCGTGGAGCGGGTATGTGAAGATGCCCCCGCCGGGCTGCTGGTGAGCGTAGGGGGCAACGTCCGCGCCACCGGAGCAAAGCCTGTGGGAGATTCCCCGTGGGTGGTAGGAGTCCGGGACCCGGACGGCGGCGGGGAGGACTACCTGCACACCCTGACCGTGGACGCCGGATCGGTGGTCACCAGCGGGGACTATCAACGCTATTACATGGTGAACGGCGTCCGCTATCACCATATTATCGACCCGAACACTCTTTTCCCTGCCAACTACTGGCGTTCGGTCACCATTCTCTGTGCCGATTCCGGTCTGGCCGACGGGCTCTCCACCGCGCTCTACACCCTGGATCAGGCGGCGGGACAGAGTTTGCTGGATCGGTATAAGGCCGAAGCCATGTGGGTGGACGCCCAAGGGCGGGAGTTTTTCAGCCCCGGCTTTTCCCAGTCGATCCGAACTTGAATTTTGAGGTGAGAACATGCCACGCTTATTTTTCGGCGGCGTCCATCCGGCAGACCGCAAGGAGCTTTCCGGCGGCTCGGCGCCCACCCCCGCACCGATTCCAAGTCAGGTGATCATTCCCATGCGACAGCACATCGGTGCACCCTGTACCCCCCTGGTGAAGCCGGGAGACCTGGTGAAGATGGGGCAGACCATCGGAGATGGAGAGGGTCTGTGCGTCCCGGTTCACGCCTCGGTCTCCGGTACCGTCATCGCAGTGGAGCTTCGCCGTCACCCGTCGGGGGGAGAGTGCATGGCGGTGGTGATCGAAAACGACTTTCAGGATACCCCTGCCCGGGAGCTGACGCCCCATTTGGATCCGGCGGAGCTGAGTCCGGAGGAGCTGATCGCTGTGATTCGCCGGGCGGGTATCGTGGGTATGGGCGGTGCCACCTTCCCCACCGATGTGAAGGCCAGTTCCGGGATGGGGGCGGTGGATACGCTTCTGGGCAACGCCTGCGAGTGTGAGCCCTATATTACCGCCGACGACGTGCTGCTGTGTACCTATCCCGAGCAGGTATTGGGCGGCATGGCCATTCTGATGAGTATTCTGAAGCCCAGACGGGCGATGCTGGCGGTGGAGGACAACAAGAACGAGGCCATATCCGTGCTCCGGGGAATGCTGGCCCAATACCCCGGCATTGAGCTGAAAGTGCTTCCCACCCGTTACCCTCAGGGGGCGGAGAAGCAGCTCATCCAGGCGGTTGCCGGCCGACAGGTGCCCCCGGGCAAGCTGCCGAAGGATGTGGGCTGTGCAGTATTCAATGCGGCTACCTATGCTTCGGTGTACAAGGCGGTCTGCGAGGGAGAGCCTGTGACCCGACGGATCGTCACTGTCACCGGCGAGGGGGTTCGCAAGCCTCAGAATTTGATTGTCCGGATCGGTACACCCTTTGAGGCGGTGGTGGCTGCCGCGGGGGGACTGACGGACGATGCGTGGAAGGTGCTCTCCGGCGGGCCCATGATGGGTGTGGCACAAACAGACCTGTCCGCACCAGTGGGAAAGGGTACCAACGCGGTGCTCTGCCTGACCGATGCTCAAAACGGTGAGAGCGCCCACCCCCACTGTATTCGCTGCGGCAAATGCCTGACTGTCTGCCCCATGTCCCTCCAACCCCTTTATCTCTTCAGCTTCGGGAAACTGGGTGAGTTGAGTGAGCTGGAGCGCCTGCACCTGTGCGATTGTATTGAGTGTGGGTGCTGTGCATACGTCTGCCCGGGCAAGCTGCCTTTGGTGGAGCAGTTTCGGGTGGGAAAACAGGCCCTGAAGGAGGCGAAAAAGCGGTGAATCTGACTGTGACATCTTCCCCCCACATCCGGGGAAAGGAGAGCACCGGCTCCATTATGGGCCATGTGCTTCTTGCCCTGCTCCCCGCCCTGGCGGCAGGGACGGTGGTGTACGGGCCCCGGGCTTTCCTGGTGACCGCCGTGACCACGGCGGTCTGCCTGCTTTCCGAGTGGCTCTTTCGGGTTCTCACGCACCAGCACAACACCCTGCCCGACGGTTCGGCCGTTGTCACAGGCGTACTGCTGGCCCTCACCCTCCCCGCCACCGTGCCCTACTGGGTCTCGGCGGTGGGCGGCGTGTTTGCCGTGGTGGCGGTGAAGGGCCTGTGCGGCGGCATCGGACAAAACATCTTCAACCCAGCCCTGGCGGGCCGGGCCTTTCTGATGCTTTTCTGGCCGGCCGCCATTACCCGCTATGCCGCCCTGGGACAGTCGCTGCCTCTCTTTGGCTCGGCCGCCGACGCGGTGACCGCCGCCACACCGCTGCATCACATGCAAATGCCCGCTCTGCCCGAGGTCTCCCTCACTGACCTCTTTCTCGGACGGGTGGCCGGTTCCATCGGTGAGGCCTCCGCGCTGGCCCTTTTAATTGGGGGCGCCTGGTTGGTACTCCACCGGGTGATCTCGCCCCGCATCCCCTTGACCTATCTGGGGACGGTGGCGGTGTTGACTCTGGTGTTTTCCAAGGGAGATTCTCCTGTGCTGTGGATGCTTTACAGCCTTCTGAGCGGAGGCGTAATCCTTGGGGCAGTCTTTATGGCCACCGACTATACCACATCTCCCGTCACTCCCAGGGGGCAGATTTTCTATGGCTTGGGTTGCGGGACACTCACTGTGGTGTTCCGGTATTTCGGACTGTTCCCCGAGGGGGTCACTTATGCGATCCTGCTGATAAATGCGGCTGTATGGGCGATTGACCGCTTCACCGCCCCCGGGCGCTTTGGCACAGGGAAAGGAGGCGCGGTATGAGAGAATGGATAAAGCCGCTGGCTGCATTGGCTATCGTGGCCGCGACTCTGACCGGAGCCAGACTTGGACTGGCGGGGATTGCCCGGGCCAACGCCGAGGCGGAGCAGACAGCCATGATGGCTGCTCTTCTCCCCGGCAGCACCAGTTTTACCCCAGAGGAATATGACGGCGAGGACGAGAACATCACCGCCATCTATGCCGGAGACACCGGTTATGTAGTGGAGACTGTCACCGACGGCTATGTGGGGAAAATCCGACTTCTGGTGGGCGTGGACACCTCTGGAGCCGTGACCGGCGCGGTGGTGCGGGAGCTTTCGGAGACATTTGGCTTGGGGGCCAGAGCAACTTCGGACACGCATTTTCTGGCCCAGTTTCTGGGTACTGCCGGAGACGCCGCGGTGGGGGAGAATGTGGATGCCCTTACTGGAGCCACTGTCACCTCCAAGGCAATTACCAAGGGAATCAATTCCGCTGCGGCCTTTGTCACCGGTGCGGACGTGTCTTCCGGCGCCACGGAATGGGGGGATTGGTAATGAAGGGGAAAAACCTTTTGGGAAATACGCTTCTGGCAGCCGTGGTAGGCGCAGTCTGTCTGATTGCCTTGCTGCTGCGCACTTTTGCGCCGGCAGTGATTCTGCCTGAGCTGAACCTGCCGATGCTGGCGCTGCTGTCGCTCGTTGCCCTGACAGCCGAGTGCTATCTGGCTCCAGGGCAGGACAGACCTTGGGCCGCAGCTGTTCTGCTGGGCGGAGCTACCTTTGCTCTTTTGCCCTGGTGCGCTGGGCTGACGGAGGGAGAGACTGTTTGGAGGCTGTTTTTGGCCGGGGCCGCCGTTTATGGCGGCGGAGCTTTCCTCTATGGCTCCATGTCTCGGAGGTTGGCTGTTACTCCTGCAGGCCGACTGGTCCCCGCTGTGAGCGCCTTTGTGCTCTTTTTGGCCTGCCAGAGCCTGGCCGGGCTAATCTGAAGCAGATGGAAACCGGGTAGCGGGAGAAATTCTCCTGTGCCCGGTTTTCTGATCCATAAAGAGAAGAGAAAAAAGGCAAAAATATTGGATTTCCTGTTGACAAAAGAAGCTGCATCTGGTAAGATACTACCTGTTCGGTACGAGCTAGATTAAGCCGATGAATAGTTTATATGGGGGTATAGCTCAGCTGGGAGCCCAACCTAAGCGGTCACACACCCCTGAACATCGGAAAAACCAAAAACTTAATATCAAAAAGCGTTTCTTCCATTATTTGGGGGTATAGCTCAGCTGGGAGAGCGCTTGAATGGCATTCAAGAGGTCAGCGGTTCGATCCCGCTTATCTCCACCATTTCAAGAAGAAACGCTAAAAACTCGCTTCAATTTTGAGGCGAGTTTTTGTTTTACGCCGCCGTCGCCGGTATATCCATACCAAGGCCGAATTGCTCCAGATCGATGTTGAAGTCAATGTGCAACTTATAGTCCCGATAGACCTCTACCCGGCTGATGAGGCAGTTCACGATCATCTTTTTGGCCTCAAAGCTGGCTGTGTCGTACATCTCCGACCACGAAATAATATCGTCATACTGCGCATTCAGAGATTCCAACATGGCCTGCCCCTCGTCATAGGCGGTTTGTGCGTCCTCAAGGAGTTTTTGCAGTTCGGAGCACTTGGCCTCGGCCTCGGTGATCAGAGAGCCAAGCAGTTCTTTTGTAAAAGAGCTTTCGCCACGTAGGACTTTTATGACCTCTGCCTTCAGCATATCAAGTTCAGCAGCGGCTTTCGCGTAGTCGGCCCGGACGGTACGGAGTAAATTTTTCCGTTCCTCCATTTTTTCGCGGTAGCGGATATTGACGATCTCGCTTTTGGGAATGGCCTTCATACGCTCGAAGATTTGGCGAACGACTTTTTCCACGATGCCGTCCAGAACGTGGGCCGTGTAGCCCGTCTGCCCGTCACACTCGGTCTGCTTGCGGGTTTTGCCGTAGCAGACGTACCGCACGCGATGCACGATCCTGTCCGGGTCATCCTTGCAGGGGGAATACTTGCCGTTTGTCGTGAGGGTCAGCCGAGATCCGCAATGGCCGCAAAAGACGTTCCCTGCCAGAAGCGAGTTCCCTCTTGTATTCAGCGGGACGGTACGCTCCTGTTCTGCAGAGTTGGCGCGGGCGGTACGTATCCGCTGCGCGGCGTCAAACAGCTCCGGTTCAATGATTTGTAGGTTCGGCAGTACCGCCGAGCGGCTTACGCCACTCCGCAGGACGCCTGTATAGGTCAGGTTGCAAATGATACCCCGGATGCTGGCGTGGTGCCACAACTTGCCCGTTCGGGCGCGATAGCCGAGGCTGTTGAGGTAAGTTGCGATCCGCTGCGCCCCATAGCCCTCATGCACATACTTGTCGAAGATAATGCGGACAACGGCGGCCTCAGTTTCATTGACCACTAACTCGTAAAGCTCATGTTTACGCTTGTTGAGCCGCCCGCTTTTTACGAGGTCATAACCATAAGCGGCGTTGCCGCCCTTGTAGTGGCCGTCCTCAACCATCTGGCCCAGACTCGTCCGTGTGCGGATGGAGGTCTTTTCGCTTTCGCCGTCGGCCTGCCAGAAGCGTATATAGTTGGTAAGTTTGTCGGTGTGGTTGTCAAACCGTTGCTCGCCCTCCTGAGTGCTCCATACACGGATGCCGTTCTTGACGAACCATTCCACCACAAAGGGCGTTTCATCTGCGATGCGTCCGATGCGGTCAAACATGAACACAAGGAGAATATCAAACTTGCCCTGTTTGGCGTGTTCCTTGATGGTTTGCAGCTTGTCCCGGTTTTCGGCCCGTACCTTGTGGCCTGAAACGCCGTCCTCTTGTTCCTCATGAATAATCGTCCAGCCCTTGTCCTCCGCGAAGCGGTGACAGGCTTTCCGCTGCATGGGAATGTCGGCCTGACTTTTATCGTTGTAGTCCACCTGCTTGTCGGTGGAAACTCGGTATAAACAATAAACTCGGTTTTCCATGTGTTGAATCGTCCTTTCTCAATTTGTGTCGTTGGAAATGAGAGAACGCTTCAACACGCAGGAATTATGAAATTTTCAAGGTACACGGTGTCTGTCACCATCCTTATTATCCCTCCGTTCGGAGGCGATTGCAAGGATGTCGCCCGGGTGACAATTGGCGTGATTGCTGCCGAATGAAGAAAGCAAAATCTGCTTGACCTGGCCGAGAGCTGTCGTATTCCCGCTGTCTGCAAAAGTAACCGACACCTCATGGCCGTCAACGGAAAAGGTTGTGCTGCGCCTTGTGTTTTGCATATAATACCTCCCGTTACAATTAATCTACAGGAAACGCAAAGAGGCGACACCCGTAAGGATGTCGCCTCTTTGCCCGGCTTCGCCTCGGGACGAAACGTCTCGAAGCTAATAGGGACTATTTTGATAATGCCGCGCGGCTTCTTCCACGCCGCGCATATCGAAAACATAATGGAGTTCACCTATTACGCGCCGGATGTCCTCGGGAGAAAAACCGCAATTTTCCATGGCGTAAATGACATAGCCCCTGCAAGCACCGTTGCTCCACGCTTGGGATAACAGGGCCGCGAGTTCAGGATCATATTTCATTTTGTTTTCCTCCCGGTTATAAAGATAGGAGCGCCGCGCTCAT
This sequence comes from Pseudoflavonifractor sp., assembly GCA_034927965.1. Classification (GTDB taxonomy): domain Bacteria; phylum Bacillota; class Clostridia; order Oscillospirales; family Oscillospiraceae; genus Vermiculatibacterium. The sequence continues at coordinate 10,838 of JAYFPI010000089.1, forward strand.
TTTCTTGACCTGTCATAAGACAACGATACTCGGCGCGGCGCTCCCGCACAAAGAATGCGGCGGCCCGGAGGGACAAGCGGCCAACTTGTCCTTCTTCGGATCGTGGCCGTGGGATGGCCCGGCCCCACTCGCGGCGCTGGTGTTGATCGCTCGTTCTCCCGTAGGAGAAGTCCCGGCGCACCCGCCGCCCGGCTCCCCGCGTTTCCTCGGGGCTGCCGCTATTCAGTTGCGGAGAGGATCAAACGCTCCTCTCATATACCAAGGACACTTTGGAGCTAAAACCGAGTAGGCAAGAGTGAAAAAATTAAAATATTTTTCTCATGTGTTCAAGGCCACGCTTGATAGACTGCCGTACGGTATCTTCACACACGCCTTCGGCATCGGCCACCTCTTTCACGCTCGTGCCGAGAATGATGCAAAGGTCGATCCTGCGCCCCTGTGCCTTGGGTAGAGAATTGAGGGCGCGGCACAGGCGGCAGAATGTTTCCTTGCGCTCCAGAAGTTCCTGCGGCGTCGGCTCGGAAAGGCAGGCTGTATACTCGATCCCGTCCTCTGCGTCAAGGGAATATTGAGCCTTGTTGCGCGTAACGCGCCGCCGATGGGCCGCCTCGTAGAGTTTGCCCGAACACAACGCTTCGGCAACCTCAGAGGAAACCTCGATAAGCTGATCTTCTATGTACCACGGGTAAAAGTCACGCAGATTTATGGTTATCATGTGTTTTCCTCCGTTCAGATTTTTATGGGATAGGTGCAATCTGAACGGTAGATGGCGGGGATCGGCAGCCGGGGCAATAATGAAATACGGTGAGATTATTTACCTCACCGCACAATATATAAGGCTTTTCCTCAGTTTTGCGCTGTAGTACGGATACAAAAGTAGTGTGAATTCTATGAAGGACGGGATATATAAATGGCAGTATGTAGAATTCCTCTCAAAATTTCCTCCCAAGTCTGTAAATTGAGAATCCTACTTTTATATTGATTTAATGCTGCCAAATATTACGAGTATCTCTTTATAACTTTTTTATGAATTAAGCCCCATTCTCCTCCTCACATTTCAAAAACCGCTATTATTTGCTTGATGGGAGGCTAACTTGAAACAAAATCAGTTAAGAGTTATAATATTGAATCATCATTATATATTTCCACTTCAAAAAGTGTCGCCCAGCACTGTATTACACTTGAATGCACTAGCGACTCGAAAATTATCCTTGGAAAACCTGGAGAAGTAAATTAAGATATGTAACCTGTTTTACCATAACCATGACTGCAAATGCTAGAAGTAAGGGGGGAGTTTTATGTCGGCTCAAAAGGAAAACGATTGGTTTGATCAGTTATATAGAGAAAACTCCCCACGAATGGTAAAGCAAGCCACATATCTATTACAGAATCGGCAAATTGCTGAGGAATTGGTTAACGAGGCTTTTCTGATTATGCTTTACAAGAAACGGGACCTAAAAAAACACCCCAATCTGCCCGGTTGGTTAAGCCAGACACTAAAAAACCTGATTGCAGATGAAATTAAATCCGCGAAACACCGCTTAGAATTGCCCATGCGTGAGAATCAAGATATTCCTACTGTCGATACATACCATGTTCCGCTCTCTGACCTGCTTCCAGACGGACTCACACCGAAGGAACGAGAGATACTGATTCTGTATTTTGAGGGACAACTTTCCTATGAGAGGATTGCATCCAAGCTGAACATTTCAGTGCTTAATTGCAGAACACGTCTATTTCGGGCAAAGGCACACTATAGAACGCTTATAGGCAACGAAAACAATGATGAAAAAACATCTAATAATTTGTAATGAAACGGCAGACTCAATCAATATGGATTTAGGGAGGTGTCAAGATGTCTGAGAACCGGTATTTCTCGCAGGAAGGCGGACATGGCGAGGATGCCGCTCAAAACTGTGAGCATCTTAGAAATATGACCACAGACGAGCTGATCGAGGAACTGGCCGAAAAGTGGGACGCGATGGATGAGACAGACTATGACACCGCCCTGATCGATGCATATTTGGCGGTGCTGGAGGAAAAATCTCCAATCACGCCCAACTTTGACGCAGATGCGTCTTTGACCGCGTTCCAAGAAAAGCATGCCCGCCTGTTTGAGAAAACAGAACCCGTGCGACACGTTCGGCTTGCCGCAAATCCCCCCATGCCACGCCGCCGTATACGCTTTGTCCAATTGGTTGCCGCCGCCATTGTGGTAATGCTTGGCTGCATGGTCGTTGCTCAAGCCCTCGGTTATAATGTGTTCGGAACAATTGCCCGCTGGACAGAAGAAACCTTCCATTTCGGTGCCGCCGAACAATCGCGCGAGGGACTGCCAAGCAATACTGTTACGGTTGGTGAAACGGAGTATTCCTCCCTACAGGAAGCGCTGACTGCTTACGGTATTACAGAACCGCTTGCTCCGAACTGGTATCCGGAAGGCTTTGAAGTAAGAGCAATTACCGTAACACCGCAGTTGGGCGCTATCAAAATTAGAGCATCTTATCAAGCAGAAGAGAAGTCTTTTAGTATTACGATATGGCAATATGAGACAGAGGAGAATATGGAATCGGGCACATTTGAGAAAGACGCTACTGACGTAACTCTTTATGAGCGCGGTAGCATCACGCATTACATCATGTCAAATAATGCACATTTGACTGCGACATGGGTCAATGGGAAGATTCTATGCTCCATTTCGGGGGATTTGCATGAGGACGAGTTAAAGCAAATGATTAATTCTATTTATGATGAAGGATGAATGTGAATAATGAAAAAGCGACTGGTACATTTTTTTACGCTCGTATGCACGTTTGTACTGTGCATTGGGCTGATTGGAACTGCTGCAGCGACGCATATTACAGCAACGCCCAATAGAGCGAGCGACTACTTAGAATACTACAACGCTTGGGCAAATACCGGGGCGAAGCGGGAGGTCATCATAAGCTTTGACGTTAATGCTACCGGAGTTATGGATCTTGTTGGAGCAAATTGTATCGTTGTGCAGGAAAAAAACGGGAGTAGTTGGGCTGGTGTTGCGACATACTATGGCTCTGTTTCCAATGGAATGCTCGCAGCCGATGCAGATGCCTTCACAGGCAATATCACATACATGGGCACAGCCGGGAAAGACTATCGCGCGTTAGTGACTGTTTACGCCGGAAACAGCACAGGCGATGACTCTAGGACGGTCACAACCAACACGGTACGAGCAAGATAAAGCTGAAATGCTACTGGAACCAAAAGCGGGATCTCTGGATTTTTGTCCAGCGGTCCCGCTTTTGTTATGCATCACTAGCTTTCAATAATCGAAGATAGAAAAGGAATAAAAAAAATTTTTCCTCTTTTCCTGTAACATTTTGACTTTCTAAATCAATAATAGATACAGAAAGGATTCCCCAACACATTACCCAAAGAAACAGTGCAGTGGTCAAACCGAATTGGGAAAGTAAAGGAGATGAGTCCAATGGGCTAATGGAAAGGTGGGCTACAGAACACATTACGGGTAGGTGTCGCTTACGAATATCAAAATAAATATTAAAATTCTATTATCGGTAATTATCGCAAGTATACTAATTTTTGAAGGTTGCGCATCAAATACCCAACAGGTTACTCCATCGCAAAGCGTTTCACCATCTGAGTCTGAGCCTGAGAGCTCATTTCCCTCATTGAACCCAGTCGCCTTATCGCTTCCAACCGCCGAAATGTTCGGGCTGGAGGGGATGGAAGCAGCTCTCTTCAATGGTGCTTTGGAAGGTATGCCTCGTAATGAAACAAATGAAATGAGACTTCCTCACGTTTCTATCTATGGACAATATGAAGCCAATGATGAAACGATCGTTATTTGTAACGTGCTGTATCAAACGTTTTATGACTACTATGGTCCAGAGCATAAAGTCACTCGCGGGAGAGCCGCATTTTTGGTTTGTATGGTACTTAAGCCTCTGGATGATGGGGGGTATCAGTGTATCTCGTTTGAAGAGGCCGGAGATGATTTGGGTTATGTTCAGAATGTTAAAGACTTCTGCGGCCCGTTGACCGAATTAGCACAGCAGATCTTGAAAGATGAGGCTGAAACCACTTCAAATTTTCCTGAGCCAGATGAAATGCTGAATATGTACTGTGAAGCAACAGGAGTCATTTTTAACTAAGGAGGAACCGATATGAAGAAAAAATTTGCGCCATTTCTGCTGTCACTCATAATTGCTTTTAATGTATGTGCAATTCCAGCTTTAGCAAGCAGTGATGAAGATAAGATTACATCTACTGTTGAACAATATCTTTCAGTCAATGCAAGGATCGCGTATCTATACGAAGATCACGATTTGCAAATCAATTCTGTTCGAAGCTTGGAAAATATAGCGGAGCAAGATTCAAAATCTGCTGATCAATCTTTTCAACTATTATCCAGAACTGCAAGCCTATCTCAATTGCAGAATGGCCTGAAGTTTGTGGAGAATAAGGCGTATTATAATAAGTATTATCGGCAGGCCGAAGGAATAAATAGAACTGACTTTTGTGCAGCATATACTTTTTCTGATGTCAAAATCCATGATTCCGCTGCATCAGTTTGTGTATATGAACTTATATCATTTAGATATGTTGGAAACAGTGAGTTAAGTTCGATTGGCACTAATTATGTGGTGGATTTAATTAACGTAGGCGGGAAATGGCTGGTTGCAGATGTAAACTCAGACGATGAATTTGACATTGTCTATAAGTCAATTGGGTTCGATCTTAATACCGCTATTCAAAACTATAACAATCTCAAACAAGAAAGAGAAGCCAATAGCGAAGGAAGTGAGGCAGTAAAAGAAGATTCTGATGAAAAAAACCATAGATCCATAGATAGCATTTTAACTACAACAAATCTTTCTTATAATCGAAATAATGTCGTTGCGTATGCATTTACTTATACCACACAAGAAGGAAATACAAACCCAAATTACAATGGTGTCCCCTACTACAATCCGAATTTTGTGTATTACAGCGCAAATTGCATGAATTTTGCTTCACAATGTGTCTGGGCAGGATTTGGCGGAGATAATACTACCACTTCTATTGATGGACATATTGCGCCAATGGATGACGAGGGTGCTTCCGACTCATATAAGTGGTGCGGGAAATATTCAAGTAATGGTATCAAAACTGCGTCCTGGACAAGTTGTTCAAATTTCAGAACATATGTAAACAATTCTTCCGGCCAAACAGGCGAGGGCTTGCAGGCGTCTATCGTAGACGTTTCCACTTCTCAAAATTTCACTCAGGTGCCATCCTATTCATCTAACCTCTTAGGGTCCGTTCTGCATGTCAAAGGATATGATTCAAACGGCAATCCCGTCAATTATGGACATGCCATAGTTGTTACACAGGTGGACGGTCCCGATAGAGATGATGTCTATGTATGCTCAAATACGCGAATGGCAAAGCATTATCTTTTGGCAGACAATTCATACTGGGCTAATAATCCGATTAAGGTTATTGTCCCAGAATATTTCCGCGCAAGCAGTGTCACTGCCCCTATTATCACTCCGTCACAAAAAAAGCCAGTTGCTCAAAATGCCACAACTTCACTTACGGCAACAACGAATCAGCAATGTTATAGAATTTATACAACAGTAACGAAACCTTCAGGCCAACTGTATACCTACACATCAAGTTATAATACAAGTAGTTATTCTTGTTCTCACAGTTTTAATGAAATTGGTCTCTATAAAGTAACTGTCTATGCAAAACTCACATCCACATCCTCAGAGGTATCTAAAACGTATTATGTCCGAGCATATGAAGTATAAAGAATAACGAAAGAGGAACCTCTGGACGTCGCTAGAGGTTCCTCTAGTCAAAAGGCTCGAAATAATTAGCTGAATGATTATTGGGCGATTTCAATCAATAAAAGAGTAGAAGCAGAGAAGGAAAGAAAGGAGAATCCGATGCTTTACAAACCAAGTTGAAGAAGACTTGACAAATATGAAATGCCCCAATTAAGATGAAAGAGGTGCAGGATTTATGAGAAAAAAGGCCCTTAATTTTTTGTTAGGCTTAGCCCTTATCACATCAATGATGCCCTACATGATAAGAGCATCGGCTGAAACGAAAGCAATAACAGCTACGGATTGTAATATCATTCTTTCAAACATATCGGCAACTGGGGCGACTTCGACGTGCCCAGGTACAAACACGACAAAATCCATTATTGGAAAATCAATTTCCCCTGGATACGCTATGATTAAGCTGACTGATTTGCAATACTTAGGGGCAACAACTCAACAGTCTGGAAATTATTGGTATATTACGATAAATGGACAAACTATTGCGTTTCAAAGAAACAGCCAAAATTACTCCAGCAGTACCAGTTACACGATCACTCAGCCATCTGGAGGAACACAATCATACACTTATTCTGTAAATGGGAGCACAGAGTCGGGAGCAGAAGCGCAAATCATTAGCAATGTGCCTTATGTCAGATTAACCGCAGCCGCACACCAATGCGGTGCCTTGATGGTTAACTACAGTTCCACAGACAACGCCGTATATGTATATCACTTTAGAGTAAGTGGCAATACGAGCGCTCATACTGACGAAAATACGTATATTGTAGGAGGCTCATGGCTGACAAACTGGAGTACCAAGGGAACAAACCAGCTTGCCCCACATTTCAAGGTCAACGAACTATGGGATGATTCCAGTTCCGTAACCGGCACTTATTATAAGCAGTTAAAAATATCACTTGCATCATTACAGTCGGAGGAAAATACTCGCTACTATCACAATAGCAACTCTTCCATGAATGTTACGAGCGGTTTCAGATCATGGGCAGGAAACTGGGGCTCTGGTTCAACCAGTATGGGAGATAAGCGTAGCCTCCACATGCGAGGCAGAGCGATTGATGCAACATCCTCCACGACTCAAACACTGTACAATAATTTGTATAATGAGTTTAGAGGGTCGTATTCTACGCCAATCAACGGTGGCACCTATTCTTGGTATAGCCGGGTATATGGAACTTCCGCCTCTCTATCCGGTGCTTACGACCTTGAGAAAATGCCGCAAGACAGTTCTTGGTGGATTCATCTCGGGGTGATGCCCGCTTATTCCAGCTCGTGTTAATTTTGGGGCAAGTCTGAGTATTTTGAAAGGCAGGTCATAACGATGAAGAACCATTTTAGACCAAATAAATGCGGTGTAATAACAATAGCTGCAGTGGCAATATGTATCTCTGCTGCGGCGGTGGTGATTCCGCGCTTCGCAACGGCCAATTCTGCGCCTGAGTTTGGAAGAGACGAGATTGTTCAAAACTATATTGATTTTCTCGCCGGAGCTAAAAGCAATGCCGCGATGGATAACATTAATTGGGTTCATTGTGTAGTCCCGGGAATGGCAACGGACCAGTCTGTGCTGCCCAAAATGACGCTTGAGGAGGCGGAACAAGCAGGACTTCTGAACAGCGGCACAAAAGTTCGAGGCTCAAACAGCGATATCGTTGATAAATATAACGCCATCGCCATACAGCAGAATAACCTTGTGACGTCTCAATTTGGAGTGGATGCATGGGAGAACGTCGCGTTTACCCTGGAGGTAGCGGACCCTGTCGACGGAGAATTGGGTTATCGGCTAAGATCAACGGGCGACGAAATCACCGAAGAGGAGTATGACAAGGCCGTCCAGGAATTTTGGAAAGACGTAGCCGCAAAAGAAAACGTTGACTACTATGACATTTTTCTAGAAGATGGAGAGCCTGTTGAGAATCTGGAACATAAGAGGGTGGATATCATTGAAAAATATGCTCCCGATTTGCCGGTGGAACTTACTGTGGTATCCGATACCGAGGCGTATCTGGTTAATCTGAAATTTAATGGAGCGTCGGAATCCGGAGACGGGTATAAAGATTTTCATTTTATGATAGACAATAGAAAAGGATCATGGATTGTCTATGAGGGCCTGACTTGGAACGAGCCAGTTCCGGAGTTCCCGACAGGTGACTGAGATTCAATGACCAGCACGTAACCACGCTGGCAAATAAGTATCTGTAGTACAGATGAGCGCAGGGTGAGATAATCTCGCCCTGCGCTTTTAAATAAACACTCCCAACTTCAGTGCGCACTAACGGCAAGCAATTCGGGTGTGGCCACACTGGAGATTTTCACAACCCCGAGGGGTGTGAAAATGCTTGTTGGGGAGCCTCCCCAAACCCGGCGCTTTGGGACGAAATGTCCCAAGGATTTGTTGTCTGCGTCACCGTCGCTAACGCTCCTGTTCCTTAATTTTGCGCTCGTCCGTCAGACCGAGCAGATGATCGATATTTGCCTTCACCGCGACGGCCTCCCGCATCGCGCGCTGGGCGTCGCGGTATTCGGTATAGAGGGCCTTTTTCTCCGCTGTCAGTTGGCGGCGTTTTTCTTTGAGCGCGTCCATTTTCGGGAGTTTCGCACCATTGAGAATGTCGTTCATGGCCGTCCGCACCGCCCGGTAGGTGGCAAGCTCGGCCTCATGCTCGGCCAGATATTTTCTGCTGTACCGGGCGGCCTTGTAGCCGTCGAACACAGGCCGGGTCTTGGCATAGTCAACCGTGGCACCCATGAGCTTGGCGGTTTTGGACTGAACCGCCTCGGTGGATTTGAGCTCCCCGGTGACTTTATGAAAGCGGTCAATCGCCGCCTCCGTCCGGGCCGCAAGCTGATCGTATTCGGTCAGCTTATGCTCCTGTAAGAATTGCAGAGCAGCGGCCATCTGTTTGAGATTATAGATTTTCGCCCACCGCTCATAGGCCGGGCCCTTGCCCGAACGCATCCGCTCCTGAATGTCGATGATAAGATTGACGCGCCGTTGCGCTGCCGGCGGTTTTGTCGGGAGCTCCGGCGCGGGACGCTTTCCGGCGATCACGGCCCGGATGTCCTCAGGATCATAGCCGTCCCCGAGGGTGGAGGCCCGAAGCCGGGTCGCCCGTTCCTGTCCCGGAGCGACAAACGATATTGCCCCGCCGCGCCCATGCCGCACCTCATAACCGGACTTCTCCATGAGCCGGAGAAAATCATCGAAATTGGAAGGGCTTTTTGCGAGGGCCTCGGCTATGGCAAGGCGCAGCCGCTCTTGATAGGATAATGGCCTGTCCGTCCCAAGCCACTGCCCATAATTCAGAAAACGTCCCTTGCTATGCTGCGCGGGATTTTGTATGTAAGATAGGTCATGCTCGATACATACCCGGTCGGAAAGCCGCCGCAGGGCAAAGGCGGAACCAATGAAATTGTGATATTTGCGGGATCGGTCATAAGCTGTGGAGCAGTAATAAATGTGGTTATGAATATGGCTCTTGTCAATGTGGGTGCAAACGAAAAACTGATATTTGCCTTTCGTCCAGCGCATGGCCGTTTCATAGCCGAGCTTGTTGGCCTCCTCCGGTGTGACCTCACCATGAGGAAACGCCTGTCGGATTTGAAAGAACAGAGCCCCGCGCTCCACGACCCGGCCCGTCTCAGTCTGATACTGACTCTTCGTGAGCAGAAATTCGGCGTGAGCCGTTGCGGGATCGCAGAGGTAAGAGGAAACGGCTCCCAGCTTTTCCGGGTTCAGGCCGTAGGCGAACCGCTCCTCCATCGTCTGGACGGCGCTCTTATCCGGCGCTTTTTTGTAGGGCCTGATATACGTTGTGGCCGTGGGCAAACCTCCTCTCATACGGCAAGCGGCGGCTGTGTCCAGCCGCCGCGCTCAGTTTGGGACAAAAAGTCCCGAAGCCTCAGCCGGTGATAAAATCCCGCAGGGCAAAGTTGAGATTTTGTAACTTTTCGATCAGCCAGTCCGCGATGGCCGGAAGCCCAAAGGGCGAGATCAGGAATGCGATAACAAGACCTGCTACTCCTCCGGTTGTCTGCCCCGCGATAAAGGCAACGATGGACAACAGGGTCACGCCAACACACGCCACATAGCACAACGCCCCGCCGACGCAAAACAGGAATGTGATGATTGCCGCCAGTACCGTGAGCACCACAACAAAGGGTGCGGCAATTATTTTCAATAGAATCCGCATGGTCTTGGCCTCCTTAAAATCCGCTAATTTGCCTGTATATGTCAATTATAACTCCGCATAAATCAGCGAACAAGGATGTCGAAACACAACTCGCCTTGGGACAAAATGTCCCGCTCATTTGGTAATTTATTGTTGTGAAAACAAAGAAAAAACTGTATAATGCAGATAACATTACACGCAATGCAGAGCTTATGTTTTTCGGATGGGGGGAAATTTTGATGAAATGGCAAGTGTCCCTTAATAATGATAGTTTTGATAGAGCGGGAATAACAAAAGACTGCAAGGATGCCATGTGTGAGTATATATGGAACGGCTTTGAAGCTGGAGCTACTAACGTAAAAGTAATACTAAATGGTAGCCCGTTAAAAGAAGCAATGTCAATACAAGTGATTGATAACGGCGTTGGAATACCTTTTGACAACCTCGAAGAGACTTTTGGGGCATTCTTATCATCCGTAAAAAATGACACAACTATAAGAATTAAGTCGCAGGTGAATAAGGGCAAAGGCCGCTTTTCTTACTTGTGTTTTTCACCTTCAGCTGAATGGACTACCGTCTTTGATAAGGATGGTAAGCTGAACAAATATATTATTAAAACTGATTCTATAAACAGAAGTGAATTTGATACGACTGAACCAGAGCAAGTAGATGACATATTGGCTACAGGAACTTCAGTTGAGTTTCCATTATCCGATTCAAGCATTACGGACCAGCTATCCTATTCCAATATGCGCCAGAAATTGCTCGAAGAATTTGCGTGGTTTTTATACTTGAACAGGCATAAAGAGCTATCACTTGAATATATGGGAATTGTGCTTGATGCCTCTCAATACATTAATACTGATTTATGCAAAAACTGTATTGAGAATATTTACGGGCATAATTTTGATATCAATGTGATAGTTTGGAAAAGTAATGTATCAAATTCATCCAAAATATATTATTTAGCAGAGCATGGTGAAATTGTTGCAGCTCAGAATACTACTTTTAACAAAAATAAAGTTGGTTTCTATCATGCTGTGTTTGTATCATCGGAGTATTTTAAGGCTGGAATGTTTTTCCCGCCAGAAGATGAAAGCGATCAAATAGAGATTGAACCACAAAACGATCAGCGAAATATACTTCGGCAGCTAAAGAAACGAATAGTATCACTTGTTGCCGATGCCCTTAAATCATTTCTCGTATTGCAAGCAGATATACGACTTGCCAATATGGAAAAACGGGGAACCATGCCAAGGTTCAGCGATGATGAATATGGGGCATTGCGAAAAAAAGATTTTGAAACGGTAACTCGAGAGCTATATTGTGTTGAACCTAGAATATTTTATAAACTCAATGATACGCAAGAAAAATCCTTGCTGGGCTTTCTTAATCTTTTGTTGTCGTCTGAGGAAAGAGAAAATGTACTACAAATAATAGAGCAAGTAGTGAATTTAACACCGGAACAAAGAAAAAGTTTTGCCGAGGTTTTACAGAGATCTCAACTCCAGTACATCATTGAGGCTATCAGCACCATTGAAAAACGTGTGGCTGTTGTGGAAGAATTAAAAAGAATTGTTTTTGACTTGACCTCATTTGCAAATGAACGTAATCATATTCAAAAAATAATTGAGCAGCACTTCTGGCTTTTTGGCGAACAGTATCATATGCTTACCGCTGACAAAAACATGAAAACATCACTAGAAGAATTTGAGAAAATTACGGAGTGTTTTGATGGGGCGGAAAAGCTTTCAATGACAGAAAAGGACGCTCTTCAGCGGATTGATGTATTTCTATATTCACAGCGTGTACAAGAGGACAGCAGTAGCGAGATGTTAGTCATAGAGTTAAAGGCGCCTTATGTTAAATTGTCTCTTGATGTCTTCAATCAGATTGTCCGTTACGCTAATACTATACGGAAAGAACCCCGTTTCACCAGCAGCAATAGAATTTGGAAGTTCTTCGCAATATGCTCAGAGGTTGAAGATGATGTAAAGATTAAATACAAAAATTTTGAACAGTATGGCAAAAAAGGGCTTGCTGACGTCATTGGGAATTTCGAATTATATGCCTTGTCTTGGGATGATGTATTTCAATCCTTCGAGTCGCGTCACAGCTTTTTGCTTGACAAACTGAAACTCGATTTTTCACAGGTTTCCTCTGAACTTGGTGTAGAAGGTGGTACTTCCTTATCTAGAGCAGAAGTAACAGAATTAACTCAAAAATTGCTCGCGTTAAAAGCGCAATAAGCTCAACAAGGGTAGCAACGCCGTATCAGCGTAGCTACCCTTGTTTTTAGTTTTGCTCCACCAACTTTGATAATTGTTTCAACAAATCGGACAGCGGCCCCCATAGGTCGGCATAGTCTTTTTGCAGGGCTGCGATTTCATTTGGATACACCCCATAGGTATTTGCGTGAATCGCCACCTGATTCAAATTATTGGAACAGCGCCGTTGCAGGGAGACAAGCTCCCGGACGGGCTCAAGGTCAACATGGAGCACATAGCCGTTGAGTGCCATTTTGCGAACATAGGCCCCCGCGTTGCGGATGCCCGCCTCGGTCATGCGCTCATGGATCTGCTCCAACTCCTCCGGCGTGACCATCACATGCAGATGGACAGAGCGGCGGCGCTTTTTCGTCACCGTTCCTCTCGTTCCCGGCTGCGTTTGCGGGGCGGGTATTCTTTCACCTTGTCCAGCGGTTTCTCCGGGGGATTAGGCAGCGGGGGGCAAATGTTATTCAAAGTCCCGTCGATCATATTATAGTTTTGCTCGGCAGACATTTCCGCGCTTTTCATAGGATTGTATTTTTCGGACATAAAAATTCCCCTTTTCGTTATCGGTCGTCGTGACCGTGTGTGGGTTTCTTTAGTTCAGGCGGATCAATATATCGGCGCTTGTAATCGGCGGCGCGGGCCTGCATATCGGCCTTGGCTCGGTTGCCGTCATTAAAATAATGGCCCCAATAATAGTCACGCTTGCCGCGCTCATTCACGGTAAACTGCCATGTGACAAAAGGATTCGGGGCATTCTGGTTTTCGCCAAGGGCGAAGCCCCTGCCGTTTTCAAAGGTAACGGCCTCTTTTATGGTATATCCGGCGTTTTTCTCCAAAGTATCCTCCTCTCAAAATGTTGACAGCATCGGGGCAAAAACGGGGCAGGGCGTGAAATGATACGCCCCGCCCGGTCACGCGCCCCAAAAAGCCTTGTAATCAGCGGGTTTTGCGGGGCCTAATTGTCAACACTCCGGCCCCGCTTTATCCTCATGTGCGCCCGCTGCTGCTGGCGGTGGGCAGCCCCGGCGCAGGCCGGGGAGCAATAGCGCGTCCTGCCGTCCGGGAGAAAGGGCCGCCCGCAGACCGGGCAAGGCCGTGTTTCCGGGGCCGGACCCTCTTGGGTCAGCGCTGCCTCCAACACGGGATCGGTGGGCAGAACGGCTTCCCGGAAGTAGCGGCAATAGGCCCCCGTCCAGCATTTGCCCAGCATGTAGCACTCGCAATCCAGCGGCAGGCAGCCGTATTCCCGGTCATAATTTGCGCATAAGGATGTTACCAGCTTACGGATCGCCGTCTTTTCCTCGCGGGTCAACTCCCGGCTCATTACTCGCCGTCCCTGTCCTCATCCCAGGGCGGCCCGTCATCGTCGGCTCCATCGGCATAGCTCTCCGCTTCGGCATAGGGATCGGAATCGCCGCCGTAATCATCCTCGGGCTCGGCCATCTGCTGCTTTGGACGATGGATTTTGAAATACCATGCGGCCCCGCCGCCGATCAGCACCACCGCCGCCACCAGCAGCAGCATCCCGGTGTTGCTGTTGTCCTCCTGCTGTTCCGTTTCCGGTTTTGCGGTAGTTTCGGCGTCGGTATCGGCCTCCGTTTCCTGTTCTGTATCGGCTGCAGATGTAACGGTTTCCCCGGAAAGCTCCGCGAGGGCCAGCAGGTCGGCCTCGGTCACGGCGTCGAGGAACTACACGTTGTCGTTGTCCCGTTCAAGGTCGATGATCAGATAAAAGGTGTTCCCTGCCGGGGTCGTGATCGTATAAAACTGTTTGCCGTCCTCGTCGGTGGCGGTATCCGTCACCGTCCCGGTGCCATCGGGCGTGAACGAGTTGGACTCCTGCGTTTCTGCTTCTTCCGTCTCTGTAACGGTTGATTCCTCATAGCCGCCGGTGGTTTCCTCATAATCCTCGTCGCTGCTGGCGTAGGCCGTGACGGTGAGGCCGCACAGCAAAAGGACGGCGCACAGAGACGCCGCCAGCATACGGATTTTCTTCATATTCAGTTTTCCTCCTCATTTGCAGATTCGGGCTTCGGGACGTTTTGTCCCAAACCGCCGCCCCGGAGCTTTTCCAGCAGCAGGGGCAATTCTGTGAGCGAAACGCTCATACCCCGCACGATGTCCACGATCTCGCTGTTTTCGGCCTCCGTCCGGCGCTGTTCCAATTCTTTCACCTTGTCCTGCTGCTCGGAGATTTTGGCCTTGACCTTTTCAATCTCGGCCTGGATTTTCGCGCTTTTGCTTGTTGCCATAAAACCCTCCATTCACGGTAATTGCCCGTAAGCATATAGATGAGACTGCCAGTAGCTTGTATTGAGATTTGTGTAACTGATGGGATCCCCGCAGTGGAGCATCCAGCCGTCTCCCACGTAGATGCCCACATGACTTACCCCCGGCGTGTCATATGTCCCGGTGAAAAATACGAGGTCGCCGGGCTGCGGCGATGTCGTGGGGGTACAAATGTTGTAAAGCCCCTGCGCTCCCAGCCGCCCCACATCCCAACCACATTGATTGATGACATAGGAGACGAAACCTGAGCAGTCAAAGGACGTGCTGGGGTTATAGCCGCCCCAAACATAGGGATAGCCGAGATATTTCTCGGCTTCGGCGATGATGGCCGCGAAGGTCTCGTCCTCAAGGTATTCCTCGGGTATGTCGTGATCGGTGTATCCGTTTGTGATGTACTTGGTGATATACGCAGACTCAGGAAACAGATCAGACCGGTTGCCCAGTGTCGCCATATACAAGGCATACCGGGAAAGCTGTTCCTCGCTCATAATGTAGATCGGAACGTGGGACAAATTGAAGTTTTCCAGCGTCACGGTACAAATATAGTAATCGTAGTACACACGGTAACTGTCGGTATAGGTTGTGGTTTCGCCCGTTTCCGGGTCGGTTTCCGTCCATGTGTCCGTCTCGATGTAATAGCGCCGCTCCGTTTCCACCGACTCGGTGAGGATATATTGTTCTTCAAAGAGCATTTCCAGCGTATCCTGCACCTCGTCTATCGTCCACGCGTCCTCATGCAGCGCCGAAAGAATGGAAATGAGCACATAGGGATCGTGCTCGATGTCGTCGAGATCGTAATAGTATTCATCATAGTCATGTGTGCTCTCATAAGAGTCCAGATAGTCCTGCAATTCAGCCTCAAGTCCGCAATATGCCGCCTCCGCCGCCAGAATGTCCGAATCCTCGGACGCATAAGTTGATGCGCCGATAGCCCCCACAAGCCCGTTGCCGAGTGAGAGCATTGAGGACATGCACGACTGCATGGTGAAAATGAGCAGCACACAGACCAGCGCGATGAGCGTCCCCACCGGATGCCGCCTGACGAAAGCGACGGCTTTTATCGCCAGCTTTTCCGTCGTGACCGCCGTTTTCTTGGCAGCCTTCGTGCCTTGTTTCGCCGCCTCCCGCGCCTGTTTTGCGTATTGCTTTTTTAGCCGCCGTTTCTGCCAGATGCGGGTAACGGCGTTTTTCCTGATTTCTGGATGCTCACGCGCCGCCGTGCGGAAATGATAATCGGCGGTTGCCCGGACACTTTTCGCCTCGGCCTTGCGGACGGCCCGGGCCGGATGGGTACGGATACGCTTTTTCACGAAGCGTGTTCCATGACGCAGGACGGACTCCCCGGCAAGCTCGGTGCGGTGGGCCCCTTCGACACCGACGTTTTCATGCTCCACTTCGTAGATTTTCCCGTGAACAAAGCCATGTGCGCCATGCCCGGCGGCCCGGCCCACGCGCTTCACGGGGCCGGGCTTTTTGAGCGGCTTTTGCTTTGCCAGCTTTTCACGGGCGGCGTCCAGCTTCTCGCCCCGCTTGTCCATACGGAGCTTGGATTTGTTCAGCTTTTCCGACTCGCTCTCCCGACGGAACTTGCCCTTTGGGACTTTTTGTCCCGAGGCCCCGGCCTTATTCGCCTGTTCGCTCATGGGCCATGTCCTCCGGGCGGGTGGTGAGCAGATTATAAATCTCTCCCTTGGGAAAACGGTCTACGAACGGGATGGTTACATTCCCATAGAACAAAAGCCCCTCGCCGGAATTGGAGTGTGTAATGTACGAAAGCTGATGTTCGCTGATACCGAGCTGCTTTGCGAGGATAGCCCGGTCGCTCTGCGCCTGTGACAATAGAATCATAAAATCCGTGTTGTCCAGAATGTTTTCGATCTCCCGGCTGGCCAGCAAATCCTTGACATTTTGTGTCAAGGCACTTGGAACACAGCCTTTTTTACGCAGCATCTTCCAGACGGAGACGAAATAGCTGGCCGTCAGCGGATCGCGCAGCAGGATATGAAACTCATCGAAATAACACCACGTCGCCACGTCGTTCTGGAAATTGGCGTTGACCGCCGAGGTTACAAACTCGTTGGTGACGTGCATGGCGATTTTACGCAGGTTCTCGCCCAGCCCTTTCAGTACGATACACACCACGCGGGAATTGAGATCGACGTTCGTCGGATGGTTGAACAGATTGAGGGAGCCGGTGCAGTAGAGCTCCAGAGCTGTTGCGATCCGCCGGGCCTCCGGCTCCGGCTGGCGCAGCAGCTCCTCGTACAAATCCTGCAAGAGCGGTGTTTTCGCCGTGTCCATTCCCAGCGCAAGCTCCCGGTACACCAGCCGAACGCAGCGGTCGATCACGGTTTTCTCCACGGGCTGCAAGCCCTCCTTGCCGCCCACGACAAGCTCGCACAGGGAAAGCAAAAAGTCCGCCTTCATGGAAAGCGGGCTCTCTTCGTCGTTCAGGTTCAGTTGGAGCTCCATCGGGGAAATGTGGTGGGGGCTGTCCGGGGCGATCTCGATGACCTGACCGCCCAGCCGCCGCACAAGGGGCGCGTACTCGGCCATGGGATCGACAATGATGATGCGGTCATTCGTGGCAAGGAATACGTTGATAAGCTCCCGCTTGGCTGAAAAGCTCTTGCCGGAGCCTGTGGAGCCGAGATACAGACCGTTGGCGGATTTGAGCTTTTTTCGGTCGGCCATGATGACGTTATGGGACAGGGCGTTCATGCCGTAGTAGAGAGCCTGCCCGCCCATGCGGAGCTCACGGGTCATAAAGGGAACGAAGATGGCCGTTGAGCTCGTTGTCATGCCTCGCTGGATTTCGACGCCGTTGTAGCCGAGCACCAGTGAGGACACGAAACCCTGTTCCTGCTGCCAGTCCAGCCGTTTCAGGGCGCAGTTGTATTTCTGCGCGATACCCGAGACGGTGAACACGTCGTTTTCCAGCCGCTGCCGGGTGGGGGCAATGTTTACCACGGTAAAGGTCAGCAGAAACATACGCTCGTTCCGGGACTGCAAATCCGCAAGAAGCTCCATCGCGTCCTTGTTGAACGTTATGAGGTCTGGCGGCAGAATCTCCATATCGTACCCGGAGCGGACGGCTTTTTTCTGTTCCTCCACCTTCATTTTGTCTATGTCGGAGATTTTGCCCTTGATCGTCTTAATGGCTTTAAGCTGATCCACCGTCTGGATATGGAGCGTCACGGTCATTTCCGCGTCCAGTTCCAGAATCTCGGCCAGCAGTTTGTCCGAAAGCTCGGACGCCATAATCTGCAAATACGACGCCGCGCCCCAAAACCGGCCCACGCGGAACGTCCGGGTCTGTCGGAAGTCGAAACTGTCCGGGGCGATATAGTCCTTTGTACCCATGCCGGTTTTTACAATATCCGCCCACGAAAAGCGAAACGGCTCCCGGCTGCCGGGATGCATCTGCCCGTGGAGCACCGCCAGCCTCTCTTTTCCGTCTAGGGACCCGGAGGACACGCCCAGCCGCTTGAAGTTGCCCATCACGTCGGTCTCCACGCGCTCCAGCCGAGGCCGGGCGGCGGCGATTCCCTCGGCGGGAACGCCGAAGGTGATGTACTTGGAACGTTCAATGCCGTTATTGCTTTTGGCGATCTGGTTTTTCAGCATTCCCACAAATTCGCCCCGGATGCTGTTGTACTCGTCCTCGGCCATGGGGATATTCGCCTCATACCGGCTGCCGGAACGGGAACGTCGGTTGACGAAGGACATCTGGAACGGCAGGGCGCTGTCGAAATAGTTGAGGAACGAACTCCAGCTGCCGAAAATGGCGGTCTGATCCTCGGTGGACGCGACGGAATAATTGATGTCCTCGTATTCCACCGTTTTTGTGTAGAGGTTTCCGGGCAGCTGACATACGCCGTCCGGGTGCATTGCCACGTAAGGGATGGTCTGCTGTGCCGATAAAGCCGCCCGTTTTTTAGTGGCCCTTAACTTTGACTTTTGAGTTTTTTGCAATACGGGTTTCCTCCTTTCCCGTGAATGGGGCGTAAATATTTTCCGTCCGATAGGGCCTCACGCCGGGCCGCAGGAAGCGGGCCCGGATAATGTTGCCCACCACCTTTTCAAAGGGCAGCCCGTCCCGTTCATACATCGCCATCAGAAACGCCGGGAGCATGACGCCCAGCATAAGAAACAGCGCCCCGCTGCCGCCGAGTGCGCTGCGGGTGAGCAGGTAGACCGGGATGCCGATGGCGGCCCCGCCGCCGAAGCAGATAAGCTGGCGCTTCGTCAAGTTGAACGCCAGCTTGGTCTTGATTTTGGATAGATCATTTGGTACGTTTACATAGGGCATTTTTCAGCCTCCTTCCGTTTGGGACAAAACGTCCCGAAGCCCTGAACGGTACTTTTCACCTCGTTGCCCCATACATCCCAGCCGGGCGGTGACTGCCGGGCGAACAGTTCCACACGGGGCAGATCGCCCATGAGGGCCACGATTTTTTCACGGGCCTCGTCCGGTTTTTTGCTGTGGGCCTCCACAGGGGAAACGATGAATTGATGGACGTTGGCCGCCTGCCGGTGGGGGTGGCCCTTTGTTGCCAGCAGGCACACCTCCGCGTTGCCCCGAGTCCAGAAGCCGAGGCCGTAAAACCAGCTATCCGCTTTTCTGTTCTTTTTTAACCATACGAAAGCGACGGACTTATACTGAAAGCCCCATGCTTTGATTAGACGCAGGGCCTCGGGAAGCTGCGGGAACGTTGCCCATAAAAAAAGCGCACTGTCCGGGGCCGCGAGATCGGCCACAGGCAGAGCGCACACTTCTTCAATTCCCATCGTGGGGTAATGGTTTTCCGCCGCTCCTTGTACGCCCTTTTGCGAGTAGCACCAAGGGGGATCGGCATAAATAATGCTGTATTTCCCGATATGATTACCTTCCTCTCTCCCCGCAGGCCACGGCCTCCCGCGCCTGCTCGATCCGCTCGGACGCGGGGCCGTAGAAAACAGGTGCGTTTTCAAAGCAAATGAAGCGGCGGCCCGTGTTGAGCGCGGCCACGGCGGTTGTGCCGGAACCGGCACAGCAGTCGGCCACCACCTCGCCTTCGCGGGTATACGTCGTGATGAAGTATTCGCAGAGCTCCACCGGCTTCTGCGTGGGATGAATGCCGCCCGTTACCGTAGGCACGAAAAGTACGTTGCCGGGATAGCGCCGCCCGTCGCTGGACTCGGAGCCGCTCCGCTCAAACTTGCCGTAGTTGGGGCTTGTCCCGCTACGGGCGTGAATCTTGTGGTAGGGCTTTCCGTAAGTAAACTGCGGATAATAGTCCGGGGCTTTCTGATAGAACACCAGAATGTTCTCGGACTTTTTCAGCGGGGCGCGGTTGGCGTTGAGAAAGCCGGTACCGCGCTCCTTGTACCATATCCACTCGTAGCGGAGCATTTCGAGATTGGAGGCGCCCAGCACCTTGTCATATGGGCACTGCGCGAAAAGCAGCACCGCGCCCTCCGGCTTCACAGCCCAGCGCACCGCCTCCCAGAACTCTATGAGCGGCAGCGGCACATCCCAATAATTTCGCGTCGTGCCGTAGGGCGGATCGGTCAGCAGCATATCCACCGAATGACGGGGCAGGGATTTCAGCCCCTCGATCCCGTCCATGAGGAACAGGCCAGCCGGAGCCGTATTAAAGTTTTCCATATGTGTTTCCTCTTTTCTAATGAACGCCGAACACGCTGTTCGCCAGCGAGCCCGTTTTGAACAACATGAAGCAAAGCAAAACCGTGTACCCGACGCATCCCCATATCGCGCCGATGGGATCGTCGCCCACGGCGATGCCCTGAACGAGCACCGCGTAGATCGCCACGCAGACGAGGATCAGCAAACCTTGAAAGCCGATGGCGAACAGGGATTTGAAATAGTTTTGGCCCATGCTTCCAATTTCCCGGTTGCTCAGAGTTGCAAAGGGGATAGGCGCTAAGCTGGTCAGCAAATAGATTTGCAGCATTCGCCCGTACACGATAACGAAAATGACGATGTTCAGCGCCCACATTGTTATGCCGATGAGAGAGGACTGGAGCCACAGCCCCAACAAGGGGCCCAATTCCATTTCCTCAAGAGTTGCCTGCAAGGTGTCCATCATTCCCGGCGTGATATCGGTGGAGCCCTGAATCAACCCCGCTGAACTGTTGATGACGCTCTGCGTCACGTCGAACACCGCGTTCACGATGTTGAACGTGTTGGAAAGAATGAGGATGGCGCAGGCCGTTTTGAACATCCATTTGAAGAATATCCAGTAGTCCAGATCGTGCAGGTTATTCTTCTCGATAATGAGCTCAATGAGCTCGTAGGTTGCGACAAAGGTTAAAATCAGCCCGGCAATCGGCAGTACCACCGTCTCGGAAAGCTGCCGTATGAGGGAGAAAACCCCGGCGTTCCAAGCCGCCGGGGTCGTCCCCACTTGCACCGCAATCTCTCCGACTCGGGTATTGACCGTATCAAAGAGCCCGTCGAGGTTGCCCATGATTCCCTCGATCAGAAGCTCCTTCAGCCAGTCCGTGATCCAGTCGGTGAGAATACCCATAGGCCGCCGCCCTTAAAACAGAGTAGACAGCAGAGGGATCAGAGTCAGGCCGAGCACGATGATACCGCCGCCCGCCATGAGCTGTTTTATCCCTTGCGATTTTGAGCCAGGATTATCTGAGCCGTACCCCTCCAGAAGATTGACCACGCCCCACACGGCAAGGCCCGCGCCGAGGGCCACGACAAGGGTTTGCAGGGTATCCACTGCGGAAGAAAAGAATTCCATAGAATTACCTCCATAATTGTATTTGGGCAATAAAAAAGCCGCCTCTGTTGGCGGCAGTTAGAACATTTCTACTTATAGGAGGGGCACGAGCCATTGAAAAATCTCCTTTTTCATTGTTTAGAGTTATATTTTGGTATATATTAAAAATAACCACATGCAATAAAGCAAGTGGTTAGAAAATCGTTTTTTCATAGGTCACAATTTGATACATGACTCATCCTGGATTTTTAGTATGAAATGATTCCACTGATTGGAGCCCAGAAATATGACAAAATTTGAAAATGATATTCTTTCGATTATTGCCTCAACTCCGGGTGTTAAGGCCAGAGATATAGCAAACAAACTAAATGTGGAACGTAGCGAAATCAATTCTGCGCTATATGGTTCCCTCAAAACACGATGCTACCAAGATTCTTCTTATAGATGGTTTATAAATGGTGCTTTAAAAAGCCCTGATATACAGGCAGAAGATACTCCGATTCCAGATAAAAGCTTATTTGATCTGTGTAGATATTATTTGAACTGTTTAAGTTTGGAAGAAAACAACGGCGTGTCCGCTTTCTTAACCTCAAAATATAGTTTGGACTACGCAGAACTAAATGGTCTGGATTTCGATGAAACAAATGAATCTGCTGTGCGGCTTTTGAAAAAAGCCTCAACCGAAAGAAACCTCGCCGCATATATTGGCTACCCTGTGATAATAGAGAGTTTTCATTCGACCAGAACCAATCAAGACTATTGGAAAATTGCACCGGTGTTTTTATTTGCTATAGATACTACTGGCGGAGCTGTCAAAAGCACTTCCATTCCGAGCGTAAACATGGAGGTAATAAAACAATATTCTTCAAAAGATATCAACAGTCAGGTTTATGATTTGGTAGAACTCGAAACAGAGCTTGGCCTCAATAATGCCGATGCAGATATTGAAATAGATGAAATGGTTGCCCGGCTGCAAACAATCAGGCAATGGCAATGGAAAGAAACCCTTGATCCGGCATGTATTTGCCATACGCCATCAGTAGAAAAAATTACTGAGGAAGGCATTTATAATAGAGCAATTATGATTGTTGCGGAGCGATCTCCATACACTATCGGGCTGGAAAGCGAACTTTCTCAATTGATGTCAACAGATGAAACCTCTTATAAGGGTACGGCACTTCATAAGTGGATTCATCAGGAAGCAAAAACAACTGACTCAGATATACGTGCAGTCGATGAAAACATTCTCGAAGTCTTGCCTCTCAATTCTGAGCAAGAACAGGCCATTTGCAGCGCATTGACGGATAATTTAACTATTGTAACAGGCCCCCCGGGAACCGGCAAATCACAAGTAGTTACAGACTTGCTTGTTAATATTGCGTGGCAAGGAAAAAATGCTTTGTTTGCCAATAAAAACAACAAGGCCGTTGACGTAGTAGATACACGTGTGAACAGTCTCGGACGTCGCCCGGTAATGCTGCGCATAGGTGGAAATCAATATGCATACCATCTTGCCGAGTTAATCGCTGATTTGTTGGCATATACCGCCGATCAAACAGATAGAGAAGAATATAATCGTTATGCAGATTTATACCGGGAAGGTATTTCTGCTTATCTTGAAATAAAAAAGGAAAAAGAAAAGGCAATTGCTCTGCGAAACCAAGTCGATCATATTGAACAGCATATTTGCACACTTAGAGGGAAATGGGATGACTGGTTCGGGAAAATTTCAGAAGATGGGGTTGACGCCTTTTCTCATGCTTTTAATGAATTTGTATCATGTTATAACGCAGCGATAAAATCAAAACAATCATTTTTTATCAAGCTGTTTTGGTTTACTGTCGGCAAATCAAGAATAGACAAGGTAGAAAGTAAAATCGAGCAAGTGAATCCATATTTGTTGAAGTATGGTCTTCAGAAACTACCAACGCAGTTCTCAGCTCTCGATAGCAAATGTTTCGAGCAAATACAAAACAGCATCAGGGCCCTGCAAAGTCTTGTCGAATACAAACTGACACTGGATGAGCTTGGCTGCATGGAATCCATGGAGGATATCGACAGGTGCTTGCTTGAACAAAAGCGCGTGTTAGCAGATATTGCTGCAAAGCTATGGAACAAATGGCTGGTAACCCGGCCTTTGCAGATTGAAGCTAAAAAGCGTACGGAAATGAATCAATATGTCACTGCTATGAAACTGGTCGGAGATGTTGATTTATCGGAATATCCGGATCTGCGCAAGCAGTTCAATCGACTGCAAAAGGATATGACGCAATTCCTTCCGTGCTGGGCTGTGACATCCCTTTCAGCAAAGGGGCGCATCCCATTTCAACCGGGAATATTCGATTTGGTCATTATTGATGAAGCGAGCCAGTGTGATATTGCTTCTGTCCTTCCATTGTTGTATCGCGCAAAGAGAGCGGTAATCATCGGTGATCCGAAGCAATTAAGTCATATCAGTTCTATTTCAAAAGCGCAGGATTTAAGCCTGATCCAAAAGTATGGAGTTAACTTTGGATGGTCGTATTCTGCAAATTCTTTATATGCACTTGCCAGCAGCATGGCAGACCCAAGTGAAATAGTTCAATTGAGAGATCATCACAGGAGCTATGGAGCCATCATAGAATTTTCCAATGCGGAATTTTATGATGGGAAGCTCCGTGTTGCTACCAATTATGATAAATTGAAATGCCCAAGTAA
>JAYFPI010000063.1:0-5944 GCA_034927965.1 Pseudoflavonifractor sp.
CTCCAGCTCCTGCTTAAGCTTCTTTAGAAAGGTCAGGACGGTGTTCCCCATGCCCTTGGTAAGCAACTCCCGGGCCTTTTCACGGTTGTACGCCTGCTTCTCCGCCCCGTTGCCGTACAGGGTGCTGATCTCGTCCGTGAGCTTCAGACACTTGCTTTCCAGCCGGTGAAAGTCGGTGATCTTCATGATCTCATCCAAAAAGGCGTCCAGCTTTTCCTTGTAGGGGCCGGGCAGGTAGGCGTATTTCAGGGAGCCGGTGCGGGGCAGGCCGGAGGCCAGGGCCAGGAAGGATTTCTTAAGCTCGTCCAGTTTGGCGTTGGAAACGTGATCCAGATTCAGGGCCTCTGCCAGATTTGCCTCCTTGCACAGGCTCTGAAGCTCCAGCCGGGCCTCGGAGACGATGCCCCGCTTTTCCTTCTGGAGCTCTTGAATTTCCTCCCGGTAGATCTCATAGCCGAACTCCGCCCGAACCTTCTCCGCGATGATCTCAAATCGCTCTGCGGGAACGAACTCCTGCCGAACCTTTGCGCTGTTGTCCCAATACATGATGTGGACATGGGGGTGGCCCTTCACGTAGTGCATGGAGGCAGCCCAGCAGAAGTCCTTGCGCTCCATGCCCATCTGCTGGGCAAGCACGGAGATCTTGCGATCTACCAGCGTCTGCCAGGTTCCGCGCTCATACAGGCCGTGTTCCTTTGCCGTATCCTCATCCACGGAGAGAATGGCCCGGTAAATGGTGTGGCCTTTGGATGCCTCCGTGATGACCTTTTTTGCACGGCCCAGGTTGTCAATGTTCTCCGACTCCGTCATACTCGGAAGCCGCCCCCAAAGGCCAAAGGCACAGCCTGGATTGTGAATGGCTCCCTTGCGGGTGGCGATGTAGATCAGGTGTTTGCGGTTCAGGGTGGGGGTGGACTTCACATTCACCGGCTTGTACCGCTGTTTGAAAACAACGCCCTTCACAGTGCCATCTCAACCGCTTCTTCCCGGGCCGCCGCCTGCTGCAACGCAGAGAAAACAACTGTCGGTTCGTTCCGCGCCGATTGTCGGCGGGCTTCCGGGTCCAGAATATGGGCTACCCGGCTTTTGGTTTCTGTCATGCTCCGAGGCGTCTCAAGAAATCCGGATCCCCCTCTGATATAGCCATTCACAACATGCTTGCAGATATCGGAAACCGTCTCCTCATCCAGCATCGTTTCCGCATATCGGAACAGAACCTTGCTCTGGGGATCCATGGGCTGAATGGCCTGATACACCTCGCTGGGATCGCAGAACAGGCAGGCCTCTTTTACCAGGTCTTTGAGTTGCCTCTGATCCACCGGCTCAGGTTCAGGTTCAGGATCTTCCCGGATTGCCTTGTCCAGCGTATCCATTACCTGAAAGACCTGGGTTATGCCATCTTCCCTCAACAAAATTCGTTTGAATTGTTCCACGACCTTCTGAACGGCCAACGGCCACAATTGTTCCCGATACTGACAGTACTCTGGGGTCTCGGTGTGCAGGTCATAGTTTTCCAACACTTCATAGGTGCCAGGGCTGTTCAGCGGCCGCCATTCTTTCTCGGCAAATTTAGCAATCTCTGCGTATTTCATCAGCTTTGCCCCGTCCGCGTCCTCGAAATAGCCCATGGCATCCTCTGTGTAAAAATACTCACAGGCGTCAATCCCCAGGAGTTCTTTTGCCGCATGATAGAGTGTGAATTGTTCCTTATCCCATGGCAGCAGGAGTTCATATACCCGTTCCGCCGGTAATCGCTCCATGGCCGTCTGCACCAGCGCGGACAATTTCTCCTGAATCGCTGCCTGGGCATGATCCAAGAGATTCTGCTTGTGTGTGGCGGAGGAATCATGGTACTTCACTTTGCTTTCCGCCAGATTCAGGTCATACGCCAGGGACAATACCTTCTGTTCCTGCTGCACCAGCAAAAAGGGGTTTCGGAAAAGCGCCCGGAGTCCATGGAAAAAGGCGTTCTGTGTCTCAAACATGATCAGGATTCCTCGTATTATAAAGTAGTAGTTATTTGAGCCCCTCTCCAAGGGCTATACGGGAAATATGTTCGCCAAATTATTTTGAACTTCCGATAAAGACTACAATAAGCCGTCTTATCTTAAGTGGAAGTCGCAGAAGAAAAATCGACTGAAGTTCTTCGATATGATGTGTGAGCTTGTGCGGGAAACGCCCATTATGCTGCCTTGCTTCACGCAGGGGTACTTCAGCATAGACAAACTCGTGGAGACAATCAAAAAAGATGGTTATGTGGATCTCCCGATTAGCCACATCCACGACGCCCGTCAGCACACAAGACGCATTGACGGATGCTACATAAAAATCGAAACAATGGTGAATTGAAAAATCAACTTCCTGTTTGGAAGATTTTATGCCTGTTCAACGATACTAAATAAAAGGCGACAGCGGGTTTACCCGCTGTCGCCTTTTATTTAGTTGCTTGATTTGCAGATTTCATAAAATGAAACCTGAAGCCGTAAAAATCATAGGGCCCTTTACGTCAAAAATATTCTATTGATTCTTATGACAAAATAATGCGATAAAAAAGCAAGCCGCCAGCCATAATATTACTTCTACTATTTTCGAGTAAAAGGATGCCCCCATAGAGCAAAAAAACAAAAGTATAGCAATTATAAGGAAAAAGTAATTTGTTGACTTCATCTGCTACATGCCCTTAATCTCTCATTAATCCCTGGGCGCGACAGGTAACAGGGCGTACTCGGATCGTCCTTCATCATACAGTAAAACGTTGTTAGAGCTATAATACTTTAGATGATGGAAATAGATGTAAGGATAAATACCGGGGTCATCACATATGTAAACGTAGTCATAGTAATAACCATAAAGATGATCGCCTTCCATAGCAGATTGAGCCCAGGCCCCAAGACCACTTCCTACAGCACTTGCAGTAAGATTGAGAAAAAAATTTCCTAAGATGCCTAACGCCGGATTAATAAGTGCAATTGTTATACTTGCAAGCGTACCGCCACCAAAAGCCATGGCATCAATTCGCCAATCGGCATCATACTTCACTCGTCCCTCATATGTATAGCCAGCGGGAATCCTAACGGAATTTGTTGCGGTAACAGTCTCTGGTGTAGTAAAGCATTTCTCCACACTTGCTGCACTTGCCGGGAGAGAAGTTACGGTAAGAATAATACTCAGGACAATTAGTAAAGATACATATTTTTTCATAATATTATTCTACTCCTTTTCTGTTAATCATACGTTTGGGATATCAGCCAGGCAGGCATATCCTGAACGGCAGTTTTTCATTGGTCCATTGGAATCACCCCCCTTCAATGAGTATCTACTTATATATTCCCACAGAAGTGAAAAACGGACATAAATTACCAAGTTTTTTCAAAATATTTTTTGGACGTATCCTCCGTTGTTGACGTCTGATTTCTTTTCGCGCCAGGGATAGTGGGTACTTTTTCTACAGTGTTCAACACGGTTCCTTTCTTTGCTTTATATACTTACACAATAACCACCATAGTTTGGAAATTCAAGCGTCAGTGCGCGAGTTGCTATAAATCCTGCGTGAATTGATCTTTTCTGCCTGTCACAGAAAGCTCGAAGCGTAAGCGTGATAACCCTCGACAACAATAGCACAAGGCGATAAACTTCTAATATTGATAGTTCCTTTCTCAAAGTGGGCCGGAGGTTTTATTCTCCGGCCCCAATTCTTTCGTTCTTCTCGGTCAGGTAGCGGTACAGGATGGCGGCGGCCTCAGCTCTGGTGCAGGTTCCCTGGGGACGCAGGAGCTTGCGCTCATCGCCCTGGAGAAGTCCGGCACTCACCGCCCACCGCACCGCAGTTTCCGCCCAGGGGGATACCTGGCTCCGGTCAAAGAAAATTGTTTCCGAGTCTTCCGTCTGGCCGGTTGGCTCTCCCACATACTGGTACAGTATCAGGGCCAGCTGTTCCCGGGTGAGGGCGTCGTCTGGCCCGAACCGATTCTCATCGTACCCGACGCCCACGCCGCTGGATGCCGCCCAGGCCACCGGCCCAGCATACCAGGCGTCCAAGCTAACATCTATAAAGGGAGAGCCAGTCGGAGCATCGGCATCGGTGCCCTTCATTTTGAATAGGATCATTGCCATTTGCGCTCGGGTGATAGATCCGTTCGGCTCCCAGCGCCCTGCGGCAGTCCCCAGCATATATCCGCGGGAGATCATAACGTCCACGGCGGTATGGTACCAGCTTCCAGTATCCAGATCGGCGTAAGCTTCAGACGGACAGAAGAAGGTGGCGGTCAGTGTGTGGTTCTGGGATACATTTTGAAAAGTGTAGGACTCCGCCGCACCTACCTCGTGGCCGTCCACCATCACGCTTTGGATGGAGTGCCCTTCATTCGGAATAATGCGAACCGTGACGCTGCCGCCATCGGACACCCAGGCCGTCTCCGGGGTCACAGCCCCGCCGCTGCCGGCGGACGCCTTAATCAAATATTGGCTGGAGTCGCTGTTGTTGTCGGGCGTCGCAATGGCGTAAGTGGAGAACCTGCCGGCATGGACAATGACGGAGCTGCCATGGATCTCAAAATATTCACCATATTCGTTTGGAGTATTCGTAATCTCATCCGTTGCTCCGTTGTGGACGCGGAAAATGCGGCAGCCCTCCCCGCTGGTGTCACCCAATGGGATGATGATATCCAGAAGCTGGGGAAGCTCGGTCAAGGTGGTTGACACCTCCGATCTATCCCCGGAGATTACATTTTTGGTCAGCTTCACGTCCAGATAGAGGGGAGTCATCCCGGAAGCTGCCAGGGTAATTTGTGCAGCGTCTTCCCCTAAGGTCGCCGCGTCCTTTTCCTCTACCGTCATACGCAGTTCTACCGTCCCGCCGCCGGCGACCACAGTCTCGTCACTGCCCGTGTAGACCTCAGGACGGTCAAAGAGAGTGTTCAGGCTACCCACCACCAGCTCCGGAGCATTGCCCAGAACATCCACTACGCTGCTGGTTTTCCCTCTTGGCAGGGTAATGGTCTGGCTGACCTTCTCAGCCTGGATTGCAAGAATGGTGGTAACGGTCACCCCGTTCTTCTCAGCCACCAGATTGTAGGTCCCGTATTTGACCGCCAGGATGGTAAAGCGCCCGTCGAGATCCGCTGTTGTCGTTTTATAGTCCACGTTGCCCGCCCGGATCGTAATAGCAGCGCCGGGGACCGGGTTGCCGTCGGCGTCATTGACAACACCGTCCAACACGCCGCAGCTCTCCTTTACCCATTGTGCGTAAAGAGTCCGGTCTCCGCCGCTGGTCACAATGGAGTCCGACGTTACATTGACGCCGCCGTCCGCGGTCGTATACCAGCCAACAAATTTATAATCGGTCCGGGTGGTGATTGGAAGCGTTCCGTAGGCATGGCCATAGGTGACACTTATGGCCGATGGTTCCATGTTGCCGCCGTTGGCATCAAAGGTCACGGTATAGGTGTCCCGGTCATAGTAGAGCTTCAGTACCAGACTCCCATCCGGGGCCACGGTTCCGCTGGCTACCAGATCCGGCGCGCCGGTGTTCTCATGGAAGCCGGGGTAGCTTTTGGCCGTGGCCGTCATGGCTATGTCCGTGGTGCCTTGAAGATCATCCGTCTCATAGAGGGTGTAGCCGTCATCCCCAACATTCTGCCGGTAGTGCTCCACCTTGTATGCCGTGTCGGTCCGTGGGGACCACTTGGTATAAAGGGTGAAACTGTCCGTCATAGGGGAGCTAAAATCATAGGCAGCACTCAGGCCCTCGTCCGAGTACCACCCGTCAAAGAGGTAGCCTGTTTTGGTGGGGGCCACCGGCGTGACCGCCAGCCCCTCATAGCGGATCCCGTTCTGGGAGGGCACCGCGTTTCCGCCGTTGGTATTAAAGGTGACGGTATAGGTGTCCCGGTCATAGTAGAGCTTCAGTACCAGACTCCCATCCGGGGCCACGGTTCCGCTGGCC
>JAYFPI010000036.1:0-42956 GCA_034927965.1 Pseudoflavonifractor sp.
AACCGGCGCTGGATTGCAGATCGGGCAGGTAAATCGTCTGGATCGAATCGATCACCAGGATGCCAGGGTGCAGGGCCTCAACATGTTCGAGGATGATTTCTAAATTGGTTTCGGTCACCAGCATAAGATGGTCGGGCAGGCCGGCGTCGGGGCCGTCTTCACCGCGCAGCTGGCGCACGGCGCGCATTTTGATCTGCCGTTCCGATTCCTCGCCGGAGACGTACAGCACGTCGGCAAACCGGCACAGGCTGTCACAGATCTGGAGCATCAGGGTGGATTTGCCGATGCCAGGTGCACCCCCAACCAGCACCAGAGATCCCTTTACCGCTCCCCCACCCAGCACCCGGTCCAGCTCGTTCATGCCGGTGTCAAAGCGCAGCTCGTCGGTGGTTTCCACCTCTGTGATGCACCGGGGCCGGGCAAAACTCATCGTACCAGCGTCCCGGCGGCCGCTGGTAGACTTAGGGGTCTTACTCTTTGGGGCAGCAGGGCGCTCCACAATAGTATTCCAGGCCCCACAGGCCGGACACTGCCCTTGCCAGCGTAAAACTTCGTTTCCACAGTCTGTACAGTAAAAAACGCTCTTTTCTTTGGCCATGCTCTCTCTCCTCAGCCCTGGAGTCCCTGCTCTTGCCGCGCCATATTCTCCACCACGATATCGTGGATGTCACCCAGAGACGCGCAATATTCCAACAGCTTCCATGGTTCATTGGTGTGAAAATGTATCTTGATGAGATCCTCATCCCCAATGGCCAGAAGACAGTCACCGGGAATGTGGGCCATGATGTGGTCGTGAATGTCATCCTCGTCTAATCCTAGACCCGCAATGAGCAGTTGTGTGTCAAACCGGTATTCCAGCATTATTAGGTTCTCCTTTGTGAGATTGATTGGTCTTATTATAGCACGGACGTTCCAACAATACCACCCAATCTTTTTCTTTTATCCGGCGGTAGAAGGTGTGTCTCCGGCTCCAGCCTCTCCGCTCCGAAGCCACGCCCCGGCTATACACAGCGCCAGCTGAGTCTGATAGCCTGTGTTTTGCAGACGCTCATCTTCTGCAGCGTTGGAGAGAAAGCCACACTCAACCAACACTGCTTGGCAGGTAATATGCTTCATGAGATAGACACTGTCTGGGATTTTGGCGGGAATTCTCTTGTTGGATGGGTCCAGTGCCCGCAGACTGTCCTGAATCTGAATGGCTAGAGAACGGCTGTCCTCCCCGGAGCGAAAAAATACCTGGGCCCCGTGGTAGGCGGGATCTGGAAAGGTATTTTGATGAATGCTGATTACCACGGCGTTCTCAGTGGCTTCAATGATTGCCACCCGATTGTGAAGATCGGAAACTTTTTTCTCGCGCAGAGTAGAGGCCGATGAATCATGCAGAGAGACATCGCTGTTCCGCAGGAGTACTGGAGCCACGCCGTAAAAGCCCATTAGTTGATTCAGTTTTTGAACAATAGCCAAGTTGATGCGGCTTTCAGGCACTCCAGTTCTAGAAACCGCGCCGCCATCCTCTCCACCGTGTCCGGCGTCCAGTACCAACTGACTCCCCGAAAAGCGCACCGGAGCAATAGTATCCTCCGTTATCCGGGACAGGCGAAACAAGTTCGCCGCAGTGATGCAGAGTACTAACGTCAGAGAACAGGCAAAAATTTTTTCCCATTTCCATTTTCTCACAGGTCATCCCCTCCCCAGCCAATTTATGAGATTTCTCCGCCGATATGCCCATTGCTGAATTGGGGTCGGAGTGCCCCGGTTCCGTAAATCGCATAGAATATTCCGGGGGAAGGTTCTTCCCTCTTTGAGTTAATGCAAAGGAGGAATCTTATTTTGTATCCCGATCTACCAACCGTTCCCGCCTGTCCTGACGGTAACGGCACACTACCGGAGTGCGCTCCACTGGCAGTGCCCTATGTTCCCTTTCAGCAGACGGACACGCAAAAATACAGTCAGAACGACGCCCTCAGTAACGGTACCCTTTTCCCAGGGCTCAACCTCCCCTTCCATATGAAGGCAGATGCCCCCAACGCGGTATCTGGCCCCCTGGGAGAACTCCAAGCGCTGGAATTTGTGCTGTTGGAGCTTGGACTCTATCTTGACACCCACCAAGGGGACGGCGAGGCGTTTTCCCTCTTCCAGCAATACGCAGCACTTGAAAAAGAAGGCCGGGAAATGTACGAATCTATGTATGGCCCACTGTTCCAGCATGCAGCGGCGGGGCAAAAGGACTTTTCCAGCTGGATAAAAGATCCCTGGCCCTGGAATTTCCCGGAAGGAGGCAAAGCATAATCCATGTTTGTATATGAAAAAAAACTCCAATATCCGGTGAAAATCAAAAACACCAATCCCAAGCTGGCGGCATTGATTATTAGTCAGTATGGTGGTCCAGACGGGGAATTGGGCGCATCTTTGAGGTATCTGTCCCAGCGATATGCCATGCCTTACCCGGAATTGAAAGCCTTGTTAACCGATATCGGTACCGAAGAATTAGGCCACCTGGAAATGATTGGTACCATTGTCCACCAGCTCACACGGAGTCTCTCCGAAGAGCAGATTAAGACTGGAGGCTTTGACTCCTACTTTGTGGATCACACCGCCGGCATCTATCCAACTGCCGCCTCCGGCTTCCCTTGGACGGGCGCCTCTATGGCTGTCAAGGGCGATCCAATCTGCGACCTCAGTGAAGACATGGCCGCAGAGCAGAAGGCCCGGGTCACTTATGACAACATCCTGCGCTTATCTGACGATCCCGACGTCAGTGATGTCATTCGCTTTCTCCGGGAGCGGGAGATCGTTCACTTCCAACGCTTCGGCGAGGCCGTTCGACTGGCCAAAGAGCGTATGGATCAGAAAAACGTCTATTTTGTCAACCCAGCGTTCGATAAATAAAAATACTTTTTCAAAATTATCCCGCAGGGGCTCTTTGCCCTGCGGGTTTTTTATAGTTTCATACAGCAAATCCATAAAAAAGCGGTAACACGGAAAAGGCCTTCTGCCACAGTACGCTTACTGTGGCAGAAGGCCTCTTGAAATCAGTGGGACGTGTGTGCGCTCCCTTTCACAGGGCGCTCTGAAGCTCCACATCACCAAAAAACTTATCGTGTACCACTTGAACAGACCGATCGGCGTCATCCAAGTCTACCAAGACGGAGACCTTGATCTCACTGGTGGAGATCATATGAATGTTGATGCCTGCGTTGAAGAGAGCCTCGAACATGGAGGACGCCACACCAGGGTTGTTGATCATGCCAGCTCCCACAATGGAAACCTTGGCAATCCGATCGTTAACGTCAATGTGGTCAAAGCCGATGTAGTCTCGATTCTCCTCCAGAAGACGAGTAGCCTCTTGGGTGTCGCTCTTAGCCACTGTAAAGCTGATATCTTTTTTGTCCTCCCGACCAATGGACTGAAGGATGATGTCCACGTTAATTTTCTCTCTGGCCAACAGAGAAAACACCCGGAAGGCGATACCTGGCTCGTCGGCCAGGCCCACCAGAGCCAGGCGAGCTACATTCTTATCCTTTGCGATTCCGCTGACATGGGATTTTTCCATAACTTTCACGACCTCCTTGACTCTTGTCCCGGGTTTTCCGGAGAAGCTGGAGAGAACCTCCAGATTCACGTTGTAGCGTTTTGCCATCTCGACGGAGCGGTTGTGGAGCACCTGTGCACCCAGTGTGGCCAGTTCCAGCATCTCATCAAAGGTAATCTCATCCAGCTTATGAGCACTGGGAACTAGGCGTGGATCGGCAGTATACACGCCGTCCACATCGGTATAGATTTGGCACAGGTCGGCATGCAAGCTGGCGGCCAGAGCCACCGCTGAGGTGTCTGATCCGCCCCGGCCCAGAGTGGTAATGTCGCCGTATTTGTTGATCCCCTGGAAACCGGTAACGATGACAATGCACCGCTTATCCAGTTCGGTGAGAATGCGCTCGGTGACAATGCGGTTAATCCTCGCGTTTCCGTAGCTGGAGTTGGACTGCACCCCCGCCTGCCAGCCGGTGAGGGAAATCACCGGCTGGCCCATGGCCTCAATAGCCATGGCACACAGTGAGCAGGAGATTTGCTCTCCTGTCGACAACAGCATGTCCATTTCCCGTTTCGAGGCGTGAGGATTGATTTCCTTAGCCTTGGCAATCAAATCGTCGGTGGTGTCGCCCTGAGCCGAGAGCACGGCCACCACATTGTGGCCGCGCTTATATGTCTCTGTGATGATACGGGCCACGTTGCGGATGCGGTCTGCGTCCGCAACAGAGCTCCCCCCAAATTTTTGCACGATGAGTCCCATGTGAAAGTACCCCCTTGTAGGCTTACGTTCTAGTTTATGCCGGATGCGGGCGTGCCGTCAGTCGGACCGCACACGGAACACAGAGCGGGGAGACAGTCCGGTAAGTTTCTCTTCTAGCCTCCCACGGGTCAGGCTCCCGGCAGTGAGAAAGGCGGTCTCCCCCGCCGGTGCGCCGGCGCGGGCCAGAAATCCGACATCCGGAAAAGCGGCTCGAATCTGGTCTGCAGCGGCATCTGCCCGGACATACCAAGCGCTGGCAATGTCATCGGGCGGCACCGCCACGTCCTCTCCGCCCGGGCCCCAGTCCAGATACTTGGGCCGACCCATACTGTGGGTCGCATCCATCACATCGGCCACTACCGCCGAAGCGGTGGGCAGCTTACCAGCGCCCCTGCCGTAAAACATCACGTCGCCGATGGCGTTACCTTTGACTGTAATGGCGTTAAATACGTCCTCCACTCCGGCCAGAGGATTTTCCCCATCCACCAAATGGGGGGCCACAAAGGCACGGACTTTCCCGTCTGCCCCTCGGATGGCCCGGCCTAGTAATTTGATCTTCCGTCCACAGGACTCGGCGTATGCCACATCGGCCAGCGTGACCCCGGTGATCCCCTCGGCCGGGACCTGGGCCGGGTAGACATGACGGCCAAAAGCCAGAGAGGCCAGGATGCAAATCTTCCTGCAGGCGTCATAACCCTCAATATCAGCAGTGGGATCCTGTTCAGCGTACCCATTATTCTGTGCCTCTTTCAGTGCATCACGGAAAGGCAGGCCAGCCCGGATCATCCGGGTGAGAATATAGTTGGTGGTCCCGTTGAGAATACCACAGATCTCAGTGATTTCGTTGGCGGCCAGGCACTGCTTCAGTGGCCGAATAATGGGGATTCCGCCACCCACGCTGGCCTCATAAAGATAGCTGACCCCGTTGACCTGCGCCAAGCGCATCAGTTCATAGCCGTGCTCGGCTACCAGCTCCTTGTTGGAGGTGACCACACTCTTGCCAGCGCGGAGAGCACGCTCGGTAAACTCCTTGGCAATCTTCGTGCCGCCGATGGTCTCCACCACGATGTCCACTTCGTTGTCACTCTCAATCTTGGCAAAATCGTGGATGATATACGGCGCGAAGGGACTGTCGGGAAAGTCCCGGACATCCAGAATATATTTCAGCTCCACAGGGGAATGGACCTTCTCGTCAATGTGTGGGCCATTTTTCTGAAGGACTTCCGCTACACCGGAGCCCACCACGCCAAACCCCAGGATTGCTACCTTTGCCATTGTTCTCTCTCCTTTCGGGCTGTCCGCCCACGGCTGCGCTCAGCCGGCCAGAATCTCGCACCGGACCACACCGTTCTCCTGACCCACCAGGCTCAGCAGTTCTTCCACCGTCATGGTAAGCCCGGAAGTCTCTGTCCCCACACTGACCACCGCACTGCCTCCGGCCGGGAGACTTTGATTGATGGTCAGGATATTCGCCCCACTGCGAGCAAACACGTTCAGCACCGCAGAGAGGACGCCAGGCTCGTTTTTTAACAGAATCTGAACGGTGATAATACGCCCGTTGAGCATGTCGTTGAACGGACGCAGAGAATCTTTGTACTTATAAAAGGCGCTGCGGCTGATTCCAACCCGGCGGGCAGACTGGTTGACCGTTACAGCCTCGCCTGTCTCCAACAGCCTCTTGGCCTCCGCCACCTTGAGAAAAATCTCGGGCAGCGCATCTGCGTTAACAATAAAATACTGCGGCATTTTTCCCATCTTATGCAAGCCCTCCCCAGGCCGTGTCCGTGTAGCAAAGCCATTTGTGTGTATGATGTGAAATATTTTAGCACAGTGCAGTACGAAACGCAATGAAGAGTTTAGAAAATACCAGCCAATTTCTTAATACACTTTAAAAATTTTTTTGACAGAAATCACGAAAGGACACGCAGAAGCGTGTCCTTTCGTGAAAATTTTATATCATGCCCCTGGCGGAAGGAGCGGATCATCATCCCCGTCCCCGGCCGACTGCGAAGGTGCGGGCGTGTGTGTGGCGGGAGGTTGAGTAGCGCTCGGGGACACAGTGGGCTCTGTGGTATGCGTCCCGCTTTGCGTCGGCTCCGGAGTAGTGGTGTGGCTCCCTGCCGTAGGCCAGGTGGAGGGATCTCCGGAGTCAAAGTTCGGGTCCTGTTCACTGGTGGGCCAGGTTGAGGGATCGGTAATGTCGAACTTGGAGGGGTCATAAGGACTCGGCTCCTCATCGGCCTTACCGGTGTGCACGGTGCAGGTTCCCGCTGCTTCCAAAGAACTGAGGAGATAGGGATTGTCTTCAGGAATTACGCCACCCAGATACTCCCGAGTCAAGTTTAGCACCGAGACGCTGGTGCGCCCCTTGGTGGTCGTACCTCCCTCCCCCACGGTGACCTCGGGGCAAAATTCTCCCGCAAGGTGGTAGCGCCCTGTGGGCTCGCCCGCTTCGTTAAGAATGGGGGAATCGGTACACACCTCCACCATAGTATGGAGGTTACAGAATTCCGTCGGCACATCTTCCGGGAAAAAGTAGCCTACTGCTACCCGGCTGCCTCGCATGTCACACTTGCACTCCTCGGTAGCCTTCATGCCGCTGTCCAGACAGTAGGGCACGGCCACCAAGCCGTCCGGTTTGGTAAAGTCCTTGTTCTCCAGCCCCTCGTGGACCTGACTCATGACCATTTTCCACAGGGAAGCTGCAGGGTTTCCGGACGCCTTGACTCGCTCCGGATTGTCGAAGCCCACCCAGACCGCCGCCGTATAATAGGGCGTGTAACCCACAAACCACCGATCGTTGTTTGAGTTGGTGGAACCGGTCTTACCAGCGATGGTCATGCCCGCAAAATTAGCGTAGGTACCCGATCCATCGTTGACTACATCCTTGAGCATTTCATTAATATAATAGGTGGTCTTTTCCTTCAATACCGCCTCTCCGTTGACCTCTTGAGTAAGCAACTCTTTTCCGTTGGAATCCACTACCTTAGAATAGGTGCGTGGCTTAATATACACGCCGTCCCGAGGGAACACGGAATAGGCCCCCGCCATGTCCAGCGTAGATACGCCATCGGTAAGACCACCAAGAGCCATCTGGGAATAGCCAATGTCGGAGTACTTCTTCCCATTGATTGTCCGGCTAACCACCAGGTGGTTGGGGTCCACTCCAAATTTGTCCTCCATGTATTCAAAGCCAACCTCCGGCGTAACCTTCTGGAGCACCCGCACCGCAACGGTGTTGGTTGAATTGGTGACGGCGTTGGACACCGTCATAAGGCCGGTATAGCGGTGGTTGACGTTAGAAGGCCATGGTTTCCCGTCCAAAAGCATGGGGGGACTGTCCTCAAAAACAGAGTAGGGCGTAATCAGCCCCATCTCCAGAGCCGGGGCATAGACGGCCAGCGGCTTGATCGCAGAGCCCGGCTGGCGGATAGTCCGGGTGGCACGGTTCCAACCGCGGGTATCTTTAGCCGTTTTTTCTCCAATCTTGCCCGATAGACCTACTACGTTGCCCTGGGGGTCCACAATCACGATAGCGGACTGGAGTTGCTGCCCTGATGCCGAGGTGTAGGGCAGGTTCTTCACATTAGAGTAGACCTCATCCACTGACGACTGAATCTTAGGATCCACGCAGGCATAAATCTCCAAACCACCGGAATAGACCAGATCCCGGGCCACCGTTTCAGAGTAGTCGTAGGTCTTAATAAGGTCATTGGTCACATCGGTAATAACCTGCTCGGTGTACCAGCTGTAAACCGTACTATTCTGATCGCCCGTGTTGGCACTGTGGAAATCCAGAACTTCGGCCTTGGCCGCATCTCGCTCCGCTTCGGAAATATAGCCCTCCTTACACATGGCGTCCAGCACTAGTCCCCGGCGATAGTTGTTCTGCTCCGGGTGGGTATAGGGATCATAGAGAGAAGGGTTGTTGGTGATGCTGATGAGGCTGGCACATTCAGCCAGACTCAGTTGGTCGACGCTCTTGCCAAAGTAGGCGTAAGAAGCAGTGTACACCCCATAGCTCCGGCGGCCAAAGTAGATGTAGTTGAGATACCACTCCAGCGTCTGTTCCTTGGAGTACTTTTTGTCAAACTCCAAAGCCCGGAAAATTTCCAACACCTTACGCTTGACAGTGACGTCGTCATAGGTGGTCAGGTTTTTGATGAGCTGCTGAGTAATGGTAGAGCCGCCCTGGATACTCCCTCCGGTAAACATAGTGAGGATGCTCTTGGCCGTACGAATCCAATCTACGCCGTGGTGATCGTAAAAGCGCCGATCCTCAATGGATACAGCTGCGTGGACCAAATTCTGCGGAATATCAGAATAAGCCACCCATACACGGTTTTGATCTCCATGCAGGGTCTCGTATTCCGACACTGCCCCAGTCTGCGAGTCTGTATAATAGATGGTGCTGGAGAGATTCATGGGGTAATCCGCCACATCCAGCTCGGTCTGAGGCAAAATGACGGTCTTGATATAGACTGCAGCAAAGCACGCCAGAAACGAGCAGGTGACGGCAAATACCAACAAAAGTGTGCCGATCACCGTCAGAGCGCGATGGATTCTCCCACCTCTGCGCCTACGAACGGTCCCTTCGACGGGCCGTTCCTGTGAATGGTTTAAATTTTGTTCAGCCACTGTGACACCTCCGGAAATGGTGGTCTGATTCTGTGCCTTGGCACAATATGAAAAGAAACCGATTTTCATATTATATCACGAGTTGATAGTTTGTCCACCCTAATTATTTACAATTTAGGGATAACAACCCAAATCTCCCGTGTTGGCCAAAAATTTCAAAAGACCCGACTTGCATTTTTTCGCATAGCGGGGTACAATAAAAACACAAAGTCAAGGAGAAAGTGAGGCGTCCTGTATGAGCGAGGAATACGGCCCCGATTTTGTCTCTATTACCGATGAGGACGGAAATGAATTCGAACTGGAGCATGTAGACACCATTGAGTACAAGGGGCAGGTCTACATGGCCTTCTTTCCCGCGGACACCGGTGGGGAGGACGAGGAGAAAAACGACGACGAAGAGGAAAACGGGCTCATCATCCTCAAGGTCGTGTCGGAAAACGGTGAAGAGCAGTTATCTACACTGGACAGCGAAGAGGAACTTCAAGAGGTCTACGACCAGTTCATGGAGGAGCTGTTTCAGGATGAAAACGGCGACGAGGAATAATTAAAAAATAACTCTCTCCCCTGCCTGGTGCGTGATGGATCTTATTTAAACCCACATTTATGAAACGGGATGCTCACTCGCACCGCAGATCGCAGGCCTCCCGGCAGTTGCCGGAAGTTGGAAGCGGTGAAGCGGTACGGAGGCAACCCACCTGCCGGAGACGTGCAGGTTTTAAATGGGTCCACACGGCCGAGGTGGGGGATTTTTAATTTTTTTGCAAATGACTAAAGCCGCTGGAAACAGCGGTTTTTCTATTTCTATCATCTTTGGGTCTTGCAAGAAAAAGTATTTTCCTGTATAATAATAACTTGCGTTAAACGCTTCGAAGTGATGAAGCGCCGCTTTCAGGAAGCCCCTTCCTGACAGGTAAAAATGAGAGGACTGAACTGCATGAGCGCATCCGATAGAAAACAGCAGCGCAAGAGCGATTCTACCGCGGGTCTGACCCAGCGAGAGCTCAAAGAACGCGCCGAGGCCCAGGCCGCCAGGCAGAAAAAGACCGTCTACATGGTGGTCGGCATTATCTGCGCAGTGGCTGCGGCAGCACTCCTAGTGTGGAACTCCAATTTCTGGGTCAAAACTGCCGTAGCCGCTACAGTGGACGGGACTGACTACAAGGTGCCCGATCTTCAGTACTACTATGTGCAGGCCCGCAACAACCAGTATTCCATGTATCAGATGTATTCCGCCTATGGTATCTCCACTGGCTACGACCCCTCCAAGGGCGACGGTGAGCAGTGGTACAGTGAGGCCGATGGGAAAACCTATGCCGACTATTTCCGCGAGACCGGACTGGACAGCCTCAAGCAGGTGGCTGCACTGTGCAAGGCCGCCGCGGCCGAGGGCTACACCCTCTCCGAGGACGGTCAGGCCCAAATTGACAATACTTTTGCCCAGATTGACAAGATCTGTGCTCAAAATGGCCTGACCCGCAGTTCCTACTTCGCTCAGGTTTACGGGAACGGGGTCACCGAAAAGGTCTTTGCCCGCAATATGGAAAAGGCCGTACTGGCCTCTGAGTACGAAAAGTACCACCAGAATAGCCTTTCCTACCCCGATGAGGAACTCCAGGCTTACTACAACGAAAACCCCAACGACCTGGACAGCTACACTTACCGCTCCTTCCAGATCGACGGCACCGCCGCCAACCCTACTGACGCAAACGGAGACCCCGTCAAGGACGCCAGCGGCAACACTGTCACCGCCACCGATGAGGAGAAGAAGGCCGCCATGGATACAGCCAAGACCAGTGCTGATGCTGCCGTGGCTGAGATCGAGTCTGCTTCCGACCGGGAAACAGCCTTTATTGCGGCCGCTCCCAACTACGTTGCCCAAAGCGCCAAGGAAAACTATGCGGCCCCGGAATATTCTCTTAGCGAGAAGGTTCAAGGAAGTACCCTCAAACAGAATTCCTCCGCCATTGCCAACTGGCTGATGGATTCCGCCCGCAAGTCCGGTGACGTCACCGCCATTGAGACCACCAGCGGTTATACTGTGGTCCTCTTCCTGAATCGCGAGTTGGTGCAGGACCCTACCGTGGACATTCGCCACATCCTCATCAAGGCTGAGACCAGCGACGCGGATACCACCGACGACAGCAACAGCAAGGTCCCCTCCCAGGAAGAAATGGATGCCGCCAAGGCCAAGGCACAGTCTCTGCTGGACAAGTGGAAGGCCGGCGAGGCTACCGAGGAGAGCTTCGGCGCCCTGGCCAAAGAGAACTCCGAGGACTCTGGTTCTGCCTCCAAGGGCGGTGAGTACACCTATGTTCGCCAGGGACAAATGTTCGCTGCCTTTGACCAGTGGATCTTTGATCCTGCCCGCAAGAGCGGCGACGTGGAGCTGATTGAGAATACTCAGTCCGGCCAGCAGGGCTGGCACATCGTCTACTTTGAAAAGACTGAGGCGCCCTACTGGAAGAGCCTGGCTATTTCCGCCAAGCAGTCCGCTGACCAATCTGAATGGCTGAAGGGAATCACCGACAGCGTGGAGGCTGCCGCTGCCGACGGTATGAAGTATGTGGGTGCGGCCAACACCGTCACTGCCGAATCCGCAGCCCCCGCCGAGAGCAGCACAACCGAGTCCGAGACCCCTGCGGCTTCCGAAAGCCCCGCGGCGTAAATTTAAAACCCACCGCCCCGCGGGAGAGCTTCCGCGGGGCGGCTTTTTGTCAGGAGGAACAATCTATGGGAGACGAAGCTTTTCTCCGCACCGAGATGCTGTTGGGGGCGGAGGCCATGGAAAAACTGGCCGGCAGCCATGTGGCGGTGCTGGGCCTAGGAGGTGTGGGCAGCTGGTGCGCCGAGGCACTGGCCCGCTCTGGCGTGGGAGAGCTGACCCTGGCCGACTGCGACGAGGTGGGACTATCTAATCTCAACCGCCAACTGGAGGCTACCCGAGAAACCGTAGGACAGCCCAAGGCAGAGGCGATGGCCCATCG
The DNA here is from genome assembly GCA_034927965.1 of Pseudoflavonifractor sp. GTDB lineage: Bacteria > Bacillota > Clostridia > Oscillospirales > Oscillospiraceae > Vermiculatibacterium. The sequence continues at coordinate 11,914 of JAYFPI010000036.1, forward strand.
CGTTGGGCTTCTTGCCCCGAAGTGTAACGTCCACCCCCTTATCTACCGTTACACACCGGAGGACCGAGAGACTTTTTTTGCCGGCAAATACGACTATATTATCGATGCCATTGATCTGGTCTCCTGCAAGCTGGATCTAATCCAGACCGCCCTGAGCCGGTCGGTACTCATCGTCTCCGCCCTGGGAACCGGCAACAAGCTGGACCCCACTCAGTTCCGCATCACCGACATCTCAAAGACCGAGGGCTGTCCCCTGGCCCGTGTGATCCGCAAAGAGCTGCGAAACCGGAGCATTCTCCACCACCGGGTCCTCTGGTCACCTGAACTCCCCCGCCGCCCCGAGAACCGGGAAACACCCCCGCCAGGCCGCAGGAGCGTGCCCGGCAGCGTGGCATGGGTTCCCTCCTGCGCCGGTCTTATGCTGGCAGGAGACACTATCCTTCGGCTGACCGGAATTGAACACGGATAAAAAGGCCCCCTTCCGCCCAAACTACGGCGGGAGGGGGTCTTTGCGTGTCAATAGAAAAAAACAAGCTGCGCTCCGCCGTGGCGGGCGGGGCGGCCGGACTCATCAACGGCTTCTTCGGCGGGGGCGGCGGGATGCTCCTGGTGCCGCTGCTCGCCCGTTGGAGAGGACTTGGTGACCGAAAGGCTTTCGCCACCTCAGTGGCGGTCATCCTGCCATTATGTATTCTGTCTGCCCTCATCTATTTCCTGCGAGGCGGGCTGGAGTTTTCCACCGCTCTCCCCTATTTGCTGGGCGGTCTGGCTGGCGGGGCGCTGGGAGGAGCGCTTTTTAAAAAGCTGAATATGACTTGGCTGCGCCGCGGGTTCGCCTTGCTCATAGTCTATGCCGGCATTCGGGCCGCCTTTTTCTCCTGATGGCGGCCTTTTTGGCCGGTCTAGCGGCGGGGGTACTCTCTGGCTTCGGAGTTGGGGGCGGGACTCTTCTGCTCATCTACATGACCATCTTTGCCGGTGTACCTCAAACGCTGGCGCAGGGAATCAATCTGCTCTACTTCCTCCCCACCGCCGCCATGGCGCTCCCCGCCCATGTAAAGAACGGGTTTATAGAGCGCAGTGTACTCCTCCCCGCCATCCTCACCGGCCTGGCGGGGACTGCTTTAGCTGCCTGGGCGGCCACCGAACTAAACACAGCGCTGCTCCACCATCTTTTCGGTGGGTTCCTCATCTGCGTGGGCCTGTCCGAGCTGTTCCGCAAACCCGCCGGAAACCCCGTCAGTCCGGATGGGTACGGCGATAAGTCAGATAGCCCTCCAAAATGAGGGTGGCCGCCACCGCGTCCACGTTCTTTTTATGCTGTTTGGTCTTTTTCCCTGCGGCGGAGAGAATGGCGTGGGCTTCTACGGTAGTCCGGCGCTCGTCCCAAAGGCGTACCGGCATCCCGGAAGCCTCCTCCACCTGGTGGGAAAAGTTGCGGTAGAGCTCGGCCCGGGGACCCTCTGTGCCGTCCATATTCCGAGGAAAACCCATCACCAGTTCCTCCACCCCTTGCTCCCGGGCCAGGCGGGCCAGTTCCCCGGCCACAAACTCTGGCTTGCGGCTTTGGATCACTGTGGTGAAGCCCGCCAGCAGACCAGTGGGGTCGGATACGGCGACGCCCGTGCGGGCGTCGCCGTAGTCAATTGCCATAATCCTCATCTTACAGGTTGGCATCCAGAACAGCGGAGTAAGCGGCGGGCGGCATTGCACCCACCTTGCGGCCAATCTCCTCACCGTTCCGGAAGAAGATGACAGTGGGGACGCTCATGACACCGTAGCGCTGAGCCAGCGGAGTTTCCTCGTCCACGTCCACCTTGCCGATGATAACATCTTTGCTCTCATAGTCCCCCGCCAGCTGCTCCACCACTGGGGTAAGCATTTTGCAGGGGCCGCACCAGGTTGCCCAGAAGTCCACCATCATGAGCTGATTAGACTTGAGCGCCTCGTCAAAGCCAGCTTCGTTAAAATGAATCAGTGCCATAATCGAATCTTCCTTTCTTTATACACGTGTTATTTTTGTCCTTTTTGATCCAAATATTCCGCTGCCCGTTGTCCGGCTACCAGCCCTTCCCCCACGGCTTTGGAGACCTGAAGGGGCAGGCCGGTGCAGTCTCCGGCAGCAAAAACACCGGGAATACTGGTTCGCCCGTCCCTGTCTGCGGTGATGTAGCCCTGGTTGGTTTCCAGGCCTGGCAGCAAATCCGCCGGGGCCAACGAGGGCCGCAGCAGAAACACGCCGTCACAGGGGATCTCTTCCCCGTCAGCCTCCAGGACAGTCACAGTTCTCTCCCCCCGGATCTCCAGCTTCACACCCTTGGCAAACAGAATGTCGCTCTCCAGCGTATCCGGGCGCTTAGCAGCTACATAAGTGACCCGACAGCCCAATTGTTTGAGGAAAGCAGCCTCCTCGGGGGCATCGGCGCTGAGTCCCACCACTGCAACCCGTTTCTCCCGGTAGAGCGCGCCGTCGCAGGTGGCACAGTAGCTCACCCCCCGGCCAAGAAACTCAGCCTCTCCTGGGTACTTTTTCCCCCGGCTGACCCCAATGGCCAGAATCACCGCTCCGGCCTCCTCCATGTCGGAATCAATGCTAATGTAGAAACGATCTCCAACAGGCATGATACTGAGAACCCGGCCGGTTCGGCGCTCCACCCCGGTTTCTTTCGCGTGGTCGGCAAAACGATCCAATAACTGGGCGCCAGTAAGACCAGGCAGTCCAAGGTAGTTGTCGATTTGCTGTGCCTTGTAAAGGGCATTGTCCCGGTTATCTCCGGCCACCACCAACACTGACTTGCCCCTAACCCGCGCCTGAATGGCAGCGGAAAGGCCGGCCGGTCCGGCGCCGATAACAAGAATATCATAGCTCATTCAATTTCCTCCTTTGGGAACAGAGCACAAAGCAGCTTGGGCACTCTGGCGTCGTCGATCTCATAGTAAACCTCGTTACCAGAACGCTCGGCTTTCACGACCCCCGCTGCTTTGAGCCGTGTCAGGTGTTGAGAGACACAAGATTGGGACTGCCCCGTGTGAGACACCATACATCCCACATTTCGACATCCACAGCATAAAAGGCAGTGGACGATCTCCAGCCGCACCGGATGGGCCATGGCCTTCAGAAGCTCTGCTTCGGACCTGTATCGCTCCTCCACAAAATCACCTCCACTCTTATTTTATTATATTCAAATATTCTAATTTTGTCAACAGTTTTTGCTATAAGTTTGGTTTTGGGCTTGCGGCATGTTTGAAAAAGCATTACAATAAAAAAATAACTTTCTCTAAAAAGGGAGATGTCCGCATGAGCAAACCGCTGGTGTCCATTATTGTTCCAATATACAATGTGGCCCCCTACCTGGAGCAGTGTTTGGACTCTATCCGCTTCCAACGCTACCGGGAGTTTGAGGCGTTGCTGGTAAACGACGGAAGCGATGACGCCTCCTCCTATATCTGTCGGTCTTACGAACGCGCCGACAGCCGTTTTCGGTTGATTGACAAGCCAAACACCGGCGTTTCGGACAGCCGGAATCGGGCCATGGACCAGGCGGAAGGAAAATACCTTCAGTTTCTGGACGGGGACGACTGGCTTACACTAGACGCTACAGATACCTTTGTCCATGCCGCGGAGAGCACCGGGTGTGACTTGGTGATCAGCCATTTTTACCGGGTGTCCGGGGAGCGCGTGGCTCAGAGGGGACACATCAAGGCCGAGCGTGTCCTCACCCGTCAGGACTTTGCCGAGCAGATGGTGAAGGCTCCCGCCAACTACTATTACGGTGTCCTTTGGAACAAGTTCTATCGCCGATCTATTATAGAGGCCCATCAATTGCGCTGTCCGGAGGATGTGTCTTGGTGTGAAGATTTTCTTTTTAATCTCAACTACATTGAATACGCCCGTCTCATCACAGCCGTACCCCGTCCGCTCTACTATTACCGCAAGCGAGAGTCCAGTCTGGTAAACACCCAGTCCACGCTGCGAAAGATCATTACCACCAAACGCATGACCTTTGACTACTATAAGGATCTCTATCAGAAGCTGGATTTATACGAAGAACAAAAGGCAAACGTTTATCGCTACCTCCTTTCCCCAGCTACAGACGGCTTTGTTGGACTGCGCCCATCCCGTCTGGGCGCAGAGGAAAAATAAACGGTATAACGAAATCGACATTGCCCACATTGATTTAAAGGGATGATCCATTGTGAACTGGTTTGTTCTCTCTCTAATTGCCATCCTCTTTTGGAGTGGCTCTGATCTCTTTTCCAAGATGGGTTCCAAACCCGATGACAAATACAGCCACTGGAAGATGGTCATGGCGGTGGGCGCGGTCATGGGTATCCATGCTCTCTCCCTCATTGCCACCGGAACCCCTTTTTCTCCCACCGACATCATTACATATTTCCCCGCCTCCGCTCTGTACATTCTGTCCATGATCCTGGGCTATGTGGGGCTGCGCTACATTGAGCTTTCGGTATCTTCCCCGGTGTGCAACTCCTCCGGCGCGGTGGCCGCCCTGCTGTGTTTTTTCTTTCTGGGCGAGACTATGTCCGGAGTGCAGCTGTTCGGCGTGGTGCTGGTCTGTTCTGGCATCTTTGCCTTGTCCATTATTGAAAAACGGAAAGATGACACCCTCCGTGCCGCTGAGGGCCTGACTCCTGACATCAGGCATAGCCGGAGCGTCATCGCCATTGCTTTCCCTCTGCTTTACTGCCTCATCGACGGTCTGGGCACCTTTGCCGATGCTTTACTGTTGGACACCGTCATTGCTGAAGAGCAGGCCAACATCGCCTACGAACTGACCTTCCTCCTGCTGGCTGTTTTTGCCTTTGTCTATGTCGTTCTCATCAAGAAGCAGTCCCTGCGTATCTCCCAGGAGAAACCAAAGATCGCGGCAGCATTATGTGAAACAGCAGGGCAGTTCGCCTATGTCTTTGCAATTGGGGCCAACCCTATTGTGGCGGCTCCCATGATCTCCTCCTACTGCGTGGCCTCCTTGTTGTGGAGCCGCCTGATTCTGAAGGAAAAGCTGACGAAGTCCCAGTACCTGGTCATTGCCATCGCGGCAGTAGGGATTGTCATCCTGGGACAGGAATGACAAAAGAGGGTCTGGAGACGGTTTTCGTCTCCAGACCCTCTTTGCAATGTATAGAAGGATTACTTGACAACCAAGCACCCCGCCTTTTTGTGAAGCGGGGTGCTTTTTATTTTACAGTATGATGCAGATAAGACCCCCGGAACCCTCGTTAATCACGCGTTGGAGGGTCTCCCGGAATTTATCTCTGGCGTCGTCTGGCATCCGTTTAAGCTTGGTGTTCAAATCTTCTCCTACCAGCTCGTGGAAGGACTTACCGAAGATATTTGAGTCCCAGATTTTGGTGGTATCTCCTTCAAACTCCTGGAGCAAGTAACTCACCATTTCCTCCGACTGCTTTTCACTGCCCACGATGGGGGAGACCTCGGTCTCGATGTCGGCCCGAATCATGTGGATGCTGGGAGCGGAGGCTTTGAGCCGCACCCCGTAGCGACCGCCTTGCTTAACAATCTCCGGCTCCTCCAGCTTCATTTCTTCCGGACCGGGGGCCACAATGCCGTAGCCGGTCTCTCGAACCTGTCGGAGGGCCTCGGATACCTTGTCGTACTCCTTTTTTACCCCCGCCAGATCCGTAAGCAGGCTCATGAGGTCTCCGTCGTCTGAGATGGTAAAGCCAGACTGGGCAGAAATGGTGTCATAAAATAAACTGCGGGGCAGCTCCAAGGCAGCGGAGGCAAGGCCCGCGCCAAGACTGATGGAGGTCACACGGGCGCTGCTGACACTCTCACAGCCTCCAATGGCGGTCATGGCCCCCTCTACATCCCGTATGCGGCGCATCTCGGCTGCACCTTGGCGAATGGCGGCATAAAGCTCGTTTTTAATGGGGTGGTCATAGGGCAAGGCATCCACCCAAGGTGGCAGAAAAAGGTCCAGCTCTTTGACTGGAAACTCGTAGAGTACCCCTTTGATAATGGCGGTGACATCGTTCTCATCCAGTTCCAGACAATTGCAGCGCATACAGGTGACATCATATCGATCCATAATGTCGGCCTGAATAGCCTTAGCCCGGTCTGACTGAGGGTAGGCCGAGTTCAGCAGGACTAAGAAGGGCTTTCCCAGCGCCTTTAGCTCGGTGATGACGCGCTCTTCGGCTTCCAGATAATCCTCCCGGGGGATGTCAGTGATGGTCCCGTCAGTGGTAACTACAATGCCAATAGTGGAGTGCTCGGCAATAACTTTCCGGGTGCCCAGCTCGGCAGCCTCGGTCATGGGGATATCGTGGTCGTACCAAGGTGTTGTCACCATCCGGGGGGCATCGTTTTCGTTCTGTCCCGTCGCTCCAGGGACCATGTAGCCCACGCAGTCAATGAGTCGCACGGCAAAGGAGGCACCGTCCGCCATCTCCACCCGAACCGCTTCCTCGGGGACGAACTTTGGCTCGGCGGTCATCACCGTCCGGCCAGAGCCGCTCTGGGGCAGTTCGTCCCTGGCCCGCTCCCGACGGTAGACGTTTTCTATATTTGGGATCACCAAAGTTTCCATAAAGCGCTTGATAAATGTGGATTTTCCCGTCCGTACCGGGCCTACCACACCAATGTAGATATCGCCGCCGGTGCGCTGGGCGATATCGTCGTAGAGTTTATTCTCTTCCATATTCCTCTCCCCCTTACCGTTTCCTGGGAATCAGCAGGAGCTTGCCCGCCGCCGCGGCCTCGTCCTCCAGCTCATTGGCGCTGATAATGTCGGCAATGGTGGTAGCGTAAGCCTTCGCAACATCCCACAGCCGCTCACCCTGCTCCAGCATCCGCAAGACCAGAGAGGGCTGATCTCCGGTACCTTCTCGGGACTCACCGGGTTCCAGGGAAGAAAGGGCCGTGATTTGCTGCCGACTCTGGGCACGATAGCGGAAGTCCAGGGTGAACCGGGCTTCCAGCCCCCCGGCGGAAGGAGCGGCGTAGACCTCCCCAACTCCCTCACACTGGCAGAAACACTGACATCCCTCCGGCAGATCCAAGGCACAGGGTACCGCCACCTGCCGCTGAGCGGCGTAAAGTTCCCCGTCCTCGCCAGTGTAGAGGACCGTCACTTCCGTCTGGGCAGTAAGGATGAGCCGCTCTCCTTCCTGGCTACGGACCACTTGGCCCACTGCCAGACGACAGTCGGTGACCTCCCGGACCGGGGTTCCGGTCTCCCAGACCTCCCTGGCATTCTGACTGCGGACACCGCCGTCCACCCGCCGAGCCAAAGAATAAGTCTCCCACCGGGCGTCCAATGGCTGGCCAGTGCTGTATGCGTCGGTGAGGATTTCCAGCGCTCTGGGTTCCCGGATCACCGCCTGGGCCATCAGGTCCAGGGAAACACCAACCGTCCGCCCCTCTCCGCCGGTCAGGGTGCAGTCTGCTCCAGAAAGGGTAAGCAAGATATCACAGTCGGCCCCTTCTCCCACCCCGGAGACCTCCATGATCTGGGAGAAGGGCAGCTCCCCTCCGGCGGCGTACACCCCGTCGTCCTCCCCACGATAAAGCAGGCTGACGTCGGCGCTCCCTTTAAAGATGAGCTTGTTCCCAATAATCTTAGACTCCCCTCGGCAGAGGATAATCCGGCTTTTCAGCAGTTCCGCGGCGGCCGGCTTGCTGGCAGAGAGAGCCACCTCTTCGGAGATGGAGAAGGGCTTTTCCTGGACGCAGGCGGTGAGATAGACCTCCTGAGTCTCGGTGAGCTGCTCTACATTCCGTTCTGCGGCATCCGGCACCTGGCTGCAAACACTTTCCGTCATGGGGGCAAAGACGGTCACCCCTATCGCCGCCTCAGCCCGCACCAGCACTTTCCTGGGATTAACCGCCCTTGTATCGGCCCGCCGCAGCCGGGCACAGGCTGTCACCGAGCAGCCTGGCCCAATGTCTTTCCCCTCCGCACAAGCACGGAAAGGGATGGAGACATCCAAATGCCGCATTCCGCTCTCCCCATCGGGCAAATAGAGTACGCAGGCCCGGATGGTCCCGGTCAATTCCACTCTGCCGTCCATGGCCTCTTTGCTCCGCAGCAGAACCTTGCCGTCGGTTTCTACCACGCGAAGGATATCGGGGCAGGCGTCCGGGACGATCATCTCCAGAGTCTCCTCCTGGAAAAGAGTCGTGTCCAGCAGGGCCTCGTATCCGTTCAGTTGCGTCCTGTCCAGTTCTAATTCCATAAGCGCGTTCCACTCCTTGTACAGGCATCCCGCCTCGTTTCTTCTGTGCATCTATATGTTTCCGGCGGTTGTGGTATGCCTGACAGCTGGGCAAAAAAAGAGGGAGGACAAATCGTCCTCCCCTCATTTATGATTTACTTAACCCCGAAGATGCTCTTTAAAATCCCACGCAGGGCTTTGGGCGACTTTACCACCACGATCTTCACCGCCGTTCACCTCCCTCCAGAAGGTCCCGGATGTAGTCCTGACCCTTATAGCCCAGCGCCAGCCCCAGCCCCAGCGTGATGAGGCTGGCGGGGTAAAGCAGTACCGCGATTCCGCCGGTGCAAGCAGCAGCCAGACCCAGATTACGTTTTATCTCCTCCGACAGCAAAAAAGCCGCCCCCCTTCTATCCCAGATAATCCAGTATACGAAGGAGAGCAGCCATTGGTGCGGCCTTTGATTCAGTTTGTGTCCATTTTTTGACTGCGAATGACAAGCATCCGGCCTGTTATGGCCGAAAGATGAGCTTCCGCAGCCGTGACCTCGTTGCTTACGGTGAGCGTGTCGCCCCGAGTAACGAACGCCTGATCCAAAGGGTACTTCACCCCACGCAGTGTGAGCCCGGAAACCAATCGGTCCAAGGGGATCAGGGAGAGGTAGCGGTAGTTTTCATCCCGCGGGAGCACCAGAGGTGAACCATCCCAGAACCGGACCTCGTTACCCACGTCCAACAGCAGGCCCGCCCCACCTCGATTGTAGACCCACTCAAGCAGCGTCAGGTTGACGGCAGTTTGGTCCATCCGCCCGCCCATACAGCCACAGAACAGTAGCTGGGTAAAGCCCCGTTCTAGGGCCAGCTCAGCTGCCGCTTGGAGATCGGTGAGATCTTTCTCTGGCGGCAGCGTCACCGAAGGAATGCCAGACTCAGGGTGCCCGCCCGAGTCCCAGTCCCCAATGAGAATATCCGGGGTATACCCGGCAGACCGGGCACAGCGCACTCCGCCGTCAGCGCAGATTACTAACCCGGGTACAGGACAGCGCGCTCGAAGGTAATCCCAGCGCTCCGATGGCACGCTGCCAAAAATCAAAGCGGTCATTTCCGCTCCCATTCCGGCACCTCCTTCGCCTGCTCATAGAGGCGCACGTAGCTCGCGTGCCTGGTTGCAGAAATCTTTCCCGCCTTCAGAGCCTCAAGCACTGCACAGCCTTTTTCCTTTACGTGGGCACAACCTACAAACCGGCAACGATTCAGGTAGGGAGCAAACTCCCGGAAGGCGTACTGCAGCTCCTCTGGGGAACAACCTATCCCATCTTCTTCCTCAAAGGAGGAAAAGCCTGGCGTATCGGCCACAACAGCCCTGTTTTTCAGACGGAAGAGCTCCACGTGGCGGGTGGTGTGCCGCCCACGGCCCAGCTTTTCGCTCACATCCCCCACCTGAAGCCGAAACGTCGGCTCCAGCGCGTTGAGGATGCTGGACTTCCCTACCCCTGAATTCCCTGTAAAGGCGCATACCTTTCCGGCAATCAATCGAGAAAGCTCCTCTATCCCCTCTCCTGTCTCGGCACTTACCCGTAGGGTGGGGAAGCCAGCCCTGCTATAGGTTTCATAAAGATCAGCGGGCTGCTCCAGATCCCACTTATTAAAACAGATCACGCTCTCGCAGCCCCGTCGCTCGGCCATAGCCACCACCCTGTCGATCAGGAAGGGGTCGGTAATTGGGATGGCCCCAGAGGCTACCACCACCAGCAGGTCGATGTTAGCCACTGCAGGGCGCTGAAATTCATTCTTTCGGGGGAGTACTGCATCTACAGTGCCAGAGCCGTCTGGCTGAGTGGTCACCGTTACCCGATCCCCCACCAGTGGCTTTACCTTTTCATGCCGGAACTTGCCCCGGGCGCGACAGGTAACTGTCTCGTCCCCGCAGTCCACATAGTAAAATCCGGACAGGGCCTTAAAAATGATTCCCTCCATCATGCGGAGAAGTCCAGGGAGTAGCTGCGCGCCTGAGTGCCGTCCAGATAGATGACGACCTCCTGGACGCCGCTGCCCTCCACGGTGTACCGGGCGATGCGCATCTTGGTCTCTACCGTGTCGTTGACCTGATCTGCACCATTCACGGTGATCCGCACATTGACAGTCTCACGATCAGCGGGCAGGTCCACTACCACTTCCTTCCGGGTCACGGAAGGCCCGGTGGACGGAGCGGAGGTGGCTGGGCTGCTCTCCGTGGCCTCGGGAGGCTTTTGCGCCTCGGGCCCAGTGCTTACCTGGAGGTTGATGACGGTCCCAGCGGGGACAGAAGTCCCGTTGGGAGTGCTTTGATAGCAGACCAGGCCCTCGGCATAGCTGTCACTGGAAACCTTGTCCACCTTCCCCAGCACGAGACCCAAGTCCGTGATAGCCTTGGTGGCCGCTTCCAGACTCATATTGGTCAAAGTGATGACCGTTACCGCCTGAGTGTCAGGGCCAAGGCTTACCACAAGGGTGACGGTTTCTCCATTCTCCACAGAATCTCCCTCCACGGGAGTCTGCGAGATCACATTACCCTTGGTAACTTCGTCGGAGTTTTCTTGCTTCACTTCTACTACCAGGCCCATCCCTTCCAGCTTGGCAGTGGCCACTCGCTGATCCGAATTATAGACGTCTGGCATGGTGAGTCCTCCCTGTCCGGCGCTGATATCCACGGTAATCTGACGTCCGCCCTCCTTGACCACCTCGTCAGCCGTCGGACTCTGGGAGATAATCTGCCCCGCTTTCACCGTGTCGCTAAGGATCCGTTTGCCTTCTACCACGGTAAATCCGTTCTCCTGAATCTCAGGCAGTGCCTGGGCCTCCTCCAGGGTATAACCAGCCAACTGGGGTACCACATAGGTCTTACCCCCTATCATTCCGCTAAAAACAGTGACCCAGAGAAAAGCGCCAATACCAGCCATGCAAAGAATTAACGCAGCCACGATGATCATGGTTCTATGACCACTGCCCTCCCCGTCGTAGTCATCGTCCCGGTCTACGGAATCCCCCCTCTTGGGGGTCGGACGCTCGCCCCGGATCCGGGTGGTCTCCTCATAGCGCTCAGCGTGAACTGGGCGGCCGGAAACAATCTGAGGAGTGTTGGCTCCAATGACCTGGGTAGGCTCATCCCCATCCCCGGCCAGCAAGTCATCGGCAGTATAGTCAAAGCTGATATTGGGGTTTTTTCGGAACTCCTCCAGATCCACCAGCATAGCATCGGCCGAGACATAGCGCTTGTCCACGTCAGAGGACATAGCTTTCATGGTGATGGCCTCCATGGCCTCTGGGATAGAGGGCTCAACTTCCCGGGGGGATAGGGGGATGGAGTTGATATGCTGGATAGCCACCGCCACCGGGGAATCTCCCTCGTAGGGCAGACGGCCGGTGAGCATCTCGTAAAGGACCACGCCAGAGGAGTAGATGTCGCTCCGGGCATCGATCCGGCTGCCCCGGGCTTGCTCGGGAGAGATATAGTGTACTGAGCCTAAAGCCTCCTGGGTCATGGTATTTTGGGCGGCCGAAGTCAGCCGTGCAATGCCAAAGTCGGCCACCTTTACGCTACCGTCCCGCAACACCATGATGTTATGGGGTTTAATATCCCGGTGGATGATGCCCCGGCTATGAGCATGAGACAGTGCCTTCATGATCTGGGAGATAAAGTGAAGAGACTCCTTCCAGGACAGCTTCCCCCCCCGCTTTTGCATATACTGCTTAAGGGTAATCCCATCAATAAGCTCCATGACAATATAATCCAGCTCCGGAGAGCGGGAGACGTCATACACGGCCACAATATTGGGGTGGGAAAGCATGGCGACAGCCTGGGATTCCTCATGGAAGCGGCGCCGAAACTCCTCGTCCTGGGCCAGGTCCTCCTTGAGAATCTTCACCGCCACAAAGCGATTAAGCCAGTGACACTTGGCCTTATAGACCACAGCCATACCACCGGATCCAATGCGCTCCAGGATCTCGTATCGATTATCGAGTAATTTCCCTATGTACTGATCCATAGTTCATTACCCCCTTACGCAATTTGAATGAGGACGGCGGTTACGTTATCCGGTGCCCCCCTTAACATGGCCACGTCCAGCATCCGCTGGCAGCAGCTCTCCGGCGTGCCCCCATGGAGCACTTCATAGAGCATTTCCTGATCGGTCAGGGTGTTGGAAAGCCCATCGGTACACAGCAGAAGAAATTCCTTTTTAGCCAGATCTATCTCATAAAGATCAGTGCGGGAGCGGAACTCAGAGCCCAGTGCCCGGGTGATAAGATTCTTCTGTGGGTGCTGGCGGGCCTGTTCCGGAGTAATATCTCCCCGGTGGACAAGATCCTCCACCACCGAGTGATCTCTCGTCACCTTGACGATGCCCTCCTCGCCGATATGGTAGGCCCGGCTATCTCCAATGTTGAGCACTTGTGCCTTTTCACCTTGAACCACAGCGGCCACCATGGTGGTACCCATTCCACGGCACTCCGAATCTTGAGATGCCTTGTGGAACACCGCGTCGTTAGCCAGAGCTGCAGCCTGGGTCAGGTGTTCTCCCGGCGTACGCAACAGCTCCTCCGAAGGCAGTCTCTCCAGATAATCGGAGGCCACCTCCACGGCCAGGGAGCTGGCTACGTTGCCCGCCTTAGCGCCACCCATGCCGTCGCAGACCACAGCCACCACCAAGGCTTCCCCCAGGGGTTTTAAGTAATATGAATCCTGGTTCTGGGCGCGTACCGCTCCCTTATCCGTGATTCCCCAAGCTCGTATCATTCCGCTTCTTCCTCCATGCGCTTGCGCCGTAACTGGCCACAAGACGCGTCAATATCTCCGCCCAGCTTCCGCCGGACGGTGGCCGTCACTCCCTGACTCTCCAGACGCTTCTGGAATTGCCGCACTCGCCGGCTGGGCTTAAGCGGACTCTCCGCCACATCGTTAAGCGGAATCAGGTTGACATGCCCCGGTGTCCCCTTCAGGTGCCGGGCCAGCAGATCTGCCTGCCAGTCGGAGTCATTGACTCCGTCGATCATGGCGTACTCGTAGGAAATCCGCCGCCCAGTAGCCTCGAAGTACCGGCGGCAGCAGGCAAACAGCTTCTCAACCCCCACACTCCGGTTCACCGGCATGATCTTGGAACGAGTCTCGTCGTCGGGGGCGTGGAGAGAAACCGACAAAGTTAATTGTAACCGATATTCGGCCAGTTTGTTAATTTGCTCCACCAACCCGCAGGTGGACAAGGAGATGTGCCGCATTCCAATGTTCAGCCCATCCGGGCTGTTCACCAGCTCCAGAAAGCGGAGTACAGTCTCCAAGTTATCCAGCGGCTCTCCAATGCCCATGAGAACGATGTTAGAGATCTCAGCTCCCGAGTCCAGCTGGGTAAAGAGCACCTGATCGAGCATCTCGGCAGGTGTTAAGTTTCTTACCTTTCCACCTATGGTAGAGGCACAGAATACGCAGCCCATCCTGCACCCAACCTGGGAGGAGATACACACAGTATTCCCATGGTGATACCGCATCAAAACAGTCTCCACGCAATTCCCATCGCTCAGACGCCAGAGGTACTTGATAGTACCGTCGAGCTGGGAGACTTGCTTGCGCTCTACCGTGGGAACGGTGAGGGCGCAAGCCCCTTCCAGCTTTTCCCGCAGGGCCTTGGAGAGGTTTGTCATCTCCTCGAAGGAAGCCACACCACGGTGAAGCCACTGAAAAATCTGCCCTCCCCGGAAGGCGGGCTCTCCCAGTTCCTTCATGAGCCCTTCCATTTCGACCCGAGTCATGGACTTCAAATCAATCACAGGCGTTGCCTCCTCCCTATTCCCTGCGCCGCAGCCGGGCAAAAAAGAATCCGTCGGTGCCATGTCGGTGGGGCCAGAGGGTCACCATGCCCTCCGACCGGCCCACAGGACCGGGCAGTTCCAAGGGTTCCAGCGTAAAACCTTTCTCCTTGTCTAAAAACCAAGAGACCACCCCCTGATTTTCCCGTTCCAATAGGGTGCAGGTGGCGTAAAGTAACACCCCACCGGGCCGGACATAGCGGGCCACATTGTCCAAAATCTCACGCTGGATCGCCGGGAGGCCAGCCAGCGAGGTCGGGTCCTTGTAGCGGATGTCCGGCTTCTTTCGAATAATACCCAGACCTGAGCAGGGTACGTCGGCCATGACCAAATCGAAGGCCCCTTCCAGCGCTGGGTCAAAGTGCTTGCCGTCCATAACGGCGGCTTTCACGCACTTAAGGTGCAGGCGCTCCGCCCCATCTTCGATGAGGCCCCGTTTCCGAGGGTGGATGTCACAGGCTAGGATGCTCCCCTTATCACCCATGGCGATCGCAGCGGCAAAAGTCTTGCCCCCGGGGGCGGCGCAGGCGTCCAGCACCCGGCTTTTCGGTGCAGGGGCGGCGGCCAATACGGCCAGACGGGCGGCGGCATCCTGAATATAGAACTTCCCCGCTTGGAAAGCCTGCAACGCCTCCAGATCTCCTGTGTCCTCCAGTTCCAGGCAGTCGGACAGCCAGGGATGGGGGCGCACGGTAAGACCGGCAGCGGTCAGCTCCTCGGTCAGCGCCTCCGCCGTGGTAAGCAGGGTGTTCACCTGGGCCTGGGTGGGTGGCTGGGCGTTGTTCGCAGACAGCAGGGCCTCGGCCTCTTCCCTTCCAAGTGTATGGGTAAATTCCTTCACAAGCCAGTCGGGGTGGCTGTATCGAACCGCCGGGTCAGTCGGCTGGGGCAGTCCAGATTCCCGGGCCCGGACGGCGGCGCGCAGCACGGCGTTGACCAGTCCGGCCGCTCGGGGATTGCGGCTGTGCTTCCGCACCAGTTCCACTGACTCGTTGACGGCAGCGTGAACAGGGACCCGGTCCAGAAACAGGAGCTGGTAAAGTCCCAGCCGCAGGGCCCCCCGCACCGCCGGCTCCATCTTCTCCGGCAGCACCGTGGAGAGCCTGGCCAAGTGCCAGTCCAATAGCCGCTCATTTTGCAGCACACCGAAGGTAAGGCAGGTGCACAGTCCGGCGTCCCGGCCGTCCAGGCCCGCCTGGCGGATGGCGCTGCGGAGGTAGCCGTCCGACCAGGCCCCCTGTTTCTCACCCGCCGTCAAACAGCTCAGGGCCACCTCCCGGGCCGACGGGGCCATCAGAGAACGCTCCCCACTTCCACGGGATGGCCCCGCAGATAATCCGCTGCGTGCATCCGCTTGCCTCCGTCTGGCTGAAGCTCCAGAATGCGCAGGGCGGTGCCGCCACCGCAAGCCGCAAGGATACCGTCTTTTCCCGCCTCCAACACAGTCCCCGCCACACCGGCGCCGGTCTCCACCCGTGTGGCAAAAACTTTGCACCGGACGCCGCCCACCTGCACGGTGGCGGCAGGCCACGGAATGAGACCCCGTACCTGGTCGTGGAGCGCCTGGGCGCTCCGATGGAAGTCCAGTGGCGAGAGCTCCTTGCCCAACATGGGGGCCAGGGTGACCAGCTCCTCATCCTGGGGAATCCGCGCTGCGGTTCCGACCTCAATCTGTGTCATCGTCTCCGCCAGCAACGCTCCCCCCAGCTTCGCCAGTCGGGCTGTGAGCTGCGGGGCAGTCTCGCCGGGGCCAATGGGAGTAGAAACCTGGGCAATGATGTCCCCCGAGTCCAGTGCAGCGGCCATGTGCATAATGGTGACTCCGGTATCTCTGTCCCCGTTTAGTATCGCCCAGTTGATGGGGGCGGCTCCCCGGTACCGGGGCAGAAGTGAAGAATGAACGTTAATACAGCCCTTGGGCGGGCAGTCCAAAATCTCTTGAGGCAGGAGGCGACCGTAGGCTGCCACCACGATGAGTTCGGGTCCCAGCTCCCGGATCTGCTCCAGCGCCGTCCCGTCTCGGAGCTTTACCGGCTGGAATACAGGAATATTGTGTGACAAAGCGCATTCCTTTACAGGCGTTGGAAGAAGCTTCATCCCGCGGTTCCTTGGCTTGTCTGGTTGGGTGAATACTCCACAAACAGTGTGGCCCGCGCCGAGAATGGCCTCCAGAGAGGGCACCGCAAAATTGGGGGTGCCCATAAATAGGATCCGCATTGACCTCACCGGCCCTTTCTCTTCTGCTTTGTCTCTTCCTCCATGAGTTGGTCCAGCTCATCAACGGAGTAGAGTTTGTCGGTATGCTCGGTAAAGACGTGGCCATCCAGGTGCTCGGTCTCATGGCAGAAGCATCGGGCCACGATCTCCTCACCCTCAGCCTCAAACCACTTCCCTGTCCGGTCCTGGGCCTTCACCCGCACCTTCATGGGCCGCTTGATAAAACCGTAATAGCCGGGTACAGAGAGGCAACCCTCAAGGCCGTCCTGCTCCCCCTCCTGGGTGAGGATCTCTGGATTGACCAGTTCCAACATCTGATCGTTTCCGTCCACCACCACAACAACCCGGCGAAGAATTCCGATCTGAGGGGCAGCCAAGCCCGCCCCGTTAGCGTGGGCCAGGGTCTCCTTCAAATCGTCCAGCAACAGCCCTAGCTTTGCGTCAAACTGGGTAACAGGGTGGCACTTTTTATGAAGCGCGGGATCCTTGTCGGTGAGTATCTCTCGAATGGCCATGGTGTTCCTCCTGTTAATTCATAGGGTCCACGTCCGCGGTGACGGACACGCCCCGATTCTTCCGGTCCGCTTGGGCACAGCGTACCAAGTGGGCCACCAGCTCCCGCATGGGGCCGGTATTCTCCGCCATCAGGGTCAGACGATACCGATAGCGGTTGTTCACTTTTGCAATGGCCGCCGGGGCGGGGCCAAGCACCTGACAGCCAAGCTCCAGATAGAGCGGCGCAGTCAGCCAGCGGCGCAAGGTGTCCCGCAGGAAGGCGCACACCCGAAGGGCCTGTCCCTCCTCCGTCCCTGATACAGTGACCACGAAGAGAGAGGCAAAGGGCGGACAGCTCCGCACACGGCGCAGGCCGATCTCCTGGAGGTAAAAGCGGTCGTAGTCCTGGTGGGCAGCGGCCTGAATGACATCGTTTTCCGGTGTGAAGGTCTGGATGATGGCCCGACCCGTCTTGCTGCCCCGGCCCGCCCTGCCCACCACCTGAGTAATGAGTGAGAAGGTGCGCTCCCCTGCCCGGTAGTCATCCAGATAAAGACCCTGATCGGCGGAAACCACTCCCACCAGGGTAACGTTTTCAAAATCCAGGCCCTTGGCCACCATCTGTGTACCCACCAAAATGGGTATCCGCTCCTCCTGGAACCGGCGGAGCAGCTCCTCATGGGAGCGACCGGCGGTGATGGTATCGGCATCCATCCGCAGCACATTCACTCCTGGAAACAGCTCGTGGAGGGTCTCCTCCACCTTTTGGGTCCCTGCCCCAACAAACTCCAGCGCTCCGCCGCAGTCAGGGCAGGCATTGGGCATGGGCTCGGAGTGTCCACAATAGTGGCACATCAGCCGGTGGTTTGCGGAGTGGTAGGTGAGATAGGCCGAACACCGAGGGCAAGTAGGTACCTGGCCGCAGCAGACGCAGGTAGCCATACGGCTGGCCCCTCGGCGATTGAGAAACAGGATGCTCTGTTCTCCCCGTGCCAGATTCTCTTCCAGAGCCTGACACAGGGGCAAGCTCAAAGGGGTACGGTTCCCGTCCCGCAGTTCCTCCTTCAGATCGGCCAGAAAAACCTCCGGCAGGGCACGTTCATTATAGCGGTGCGCGAGGGTGAACAAGTGGTAATCCCCCTGCCGGGCGTGGTACATCGTCTCCACCGATGGGGTGGCGGAACCAAGCACCAGCAGCGCGCTGCTGCGACCCACACGGTACTTGGCCACGTCACGGGCATGATAACGGGGGACGTTTTCCGACTTGTAGCTCCCCTCCTGCTCCTCGTCTACAATGATAAGTCCCAGGTCCTTCAGAGGGGCAAACACCGCTGAGCGGGTACCAATCACCACCCGAGCTTTACCAGACCTGGCCCGCTTCCACTCATCGTAGCGCTCCCCCGCCCGAAGGGAACTGTGGAGCACCGCCACCTCCGTGCCGAAGTGGGCGGTAAAGATGGCCATAAGTTGAGGGGTGAGGGCGATCTCGGGCACCAGGGTCAGGGCAGTCTTTCCCCGCTTAAGTGTTTCTTGGATAAGGCGAAGATAAACCTGTGTCTTGCCGCTGCCTGTCACGCCATAGAGAAGAGCCACAGCGCCCTTGCCCGTCCCGGCTAGGGCATTCAGCCCTTCAAACGCACGCTGCTGTTCCTCGTTAAGACAGATAGGTGCAGCACGCTTTTCCGGCTCGGGAAAAGTGCGCCGAAATACCTCCTGTTCCCGGACCCAAACCAGGCCGCTTTTCTCAAGGGAACGAAGAGTAGCGTTAGCCGCCCCAGTAAAATAGCACACCTCTTTAGCCGGCGCCTCCCCAATCCCCGCCAGCAGCTCCACCACGGCATAGCGCAGCGGAGCCGTCCGGCGGCGGGGAGTCACCTGAGCCAAGGCCTCCTCTGGCGGAATAGCCAGCGATACCAGCTTTTCTTTCTTGTCTCCAACGCCCCGGGAGGCGCTGGTCTGCTGAACCAGAACCCCCTTCTCCAAAAGGGACCGCAGGGCCTGGCCCGGGTCACGTGACCCAAAAGCCGCCCGGAGCTGGCCCACCTCCAGCCCGCCACGGCTGCCGGAGACCAGTTCCACCACTTGTCGCTCCGCCTCCGAATTCCCTGCAGCCGTCTGGGCCGCCTTCGGTTCCAAACCGTCGGCCAGACGGTAGCAGTCCTGAAGAGCGTAGTAGAGTCCGGCAGGAAGCATGGCCCGGGCCGCATCGTACACTGTGCAAAACCATCTCTCCCGAACCCAAAGGGCTATTTGGAGCCCCTCGGTATCCAGTACCGGCTCATCGTCCAGACAGGCCAGCACGGATTTAAGTGGTTTTTCCATGGCCTCGTGATCCTCCACGGCCAGTATGATCCCTTCAATCCGCCGATTTCCAGCCCCAAAGGGAACCACTACACGCACCCCGGGGCGGGCTCCAATCAGCCCAGCGGGGATAAAATAGTCGTAGGGCTTATCAATGGCGTAGGTCGCCGCCGAAAGCGCGATTTTCGCAATTTGAACAGACATCGGCGTCTCCCCTCTTATCCTGGAAAAGGCAAGCGGTCTGGCCTATGGCCACCGCTTGCCTTCTTGTTAGGTTTCTTCCTCAGAGGGCTCCACCTCTCCGTGAGCTACTTCGATCAGCGCCAGAGTGACGGGTTTTTCGTTGAGGGGATAACCCTCTTCCTCGGCCTGACCAGCGATCTCCCTGGCCCGATGAGCCACCACGTTCACCAGCATGTAACGGCTTGGGACCTGTTTCAAAAGGTCGTGCATTGCAGGTTCGAGCATCATAAAAATCAAACTCCTTCAACTAAATTCAAGCGGTATTTAGTGCGGCAGCCTTGGGCCATCAGAATGGCTCCAATCTCCGCGGCGGCGGCGGACACCTTGTCGTTGACCACCAGGAAATCGTAGTGTGGAATTTCCTTGTACTCCTCCCTGGCTTTTTTCAGACGGCCTTCGATTACGGTTTCGTCATCGGTGTTCCGGCCGTGAAGTCGGCGGGAAAGTTCTTCAAAAGAGGGGGGAATGATAAAGATAAGCACCGCATCAGGACACTTCTCCCGCACCTTGGCTGCACCCTGAACCTCAATGTCCAAAAGCACATCAATCCCGGCCCTTAGCTTCTCTTCAATCAGCTTGAGAGATGTGCCATAGTAGTGATCCACATACCGGGCGTACTCCAAAAAGTCTCCCCGATCGATCATGTCCTCAAACGTCTCCTGGGAGACAAAATTGTAATTGATCCCGTCCGCCTCTCCTACCCGCGGTTTTCGGGTGGTGAAGGAAACAGAAAAGTAAATATCCGGCCGCTCCCCCAGAAGCTCCGAAATCACCGTGCTCTTCCCTACCCCGGAGGGTCCGGAAAGCACAATGAGCTGACCCCTCTGTTTCTTTCGTATCACGTGGCCTCTTCCTCCTCATTGGTCTCGGTCTCTTTTCCTCCCGCCCGGCCTGCCACTGTCTCCGGCTGAAGGGCGGATAGGACGATGTGGTCACTGTCCATAATAAGAACGGCGCGGGTCCGGCGTCCGTAAGTGGCATCGATCAGATTGCCCCCATCCCTTGCCTCTTGCATCATTCTCTTGATGGGTGCCGAGTCAGGTCCCACAATGGCAATCAGGCGGCCGGCGGAGACCATATTTCCAAATCCAACATTGATCAGCTTCATTCTGGCCGTCCCTTTCTGCTGTCATTCCAAATTCTGAACCTGTTCCCGAATTTTTTCAATCTCTGCCTTGATGTCCACAACCGTGCGGGCAGTCTCCACGTCGTTACACTTAGAGCCAATAGTGTTGGCCTCCCGGTTAAACTCCTGAATCAAAAAATCCAACTTCCGGCCCACGTTCCCACCTTGAGCCAGCATGCTCCTCAACTGGGACAAGTGACTGCGTAGCCGGACGGTCTCTTCATCCACAGCCACCTTGTCCGCATAGATGGCCGCCTCAGTGAGAATGCGGCTATCGTCGATTTGGGTGTTCCCCAGCACTTCCTGAAGCTTGGCGGTCAGTCTGGCACGGTAGTCGGCCACAATGCCGGGGGAGCGAAGTTCCACTTGGGCAGTGAGATCCTCAATTGTATCCGCTCGGCTCCCCACGTCCTCCGCCAGCCGCAGTCCCTCTCGGATGCGCATAATGTCGAACTCATCCAGTGCTTTTGTCAGGGCCTCCAAAAGTCCGGCGGCTGCCTCCTCACGGTTCTCCTCTGACCGCTCCACTAAGAATACGTCGGGAAATCGGGAAAGCAGGGAGACGGAGATATCGTCGGCCAGACTATATGTGTCGGCCAGTTCCCGCAACGCGCGGTAATATCCGTCGGCCACGCTGCGGTTCAGGGTAACGGAGACCTCCCCGCTTCCAGTAGAACCCACAGTGAAATAGACCTCAACTTTTCCCCGGCTGACCCTGGCTTGGACGGCCGACTTGACAGCCTCCTCCGCAAAAGCGTATACCCTGGGCAGTTTCACTGTGCAGTCCAGGTAGCGGTTATTGACCGACCGAACCTCAGCAACAATGGTGTGCCCGTTCCAGATACTCTCTCCCCTGCCGTATCCGGTCATACTTCTGACCACAGATACCGCCCCCTCTCTGAACATAGTAAGTCGAGTGGCACAGGCACAAAATGCCCCTTGAGTCTCCTGCATTCGGTTATTATACCACAGTTGTTTCCACTTGAAAAGAAACTCTTCTCAGCAGCAGGGGCTAATGCAGCTGATGCACATGCAGGTTGTGCATGGGTCGCAGCCTGCATAGCTGTAGCCGGCAGGGCGGTACCCCGCCCCTCCCTGCTGCATCATGGACAGCGCCTGACGGTACTCAGCATTGGCCGGTTCCATATTACAGGCAGTTCGAAAATGTTGGGTAGCCTCGTCCAGCCAGCCCTTCTGATAGGCGATATAGCCAGCCAAAAAGTGCCACTCGGCATCCTGCCGGGGAGCAGTGCGCAGCAACTGCTCCGCCTGAGTTATGTTCCCGATGTTGATCTGTTGGCGCACCTGGGCGTATAGGCTATCACCGCCAGTGTACTGCTGCTGATAGGTATACTGCTGCTGTTGCTGCTGATAGCCGCCCGACTGCCTCTGCCCTCCCCCGCTTCCAGAGCGGGAATGGGTAATGGTGTGGTAGGCGTCATTGATCTCTTTCATTTTCTCCTCGGCCAAATCGGCCAAGGGATTATTCTGGTAGTTGTCCGGATGATACTTCCGGGCCAACTCCCGATAGGCGCGCTTGACTTCTTCATCGCTGGCGCCGGGATCGACGCCGAGTACACTGTACGGATCATTCATGGGCCGTCTCTCCTGTGTCTCTTTAGATGATCTCGCCACCGGCCGGAAAAGACCAGTTCTTCCACTCCGGGGAGACCGCTGTACAATATGTTTTCTACCACCGGCTGCCAGTTGTTGCGCTCCAGAAGCTGAAACGCCGTTCCAGCCAGATTCAGAGAGTGATCCAGATTTCGACGCAGATAGATCCGATCCTCCTCGGTCCAGTCAGGAAAACGGGCGGCTACCGGATTGTAGCGCCCAGCTTTCCGATCCTCTGCCAAGTCGTCCACTGCATCAACGAGATAGATCCAGCGCCCCAAGTGATAGAGGAGCTGCCTCACTGCCCGGTCTCGCGGCCCCGACCCTGTCTGAGGAGCGGCGGCACTCAAAAGCCGGGCAAAGCAGTCCGCCATCCGGTCAATGGAAGGGCATCTCTCCTCCTCCAGCCCACGCAGTTCCGCCAGCCGGAAGGTCACCTCGTTGTCAAACTCCGGGCATTCCAGACATGCGCCCTGATAAGCCCGCCGCAGACACATAGACAGAAATTTGGCAGTCAAGCGGGCAAGAAAGCCACCATCCACCAGCGTGTCCTGGAGCTTCCAGTAGGTCAGTACTACGCTCTCATCGGCAGCGGTGTCCAGCCAGCGGCTCTCACCACAGGCAGGCTTCCCTTGAATGGGGTGGAGCATACACCGGCGACAATGGGCAGCGCATGGTGCGTCGGCAGGAGCCAACAGCATGGCAAGAAACGCAAAGTCATAGTTGAGAAACAACCGGGCAACAAAGCCCCTCCGCCGTCCCAGGGTGAGGCATAATCCGCAGTAAGCAGCCTCATAGCCGGACAGCCCCTCCGCATCCAAGGTATCCCGCCGAGCTCTGACGTAGCCGAACACCCTCAGTCCTCAATAATGGAAACGATTTTGAAAACCACAGAGTTGTGGTGCTTGCGGTAACGATCCAAAGCCAAAGCGCCCAGAAGACCTAAGACAAATCCAATACCTCCCATTGCAATGGACGGCCCCTCGGTCCAGCTCAGCCCGTGGCCCAGGAAATACCCAAGAAAGAAGAGCGCAAAAGGAACAATATAAAGGATGACAGCCGCGCTGAGGATGCTGGAGGTGGCGCTCTCCACAGTAACGGTATCGCCGGGTTCAGCCCCCGGTCCGTTTTCCGCCACCACCACAATCTCGGGGGCATTTTCCATCATGCTGCAATGGTCACAGGAGCCACAGTTATGAGCGCTGGCACAGGCCGAAGTTCGCCGCACCTTCACCTCCGCGTATCCCTGCCGAACCGAGCGAACGACTTTTGCGGTTTGCTTCATGTTATCAGATCTCCTTATCTGCTGATTGACACAACAATGTTGTACTCCCCCACCACGCCCACATCGCTTCTGCCGTCCAGGTACACCTTGACGGGGACGGTTTGGGTTCCGGTGGCGGCGACTGCCTGAGTCAAGTCGGCCACAATGCGCAGCTGCGATGCGCTCACTCCGGCGACCGCATTCTCTTCCCCGCGAATCTGCACCTGCCGGGACTGGGTCACTGACTGTGCGCTGCAGCCGGATGGAATGTTGATGAGCTCGATATTATCTACTTCCAAGGTTTTGGTAGACAGCCCCTTTACAGAGATATCCACCGTAGCTTCTGTAATGCCACTGACGTTGCTCAACTCTGAAGTCAGGGAGATGGGGAACGTCAACACATCGCTGCCAAGAACCTTGGACAGGTCAATATTGCCCAGAGAGACCTCCTTCAGCGGCTCCAGATCACTGGCGGCGCCGGAGACAATAATGGTCTTTGGGCTAATGGTGTAGGTGATGTTTTCCTCCGTAGCGCCGCCGCCAGCCAGAATATTCACGGTGAGGGGCACCTCTTTCAGCTGTACAATCGGCAGCGTAGTACGAATGAGTGGCACTGAGGTCTCAAGATCTGTACCGTCCACAACCTCCCCCCCGAAGGAAATAAAGGTGTACGGTAGATCGCCACTGTATGTTTCCGCAAGATTCTCCTTATCCAACACCACCTGAACAAAATCGATCTGATTGACAATGCTCTCCTCGCCCCGAATCTCTAGAGTAGCAGGCGAGAAGGAGAATTCACCAGCCTGATAGCCATCAGCTACGCTTCCGGTAAAGCTCCCCTGGATGGACACCGTACGTACCGCCAGCTTAGCCACGGTGAACTCCACGTTCAGGGGATGGCGATCCGTAATAATAAGGGAACTGGAAGCTACCGCCCCGCTGAGACTGGGAACAATTTGATATGCCTGGGTATAAGTACCGGTCTGAGCAATAGAAGACACATCCACCGTAATGGAGACCGTTTCAGCAGAGAGCTGATTGACCACGTCCCGCTTGCCCTTCACACTGATGGTAACGGTCTGGTCAGCTCCGTCCGCAATCATGAGTCCGCGCTCCTCCAAAACATCCAGCCCCACAAAGGTCACCGGAAGATTTCGGACTGTACCGTCTACCTCGGGGTTGACTACCTTCCCCACATACATCCAGAGAATGACAGCAATCAGGATGGAGAGGCCGGCATACAGCCATTTATTTTTCTTGCTTGTCTCCATCCATTTTCGCCTCCTTTTTCCCACGGAGCAAGGTAGGGAGTTTAAACCAAACGGGTTCCTCCTCTTTACGCTCCGGCATCAGCTCATTTCGGAGCAGACGCTCCAGCGTCTCCGGTGTCAGGTGCCGCTTAAGCATCCCGCCCACCGCCACCGAAATGGAACCGGTCTCCTCAGAAACGATGGCCGCCACGGCATCAGTCTGCTCGCTGACGCCGATGCCAGCCCGGTGTCGCATCCCCAACTCTCGGGAGAGATTCACGTTCCCAGACATGGGCAACATACAGCCCGCTCCCACGATATGGCCCCGACGGACAATTACCGCCCCATCATGCAGGGGCGCCTTGTTCCAGAATACGTTCTTCAAAAGCTCGCTGTTGACCACAGCGTCCAGGGCAGTCCCCGTGCGGATGGCATCATCCAGCATATTCTTACGCTCAAAGACCATCAGTGCACCTGTCTTGCTTTTGGAAAGGGACGTATAGGCCTCAACGGTTTGAGTGATGGCAGTTTCCAGCTCGTCAGGCACATCCTGTCGGCTGTTAAACACGGTACCCAAACTGCTGCTGCCGACCTGCTCCAGAATCTTGCGCAGTTCTGGCTGAAACAAAATGACCACCGCCAGAACGCCCCACTCCAACACCCGGCTGAGAAGAAAGTTCACCGTATAAAGGTGGAGCACGCTGGACAACCAGAGCGCGGCCACCAGCAGGACGATACCCTTTGCCACCTTTCCAGAACTGGAAGAGCGAATCAAGTTAATGAGCTTGTAAATCAGAAATGCCATGATGGTGATGTCAACTACATCTGTCGGGGCTACGGGACCGAAATTGGAAAAAAGCTTCTGTACCAATGCAACGGCCTGATCCATCCTGATCCCTCCCATTCCGATCTGTTTTGATGGGGTGCAAGAGTATAATAACCCCACTATCCTTGATATTATACTTGATTTATAGGACTGACGCAAGGGCGGCAGGTGTGAATTTTTCCTGAATTTCTTTCCGCGGAACATTTTCTGTTATCAAAGGGTACCATACAAATAGGGATGCCTCCCGCCACAAAATAGGTTGTGGCGGGAGGCATCCCAAACAAGCGAACCCTTTTTATGCTTTGGCTGACTCAGTTCAGGCCGGTATACCCCATAAGGAACTCATCTACCTCCCGGGCTGCGGCGCGGCCCTCCTGGATGGCCCAGACCACCAGGGACTGGCCACGGCGCATGTCTCCGGCAGTGAACACCTTAGGTACGCCGGTGGCGTGCCTGCCCGCGAGGGTCTTGACATTGGAGCGCTCGGTCAGCTCCAGTCCAAAGGCCTCCGGGACCTCTTTCCGGGGGCCCAGGAATCCGGCGGCAATGAGCAGCAGCTGGCATGGACGAGTCTTCTCCGTACCGGGAATAGGTTTAAGATCTCCGCCCAGTTTCACAGTCTCAATGGCTGTCAGGTTGTGATCCTTGTCAGATATCAGTTTGGTAACCGTGGTCTGGTAGATCCGGGGATCGGCTCCGAATTTGGCGATGGCCTCCTCTTGGCCGTAGTCGGTCTTGCAGACGCGAGGCCACTCGGGCCAGGGGTTCCGTTCTTCCCGGCAGTCGGGAGCCTTGGGCATCATCTCCAGTTGGACCACGCTCTGACAGCCGTGGCGGATACTGGTGCCGACACAGTCGTTGCCAGTGTCGCCGCCCCCCACAATGACAACGTCCTTCCCCCGGGCCGAAATGTACTTTCCGTCCTTCAGTCCGGAGTCCAACAGGCTCTTGGTAGTCGCGGCGAGGAAATCAACCGCAAAGTACACGCCCTTTACATCCCGGTTCTCCACTTTCAGATCCCGCGGCTGCCCCGCGCCGCAGCAAAGGACGACGGCATCAAATCGGTCCAGCAGCTCACGTGGGGCAATGTCCCGGCCAACATCCACCCCGGTCTGGAAGCAGATTCCCTCAGCCTCCATAAGCTGGGTGCGGCGGAGGACGATCTCCTTTTCCAGTTTCATATTGGGAATGCCGTACATCAGCAATCCGCCCACCCGGTCGGCTTTTTCAAAAACGGTGATGTTGTGACCCCGGCTGCCCAGCTGGGCGGCCACAGCCAAACCGGAGGGGCCGGAGCCCACCACCGCCACCGACTTCCCGGTGCGGGAAACAGGCGGCCGTGGCGTCATTTGTCCGTTGGCCCAGGCTTCTTCAATAATTCCAAGCTCATTGGCCTTGACGGTGACGGCTTCGCCGTTCAGACCGCAAGTGCAGGCGGCCTCGCAGAGGGCTGGGCACACCCGGCCGGTAAATTCCGGGAAGTTGTTGGTCTTGCAGAGCCGCTCCGCCGCTTGGCGGAAACTGCCGGTGTAAGTGAGGTCGTTCCACTCGGGGATGAGGTTGTGAAGGGGGCAGCCAGAGACCATCCCATTCAGCACCGCGCCCGACTGGCAGAAAGGCACGCCGCACTCCATACACCGGGCTCCCTGCCGCTGCCGCTCGGCCCGAGGCAGGCGGGGGTGGAACTCCTGGTAGTGCTTGATGCGCTCCAGGGGCGCTTCGGCGGGATCGTTCTCCCGGACAAACTCCAAAAATCCAGTTGGCTTTCCCATTACCGGGTGCCTCCTTTCGCATTGGCATAAAAGGCCTCGATCTCAGCCTGCTCCCGGAGCATTCCCTTCTCCTCCATCCGCCCAATGGCGCGGAGCATCCGGTCGTAGTCGTGGGGCAGAATCTTCTTGAAGAGGGGCAGATAGCTCTCGAAGCGGTCCAGGATCTCTCTTCCCCGGGCCGAGCCGGTGGCAGCCACATGGGCCTCAATGAGGGCACGCAGCTCATCTGCGTCGTGCTTCTCGGTCACCAACTCCATGGACACCAGGGCCTTGTTGAGCCGCAGGTAGAGGTCCCGCTTCTCGTCCAGCACATAGGCCACACCGCCGGACATACCCGCTGCGAAGTTCTTGCCGGTGGGGCCCAGGATGACCGCCTTGCCGCCGGTCATATACTCGCAGCCGTGGTCGCCCACGCCCTCGACCACTGCCGTGGCACCCGAGTTGCGCACACAGAACCGCTCTCCGGCCTGCCCGGCCAGGTAGGCCTGACCGGAGGTGGCACCGTAGAGCGCCACGTTGCCCGCAATGATGTTCTCATCGGCCCGGAAGGGAGCGTTTTTCGGCGGATAGAGGATGAGCTTTCCGCCGGAGAGGCCCTTGCCAAAGTAGTCGTTGGCGTCCCCCTCCAGCACCAGGGTCAGGCCCTTGGGGATAAAGGCCCCGAAGGACTGTCCACCGCCACCGGAGCAGTGGACGATACAGGTGTCATCGGACAGAGACGCGCCGAAGCGCCGGGTAAGGTCGGAGCCCAAAATGGTGCCCAGGGTCCGGTCGGTGCTGGAGACCTGGATGGAGACCTCGGCTTTTTTTCCGCTCTCCAGGCTGGATTTGAGTTTCTTCTCCAGCACCCGCAGATCCACCGTGTCCTCCAGGCGGAAGTCATAGATGTCGGCGGGGTCAAAGTGGCTCCTGGGCACGCCGGCGCAGGAGGTGTCCAGCAGGGCGGACAAATCCACCGTAGCCGCCCTACCATTGACGGCAGAGCGGCGGCGGAGCAGGTCGGTGCGGCCTACCAGCTCCTCCACGGTGCGTACCCCCAGCCGCGCCATGTGCTCCCGGAGCTCCTGGGCAATGAAGCGCATAAAGTTGACCACATATTCCGGCTTGCCCCGGAAACGCTTGCGCAAGTCTGGATTCTGGGTGGCCACGCCCACGGGGCAGGTGTCCAGGTTGCACACCCGCATCATCACACAGCCCATGGTCACCAGGGGCGCGGTGGCACAGCCAAACTCCTCGGCTCCCAGCATGCAGGCGATGGCCACATCCCGGCCTGACATGAGCTTGCCGTCGGTCTCCAGCACCACTCGGGAGCGCAAGTCGTTGCGGATGAGGGTCTGGTGGGTCTCAGCCAGTCCAAGCTCCCAGGGCAGGCCAGCATTGTGGATGGAGGTGCGTGGGGCCGCACCGGTACCTCCGTCGTAGCCGGAGACCAAAACCACCTGGGCCCCGGCCTTGGCCACGCCCGCGGCGATGGTGCCTACCCCGGCCTCACTGACCAGTTTCACAGAGATCCTGGCCTGCCGGTTGGCGTTTTTCAGGTCGTAGATGAGCTGGGCCAGGTCCTCGATGGAGTAGATATCGTGGTGGGGCGGTGGGGAGATGAGGGTGACGCCGGGAGTTGAGTGGCGGGTCTTAGCAATCCAGGGGTAGACCTTTCCGGCGGGCAGATGTCCCCCTTCTCCCGGCTTGGCCCCCTGGGCCATCTTGATCTGGATCTCACGGGCAGAGACCAGATACTCGCTGGTGACGCCAAAGCGGCCGGAAGCTACCTGCTTGATGGCGGAGTTTTTATTGGTGCCCAGGCGCTGGGGTTCCTCGCCGCCCTCTCCGGAGTTGGACTTGCCTCCCAGCTGGTTCATAGCCTCGGCCAGACACTCGTGGGCCTCCTGGGAAATGGAGCCATAGCTCATGGCGCCCGTTGTGAATCGTTTGACAATGGAATCCACGCTCTCCACCTCATCCAGGGGAATGGGGGTCTCGGCGTAGTTCAGTTCCAGCAGACCCCGAAGGGTGTGGGGGCGGGTCTCGTCGTCCACCAGGGTGGTATACTGCTGAAAGAGGTCATAGTCGCCCCGGCGGGTGGCCTCCTGGAGCAGGTGGATAGTTTGAGGATTATAGAGGTGGTCCTCTCCCCCGGCACGGGCCTTGTGCTCGCCCATGGAGTCCAGCGTTGGGGCCCCGCCCAATCCAAGAGGGTCAAAAGCACGGTCATGGTTCCGATCAACCAGAGCCTCGATCTCGGCAAGACCGATTCCTCCCACCCGGGAAACCGTGTTGGTAAAATAGCGATCCATCACCTCTTTGCGGATCCCGATCGCCTCAAAAATCTGGGCGGACTGATAGGACTGGATGGTGGAGATCCCCATCTTAGAGGCAATCTTCACAATACCGTGGAGCACAGCGGCGTTGTAGTCGTCTACGGCGGCGTGGAAGTCCTTGTCCAACAGGCCCTCATCGATGAGCCCGGCGATGGTCTCCTGGGCCAGGTATGGGTTGATGGCCCGGGCGCCGTAGCCCAGCAGGGCGGCAAAGTGGTGGACCTCCCGGGGTTCGGCAGACTCCAGGATGATAGACACTGCCGTACGTTTCTTGGTACGCACCAAATACTGCTCAATGGCAGACACTGCCAGCAGGGACGGAATGGCCACATGGTTTTCGTCCACTCCCCGGTCGGAGAGGATGACAATATTGGCCCCGCTGCGGTATGCCCGGTCCACAGCCACAAAGAGGCGGTCCAGCGCCCTCTCCAGAGAGGTGTTTTTATAGTAGAGGATGGACACGGTCTCTACACGGAAGCCCGGCCGCTTCATGCAGCGGATTTTCATGAGGTCGGTGGAGGTAAGAATTGGATTTTTCACCTGAAGCACCCGGCAGTTCTCCGCTTTCTCCTCCAAGAGGTTGCCGTCGTCGCCCAGGTAGACGGTGGTGTCGGTGACCACCTCTTCCCGCAGGGCATCGATGGGTGGGTTAGTGACCTGAGCAAAGAGCTGCTTAAAGTAGTGGAACAGGGGCTGATCCTTGTCGTCCAGCACCGCCAGCGGGATGTCGGTTCCCATGGCGGCAGTTGGCTCGGCCCCGGTACGGGCCATGGGTAGGATCGTGTCCTTTACGTCCTCATAGGTGTAGCCAAAGGCTTTCTGGAGCTGCACCAGCTCCTCGCTGGTGCTGACAGGAACCTTGTGGTTTGGGATGGGCAGGTCCTTCAGATGGAGGAGGTTGCCGTCCAGCCACTCGCCGTAAGGCTGGCAGGCGGCGTATTTCTCCTTCAGCTCGGCGTCCCCCACCACCCGTCCGGCGAGGGTGTCCACCAGCAGCATCTTTCCCGGCTCCAGCCGGGACTTCTGCACTACCTGCTCCGTGGGCAGATCCAGCACTCCTACCTCGGAGGAAAGGATGAGCCTGCCGTCGGCAGTGATATAGTACCGGGAGGGGCGCAAACCGTTGCGGTCCAGAACTGCCCCCACGCAGTCGCCGTCGGAGAAGAGAATGGCGGCTGGGCCGTCCCAAGGCTCCATAAGAATGGCATAGTATTGGTAGAGATCCCGCTTGGCCCGGGAGATGGCGGGGTCCCCCTGCCAAGGCTCTGGGATGGTGAGCATCACGGCCAGAGGCAGATCCATCCCGTTCATCACCAGGAACTCCAGAGTGTTGTCCAGCATGGCAGAGTCCGAACCGGCGGCATTCACCACGGGCAGAATTTTGTCCCCCTCCCGCTCCAGCAGGGGCGAGGACATGGTCTCCTCCCGGGCCAGCATCCGGTCGATGTTGCCCCGAATGGTGTTGATCTCACCATTGTGGAGGATCATCCGGTTAGGGTGGGCCCGCTCCCAGGAGGGGTTGGTGTTGGTGGAAAAGCGGGAGTGGACACAGGCGATGGCGCTGTGGTACTCCGGATTCTGAAG
>JAYFPI010000018.1:0-18843 GCA_034927965.1 Pseudoflavonifractor sp.
CATCGTTGCGTCGATAATAACTGGGTTGACGAGTTGCCATACAGAATACCTCCTGAGCGTAAATTATTAAGGTAGCGGGGGCGAAAGCGCGTCAGGCCAAGCTGGAAATGAATTGCTGCGCGGTGCGGGGGGAGCGTCCGGGGTGTCGGGCGTCCCATTGAACCGCCCGGGCAAAGAGTTCCTCTCGAGGCAGACATGTCCCTGCCTGGGCGGCAAGGTGTTCTACCAGTGAGAGGTACTCTGCCTTAGCCAGCCCCAGATAGGGGATGCGCAGACCGAACCGGTCTGCCAGAGCGGTTTTCTCTTGAATTGTCTCGCCCCGATCCACTTCATCTCCCGCACGGTCGGAAAAGGTTTGCCGAACCAGGTTCCGGCGGTTAGAGGTGGCATAAATGGCCACATTGGCCGGGCGGGGCTCCAGCCCGCCTTCCAGAATGGTCTTGAGGACGCCGTAGGTCTGATCGTCCTGATCGAAAGCTAGGTCATCAATAAAAAGAATAAACTTTTGCCGCCGCCCCCCAAGGGAGCGAATCAGCTGAGGCATTTGAACCACACTGTTTTTTTCAATTTCGATGAGCCGCAGGTCCTCGCTGTCCGGCATGGAGAGAAGGGATTTGACCGTAGCGGATTTCCCGGTGCCGCTGTCACCGAAGAGAAGGACGTTGTTGACCAGCCGACCGGTCAAAAGTGATCGGGTGTTGGCCTCTACCTGGGCACGCTGGAGGCGGTAGCCAATCAGCTCTTCGCTTTTTGGCATGTCGGGGAGGGGAACGGGCAGCAGTTGATTGTCTTCCCACAAAAAGGCTCGATAGCGGGCAAACATGCCTGCACCGTGTGACCGGTACCACGCAGTCAGTGTGTCAAAATCAAAAGAGGGCCCGGCAGCCCAGAGCGGCAGATCCTCCGCTGCGGCGCGGCCTTCCGGCGGAAGTAATCCGGCCAGAGAGAGGCGCAGTTCCCCGCTGTCCAGAGCGGCCAGGGCGGCCAAGGTCTCTATGTCGCGCCGGGCAGACTGCTCCAGGATGGGAGAGGAGCAGTCCGACTCTGCGGCTTTAGGCCATGGGGCGTCGCAGTAGCGCAGCCGATCCAGCAGCCAAGAGCCCAGTCCGTCTGTTCCCGCCTCTCCCAGGCGGCAGGAGAGACTTGCCCAAGCGTCCAGAGCCTGTTCTCCCTGCCCACGGCTCAGATGCTCCAAAAGAGCTGAAGCTGCGGCCAAAACCGGTTGTTCCAGAAGGGCTCTATAGGCGATCAGGCTTCGAAGTTTGTAGGATAAGGTAACTAATTCCATCTGCATGGCCTCCGATCTCTTATTCCTTATCATAAAAGGTTCCGGTGCCCCTGTCAACGAAAACCGGCTCTTGCGCCGGAAAGAAAAACAAGGTAGAATAAATCAAAAATGCGTGTTTTGTCGGTTGAAGCGGCTTTTGCGGGCCGCTCTCGAACGCATACGGCGGCGCGCGGTGCAAAGAGAGAAGAGGAATTCCCATGACAAACGAGGCCAAGCCTCTTTCCATGACAGTGGAAGAGCAGATCATTCAAATTATTAAGGACAACGAACTGCGTCCGGGAGACCGGCTGGACACGGAGATGGAGCTGTCCCGGAGACTGGGTGTGGGCCGAGGCACGGTGCGGGAGGCCATAAAGGGGCTGGTATCCAGGAATATTTTAGTGGTGCGGCAGGGATCAGGAACCTTTATCTCCCCACGGCCGGGGGTGTCAGACGATCCGCTGGGGCTTACCTTTGCCAAACAGGATCGTCGGCTTGCCTTGGATCTGTTGGATGTGCGGCTTATGCTGGAGCCGGAGATGGCTGCCATGGCCGCAGACCGGGCCACCGACTATGAACTCAAGCGCCTGGAGGCCCAGTGCGCCAAAGTGGAACGCTTTATTCGGGGGGAGAGGCCCTACCGGCAGGAGGACGTGGAGTTCCACCGCTGTATCGCCCAGGCCAGCCACAATCAGGTGGTGGGCACCCTGGTGCCGGTGATCCACTCTTCTGCCAGCTTAAACATTGACCTGACCCGCAATGAACTGAAAGAGAACACCATGC
This sequence comes from Pseudoflavonifractor sp., assembly GCA_034927965.1. Classification (GTDB taxonomy): domain Bacteria; phylum Bacillota; class Clostridia; order Oscillospirales; family Oscillospiraceae; genus Vermiculatibacterium. Next base: position 2,051 of record JAYFPI010000018.1, read on the forward strand.
GCTCCCACCGGGAGTTGGCAAATGCTATTCGGGATCGAGACCCCCAGCGGGCACGCTACGCCATGATCCTTCATCTGGCGGAAAACCGTCGCTATCTTCAGGAACCACAGGAATAAAAGGGTGGAAAATTGTTTTTTGTCTTAAATTGTCCGATGACTTTGTTAATAAATTATCAATTAAAAAAATTGAGCAGTTAAAATACACAAAATGATGCAATAAAAAACGGCACTTATTCACAAAATAGGTTTAGAATATGAGAAATTCGTTGACAAACCGGTTTCATCGAGGTAGGATGAATGAGCAATCAGGACTGGGCGAGAGGGGGAAGCCGATGTGCCAAGCCGGGACGGGCAAAAAAAGTCTGTGACCATCGATCAGGTGGCGGCGCAGGCTGGCGTCTCCAAGACCACGGTGTCACGGTTTCTGAACGGGCGGTATGACGCACTTTCCAATGAGACCCGGGAGCGAGTGGAAGGAGTCATCGAACAACTTCACTACCGCCCCAACCGGATGGCCCAGAGCCTGAAAGCCCGGAACAGTCGGCTGCTGGGATGTCTGGTGAGTGATATTTCCAGTCCCTTTTCCGCGCTGATTGTCAAGGGAATCAACAGCGTGTGTCTGACGGCGGGCTATCAGCTTCTGCTGGTAGACAGCGGAGACGACCCCGAGCGGGAACGGATGGGGATTCGGGATCTGCTGGAAAACCAGGTGGACGGGTTGATTGTCAACACCACCGGGCAAAACGATGAATACCTCATTTCTCTGCGGGAGCGGGGCGTTCCCCTGGTCTTGGCAGACAGGTGCCTGTCGGCGCCGGGCCTGCTGGACACGGTGGCCACCGAGAGCTACCATATTACTTATCAGTGTGTGACCTATTTAAAGAGCCTGGGATATGACCAGGTGGCCTTTTTCACCCAGGGAAACGGGCACGTGGCTCCGCGCCTGCTTCGGTATCAGGGATATTATGACGCACTGCGGGATCACTTCGGACAGGATGGCGCAGAGCGGCTTTACCAGTTCCGTCTGGATGACAAGAACGACTGCGTTCGCTGTTTGGACACCTTCCGCAGTAAGTACCCGGGCCAGCGTCTGGCGGGGTTTGCCGTCAATGGCGTGACCATGCTTAATCTGCTTCAGGGAATCCGAGCAGCCGGGATCGAGATCGGCGCGTCTTTTGGCGTATGCGGGTTTGATGACTGGGGCTGGGCGGATCTGATTCCGCCTGGGATTACTACGATCACCCAGGACTCCTGGATGGTGGGGCGGCGCTCGGCAGAGCTCCTGCTGGAGCGGATTGCGGGGAAGGGGCCGGAGTATCAGGTCTATGAAGAACTGCCTAACCGCTTGGAAATTCGCGGTTCGACCATAAAAGGGTGAGGAAGCTCCCCTTTTTTTCGACACAGTTTGCAAACCGGTTTCATAAAACAAAACCCTTGAACTATAGTGGTTGTCCCCGGCGGAGACGCCGGTTGCAATAAAGATTTTTTGAGGAGGAAAAAGAACATGACCAATAAGAAATCTGCCCTTGCACTGCTCCTGGCCGGTACTCTGATGATGGGCGCCACTGCCTGCGGCGGGACCAAGCCCGCTGCGTCTGCTGCTCCTGCCGAGTCTGCCGCGGCCGAGAGCCAGGCACCTTCTGACAATGGCGGTGCAAAGGTCGGCCAGACCGTCCTGAAGTGCTCCTTTAACCAGACCATGGAGAACCCAGAGGCCAAAACCATGGTGGAACTGAGCGACAAGCTTTACGACGCCACAGAAGGCCGCTACTCCATCGAGGTCTATCCCAGCGAGCAGCTTGGCTCCCAGCAGGAGTCCCTGGAGCTGGTGCAGTCCGGCGCCATTGAGATGGCCATTGTAGCCAACTCCATTATCGAGGGCGTGAATCCCGACTTTGCCATTATTGGCACCCCCTATATCTATGACAGCATTGACCACCAGAAGAAACTGTTCCAGTCCGGCGCTCTGGATGAACTGTTCGCCACCACCGAAGCCAACGGCTTTAACGTGCTGGCCGCTTACAGCCTTGGCCCCCGCTGCCTGTACACCAAGGAGCTCATCACTACCCCTGAGCAGCTGGCCGGCAAGAAGATCCGCGTCATGCAGTCCGATACCATGATCAAGATGATGAACCTTATGGGCGGCGTGGGCACCGCTATGGCACAGGGCGATGTGTACTCCGCCATTCAGGCGGGCACCCTGGACGGCGCCGAGAACAACATCATTACTTATACCGACCTCCTCCAGTACGAGGTCGCTCCTTACTACACCCTGACCAACCACCTCATGATTCCCGATGAGCTGATCATCAATGCCGATGTGCTCAAGGGTATGTCCGCAGAGGATCAGGCTGCGTTGAAGAAGGTTGCCACCGAGTCCGTGGACACCATGTTTACCCTGGCAGCAACCCTGCGTGAGAAGTACTTCACCAAGTGCAAGGATGAGCTGGGCGTCACCATTACCGAGATCGACATCGCTCCCTTCCAGGAGAAAGTGAAGCCCCTCATCGAGGAGATTGCCGGCCGCAGTGATATGACCAAGAAGGTCTACGAAGAGATCCAGGCGCTTCGGTAATCGCTGCTCAACACGCTCATGTGACAGCAAGAGGCCCGCAGGCTCCTGCGGGCCTCTTCTGATAAAACCGCAAAACCGGCAAGTAAGAGAAAAGGAGGACCCTGTATGCAAGCGTTAACCGGCGTCAAGCGGGTGGTGGATAAGGTCATGGAGTGGATGTGCATCATCATCCTGGGCGTCATGACCATCTTGGTGACGTACCAGGTGGTCACCCGCTACTTTTTCAACAAGCCCAGTGCCATTTCCGAGGCCCTGGCCCAGTATCTCTTTGTGTGGATGATCATGTATGGCTCAGCCTATGTGTTTGGCCTCAGGGAGCATCTGGACATCACCGTGCTGAAAGACAAACTCCATGGCGTGCCCTTGCTGCTGGTGGAGTTGCTCACCAACGCCGTGCTCATCCTGTTTTCCCTGGTGGTCCTGATGTACGGCGGCAAGATGGTCACTGCCCAGCAGATGAACACCGTGGACGCCGCGCTTCAGATCCCGATGGGCGTTATCTACTCCGCCATTCCCATCTCCGGCATGTTTATCCTGTTCTACGCCATCTATAATATCTTTCTGGCTTTCGATAACTACAAGAAGGGCCAGACCGGCGTCAGCAAGGATGCCGGGAGCACCATGTAAGAGGAGGTAAGAAAAACTATGGAACAAGCAGCATTTGCCGCTCTCATCATGGTCGTGAGTATTGTCGTGATGCTGGCCCTGGGCTTCCCCATTGGCCTGTCCATCGGTGCCGGCGCCGCAGCAGCCGTGATGGTGGTTCTGCCCTTTGAGCAGGCCATGATGACCGCCGCCAAGCGCACCTTTACCGGTGCCAACTCGTTTTCCCTGCTGGCGATTCCTTTCTTTGTGCTGGCCGGAAACATCATGAATAACGGCGGTATCGCCAAACGATTGATCGGCTGTGCCCAAATATTGGCGCACAGGCTCCCCGGTGCCCTGGCCCAGACCAACATCGTGGCTAACATGCTCTTTGGCGCGATCTCCGGCTCCGGCGTGGCCGCGGCCTCCGCCATGGGCGGCATTCTGGGCCCCATGGAGGAAGAGGAGGGCTACGCCCGAGAGTTCTCCGCCGCCGTCAACATTGCCTCCGGTCCGACCGGTATGATGATTCCTCCCAGCAACATCATGATCGTCTATTCCACTGTGGCCGGCTCTGTTTCCATTGCCGCCCTCTTTATGGCCGGCTACATTCCAGGTATCCTCTGGGGGATCGGCTGTATGATCGTCACCGGCTTCATGGCCAAAAAGCGGGGCTACGTTTCCACTGAGAAGTTTCCCCTCAAGCTGGCCCTCAGGATCCTGTGGGAGGGCATTCCAAGCCTGCTGCTCATCGTCATCGTCATTGGCGGAATTCTGGGCGGCGTGTTCACTGCCACCGAGGGCTCTGCCATTGCCGTAGTCTATTCTCTGCTGCTGAGCGTCATTTACCGCAGCATCAAGATGAAGGATTTGCCCAAGATCCTGCTGGCCAGCGTAAAGACTACCGCAGTAGTGGAATTCCTAGTATGTGTGTCCTCCATCATGAGCTGGGTCATGTCGTTCGCCAAGATTCCCCAGATGATTTCCGACGCCATGCTGGGAATCAGCAGCAATCCCATCATTATTCTGATTATTATGAACATTATCCTGCTGCTGGTGGGTACCTTTATGGATCCTACCCCTGCGGTTTTGATTTTTACCCCCATTTTCCTGCCCATCGTGCAGTCCTTCGGTATGAACGCCGTCCATTTTGGCCTGATGATGGTGATGAACCTTTGTGTGGGCACACTGACCCCGCCGGTGGGCGCGATCCTCTTTGCCGGCTGCAAGATTGCCAACGTGAAGATCGAACAGGTCATCAAGACGCTGCTTCCATTCTTTGGGGTGGTGCTGATTGTGCTTCTGTTCATCACCTATATCCCGTTCTTCTCTCTCCTCATCCCCAATGCGCTGGGCCTCATCAGCCTGCCTGCCGGGTTTAACATGTTCTTTGTGGGCGGCTGATGCCGTCCCCCATCTGCTTGACGAAAGGAATTCGCTGCTATGGAACACAATCCACAAATTATGATCTGTGACTGCGACCACAAAGACGTAGATACGGAAAAGGCCATCTTTGACGCTGCGGGCCTCGGCTTCAAGTGGCTCCACTGCCAGACCCAGGAAGAGGTCATCGAGCAGTGCCAGGGGGCGGTTTGCTTCCTGAACCAGTACGCCCGGATGGATAAGAAAATTTTTGAGGCCATCCCCACGCTCAAATTCGTGGTGCGCTACGGCGTGGGTGTGGATAACGTGAATCTGGACGACGCGACCGAGTACGGCGTACAGATTTGCAACGTGCCCGACTACGGCACCAACGAGGTGGCTGATCAGGCGCTGGCCCTCATGCTCTCGCTTACCCGCAAGACCCACATGATCGGCAACATGACTCGCGCCGGGGTGTGGAACTACATTGAAGCCGTTCCCGTTCACCGTCTGTCCACCCGCACGGTGGGGATCCTGGGTGCCGGGCGCATTGGCACTGCCTTTGCCCAGCGGGTGAAGGCGCTGGGCTGTAAGGTCATTGCCTACGATGCCGCCTATGGCGCTCCCGCCTTCCACGCACCTGACTTTATTGAGTTTAAGGCCAAGGAAGATGAGGTCCTTGCTGAGGCCGATATTCTTTCCCTCCACTGCGGCCTGAACCCCCAAACAAAGGGGATGATGGACGCCGCCGCCTTCTCCAAGATGAAGGACGGAGCCTACTTTATCAATGTGGCCCGGGGCGGACTGGTGGACGAGGATGCCCTGGAGGCGGCACTCACCTCTGGCAAGCTGGCCGGGGCCGGAATTGACGTGGTGTGCGCCGAGCCGCTGAGCAAGGACAGCCCCATCTTCCGGCATGAGAACGTGGTGGTGACCCCCCATATGGGCTGGTACTCCGAGGAGTCCGCTGTGGAGCTCAACCGCAAGTGCGCTGAGGAGACCGTCCGCTTCCTGAGAGGAGAGCCGGTCCACTACCCCGTTAACACGCCCAAAAAATAAGCCGGAACAGCACCGCACGACGGAGAGCCGGCGTGCGGTGCTGTTACAAATCCGATTATGGAGGCAAGACAATATGCAGGCAATCATTTACGAAGGTGCCAACCGGCTGGCAGTCAAGGACATTCCCATGCCCCAGGTCAAAGAGGGTTATGCCCTGGTGAAGGTGTCCCACGCAGGCATTTGCGGCACCGATCTTCACATTTATGCGGGGCTGCATCCCCGCGCCAAGGCCCCTCTGGTCATGGGCCACGAGTTCTCCGGCACCCTGGAGTCCGACGACGTCCCAGGCATCGCCAAGGGCACCCGGGTCACCGTTTATCCTCTGCTCTCCTGCGGTCACTGTACCCCCTGCCGGGAGGGAAACGGCCACGTGTGCAACACCCTGGGGCTGCTGGGCATCGACTGTGACGGCGGTTTTGCCCAGTACGTCCAGGTGCCCAAGGAGAGCATTATCCCTCTGGCCGACAATGTCTCCAACAAGCTGGGGGCCTTCGTGGAGCCGGCAGCTGTGGCGGTCCACGCTCTGCGGGAGCGGGGCTACATGCCCGGCGACAACGCCGTGGTCTTTGGCTGCGGCACCATCGGCATGGTCATTGCCCTCACCCTGCGGGTGTTCGGCTGCCAGGATCTGGTGATGATGGAGACCGATCCCGCCCGCGCTGCGCTGGCCCGGGAGATGGGCTTCGAGGTCCAGGATCCCACCAAGCTGGGGGATATGGGCGAGTACTGCAAGAGCCGCACCGGCGGCGACGGCTATGACTGGGTCTTTGACTGTGCCGGAGTTCAGCCCGTGGCTGACGTGCTGCTGGACGCAGTGAAGGTCAAGGGCCACATCCTGGTGGTGGCCTCTTATTCCAAGCCCGTTGCCATGCCCTATTTTAAGGGAATGGCCAAGGAGACCGACATCCAGTTCACCCGGGTCTACCGGCTGAAGGATTTTGCTCTGGCAGCCCAGATTGTGGGCGCCGATCCCAACTATGAGAAAATCATCACTCACGTCCTTCCTGCCGCAGAGGCCCAGAAGGGCTTCGATCTCCTGACGACCAAGGGGACCGGCGCGGTGAAGGTCATGTTTACCTTTGACTGAGGAGGAGACGACGATGACAAATTTGTTTGATCTGACAGGGAAGCGGGCCCTGGTCACCGGCGGAGGCCGGGGACTGGGCCTTGGCATGGCCGAGGGTCTGGCGGAGACCGGGGCCAAGGCCGTGATTGTGGGTTCCAGCGACGCCGTTTTGAAGGCTGCCGAGAGTCTGCGGGCCAAGGGCCTGGATGTCACCGGGCTCCGGGGCGATCTCTCCGACCGGGCCGGGATTCCCGCGGTGTTTGACGCGGCGGTGGAACTGCTGGGCGGCGGCATCGACATTCTCCTCAACAACGCCGGTGTGCAGCGCCGGAACCACTGCGAGGACTTCACCCTGGAGGACTGGGACACGGTCTTGAACGTCAACCTGACCGCCGTATTTGTGCTTTGCCAGCTGGCCGGGCGGAAGATGCTGGAGCAGGGGGGAGGCAAGATCATCAATCTGGCCTCCATGCTCTCCTTCTTCGGGGGCTTCACCGTCCCCGCTTACGCCGCCAGCAAGGGCGGCGTGGCCCAGCTTACCAAGGCCCTCTCCAACGAGTGGGCTGGCAAGAACATCCAGGTCAACGCCATCGCCCCAGGCTACATGGCCACCGAAATGAACACCGCCCTCATCCACGACGAGGGGAGAAACAAGGAGATCCTGGGCCGTATCCCTGCCGGACGGTGGGGAGCCCCCGAGGACATGAAGGGTCTGGCCATTTTCCTGGCAAGTTCCGCCTCCAACTATGTTAACGGCGCCGTTATCCCCGTGGACGGCGGCTACCTCGCCAAATAACCTGCTTGTATCCCGGGTACCCTGTGCTCGGGTGCGGAACAGGATATAAAAGGAGTATGATTTATGGACGTAAAAGAGCTGGGCTTTGAGCTGGCACACATTGGTGTCAACCAGTCCGACGCGGCCGAGGCCAAACAGACTGTGGAGACCCTGTGCGCTCTCTTCGGCTTTGACAGCCGGGAGACCGACGGCAGCTTCTTTGTCAATGATCAGTTTGAAATCATGAAGATGCCCTTTCTGGGCCGTCTGGGCCATGTGGCCATCCGCACCAACGATACCGAGAAGGCCATGGAATACCTCGAGGGCAAGGGAATTGCCTTTGACGACTCCACCGCCAGCCGCGGCCCCGATGGAAAGGTTCGGGTCATCTACTTTGCCGAGGACATCGCCGGCTTTCGGTTCCATCTGACACAGAAGGCTTAAAGGAGGATCTCATCCATGGATATTCGCTATTCTACCGGTCCCGAGGACATGAAGCGCTACACCACCGAGGAGCTGCGGAAGGAATTTCTCATTGAGGACCTCTATCAGCCCGACCAGGTCACTGCCACCTACTCCCATGTGGACCGCATGGTGGTGCTGGGTATTATGCCCGTGAGCAAGACCGTTTCCATCGACCAGGGCATCGATATCTGGCACAACTTTGGTACACATTACTTCCTGGAGCGCCGGGAGGCAGGCGTGTTCAATTTGGGCGGTCCGGGTGTCATTGTGGCCGACGGAGCGCAGTACGACCTGGACTTCGAGGATTGCCTGTATATTACCAAAGAGACCAAGGAAGTCACCTTCCGGAGCAAGGATGGGGCCAACCCCGCCCGGTTCTATCTGGTCTCCGCCCCCGCCCACAAGGTCTGCAAGACCACCTTCATCTCCATGAAGGACGCCAATAAGCGCCCCTGCGGCGCGGAGGAGACCTGCAATAAGCGGGTGATCAACCAGTTTATCCACCCCGACGTGCTGGAGACCTGCCAGCTCTCCATGGGGCTGACTCAGCTGGCCTCCGGCAGCGTGTGGAACTCCATGCCCTGCCACACCCACGAGCGCCGGATGGAGATCTATACCTATTTCAACATTCCAGAGAACAACGCCGTGTTCCACTTTATGGGGCAGCCTCAGCAGACCCGCCACCTGGTGATGCGCAACTTTGACGCGGTCATTTCTCCCTCCTGGTCCATCCACTGCGGCTGCGGCACCAGCAACTACACCTTTATCTGGGCCATGGGCGGCGAGAACCAGGCCTTTGACGATATGGACGGCATCGATGTGCCCGACATGCGCTGAGGAAAGGAGAAAGAACAATGATTACAGATAAGAGTTTCCGTCTGGACGGAAAGGTGGCCCTCATCACCGGTGCCTCCTATGGCATCGGCTTCGCCATTGCCTCGGCCTACGCCTCTATGGGCGCCACCATTGTATTCAATGATATCAACGAAGAGTTGATGAACAAAGGCCTGGCCGCCTACCGGGAGGCGGGCATCACCGCCCATGGCTACGTCTGCGACGTCACCGACGAACACGCTGTGGCCGCGTTCATCGCTAAGGTTGACCAGGAGGTCGGCACGGTCGACATCCTGGTCAACAACGCCGGCATCATCAAGCGTATCCCCATGCTGGACATGTCCGCCGAGGAATTCCGCAAGGTCATCGACGTGGATTTAAATGCCCCCTTCATCGTCTCCAAGGCGGTGATCCCCGGGATGCTCAAAAAGGGCCGCGGTAAGATTATCAATATCTGTTCCATGATGAGCGAGTTAGGCCGGGAGACCGTTTCTGCTTACGCCGCCGCCAAAGGCGGGCTGAAGATGCTCACCCGGAACATTTGCTCGGAGTACGGTGAGGCAAACATCCAGTGCAACGGCATCGGTCCGGGCTATATCGCCACCCCCCAGACCGCACCCCTCCGGGAGCGCCAGCCGGACGGCAGCCGCCACCCCTTTGATCAGTTCATCATCGCCAAGACTCCGGCCGCCCGCTGGGGTACCACCGACGACCTGATGGGCCCTGCCGTGTTCCTGGCCTCTGAGGCGTCCGACTTTGTCAACGGTCACATCCTCTATGTGGACGGCGGCATTCTGGCCTATATCGGCAAACAGCCCTAGGGGGGATCGGACCAATGGAAGCAAAGCGCATTCTCACCGCCGGGGAGCCTATGGGGCTCTTCATCGCCCAGGAGGAGGCCAAGTTGGAGAAGGTCCGGCATTTCTCCACCTCCGTGGCGGGGGCGGAATTCAACGTGGCCGTGGGGTTGACCCGGCTGGGACACACCGCCGGGTACCTCACGAAGGTGGGGGACGATCCCTTTGGCCGTCAGATCATCAACTGCATGAACGAAAACGGCATCGATACCACCCTGACCCAGATCGACCCGGATCACCGCACCGGCTTCATGCTCAAGAGCAAGACCAGCCAGGGAGACCCGGATATCTACTACTACCGGAAAGGATCCGCCTCCTCCACCATTGCCCCGGAAGATGTAAAAGATGTGGATCTCACCCAGTGGGATGCCATTCATCTTTCCGGCATCCTGCCCGCCACCTCCGAAACTGCCTTGGCCACCACCTACTACCTGATGGCCGAAGCAAAAAAAGCGGGAATCCCTATTTTCTTTGACCCCAACCTGCGGCCTCAGCTCTGGTCCAGTAAGGAGAAGATGGTGGAGGAGATCAACCGGATGGCTGCGCAGGCAGACTACGTTCTCCCCGGTGACAACGAGGGTCTGACTCTCTGCGGCAGCAAGGATCCGGAAGTCATCGGCAAATTCTACCTGAGGCTTGGGGCTAAGACCGTCATTGTCAAGACCGGCGCCGACGGGGCCGTGACCTTTACCAGGGACGGTTCCTTCCGTACCAACGCCTATCCTCCGAAGAAAATCGTGGACACCGTGGGCGCAGGCGACGGGTTTGCCGCAGGTGTAATTAGTGCGGTGACAGAGGGCCTGCCTCTGGAAGAGGCCGTCCGCCGGGGCAGCGCCATCGGAACCATCCAAATCATGCACGTCAGCGACAACGAGGGCCTTCCCACGCGGGAGGAGCTTGCAAAGTTTATGGCTGAAAATAAGCAGAAGAACTGCTGAGAGGAGCGATTCCCATGGAGATGGAACAGGTTCTTTATCAGGTGGGCATCGTGCCTGTCATTAAAATGGACTGCGTGGAGCACGCCGTCCCCCTCGCCAGGGCTCTGGCCAACGGCGGTCTGCCTGCTGCGGAGATCACCTTCCGGTCTGCCGCTGCTGCCGGATCCATCCGGGCCATTGCCGACGCGGTGCCCGAGCTGTTTGTCTGTGCCGGAACGGTGTTGACCCCCGAGACAGCCCGGGAAGCGGTGGAGGCCGGTTCCAAGGCCGTCATCAGCCCTGGACTCAACCTGGAGACGGTATGCTGGTGTGTGCAGCACGGCATACCCGTCATCCCCGGTACCGCCACCCCCTCCGAGGTGGAGGCGTGTATGCGGGAGGGCCTGAAGCTGGTGAAGCTTTTCCCCGCCGAGGTGGTGGGAGGCGTCGGAATGCTCAAAGCCTTGTCCGGGCCTTACGCCGGGATGAAGTTCATGCCCACCGGCGGTGTGAAGCCGGGGAACGCCAAGGACTACCTGACTCAGAAGAACGTGGTGGCCTGCGGCGGCACCTGGATCGTTCCCGCCGACCTTTTGGAGGCTGGGAGGTTTGATGAGATCGAGAAGCTGGCGCGGGAAGCGGCCCAGCTCCGGGATTCCGCACGGTCATAAAGAGAAAAAGAACGGCGTAGCCACCGAAATGTGGTTGCGCCGTTCTTCTGTAACATACCTATTTGAGACCTTTTATGGTGAGCATGGAACTGGCCCGGAAGATGTGCAGCAGGGGCTGAAGGTCCTTGTCCTTCAGTTTGACCCGGTTTTCCATCATGATGCACACATCCATCCAGAAGAGGTAAAGGGCAACCTCAAAGGAATCTCCCAGAAAGGCCGGGGTGAACTCCGCCTGAATGAGGAGGATGGGCAGCTTCCGCTTTTTAAAGCCGGTGAAGGAGTCGTCCACCCGCCGGTTTCCCGACACTACCCGCAGGGGAGGGGGAAAGCCAGGCAGGGAGCAGACCAAGATCTCCTTTCCCCCATCGGAGAGTTCCGGCTCAGGTAAGGTTGGGTCCCAAGTGAGCCGGGAGTCCCGGATTCCTACCGCACCCTCCAGATTTCGGGTCAGCTTCCGGGAGAGAAAAACCCGTGGTTCTTTGAGGGCACTGTCTCGCCGAAACCAGTCCCAAACCTTTTCCTCATCAAAGTGGAAGGTAAACTCGGTTTCCTGAAAGGTGTGGACGATGGGGAAAACGGCGGCGGGGTTCTGGGGCGGATAGGACTGAGGATCCCGGGCAGCGGCGCGGAGGACCCGGCGCCACTCGTTGCGCCACTCGTTGGCAAAGGAGCAGCTTTTGAGCCACTGGGCGTCGAAAAAAGCGGCCTGGGCGGCATAAAGTTCCTCGTAATTCATAAAACGCTCCTTTTCGCCGGGTTTTTAAAGGCAGCCCCGGGCGGCGATTTTTTCTTATGATACCACAGCAGACGCTCTTTTTCCACACCGGCTTGCCAGAAGGCTGGTTTTTCCGCTATAATGGGCAAAGCAGCGGAAAAGAGGCAGGCAGATGGATCAGCAGGACGCGTTAAAAAAGTATTTCGGCCATGAGAAATTCCGGCCGGGCCAGGAGAAGCTCATCGACGGCATTTTGTCGGGCCGGGATGTGCTGGGAGTCATGCCCACCGGGGGAGGCAAATCGGTGTGCTATCAGCTTCCGGCGCTCCTTCTGCCGGGAGTGGCGCTGGTGGTCTCCCCCCTGATTTCCCTGATGAAGGATCAGGTGGCCGCCCTCACCGAGGTGGGGGTAAAAGCCGCCTTTGTGAACAGCTCCCTCACCGGCGAGCAGGTGCGCGCGGTGTACCGCCGGGCCTGGGCGGGAGAGTTCCAGCTTCTCTATGTGGCCCCGGAGCGGCTGGCGGGGGAGGGCTTTATCAAACTGGCGCAGGGGCTGGAGCTGTCTCTGGTGGCGGTGGACGAGGCCCACTGCGTTTCCCAGTGGGGGCAGGATTTCCGACCCAGTTATCTGAAGATCCCGGAGTTTCTGGACAAGCTCTCCCGGCGGCCCCCAGTGGCCGCGTTCACCGCCACCGCCACCGGCCAGGTGCGGGAGGACATTGTGCGCCTGCTGGGGCTGGAAAAGCCATTGACCCTGGTCACCGGCTACGACCGGCCAAACCTCTATTTTGAGGTCTGCCGCCCCCGGAGCAAGTCAGGCGCTCTGCGGGACCTGCTCCTGCCCCGCATGGGGAAGAGCGGGATCATCTACTGTGCTACAAGGGCTGGAGTGGAGAAGGTCTGCGAGGAGCTCCGGGACCGGGGCCTGCCCGCCACCCGCTACCACGCGGGGCTGGAGGAGGAGGAGCGGCGGCGGAATCAGGACGATTTCCGCTTTGACCGCTGTCCCATCATGGTGGCCACCAACGCTTTCGGCATGGGCATTGACAAGTCCAATGTGAGCTATGTCATCCACTACAATATGCCCAAGAGCCTGGAGGCCTATTATCAGGAGGCGGGCCGGGCGGGCCGGGACGGGGAGCGGGCCGAGTGCTTTCTGCTCTACTCCGGGAGGGATGTAGAGACCGCCAAATTTCTCATCGAAAACGGCGGCGGCAACGACCAGCTGACCGAGAAGGAGCGAGCGGAGGCCCTGCGGCGGGATTACCGGCGGCTGGAGGCCATGACGGGATATTGCCGCACCGGCGGGTGCCTGCGGGGCTATCTGCTGGACTACTTCGGCCAGGAACACCCGGCCCACTGCGGGGACTGCGGCAACTGTCTGGGGGATTATGAGGTGGCCGATGTCACGACCAAGGCCCAGATGGTGCTCTCCTGCGTTCGGCGGGTAGAAGACCGGCTGGGATACAACGTGGGGGCGGCCTTGATCGCCCAGACACTGAGCGGGAGTCTCAACAAGCGGGTGCTGGAGCTTGGCCTGGACAAGCTGTCTACCTACGGCCTGATGCGGGAGCAGTCGGCGGAGCAGGTGGGAGAGTACATCGACTTTTTAAAAGAGAAGGGCTATTTGGAGAAGGATCCGGACCACGGCGCTCTGCGGCTTACCCGGACGGCGGGAGAGGTCCTGTTCCGGGGGCGGAAGCTGGAGATGCCGGTGCGCAGGGCACCGGCGGACGAGGCAGCTCGGACGGTGGAGAGCGGGCTCTTCCAGGTGCTGAAGGACCTGCGCTACCGTCTGGCCCAAAAGGAGGGAGTGCCCCCCTTTGTGATCTTTTCCAATGCCAGCCTTACCGATATGGCAGCCCGCCGGCCCCGGAGCGTGGCGGAGTTTTTGCGGGTCTCCGGGGTTGGCGAGGTGAAGGCCCGGAAGTATGCGTCGGACTTTTTGCCGGCCATCGGGGACTATGAGGCCCGGAGGCAATAAAATGTGCGGAGACTGTTTGGCAGGTAAAAATGGATTGTGCCGACAAGGGGAACATCGAATGCGCCGCCGGAAACAGGTCAAGAATTGATGGAAAGGGATTCTGCAGAAAATCGCCTAAGAGTGTTGTCAGGAAAAGGGGATGGGCAGATTTTTTATCATTTCGTATAGGTGTTCGGCGGTCTGTGGGTGGCTGCAATCCATTTTAAAAGCGGTGATGGCCCGGCTCACGACGTCTATCCAGACGTTGACGTCCTCGTAAATACTCAGGTCAGCCAGCTGGTGGATGCAGGCATTCCGGTTTGGATTGACTGCAACCACACGGCACGGGGGAAGGATCCCCATCGTGTGAAACGCGGACCCGGACACCCCGCAGGCCAGGTACAATTCTGGGCAGACCCGGATGCCGCTGAGGCCAATCACTCGCTTATGAGAAATCCAGCCCGCATGCAGGGCCCCGCGTGTTCCGCCTACTTGGGCGCCGATGCGTTGGGCAAAGGCTGCCAGACGCAGAAAGTGTTCCTCGTCCCGCAGCCCTCGTCCCGCAGCAATTATGATATTGGCCTGCGTCAAGTCTCCGGTGCAGGCCGGGTTTTCAGGATTATTTGAAAATGTCACCGCAGATAATCAGCCTCTGAATTTCATTGGTGCCCTCATAAATCTGGGTGATTTTAGAATCCCGGAACATCCGCTCTACATGCTGCTCGCGCATATAGCCTGCTCCGCCCATGTTCTGGACGCACTCGGTGGTTACATGCATAGCCAGGTTACTGCAGGCCAGCTTGGCTTTGGAGGCAGAGATGGAGAAGTCCAGACCCTGCTGCTGTTCCCAGACGCCTTTATAAAGCAGCAGCCTTGCCATATCGATTTCCACCTGCAAATCGGACATTTTGAAGGCGGGATACTGGTTGGCAGCAATCGGGCGGTTAAACTGACGGCGGGTTTTCATGTAGTCCCTGGTGATGTCAAAGGCGGACTGTGCCAAAGCCAGCCCTTGGGCAGCTACGCTCAGCCGGCCCGAGTTCAGTGCCGTCAGGGCATACCGGAATCCCTTGCCCTCCTGACCGATCATGCGGTCAGCGGGAATCCGGCAGTTTTCGAACACCAACTCGGCCACTTTGGCGGAGCGGATGCCGCACTTGTTTTCAATGTGGCCAATTTGGATACCCGGTGTAGTTTTTAGATCCACGAGGAAAGCGGTGAGCCCTTTTGGACCCTTTTCGGGGGCTGTATTGGCAATCAGCATGCAGTAGTCAGCCACGGCGCCGTTGGTAATAAAGTGTTTGGTGCCGTTAATAATGTATTCATTGCCATCCAAAACAGCGGTGGTTTTGGCGGAGCCGGCATCGGAGCCGGCGTCCGGCTCTGTCAAAGCGAAGCAGCCAATGGCATCTCCCGTAAAGAGCCTGGGCATGCAGTGCATTTTTTGCTCTTCGCTGGCAAAGGTATCAATTCCAGTGGTAAAGGTGGAGGAAATGGCATAGGCAATACCGAAGGAAGAGTCTACCTTGCACAATTCCTCTACCGTCAGAACGAAGGAGAGGTAGTCCATTCCTTTTCCACCGTATTTTGGGGAAAATTGCAGTCCGATGAGCCCGGCATCTCCCAACTTTTTCAGGATGTCCATTGGAAACAGTTCCTGAGAATCCCGTTCCAGGACGCCGGGAGCCAGTTCCTTCTGAGCAAACGCACGGGCAAGGGCTTGAGTCTGTTGCTGTTCCTGTGTGAATTGAAAGTCCATGTTTCGTTTCCTTTCTAAAATGAATTCGTAGAGAAAAACCTCCAGCATGGCGATCCGGATTCCTCATAGGAAACACATCCGATCGCCATGCTGGAGGCAGAGTGTGAGTGCGGGTTATACTGCCGTTAAGAGACCTGATTGATTGCAGGCCCCATACCAGAGCTGACCGGGATATCGACAGAAAAAGTGGTTTTTGAACTTGTTTGTTAAAAACGAACTGTGTGATGCGGCCGAGAGGAAAAGCACGCCCGCTCCGCCATATATGAGAGAGGCAGGAGGCGAGAAAAAACGGTTCTGTGGTAGGCAGTATCGTTTTCGCTCAAGAACGGTACCGCAAAATTTCGCCAACTTTTTTCCTGCGGGGCGGGGTGGGCACGCTCTCGGGATACCCGCAGGCCACCAAGGCGATTAGGGTTTCCTCTTCGGGCAGATCAATGAGCTCTGCCACACCTTCCTCATGAAAGGAGGCCATAATACAGGTACCTAAACCGATGCTGTGGGCGGCGAGACAGAGGTTTTGACAGGCTACGCCTGTGTCAAACATTTCCCAGGAGGCACCTTTTGCGGTGGACGTGGTCCCATCTCGCTCGTAGCCGGAACGCTTTTTTACAATGGAAAGAGCGATAAGCAGCGGGGCATTACCTACAATAGCTGCGTTTTCCGGTGCGACCAAAGTTTCGGAAATCCGCTTAAGCATGGCGGGGTTTTCCAGAGCCGTGTATCGTACTGCTTTGCAGTTGTTCCAGGATGGCGCCCACTGCCCGGCCTCTGCCAGTTGTTCAACCTGGGCGGAGCTTACCGGAGTGGACTGAAACTTACGAACGCTGCGCCGGCTTTTGATGCACTCCAGTGTATCCATAAACTTAGTAGGTCTCGTAGACGAACTGGGTGACGGTGCACAGGGGAGGATCGGTCAGCACATCGATAGAGCTGGGATAGGGAGGGTCCTTCGGCACGTCAATAATTTTGTACGCACGCACCTCTATCAGGGATTTTTCCCCCTGGGTCTTTTTAATGCGGGCGATGTACTCCATGTAGTCCCCGGCAAAAATCGGTACGTACAAGCGGACTTTCTTTACCTCCACACAGTGGCCGGTATTGTGAAAAACCTTAGCCATCAGGCGATTTGCCGCATCGTTCATGAGGGTGATGCTCCGGGCGCCGTTTACCACGCCGCCGCCGTAAAAGACG
>JAYFPI010000098.1:0-3636 GCA_034927965.1 Pseudoflavonifractor sp.
ATGAACGAATTTAAAGGCAGTCAAAGTTATGTCGCGTCGGAAGAACTGATGCGCGCGGTGAACATTGCCATGGTTCTGGAAAAGCCTCTGCTCATCAAAGGAGAACCGGGGACCGGTAAAACCATGCTGGCGGAGGCCATCTCCGCCGCGCTGGAAAAAAAATTAATCATCTGGAACATTAAATCTACGACCAAAGCCCAGGACGGCCTGTATGTCTACGACGTGGTGCAGCGGCTGTATGACAGCCAGTTCGGCGGCAACGGCGTGGATAACATTGAGCAATACGTTAAGTTGGGCAAGCTGGGCGAGGCATTTACCGACGAGGAGCAGGTCATCCTGTTGATTGACGAGATCGATAAGGCGGATCTGGAGTTTCCAAACGACCTGCTGTGGGAATTGGATCGCATGGAGTTCCATATCCCGGAGACGGGCCGCACGGTGAAGGCGATTCACCGCCCCGTGGTGATCATTACCTCCAACGCGGAGAAGGAGCTGCCCGACGCCTTTCTGCGCCGCTGTGTCTTCCACTATATTGAGTTCCCCGACAAGGAGCTGATGACCGAGATCGTCCGGGTTCACTTCCCGGATTTGGACGACACGCTGCTGACCCAGGTGCTGGAGGCCTTTTACAAAATCCGGCAGCTACCCCAGATCAAGAAGAAGCCCTCTACCAGCGAAATCATCGACTGGATCCGGGCCCTGATCCATGGAGGGGTAAAACCGGATCGTATTGTGAAGGAGGTGCCCTACCTGGGTGTTCTGCTGAAAAAGAACGAGGATATGGACGCCATGCGGCGCAATTGGCGGTGAGGCCATGTTTTTGGATTTTCTCACCCTGCTTCGCAAAAGCGGCCTGAAGGTTTCCCTGACCGAGTGGATGACTTTGATGGAAGCGCTGGACAAGGGCCTTCACGGTGCCAGCTTCACCGGGTTTTACTATCTGTGCCGCTGTCTGCTGGTGAAGAGCGAGGCAGACTTCGACCGTTTTGACCGGGCCTTTTTGGAGTACTTTAAGGACGTTCCCTTCCAGCAGGAGATCTCTCAGGACCTAATGGACTGGCTGGACCGTCCCGATGTGCTGACCGACTATGCCAACTGGGATGAGAAGCTGGCCCTGAAAAACCTTGGACTGTCGGAAGAAGAAATAGAAGCCATGCTCCAGGAGCGCCTGAAGGAGCAGCAGGAGGAGCACAACGGGGGCAGCTACTGGGTGGGAACCCACGGCATGTCTGTGTTTGGCAATGCGGGCCTGTCCCCCACGGGTGTCCGGGTGGGTGGACAGTCCATGTACAAGCGGGCATTCCGGGTAGCTGGAGAACGGAAGTTCCGGGACTTCCGGAGGGACAACACCCTGGATACCCGCCAGTTCCAGGTGGCGCTGCGGCGGCTGCGCCAGTTTTCCGGGCTGGTGAACCTCCCCCCGACCGAGTTCGATGTGGACAACACCATCCAGGATACCGCCGAGAACGGCGGGATGCTGAAGGTGCGGTATAAGCGCCCACGGGAAAACACGGTAAAGGTTCTTCTTCTCATGGATTCCGGGGGCTCGATGGACTATTACAACACGTTGTGCTCCGCTCTGTTCCAAGCGGTGAGCAAGTCGGGTCACTTTAAGGATTTAAAGGTCTTCTATTTTCACAACTGCGTCTACGGACGGTTGTATCACGATCCCCTGCTGATGGGACGCAATTCGGTTCCCACCGACTGGGTGCTTTCCAATCTTTCCAGCGACTGGAAGATCATCTTTGTGGGGGATGCGCAGATGGCCCCCTACGAACTGATGGGCGGTTATTACGGTCAAAGCGACCGGACAGGCGGCCCCCAGTGCGGCATGGACTGGCTGAAGCTTCTTCGGGAGCGGTATGCCCACACAATCTGGCTCAATCCAAGTGAGAGGCCTGCTTGGGGGGAGTACTGGTCCCAGACCTACGACGCGATTGCCCGGATTTTTCCCATGTTCCCCCTCACGGTGGAGGGTCTGGAAGAGGGTATGAAGAAGCTGTTGACAAGATAAAAGAGAAAAACGGAGGACGCTTCTCGGCGTCCTCCGTTTTTATTCTTCCGGTTCATCCGGGCAAAGAACCAGCAAGTCATCCGGGGTGCAGTTCAAAAGTTCGCACATGATTTCAATGTGTTTATATTGAATGGATTTGGTCTGGTTGTTTACCATTTTATTGAAATTCGTATAACTCATCCCCAGTTGCTTGTTCAGCCAATACTTCGTCTTTTTCCGTTCTTTCAGCAAAGGCAAAATATTCAGCTTTAGCATAATGTACCCCCTAATATTAAATATTGCCTTTCGATCTTAAATTGTCCTTGATAAAAAAATATAGACTATTGAGTTAACTAATGTAAAGGTCTATAATGGAACGCGGGTGATTAAGATGGACTTGTATCGCAAGCTGTATTTTACCCTGTTTAACAGTTTGACTGATGCGCTGGAGGCTTTGGAGATAAAAAATTATGGCAGAGCCAAAGAAATTTTACAAAAAGCCCAACAAAACGCAGAAGAGCAGTATCTGGAACAGGAAGAACTGCAGCACGGTTGAGGAAAGACCTCGGCACGACGAATAAAAACATCTCGTATTTTACTATTGGTAAAATACGAGATGTTTTTATTCGATAGGGGACAGCTTATTTTTGTCCGGCCTTCAGTGCTTTCATCCGATCTCCGTGAGCCAAAAGACGTTTGCGCAGCCGCAGGGTTTCAGGTGTGCATTCCAGCAGTTCATCATCCGCCAGGAACTCCAGGCATTGCTCCAAGGACAACGTTCGGGGGGTAACGAGACGCAGAGACTCGTCCGATCCGGAAGCCCGCATGTTGGTCAGCTGCTTCTTTTTGCACACATTGACCGAAATGTCTTCGTTCTTGGGGGTTTCTCCCACAATCATGCCGGCGTAGACAGGAACTCCGGGACCGATAAACAATGAGCCGCGCTCCTGGGCATTGAACAGGCCGTAAGTCACGGCCTCGCCGGTTTCATAGGAAACCAGAGAACCGGTGTTCCGGCGGGAGATCTCTCCCTTTAAGGGGGCATAGCTGTCAAAGATAGAGGCCATAATACCCTCACCCTTGGTGTCGGTCAAAAATTCGTTTCGATAGCCAAACAGGCCGCGGGAGGGCACCAGAAAATCCACCTTCATCCGATTCCCAACCGGCGTCATCTCTACCAGGTCGCCTTTCCGGGATCCAATTTTCTCCATCACGGAGCCGACGCAGTCAGAAGGGACGTCTACAACTAGGCGCTCGATGGGCTCACATTTGACCCCGTCAATCTCGCGGTACAGCACGCGGGGGGGAGAAACCTGCAGTTCGTACCCCTCTCGGCGCATGGTCTCAATCAGGATAGACAGGGACATCTCTCCCCGGCCGGCCACGTTGAAGGAATCGGTGGAACTTTCCACCTCGGTTACTCGCAGAGATACGTCCTTCAGCGTTTCCCGGAACAGACGATCCCGAAGCTGACGGCTGGTGATAAATTTACCCTCCCGCCCCGCAAAGGGGGAGTCGTTGACCGAAAAAGTCATTTCGATGGTGGGGGCAGAGATTTTCACAAACTCAATGGGCTCTATGCAGGTGGGAGCACAGATCGTATCCCCAATGGTGATGTCTCCAATGCCGCTCATGGCAATGAT
>JAYFPI010000053.1:0-18562 GCA_034927965.1 Pseudoflavonifractor sp.
CGTTCGGGGCGGGGCGGGGTGGCGCTTTCCATCCACAGTCCAAGAAGGAGGTTCCCTGTGAGACCCCACCGTAAATTATCCGTTATCTGGCGCTTTCTGCGCGGGGTAACACCTCTGTTTCTGCTGTCCCTGTTGTGCTCCATGCTCAACACCCTCTTCACCGCCCTTACCCCGCAGATCATCCGAACGGCGGTGGACTCGGTCATCGGGACAGAGCCTTTCGACGGTCTGCCTGGGGCGCTGGGCCAGCGCCTGTCCAGCCTGCCCTTTCGGGAGGCTTTGCTCTGGTTTGCCGGGGCGGTGCTTGTGGTTTCCGCCTTGGCTTCTCTCTTCGGTTTTTTGAGCCGCACCGGCACCGCCATGTGTTCTGAGCGGTTTGTCAAGTCCATCCGGGACACCCTCTTCGGCCACATTCAGCGCCTGCCCTTCGCCTGGCACACGTCCCACCAGACCGGTGAGATCATCCAGCGCTGCACCTCCGATGTGGAAGTTATCCGCAATTTTGTCACCACCCAGTGTCTGGAGGCCTTCCGCATCTTTTTCCTGGTGGCGGTCTCCTTTGCCCTTATGTTTCCCATGAACGCCAGGATCTCCCTGGTGGCCCTGCTGTTTTTGCCTATAGTGGTAGCTTACTCCCTCTTCTTTTACCGCCGGATGGCCCAGCGCTTCCTGGCCGCCGACGAGGCGGAGGGAGAGCTGACCACCGACGTGCAGGAGAACCTCACCGGGGTGCGGGTGGTCCGCGCCTTTGGCCGGGAAGCCTTCGAGGTGGAGAAGTTCGACCGTCAGAACGGGCGCTTTTCCGAGCTGTGGATTCGTCTGGGAAAGCTGATGAGCGTTTACTGGGCCTGTGGCGATTTGTTGTGCGGGTTCCAAATTTTAGCCGTTCTGCTGGTAGGGGTGGGGGAGACCGTGTCGGGAGCCATCACCCCTGGCACCCTCCTGGCTTTCCTTTCTTACAATGCCGCCATGATTTGGCCGGTGCGCTCCCTGGGCCGGGTGCTCTCTGAGATGAGCAAGGCCGGGGTGTCCATCGACCGGGTGGGGGAGATTTTGGACGCGGAGGAGGAGACTGCCCCCGCCTCGCCCAGAACCCCAGACTGGGGCGGCGACATCGCATTTGAGCATGTGACCTTTGGCTACGGCGGGGAGGAGCCGGTGCTCCGGGATGTGTCCTTCAACATCCCGGCGGGCAAGACCTTCGCCATTCTGGGGGGCACGGGCAGCGGCAAAAGCACCGTGGCAGCTCTCCTTACCCGGCTCTACGACATCACCCCGGGGGAGGGACGCATCACCGTGGGGGACGTGGATTTGCGGGATATTCCCCGGGAGGAAGTCCGTCGCCACATCGCCCTCGTTCTTCAGGAACCATTTCTCTACTCCAAGACGGTGGAGGAAAACATTCGGGCTGTCCGCCCTGCCGCCGACCGGGAGGAGGTCCGCGGGGCCGCCCGGGTAGCCTGCGTGGACGAGGCCCTGGCCGAGATGGCCCTTGGCTACGATACCGTGGTGGGGGAGCGGGGCGTCACCCTCTCGGGCGGTCAGAAGCAGCGGGTGGCCATCGCTCGGACACTGCTGGCGAACGCGCCGGTGCTTCTGCTGGACGACTCCCTTTCCGCTGTGGACACCGAGACAGACGCCAACATCCGTGGTGCCCTCCTCCGGCATGCGGTGGGCACCACCCTCATCCTCATTTCCCATCGGGTCACCACCCTTATGAAGGCCGACCGTATCCTGGTTCTGAAAGATGGCAGGGTGGCCGAGGAGGGGACTCACGCCCAGCTCATTGCCCGTGACGGACCCTACCGTCGGGTGTGCGATATTCAGATGAATCAGGATGACCGGACTCTGCTGGAAGGAGGAGGGGCATGATGGCTTTTGCGGAAAAAGAATACGAAACCTCTTTTGATACCAACGCCTGGAAAGGAATTATACCTTACCTAAAACCCTATCGTGGGGAGCTTTGGAAGGTATTTGCCTGCAACCTTTTCTGCGCCGTTATTGACGTACTGTTCCCCCTCTTCCAGCGGTATGCCATCGACGTGTTTATCGGGGAGGGGGAGACGGCCGGTCTGGCAGGCTTTGGCCTAACCTACGCCGCCCTGGTGGTGATCCAGGCCCTTCTGGTGGTGGGCTTTACCCGTGCCTGCATGCGGGTGGAAATGAACTTTGGCCGAGATTTGCGCCGGGCCCAGTTTGTCCATTTGCAAGAGCTGTCCCTGTCCTTCTACAACGTCACCCCCGTGGGCTATCTCCTGGCCCGGACTATGAATGACACCGGGCGCATTGCCACTCTCATTGGCTGGAATGTGGCTGACCTTCTGTGGTCTGTGCTCTATATGGCGGGGTCTTACGCCGCTATGCTGGCCCTCAACTGGCGGCTGGCCCTGCCGGTGCTGGTGGTGGTGCCCGTCATCGCCCTGCTCACCGGCTGGTTCCAGGGGCGCATCCTTCGCTGGAACCGGAAGGTGCGAACGCTCAATTCCCGCATCACCGGCGCTTTTAACGAGGGGATCTCCGGCGCCAAGACCTCCAAGACCCTGGTCATCGAAGATCAGAATTTAGAGGATTTCCAGGGTCTCACCGGGGAGATGGCGCACTCCGGCGTCCGCGCCGCCCGCCTCTCGGCAATCTATGTGCCCCTCATCCTCTTCCTCAGCACCGTAGCCACTGCCCTTGTGCTGGTGCGGGGCGGTATCTTGGAGCGGGACGGGGTACTGCTGCTGGGTACGCTTTCCGCATTTTTCTCTTACGCCACCGGGCTTTTTGAGCCTATCCAGCAGACTGCCCGTAACCTCTCCGAGTTCATTTCCCTCCAGGCCAGCCTGGAGCGGGTACTGGATCTTCTGAACGAAAAACCGGGGGTGATCGACCGAAGCGAGGTGACCGAACGCTGGGGTGATGTCTTCCACCCAAAGAAGGAGAACTGGACTCCCATCCGGGGTGACATCACTTTTGAGAACGTGTCCTTTCGCTATCCAGATGGCACGGAGGACGTGCTCTCCCACTTTGACCTCCATATTCCCGCGGGTACCACGGTGGCCATCGTGGGTGAGACCGGGGCAGGGAAGAGCACCCTAGTCAATCTGGCTTGCCGGTTCTTTGAACCAACGGAGGGTCGGGTGCTCATTGACGGGACGGACTACCGGGACCGGAGCCAGCTGTGGCTCCACTCCGCTCTGGGCTACGTTCTTCAGACCCCCCATCTTTTCTCCGGCACAGTGATGGAGAATATCCGCTACGGCCGCCTGGATGCTACTGACGAGGAGGTGTACGCCGCCGCAAAGGCAGTTTCGGCCGACACTGTGGTTGGGAAGCTGGAGCAAGGCTACGACACCCAGGTGGGGGAGGGTGGTGATCGGCTCTCTACCGGAGAAAAGCAGCTGATTTCTTTCGCCCGGGCGGTGCTGGCCAACCCCTGCATTTTCGTACTGGACGAGGCTACCAGCTCCATCGACACCGAGACTGAGCAGCTTATCCAGCAGGCCACTGCCCGGCTCCTGCAGGGGCGTACCTCCTTCCTCATCGCCCACCGGCTGTCCACCATTCGCCAGGCCGATCTTATCCTGGTGGTTCGGGACGGCAGAATTGTGGAGCAGGGCACCCACCGGGAGTTGCTGGAGCGGCGAGGCTACTACCACGATCTCTATGCACGGCAGTTTGCCCAGGAGGCCGAGGAACGGTATCACCATCGCTCCGGCAGCGAGGGCGGTGCATAAAAAAAGGACACGCCTTGCGGCGTGTCCTTTTTGGTGCAAGTAAGCCTGTAAGCCGGGTTCTGTCATTTAAGACAGCCATCTATCTCGACGTGCCGTTGCCGACACGCTCCAGCCACCTCCCGAGCACGGCCGGGCCGGCCATGCGTGCTCCCACGGTGTTGCTCCGGATAGAGTTTACAGCAATGGACTGTTCCCAGCCATTGGATAGGCTCTTACCCCTATCTTTCCATCCTTACTCGCCGCATGCGGCGAGCGGTATCTCTCTGTTGCACTTTTCCTGGGGTCGCCCCCGGCGGGTGTTACCCGTTATCCTTGCCCTATGGAGCCCGGACTTTCCTCAGAACGGACCTTTCGGCCTCGCCCCGCGGCTGCCCAGCTTGCTTGCTGTTTCATTTTATCCTATTGAACCGCCAATGTCAAACCTGTTTTCATTGAAATCTTCTGCCAAACGCGATATAATATTTTGGCAACTTTTTTTGGAATGATTTTGGAAGGTAAGGAGGGAGCCCGATATGCACCTCACCATTCGGGAATACTTGGAGGGCCTCAAGGGCAAAAAGGTAGCGGTACTGGGCATCGGCGTGTCCAACACCCCGCTCATCCGAATACTGCTCCGGGCGGGGGCCAAAGTCACTGCCTGCGACAAACGGTCCCGAGAGGAGTTTGACGGCCGCATTGAGGCCCTGGAGAGTCTGGGAGCCGCAGTCCATCTGGGCGAGGATTACCTGGACCACCTGGAGGGCCAGGATGTCATCTTCCGCACCCCAGGTCTGCGGCCCGATGTGCCTCAGCTCATGGCCGCCGTGGAACGGGGGAGCATACTCACTTCGGAGATGGAGGTGTTTTTCCAGGTCTGTCCCTGCCCCATCCTTGGGGTGACCGGCAGCGACGGGAAAACCACTACCACTACCATCATTGCCGAGCTTTTGAAGGCCGAGGGGTACAACGTCTATCTGGGAGGCAACATCGGAAAGCCGCTGCTCCCCGATGTCGAGATGATGGAGCCCGGCGACTTTGCTGTGGTGGAATTGAGTTCCTTTCAGCTTATGACCATGGATCTGAGTCCCCATATTGCCGTAGTCACAAACCTGGCCCCTAACCACCTGGACATCCACCGGTCCATGGGGGAATATATCTCCGCCAAGGAGAACATCTTCACCCACCAGGGTGCCGACGACCGGGTAATCCTCAACGCCGACAACGACATCACCCGTTCTTTCGCCTCCGGGGCCCCGGGACAGGTAACTTTGTTTAGCCGCCTGGAGGAGCCGACGGGCTCCGCCGTGTTCCTGCGGGACAGGGACATCTGGGTATCCGATGGGGAAAAGAGCCGTGCGGTGCTCCCCCGGGAGGGCATCCTGCTCCCCGGCGATCACAACGTGGAGAACTACATGGCGGCCATCGCCGCCGTGGAGGCCCTGGTGAAGGACGAGACCATCCGTGCCTTTGCAGCCGACTTCAGCGGCGTGGAGCACCGCATTGAGCTGGTACGCACCTTGAACGGCGTGCGCTACTACAACGACTCCATTGCCTCCAGCCCCACCCGCACCATGGCGGGGCTCAAGTGTTTTGCGGAAAAGGTTATTCTCATCGCCGGCGGATATGATAAGCACATTCCATTTGACGACCTGGGCCCTGCGGTGACAGAGCATGTAAAGCTTTTGATTTTGACAGGGGACACCTCCCCGAAAATCCGCGCCGCGGTGGAGAGTGCCCCAGGCTACACTGATGGGCAACCCCTCATTCAGGAGTATCACGACTTCAAGGACGCCGTTCTGGCCGCCCACAGGGCCGCCCGGCCCGGAGACGTGGTGATCCTGTCTCCCGCCTGCGCTTCCTTCGATAAGTTCAAAAACTTTATGGAGCGGGGCGACACCTTTAAGAAAATAGTACGCGAGCTGGAAGCGTAACGAAAGGAACGTGACCTATGGATCTGTACGATACTCTGAGCCGCCTATGCACCCGGGTTGGACCCTCCGGTTTTGAAGGCCCGGTGGCCCAGACGGCCCGAGAGCTGCTCTCACCGTGGATGGATGAGGTTTCCGTTGACCGGCTGGGCAGCGTGGTGGGGGTGCGCCGGTGTGGCAAGCCAGAGGCAAAGCGGCTGCTGCTGGATGCCCACCTAGACGAGATTGGCCTCATCGTCACCGGCATTGACGAGGGCTTTCTCCGCTTTGCCCCCATCGGCGGGGTGGACCCCCGGATGCTCCCTGCCCGGGAGCTGATCATTCTCACCCAGCCGGAGTCCCTCTTCGGCGTGGTAGCCTGTCTGCCGCCCCACGTCCAGACCGCCGCTGACCACGACAAGGCGGTGGCCATCGAGGATCTGCGGGTGGATGTGGGCCTCACCCAGGAGGAGGCCGAGCGCCTCATTCCCATTGGCACTCCCATGGTCTACCGGGAGGGCTGCTTCCGGCTGGAGAACGGCCAGGTGTGCGGCAAGTCCCTGGATGACCGCTCTTGTTTTACCATTCTGCTGCGGACAGCGGAACTTTTGAAGGACGCCGAGCTGGACGTGGATCTTTACATTCTGGGCAGTGTCCGGGAGGAGATCTCGGGCACCGGGGCCGTCGTAGGGACCAACACCGTCAACCCAGACTGGTGCGTGGCGGTGGATGTGACCTTTGGCCGCACCCCAGGCCTTTCTGAGGATGATGCGCCCTGCAAGGTCTTTAACGGCCCTGCCGTCGGCGCGGGCCCCAATATGACCTGGTGGATGACCCACCGGATGGAGGAAAAGGCGAAATCCCTTGACATTCCGTATCAAATCGAAGTGATGGAAGGAAACACCGGCACCAACGGCTGGCACATGCAGACTTGCCTGGAGGGAATCCCCACTTCGGTGGTTTCCCTGCCGCTGAAATATATGCACAGCCCCATCGAGGTAGTGGCTTTGGAGGACATGGAGCACACCGCTCGGCTCCTGGCTGCCTTCGCCCAGGGGCTAGGAAAGGAGGGGGCGTGAAATGCTGCTGGATACGGTAAAGACTCTCTGCGCCCTCACCGGCCCCTCCAGCTTTGAGGGCCCGGTTCGGGACTATCTTCGCTGCCGTGCGGAGGGCGCGGGTGCGGAGACCCGCACCGACGGCATGGGCAACCTCATCTGCATCAAGAAAGGGGTAACGTCCGCTCCCGGTAAACTGATGCTCTGCGCCCACATGGACGAGGTGGGACTCATCGTCAAGCGCATCACCGACGATGGCTATCTGAAATTTGGCTGCTTAGGCGGCATCGACCGCCGGGTGCTCATCGGCAAGCCGGTCTTTGTGGGCAATGGGCGTATCCCTGGCGTGATTGGTTTAAAGGCAATTCACTTGACATCCCCAGAGGAGCGGAAAAAGGTGCCCAAGCTGGAGGAACTGCTGATCGACATCGGTGCCAAGGACGGTGCGGATGCCCGGCGGCTCACCCATCCGGGGGACTTCGCCGTCTTTTCCGACACCATGGCGGAGTTTGGACACGGGATGCTCAAAGCTAAGGCCATTGACGACCGCGTCGGCTGCGCGGTGATGATCGAGCTGCTGGAAGAGGAATTGCCTATGGATGTGACCTTTGCCTTTACCGTCCAGG
The DNA here is from genome assembly GCA_034927965.1 of Pseudoflavonifractor sp. Taxonomy (GTDB): domain Bacteria; phylum Bacillota; class Clostridia; order Oscillospirales; family Oscillospiraceae; genus Vermiculatibacterium. The sequence continues at coordinate 7,290 of JAYFPI010000053.1, forward strand.
AGGAGGTAGGGACCCGGGGTGCCTTCGGCGTGGCCTTCTCCGTCACGCCGGAGCTGGCCCTGATCCTGGAGGGCACTACCGCCGCCGACAGCCCCACCACAGACGCCCACCGCCGAGTATGCCGTCCGGGCATGGGCCCGGTGATCCCTTATATGGACGGGGGCACCATCTATGACCGGTGTGTGTTCGAACTGCTCCGAGACCTGGCCGAGGAGAACCACATTCCCTGGCAGACCAAGGAGTACATCTCCGGCGGCACCGATGCCAAGGCCATTCAGCGGACCAAGTCGGGCGTCCGGGTGGGAGCTGTGTCCGCTGCCGTGCGCTATCTCCACTCGCCGTCCAGTGTGGCGGCCGTTCAGGACTTTGACCACATCGAGGCGCTGACCCGACTTTTCATCCGGTCTGCCGCCGAGGGGAGGATTTAATATGGAAACATTCGATCTCATTGCCCGGCTTACCGCCATCCACGGCCCCTCCGGCCGGGAGGGCGCGGTGGCCGCAGCCATCGCCGAGCTGGCTCGGCCCTTTGCCGACGACATCACCACCGACATCCTGGGCAACCTCATCGTCCACCGGAAGGGCAGCGGACCCAAGGTGATGTTTGTCGCTCACATGGACTCCATTGGACTGGTGGTTACCTACCTAGAGGAAAACGGCGCGGTCCGCTTCGGCAAGCTTGGCGGTATGCAGCCGGAGAATATCCGCAACTTCCCCGTCCGCTTTGAAAATGGCGTTCTGGGTGCAGTGAAAGTAGACGGCAAGGCCGACAAGGACAAACTTACCTTAGATGACCTCTATCTGGACATCGGTGCGGCCAGCCGGGAAGAGGCTGCCGCCCTGGTGAAGCTGGGGGACACCGCCGTCTACGCCACTGCCGCCGGACAGGCGGGGAAGCGGGTTATCTCCCCTTACCTGGACAACCGGGTCTCCTGCGCCGTGCTGCTGATGGCTCTGGAGCGGCTCCAGAGCAGGGAGAACGACCTCTACTTTGTCTTTACCGTCCAGGAGGAGGTAGGCCTTCGGGGCGCTAAGACCGCTGCCTACGGTGTGGACCCTGATTTTGCCGTAGCTGTGGATGTCACCGGGGCCTACGACTACCCCGGCGCGCCCAAGGCAGGCAGCGCCGCGCTGGGCAATGGCGCGGCTATCAAGGTGATGGACACCTCCGTTATCTGCCACCCGCAGATGGTGAAAACCCTTTCTGCTCTGGCGGTAGAAAGTAAAATTCCTCACCAGATTGACGTGCTAACCCGGGGAGGTACCGACGCTGGCGCCATCCATCAAAGCCGCCTGGGCGTGGTCACTGGGGGGATCTCCATCCCATGCCGTTACACTCACACACCCACTGAGACGGCGGATCTGTCCGACGTGGAAGCCTGCACCCGGTTGGTGGTGGCCTTTGCCCAGTGCAAATTAGAGACACAGGAGTTGTAATAAAAAATGCCTTTACAGATTAGTGAGGAGACACGGGTGCTGGCCCGGCGGGCCGATGCCGATCTGCGGGAGCAGTTTGACCGGGTGGATCAGGTTGCACAGGCCAATGCGGAGAAGGTGCTGGACGCCTTTCAGACTCATCGGGTCTCCGAGAGCTACTTTGCCGGGACTACCGGCTACGGATATGACGACCTTGGCCGGGACAAACTGGAAGAGATCTACGCCCACATCTTCCACACCGAGGACGCCCTGGTGCGCATCCAGTTTATCAACGGAACCCACGCCATCACCTGCGCCCTATTCGGAGCGCTGAAGCCGGGGGAGACTCTGCTCTACGCCGTGGGTGCGCCTTACGACACCATCCAGAGCGCTATCGGTATTGTTGGAAATGCCCCCGGTTCCCTCAAGTCCTATGGCATTGGCTACCGCCAAGTGGAGCTCACTGCTGACGAAAAACCAGACCTTGCGGCCATTGCCCGGACGGTGGGGGAGGATCTTACCATTAAGGCGGTGATGATCCAGCGATCCCGAGGTTATGCCACCAGGGCGTCCCTTTCAGTGGCCGAGATTGGGGCTATCTGTGACGCTGTCCACAGTGTACGACGGGATCTAGCCATTTTGGTGGACAACTGCTACGGTGAGTTTGTGGAGGCTTTGGAGCCCACCCAGGTGGGGGCCGACCTGGTGGTGGGCTCCCTTATCAAGAATCCGGGCGGAGGTCTGGCCCCCACCGGCGGCTACATCGCCGGACGGCACGACCTGGTGGAGGGGGCCGCCATGCGACTCTCTGTTCCCGGCATCGGCAAGGAGGGTGGCTGCTCTTTGGGTAACAACCGAAGTCTCTATCAAGGCCTTTTCCTTGCCCCACATACCGCGGCTCAGGCAGTGAAGACTGCCCTCTTTGCGGCCCGGATGATGGAATTGCTGGGCTACCGCACCGACCCCGCCTCCACCCAGACCCGTCACGACATTATCCAGATGATTCATTTTGGGGCGCCGGAGGCGCTGAAGAAATTCTGCAAGGGCATCCAGATGGGGGCCCCCGTGGACTCCTATGTGACCCCTGAGCCTTGGGACATGCCGGGTTACGACACCCCCGTCATCATGGCGGCGGGCTCCTTTATCCAGGGGGCCTCCATCGAATTGTCCGCCGATGGCCCCATGCGGGAGCCCTACACCGCTTACCTTCAGGGCGGCCTGACTTACGAGTCGGGTAAGCTTGGAATTTTGCTGGCTGTAGAGGCCCTGCGGTCCTAAGACAAGCCGGTTTTTGCATACGCTGTCCAGAGGGGGTGGGCGTATGCGCAGACCGATGGGACGGAGCCTCTGGCTCCGCAGGCCGGGGCGGGGAGGCCGGAGACAAATCCGCCGGAAGGAGGGAAGCGGCCAGCTTTTGCTTGCTGCCATTTTTGGGGTAGGGCTGGCACTGCTGCTCATTCACCGGTTCAATCTTGCGCTGCGGCCCCAGCTGGAGAATCTGGCCGAGGCCCGGGTACGCAATCAGATCACCCGGATGGCCGATCAGACGGTCTCCGACGTTTTGGCCGACGCAGCCGTCTCCTCGGGAGATCTCATCTCCGTCCGAACCGGGGAAAACGGAGAAATCTCCATGCTTACCACCGATACCGCCCGCCTCAACCGCCTGCGGACCGAGGTGATGGAGGAAATGGTCGCTCAAGTGGAGACACTTGACAGCCATGACCTGGGAGTGCCGCTTGGATCTGTGACCGGAATCGATCTGCTCTCCGCCTTGGGACCAAGGTTGCCAGTGCGGGTGCTGACGGTGGCCTCCACCGATGCGGACTTCCGCAATGAATTTACCAGCGCAGGGATCAACCAGACCCACTACCGGGTGATGCTGGACGTAACAATCAGCGCCAGGCTGCTGCTTCCCGGCGGCGTGGTGGCGACCGAGGTCACCGCCCCGGTCTGTGTGGCTGAGACCGTGGTGGTAGGACAAGTGCCCGACGCCTATTTGAATCTGAATTCATGAAAGGGGGGTAGGGCTTTTGGTGTCCGTCCTATTCTATCTCATTCAAATGATCCTCCCCGCACTTCTGGGTGCGCTCCTCTGGCTGGCGCTGAAACCGCTGCGGCGCAGGCGTCTGGCTGCAGCAGGTCGGCTAGCCGGACCCTGGCGGGAGGGGGCCCTTTTGCTGTTCTTTATTTTTCTGGCGGTGCTTCTGGCCCTAACACTTACTCCCGCAGGATTTTGGCCCGCCGTCCTCCGGGGGCAGCGGCCCCAATTGCCCCCCGCCTTTCGGGGAGGGATCAATCTTACCCCCGTCCGGCAGAGCTGGGCCCTGCTGCGCTACTATGTCCGCCATGGGCTTTGGGCTGCGGTCTGGGTTAATTTCCCTGGAAATATTTTGATGTTCCTGCCCATTGGGCTTTTTGCGGGACTGCTGGCGGACAAGCCCCGGTGGTGGAAGGGGACGCTCTGGGCCTTTGGACTATCTCTTTTTATTGAATTTTTTCAGCTTTTTGTTTCTCGTGGCACCGACGTGGACGATCTGATCCTCAATACTCTGGGGGGACTTTTGGGCCATGGGGCCTTTCTGCTCCTTCGCAGAGCATCACCCACTCTGGTGCGGCGGTGCGCCAAGCTATAAAAGGGAAGTGCTTGACATGGATGAACAACAGGAAATTGCTCAGCTCCGGGAAGAGCTGGAGCGAGCCAACTATGAATACTATGTGCTGGATCAGTCGGCGATGAGCGATTTTGATTTTGACCGGAAGCTCCGCCGTCTGGAGGAGCTGGAAGCTGCCCACCCGGAGCTGTCCACGCCGGATTCGCCCACGCGCCGGGTTGGGGGAAAGGTGGCCGATGGCTTTACCGAGGTAATCCACCGGGTGCCCCTGGAGAGTCTCCAGGACGTGTTTTCTCTGGAGGAGCTACAGGAGTTCGACCAGCGGGTCCGGGAGAACATGAAGGGCGTGACCTACGACGTTGAGCCTAAGGTAGACGGTCTGTCGGTGGCGCTGGAGTATGAAAACGGCGTGTTCGTCCGGGGTGCTACCCGGGGCGATGGCCGGGTGGGGGAGGACGTCACTGAGAACCTGCGGACCATCCGCTCCATCCCCATGCGTCTGCCAGAAGCCTTACCCCGGCTTATCGTCCGGGGAGAGATCTTCATGCCCAGATCGGTCTTTAACCAGCTCAACGAGGAGCGTGAGCTCCGTGGCCAGCCCCTCTTTGCCAATCCCCGGAACGCCGCTGCCGGTTCTCTCCGCCAGCTCGACCCAAAAATTGCTGCCCAGCGCCGCCTTGACATTCTGGTGTTTAACATTCAATATGTGGAGGGAAAAACCTTTACAGAACATGTGGAGACCTTAAATTACCTAAAGAGCCAGCGGTTTCGAGTTATCCCCCACACCCTTTGTGAGACCATTGCCCAGTGCGGCGAGCACATTCGGGCCATTGGGGATGATCGGGAGGAATTTGATTTTGACATTGACGGTGCGGTTGTAAAGGTAAATTCCCTGTCGGATCGTGAGGTCCTTGGCAGTACGGCCAAGTTTCCCAGGTGGGCCGCCGCCTACAAATATCCTCCGGAGCAGAAGCTCTCCAGAGTTCTGGATATTGTGGTTCAGGTGGGGCGCACCGGAGTGCTCACCCCCAAAGCGGTGGTGGCGCCAGTGCGCCTTGCGGGAACTACTGTCACCAACGCCACCCTGCACAATCAGGACTTTATTACCCAGAAGGATGTGCGCATCGGAGATACGGTGCTGGTGCAGAAAGCAGGGGAGATCATCCCGGAGATTGTCTCTGTGCAAAAAGAACTGCGCCCAGATGGGACGCAGCCCTATTTCCTACCCGAGCGCTGTCCGGTGTGCGGTTCCCCGGTGGTCCGGGACGAGGACGGCGCGGCCCTTCGCTGCACCGGCGCTGAGTGTCCCGCCCAGCTCCTCCGGCATCTGGTCCACTTTGCCTCTCGGGACGCCATGGACATCGAGGGCCTGGGCCCAGCCGCGGTGGAGAATCTGGTGAACGCCGGACTCCTCATGGCCCCTGGTGACCTGTACAGCCTGCGCGCCCAAGATGTGGAGACGCTGGACCGGATGGGAAGAAAATCGGCGGAGAACCTCATCGCCGCTATCGATAAATCCCGCCAGAACGACCTTTCCCGGCTTCTCTTTGCCTTTGGCATCCGGCAGGTAGGGCAGAAGGCGGCCCAAGTGCTGGCCCGACAGTTCGGCTCTCTGGATGCCCTGACGGAAGCCCGGGCCGAGGAGCTGACGGCAGTGCCCGACATCGGGGATATCACCGCCGAAAGCCTCATGGCCTGGTTCCGTGATCCCCAATCCCGGCATCTCATCGAAACACTGAAGGCAGCTGGGGTTAACATGAAAAGTCATGCCCAGCCGGTGGGCGACCGGCTGGCGGGACTCACCTTTGTTCTCACCGGGGAGCTTACCGCTTTTACCCGTAAGGAGGCCGGGGAGCGTATTCAAGCCCTGGGGGGCAAGGTATCCGGCTCTGTGTCCAAAAAGACATCCTATGTGGTAGCAGGGGAAGCCGCTGGTTCCAAGCTCCGCAAGGCCCAGGATCTGGGTGTGCCTGTGCTGGATGAGATGGCCCTCCAGGCGTTACTGAAGTCGGTGGATTCTCAGGCGTAGAAAGAACTGTCCCCACGGGGCGTGATAGCCCTGTGGGGACAGTATCCTGTCATAAAGTTTTCCCTGTCTAGATTTTCAGCCTTCCCACCACGTGATCTTTTGGGGGTCATATTGATCTTCTCGGGCCTTGGCATACTGGGCATGCCCCACGGCGACAATTCCCATGGGGATGAGATTTGCAGGAAGCTGAAATTTCTTCCGGAAGTTGGAAACTCGATCCTCCATTGGTGCTATCCCGCACCAGCAGGTGGACAGACCCTGGTGGACCGCCTCCAAAAGCATGTTCTCTATGGCGGCTCCGCAATCCAGATAGCCGTATCCATCTGTAAAGGCCATATCCATATCACAGGAAACCAGGACGGCCGCCTGGGCTTGAAGCATCATTTTGGCAAAGGGGTGGATCTCGCTGATGCGATCCAGGGTGGCCCGATCTGTAAGAACGATAAAGCGCCACTCCTGACGGTTTTTGGCAGTAGGTGCATTCATAGCAGCATGGAGCATCTCAGTAAGTTGTTCCCGTGTAACAGGCTCCTCAGTATAGTGCCGGACACTGCGCCGGTCAAAAATTTCCTGAAGCATGGAAAATTCCTCCTTTTCTTCTGATTCTGGTTATATCACAACAATTCTTCCAATGCAAGTCTGGGGGAAAAAGTTGACAATCGGGACGGAATCGATTAGACTAAAATTGTTATGGCAGAAAGGTAAGGTGAGACGAATGAAACGGGAAAAGGTTTCCAGTGCAGTCATTCGCCGTCTGCCGCGCTACTACCGGCATCTGACCGACCTCACCCTGGCCGGTGTGGTCCGAATCTCCTCCAATACTTTGGGTAAGGCCATGAATTTAACTGCTTCCCAGATCCGACAGGATCTATCCTGCTTTGGGGAGTTTGGTCAGCAAGGCTACGGCTACAACGTGGGGTCGCTTCGGAATGCGGTTTCTGAAATTTTAGGTATGGATCAAAAACACACCGCTATTATTTTGGGCGTGGGCAACTTGGGCCGAGCCCTGATGGAAAATTTCCACTTTGACCGGAGCGGCTTTGTACTTACTGCCGCGTTTGATGTTAATCCCTCCTTGGTTGGCAAATCTCTTTCCGGTGTTCCGGTTTATTCAGTGGAACACCTGAACTCCTATCTCCAGAGTACTCCCACCAGCGTAGGTGTACTCACGGTACCTCGCACCGCTGCGGCCCCCACGGCCGACCAGCTGGTTGCGGGGGGCGTTCGGGGCATCTGGAACTTTACCAATGCCGAAATCAACGTGCGCAATTCCGGCGTAGTGGTAGAAAACGTACACTTTGCAGACAGTTTGTTGGCACTTAGCTATATGATCTCGGAGGCGCCATGAAACGAAAACAGGCCGTCACTTTTCTTCTGGTGGGAACACTGTTGACCAGCGGAGCTGCCCTGGCCTCAGAAGCAGGTTCAGCCAGCGATCCTCTCATCTCTTTGAACTGGGTCAAAAACACCTTTCTTCCTTCGGCGTTGGAACAGGCATCCCAGCATATTGACAGCACCACCGAGGAAACATATCAGCAGGTGCTTTCGGCTCAGGCTGTGGGGACAGAGCTGCGCCTTAAGCGGGGCGACGTGCTGCGTTTGGAGACCGGAAATGGCATCCTTTCCCTCGCTGGAGGGCTCTCCGGCACCGCAGCCGGGACGGTGGTAGATGTCACTGACGGCACGGAGCTGGCCTCGGGTGGTGCTCTGGTCGCCCGTCACCGGTATTTGGCAGCCGAGAATACCACCGCGGCTTTCTCTGTTACCACGGATACTGCCGTAGTAAGGCTTACCGGGCAATACACCCTCAGTCTCAGCGGGGAGACCGACTACAATGCTTTGGCAGATGCACTCAAGTCTATGGGACTCTTTCGGGGGAGCGACACGCCCTACGGCTCAGGATATGAGCTGGAAAGCGCCCCCACCCGTATCCAGGGACTCATTCTTTTCCTCCGGCTTCTGGGTGAGGAGCAGGCCGCGCTGATTTATCCCGGCAGCGGCATTGCCTTTACCGATGTGCCAGACTGGGCACTGCCTTATGTGGCTTACGCCTATGATAAGGGCTATACCAAAGGCATGAAGGTAGACAGCCAGGGGCGGGTGTGGTTTGGTACGGAGAATTTCCTGGCCCCCAATGACTATGTGACCTTTCTCCTCCGGGCGTTGGGCTACTCTGAGGCTGGAGGCGATTTTTCCTGGATCACTGCCGCCCGGGATGCCTATACTTTGGGGGTTCTGACAGCGGGGGAGGAGGTATTGCTCACCGGCGGCAGACCTTTCCTGCGGGCGCAGGTGGCCTATCTGTCTTACTACGCTTTAGGAGCATCGGTTCGGGGAGGGGAGACAACCCTTCTGGACCTACTTACCGCTTCCGGCGCAGTGGATGCCAGTATTTCGCAGGCAGCTATGAAAGCCGTTGCGGTCAAAAGACTATAAGAAAATACAAAAGAAACCGCCAACGTCAATAGACGCTGGCGGTTTCTTTTTTTACCGGGCGGCATAGCATGGAGAGATAGAATAGAAAGGAGGGGAGAGGCTTGAACCTTCCCGAGATCCCCTATGACCGGGCCGCTGCCGTGGCCTATGCCCACCGATGGGCCTTTGGGCGAAATCCAGCTTTTTACGACTATGAAGAACTTGGTGGCGATTGTACTAACTTTGCCTCTCAGTGCCTTTACGCCGGAACAGGTGTAATGAATTTCACCCCGGTCTACGGTTGGTACTATATCAATGCCAACGAAAAGGCACCTGCCTGGACAGGCGTTAAGTATTTTCGAAATTTTCTTGTCCGCCGTGACCCTTCGCCTGGCCCTTTTGCTGCCGAAGCTACCATTCGTGATCTACAGCCCGGCGACTTTCTCCAGTTCAACTTCAAAGGAGAAATTTTCTCTCACACCCCTGTAGTGGTGGCTGTAGGCAGTCCACCCTCACCAGAAAACATTCTGCTGGCCGCACACTCCTATGACGCCGACAATCGACCTCTAAACACCTATTTCTACCAGCAAATTCGCTACCTGCATGTGCTGGGAGCCTATTTGCCGGTAAAAAATCACACGTTCTGAGTTTTTTCTGATGATGACTTTTTCCGTTTGACCCGGCCCAAGGGGTTGGCTCGGGCGGCCAGGCGGAGGTTGTCGCTGTCTACATGGGTATAGATTTGGGTTGTGTTCAAATTTTCGTGTCCTAACACCTCCTGGAGAGTGCGTACGTCTACGCCATTTTGCAGCATTAGCGTGGCCGCCGTGTGGCGAAGCTTATGGGGAGAATACTGGGTGGAGTCCAGCCCCGCTTTAGTCAGGTATTTTTTTACCAACTTCTCTACGGCGGCTTTGGAAATTCTGGTGCGGCGTCGGCTCAAAAAAAAGGCGTTTTTGTCAATGGCCAACTGGTCACCCCGTACCTCCCGGTAATCCCGAATAGACTCAATGCATGCGTCGTTCAGATAAAGCATCCGTTCCTTGTTGCCCTTTCCCAATACTCTAAGCTGGTCGTTCCGGATGTCAGTGAGGTTTAGACCAATGAGCTCGGAAATCCGCAGCCCACAGTTAAGAAACAGGGTCAGAATACACCGATCCCTCTCCTCAAAAGGCCCATCCACACTTTCCAGTAATTGGATACTTCCATCCAGATCCAGATACCGAGGCAGGGATTTTTTCATCCGGGGGGAATCCAAGTCCTGCATGGGGTTTTCGTTCAGCAGTTTGGCCTTGCTTGTAAGGTATTTATAAAAAGAGCGGATGGCGGCCACTTTACGGGCCCGTGAAGTGGCCTTAAGTCCGTAGTTACTGTGGTCGCTGTTGGGATGCTGGGCACGGTCACGGCTGAGGTAGTTCATGTAAGTGTAAACGTCTGAGAGCGTAACCGAGCTTACCAGATCCAGATTCACGTCACTGATATCAATATCATCGAAATCAGTATTTGGGAGCACTATATTTTTCTCCAGCTTAAGATAGCGGAAAAAATTTCGCAGGTCCAAAAAATACTCATCTACAGTTTTCCTGGAGTGTCCCTGGATGGTATCGTGGTAGGAGAGAAAATCCCGCAGAATGGGCGGGGCCTCAGTGCGGTAGTCCATACAAGTGCCAGAAAGGGACAAGGGAACAAAACCAAAGGAAGTGGCTATTTTGCCTCCCTCTAAGTAAACAAAATTTTTATTTTGTTTACTTGTGTATCCCTACCTGAACCTCCTCTCTTTTTGGGATCCATTGGCTATGGTCACAGCACAGCTGTCAGCGCTTCTCGGATGTTGCGCACTTTGATGAGTTGCAGTCCGTCCGGTGTTGCTAGTTTGGCGCACCTGGACGACACCAGACATTTAGTGAAGCCCAACCGGTGAACTTCGGCCAGGCGCTGGTTCAGAGCGCTCACTGCCCGCAGTTCACCGGTCAGGCCCACTTCACCCACGGCGGCCAGATCTCCCGGTACCGGTTTGTCCCGAAAACTGGACGCCAGCGCAATCACCGTGGCCAGGTCGGACGCAGGCTCGTCCAACTCCAGGCCACCCACCACGTTGACGTAGGCATCACAGGAATTCACCATCAACCCGCCCCGCTTCTCCAGCACCGCCAGCAACAGCATGGTGCGGTTAAAATCTACGCCGGAGACCATCCGCCGGGGCATGTTGAAGCTGGTGGGAGTCAGCAGCGCCTGAACCTCAGCCAGCACCGGCCGGACGCCCTCCATGGCGCAGGTGACGCAGGTGCCCGGTGTATCTGTGGGACGGCCCTCCAGGAGCATCTCCGAGGGGTTTGGCACCTCAGTCAGGCCGTTGTCCGTCATCTCAAAAACACCAATCTCGTTGGTGGCCCCAAAGCGGTTCTTGGCTGCCCGGAGGATGCGGTAGGTGGTCTGCTGCTCGCCTTCAAAATAGAGTACGCAGTCCACCATATGCTCCAGCACTTTTGGTCCCGCAATGGAGCCCTCCTTGTTCACATGGCCGATGACAAAGACGGTAACCCCCAGCCCCTTTGCCACATTCATCAGAGCCAGGGTACAGTCCTTCACCTGGCCTACGCTCCCCGGCGAGGTAGTGAGGTCACCGTTGTAGAGGGTCTGGATAGAGTCTACGATGAGCACGTTGGGTTTAAGCTCCCCCACCGCATCCAGAATGTTCTCCAAATTGGTCTCCGCCATTAGGTAGAGCCGCTCTCCCCGGACGTGGAGCCGCTCCGCCCGGAGCTTGATCTGGCGCTCCGATTCCTCGCCGGAGACGTACA
>JAYFPI010000011.1:0-15415 GCA_034927965.1 Pseudoflavonifractor sp.
CTTAGAATAGTCGTAGAAGCCCTTACCGGTCTTGCGGCCCAGATAGCCGGCCCGCACCATCTTCTTCATGAGAAGAGAGGGGCGGTATTTGGAATCACCGGTCTCGGTGTAGAGAGTATTCATAATGGCCAGACACACGTCCAGGCCGATGAGGTCGCCCAGCTCCAGGGGACCCATGGGATGGTTCGCACCCAGCTTCATAGCCTTGTCCACGTCCTCCACGCTGGCCACGCCGGTGTACACCAGCTCGCAGCCCTCGTTGATGAGGGGAATCAGAATGCGGTTGACCACAAAGCCGGGAGCCTCGTTAACGGTGACCGGCTCCTTGCCCACCTCGGAAGAGAGGGCGAACACGGTGTTGTAGGTCTCATCGGAGGTTTTGGCACCCCGGATGACCTCGATGAGCTTCATCACGGTGGCGGGGTTGAAGAAATGCATGCCGATGACCTGCTCGGGACGCTTGGTGGCTCCGCCGATCTCGGTGATGGACAGAGAAGAGGTGTTGGAGGCCAGAATGGTCTCCGGCTTGCAGATGCTGTCCAAATCGGTGAAGATCTGCTTCTTGATGACGGGGTTCTCCGTGGCGGCCTCGACCACCAGATCGGCGTCGGCGGCGTCCTCCAGCTTGGTGGTAAAAGAGATGGCGCCAGTGATTGCGGCCTTCTTCGCCTCGTCCATCTTACCCTTGGCCACCAGCTTGTCCAGCCCCTTGTTCAGACGGGCCTCGGCGGCCTGGATCAGCTGATCGTTGATGTCGCGGACCACCACGCTCTTGCCGCTCTTGGCAAAGACCTGCGCGATGTCCAGACCCATGGTGCCGCCGCCGATGACTACTACCTTATTGATGTTCATTATGTACTACCTCCAAAATTTAATTTTTTATAAATGGTTTCAAACTGATGCCTCTTATTTTCCAGTGAAATTCTTCTCTTTCCGCTTCTCCAGGAATGCAGACATGCCTTCCTTCTGATCAGCGGTAGAGAAGCACAGGCCAAAGGCTTCGGTCTCATAGGCAATGCCGGTATTGATATCGGTCTGGATCCCCCGGCGGATACAGCTCTTGGATTCCCGCACGGCCACCTGAGCCTGCGCGGCAATGGCCTCAGCCATCTCCAACGCCTTGTCCATCAACTCCTCAGGAGGATACACCGCATTCACAAGGCCAATTTTCTCCGCTGCTGCCGCGTCGATAACCTTAGCGGTAAAAATAAGCTCCATGGCACGGCCGGTGCCCACGATGCGGGCCAGGCGCTGAGTGCCACCAAAGCCGGGTGTAATGCCAAGGCCCACTTCGGGCTGACCAAATTTGGCCTTTTCACTGGCCAAACGAATATCGCAGGCCATGGCCAGCTCGCAGCCGCCGCCCAAAGCGAAGCCGTTGACTGCGGCAATCACGGGCTTGGAAAGGCTCTCCACCTTTAAAAACACATCGTTGCCAAACCGACCCCACTCTTTGCCTTCCACAGCAGTAAGGGGCTTCATCTCGCCGATGTCGGCGCCGGCCACAAAGGATCGGCCCGCACCGGTGATCACGACCACATAGGCCTCATCGTTGACAGCCACTTCGTCCAGCGCAACGCTCAAGTCCTTCAGGACGTCGCCACTCAACGCATTGAGGGCCTCCTGGCGGTCGATGGTGAGAATAGCTACGTGACCCTTCTGCTCGGTTTTCACAAATCCCATGTTACTTTCCTCCATCTATCCTTTATACTTAAACTAATATCACGGCTATTACGGTGTTTATCTTTTCTTGTGATTTTTTTAACAATAGCTTTTTCAAAAAAATGCAACTCATGCCATTGGTATGACTGTTTAAGTTGCATTCGGCCCTGCTACGGCCTCTGGCCGATTGCACTGCACTGATTAGTATAGCTCTTTTCATAGGCAGACGCAAGACAAAATCGCTTGGAAGGGGAAAATTTTTTGTTGGAAATCCATAGTTAGACTGGAATTTATCCCCCTCTTCAAAATTTGTTGGCAGGAATCTTGCTGCCCGCCAAAACGCCTAAAATTTTCTGCCGCCGGCCGGCTGCGGAACCGCATCCGGAGGGCATATCGTCTCTCAGCCCAGCAAGGTTGCCAGCCAGCTGGCCAGAGGCAGGTAGGCAATGGGCAGAAAGATGGCCGGCAGCATATTCCCCACCCGTATCTTCTCCCGGCCCAGTCCCAGCATATTAAAAGCGATTCCCACAATAATCGCGCCGCCCACAGCGCTCATCTCGGTAATGACGGCAGAGCTGAGGTACGGCCCGACCACTCCGGCCAGCAGAGTCAGGGCCCCCTCATAGAGGAGAATGGGTATGGCGGAAAAGGCCACGCCAACCCCCAGGGCGGCGGAAAAAGTAATGGCGCTTACACCATCCATTACGCTCTTCGAAATCAAAACGGCATAATCGTGGTTCAGTCCGGCTTGGATGGACCCGTTAATGGCCATGGCGCCCACACAGTAAAGCACTGTTGCAGTAACAAACCCCTCCACAAAGCGGCTGCTTCCCTCGCCCCGGACCATTTTCTTCCGAAGAATCTCCCCCATGCTGTCCATGCGCTTTTCAATGTCGATCCCCTCCCCCAAAAGGGTTCCTACCACCATACAGAGGATGACACACAGGGAGTTTTCCGTTTTGAGAAGCGTGCTCAGTCCGATCCCTATGGTGCACAGCGCCAAGGCAGACATCACCGCCTGCCCCAGCCGCTGAGAAAACCGGCTCTTCAGTAAAAGCCCCAAAACGCTGCCCAGCAGGACCAAGCCTACATTAATCAGCACCGCGACCACGAAATCAACTCCCCTACGGCAAGACACTGAAATTGGCACCATTCTACACGGTTTTTCCCGATTTGTCAAAAGAAGTCTGCGCATAGATGTCATTCTTTTTGAGCAAGGACAAAAGCAGCTTCCTCCCCCGTCCTCCTCCGCATGTCAAACTTGTCCGTTGAATACCCTGATAGCGCAGGGACCTGAGTCCGCGGCACGCCCGCAGAAGTTCCTGTCGGAAGAGAGGGGGATTTCCACTTGAAAGCCATGTCCGCGCTGCGCTCCACCGCCGTTCTGACTGCGGTGAGCCTGTTTGCCCAGGCCGTGGGCTTTGTCTACCGGGTCTTTCTGTCCCGGATGGTGGGCTCGGAGGTGATGGGGCTTTACCAGTTGGTTCTGCCTGTGTCGGCAGTTCTCATGTCCCTGACCGCCGTTGGCTTTACCGTGGCCTGTTCCAACCTCTCCGCCCAGTACTGCGCTCTGGGCAACAAGAAAGCAGCGGCCCAGGTCGTGCGCCAGTGCGTGCTGGGGTTCCTGGTTTCCTTTGCCGCAGTGGCCCTCCTCACCGTTCCCCTCTCCGACTGGATTTCCGTGCATCTGCTGGGGGATGCACGGTCCCGGCTGGGACTTCTGCTCCTGCTGCCCTGTGTGCTCCTTACCGGGCTGGAAAACATCCACAAGCACTACTTCTACGGCACCGGGAACGTTCGCCCTCCCGCCGTCACCGAGATCTGTGAGCAGCTCATTCGCACCGGGGCGGTGCTGGGACTTCTGTGGCACTTCCTTCCCCAGAGCCCGGAGCGCACCGTTGGGCTCATTGTCTGCGGCATGGTGCTCTGTGAGATCTTTTCCGCCGTCACCTTGGTCATTCTCTACCACCGGACCATGGGCAGGCGGCCCACCGGAGAGGGTGCCTCCCGCCATACGCTCCCCCGCCGGATCGGTCAAATCGCCCTCCCCATCGGCTGGACCGCGCTGTTGGGCAATTTAATGGGAGCAGCCACCTCCGTCATGATCCCCCAGCGGCTGGTTCGGGCGGGTGCCAACGTAACTCAGGCGATGAGTGCCTTCGGCGTTATGTGCGGTATGACCGTGCCTATGCTGGCCCTGCCCACAGCTGTCATCTCGGCCATGTCTTTAGTTCTGGTTCCCCGGTTGGCCGAAAGCGCCGCTCTGGGCCGTTTCGATCTGGCCCGCCGCCGGACGGGAAAAGCCCTCTCTGCCACTTCTTTGCTCATTCTCCCAGCCTCCGCTCTGCTGGGCGTGCTGGCCCCCGTGCTGGCCCGCACTCTCTTCCGGGAACCCACCGCAGGAAACTTTACCGCCCCACTGTCCGTGGGAGTCGCCCTCACCTGTTACGAGGCGGTTCTGGCCGCCTCCTTGAACGGTCTGGGCAAGCAGACCGCATCAGCCCGCAACTCCCTGATTTGCGGCGCAGTCCAGCTTTTTATCACCTGGTTTCGAATGGGCCAGCCCGGGATCGGGCTGCAGGGCTATGTAGAAGGGCTGCTGGTCAGCACGGTGCTGGGAGTCTTTCTTAACTGGAGGTCAGTGCACCGGGCCATTGGCCTGAAGTTTCAATTTTTTGAGTGGGTAGCCGCCCCCGGATTGGCCGCTCTGTTGGCCGGGCTGTGCGTCAACCTGCTCTTTCCGATTCTCACTGGGGCCGGTTTGGGAGAGATGTCCGCCTGCCTTGTGTGCTTTGCCTTTGGCGGAGTGCTCTATTTCTGTACCCTTGTGGCCCAGGGAGTCGCGGAGCGTCCTTGCGCATCGGTCGAAAAAGAGGTGTCTTGAGGAAACGGGATATTCCGCAGCCACTCCCAAATTATTTTTCTCCTGCCCTTGACAGAGGCCGGAATATCTGCTATAACCAATTTCAACAATTGAATCTAAAACCGATGAACAAGATGAGTACATGCGGAACGCACGTTTCAAGAGAGTCGTGGGCGGTGGGATCACGGCAGCGGGCACTGCATGGAATGGCCTTGTGAGGGCAATACGAACGGCAACAGCTTAGTAGTGGATGCCGGGTTTCCCACCCGTTATCAGAGGGACGTACATGATGGTGTGCGAGTGAGTGGACGCCCTTTGGGCGTCAATCCGGGTGGTACCGCAGAAGCAGCAGCTTTTGTCCCAGAGTTGGGACGAAGGCTGCTTTTTTTTGTTGCCCATTTTTGTGTGCATGGATGGAGGAATCAAGATGACATTGAGAGAACGATGGCGGCGCTGCATCAGGTGTTCCGCAGCTTTTCCCTTAAATTGTTTTTGGAGGAGATCTCAATGGAATTTTCACCGATCATGGCCTTTGGCTTTGTCGCCCTCACCTTTGCCGTGGGCGACTATATCGCCCTGAAAACCCGGGGCGTGGTATCCACCTTTATCACTGCAATTCTCGTATTCATTCTTTTCGGCGGGGTACTCAAGATTCTCCCTGCCGACCTTATGGAGCGCTCCGGTCTCACCGCGCTGATCCCCACCTTCGGTATGGTGCTCATTCTCACCAATCTGGGTTCCACGCTGGATCTCAATGAGCTGAAAAAAGAGTGGAGGACCATCCTGGTCTCTCTGGCCGGCGTGGTGGGCGTGATTCTTCTCTGCGCCACCGTGGGACGGCTGCTTTTTGGCAAAGAGCACGCCCTGAGCGCCATTGCCCCCATCAGCGGCGGAATCGTAGCCACCATGATCACCGGGGAGGCCGCCAAAGCCGCCGGACGGGCCGATCTGGCCAGCTTTGCCTCGGCGGTCATGGCCCTTCAGATCCTGATCGGGCTCCCCCTGGCCAGCTTCTTCCTGCGAAAGGCTACTGCAGCGTACATCGAAAAGGGCGGCCACCTCCAAAGCCAGGCCGAAGGCAGCCGCCGGATCGACATCCACTTTCTGCCCGCCACGCCCCAATCTCTGGACACCCCCACCGCCCACTTTGCCCGCTTGGCTGTCGTGGGCGCACTGGCCCAGAGTTTCTCCGGTCTTACCAGACTGAATGCCACCATTTGCTATCTGCTGCTGGGCGCGCTGGCCGCCGCAGTGGGCATGCTGGATAAAAACAGCCTGAAAAAAGCAGGCGGCGACGGGGTGATGCTGCTGGCTACCTACGCCTACTGTACCGCCAGCTTTGTCACCATGACTTTTTCCCAATTTGCCTCCATCCTTCTGCCGGTGTTCGGCCTTCTTCTTCTGGGTGCTGTGGGCGTAGCCCTCTTCTCCGTTCTGATGGGCCTTCTCTTTCACTGGAGCCCCTCTCTGAGTATTGCCGTGGGTCTATGCTGCATGCTGGGCTACCCCGTCACCTACGCCGTAGCCATGGAGGTGGTCACCGGCGCCAGCTTCGGCCGGAATTTTACCCCGGAGCAGGTACAGAATCTGACCGACTATGTCTTGCCCAAAATGCTCATTGCGGGGGTCGCCAGCGTGAGCGTAGCCTCGGTCGCTCTGGCGGGTGTGGTAGCCCCTCTGATTTTCTGAAAAATAACTGCAAACAATTCAGGCGCGTCCTCCAAACGCACTGCGTGGGACGGCCTCATGACTTAGAAAGGTGTTGAATCCAGAATGACGGATTATCAAGCCGCCGCCCTGGCCATTAAGGATCAGATCATTGCCAGCCGGCGCACCATCCACAGCTTTGCCGAAACAGGGTTTGACCTACCCCGAACGATAGCTTTTGTAGAAGAGCGGCTGTGCGCCTGCGGCATTAAGCCCCAGCGGGTGGGGAAGGCCGGCGTCTCCTGTGTGATCGGAAGCGGCACGGGCAGGGTCCTGCTGCTGCGGGCCGACATGGATGCACTGCCCATGGCCGAGCAGACCGGTCTCCCCTTTGCCGCCGGCAACGGAAACTGCCACTCCTGCGGCCACGACTGCCACACCGCCATGCTGCTGGGCGCCGCCCAACTTCTAAAGGAACACGAGGGCGAGTTGGCAGGCCGGGTCAAGCTGATGTTCCAGCCGGCGGAGGAAAAGCTGGCCGGCGCTCAGGACATGTTGGAGCACGGTATTTTGGAACATCCCACCGTGGATGCCGCCATGGGGCTGCATGTAATGGTGGGCAGTGAGGACGGCGGCGAGCCTGGGA
Organism: Pseudoflavonifractor sp.; assembly: GCA_034927965.1. Taxonomy (GTDB): domain Bacteria; phylum Bacillota; class Clostridia; order Oscillospirales; family Oscillospiraceae; genus Vermiculatibacterium. The sequence continues at coordinate 6,819 of JAYFPI010000011.1, forward strand.
CCATCACCTGCAAGCCGGGCTTCGCTTCTTTTTCCGGAGATGCCGTGCGCATTACAGTCACCGGTAAGGATGCCCACGGCAGCACCCCCTTCGCGGGAGTGGACGCGATCAATATTGCCGCCCACATTATTATTGCTCTGCAGGCCATTCCGGCCAGAGAGATCCCCTGCGAGCAGCAGTGTGTGGTATTGGTTGGAATGATTCACGGCGGCACCAGCTGCAACACCAACGCCGGGAACTGTGTTTTGGAGGCCTCTCTGCGTGCTGACTCCGCAGAGAGCCGCGTCTTTCTCAAGCAGAGGGTAAAGGAAATCAGCCAGTCGGTAGCAGCTACCTTCCGGGGACGGGCTGACGTGGAGTTTGTCTACGGGATGCCCTCTTTGTACAACGATCCGGCGCTGTGTCAGGACATGGGTGGCTATTGCCGGGAGCTGTTTGGAACAGACGCGGTAAGGGAGAGTGACAAAATGTCTGGCAGCGAAGATTTTACCATGGTGGCACAGAAAGTTCCCTCTGTTTTCTTCCATCTGGGCGCCGGAAGCCCTGCGGGCGGGCATCTCTGCGGCATGCACAACCCCGGCATGATCGTGGACGAAGACGTTCTTCCCATCGGTGCGGCCCTATACGCCCACTGTGCCGCGCGATATCTGCAATCACACTAAAAGCAGTGCAAAGCTGCGCCGCCCCCTTTTCGGGATGCGGCGCAGCTTTTTTGTCCTGCTGATCTGATTTTATTTGCCCATGAAGAAGTGACCCAGAAGATTTTTAAGAATGCCCGGGATTGTAAGCCGCGCCACCGACTGGGCCGCTACGATGGGGACGGTCTGGCGCACTTCGCCGGCTACTGTCACCGTCATCTCTCCCAGCTTTTGGCCCTGCTCCACCGGGGCCTCCACATCGGTGCACAGGTCGATCCGGGTCTCCACCTCATTGACCTGTGCCTTTTCCACCAGGATCCGACCGCCGCCCTCCAGCACCGGCTGGACCTGCTCTTGCTCGCCCAGCAGCACATCCACCGGTGCCAGGGCCTGGGCCGGGTGGGCATCCAGCACCGTGTAATTGGCAAAGCCAAAGTCCAGCATGCTCTTGGCAGTCTCAAACCGCTGGGCAGAGGTGGGGGACTTGAGGACGACTGCAATGAGCTCCATCCCATCCCGCTCGGCAGTTGCCGACATGCAATAGAGTGCGCCGTCGGTGGAGCCGGTCTTCAGTCCCGTAGCTCCGTCATAGAAGCGAATAAGCTTATTGGTGTTGGACAACTGAAACGCCCCGTTCCGGATGGAATCCATCCAGATGGTGGTGTACTCCCGGATTGTCGGATGGTGGAGAATCAGCTCCCGGCTCATCAGAGCGATGTCGTGGGCTGAGGTGAGGTGCCCCGCCGCGGGCAGCCCGGTGCAATTTAAAAAGGTAGTATCCGCCATCCCCAGCTCGGAAGCCCGCTGGTTCATCCGCTCCACAAAGGCGCTCTCACTTCCGGCCACCCGCTCGGCTAAGGCCACGGCGGCATCATTGCCCGAAACCACCACCACCGCCTTGAGGAGATCCCGAACCGACATGGTCTCCCCTTCCTTTAAATAGACCTGTGACCCGCCCATGGAGGCCGCCCGGGTAGAAATCTGCACCGAGTCGTCCAGGGAGAGCATTCCGGTGTCAATGGCCTCCATGACCAACAGAAGGGTCATCACCTTGGTGACGCTGGCAGGTTCCAGCTTGTCGTGGGCATTCTGCTCGTAAAGAATCTGCCCGGTCTCTTTCTCCATCAGCACGGCGGCCCCCGCCGCCACCTCTGGGGCTCCGGCCACGGCGGCCCGAGCCGGGAATATGCACAGGGAAACGGCCAGCAGGGCCGCCATCCATTTTTTCATGGTTCCGCCTCCATTTTTCTCATCTGGAAATCTGCCTTTAAGATGTGGAATTTTCCCCCGACTATTCCAGGCGAATTTTGGTCTAACAGGAAAAACAGGGATTTTTTCACCCTTTTGTGAAAAACGCCGGAAGAAATCCTCTTTACATTTCTTATTTAGCGTGTTACCATACTAAAGTATTAAGACGATAGAAACAGGAGGAACCTTTTATGAATACCAAGAAACTGCTCTCTCTTGCTCTGGCTCTGTCTATGGGTCTCTCCCTCACCGCCTGCGGCGGCGGCAGCAGTGCTCCCTCTGCCGCGCCCTCCGCTGCTGCCGGCAGCGCCGCCCCTGCCGAAACCACGGCCGCTGACAGCGATCTGGCCTACGTCCAGGACAAGGGCGTACTGGTCGTTGGCATCACCGAGTTTGAGCCCATGGATTACCAGGATAAGGACGGCAATTGGATCGGCTTTGATGCCGATATGGCCCGCGCCTTTGCCGACAGTCTGGGCGTGAAATGCGAGTTTCAGATCATCGACTGGGACAACAAGGTCATGGAGCTGGACGGAAAAACCATCGATGCTGTTTGGAACGGCATGACCCTCACGGACGAAGTCACCAGTGCCATGGCATGCTCCAACGCATACTGCAACAACGCGCAGGTGGTCATCGTTCCCGCTGCCAAGGCCGCCGATTACCAGAGCGTGGACAGCGTAAAGAATCTGGCCTTTGCCGTGGAGGCTGGCTCCGCCGGCAAGGCCGAGGTGGAAGCCCTGGGTGCCAGCTACACTGAGGTCCAGGACCAGGCTACCGCACTGCTGGAGGTCTCCTCCGGCACTGCCGACGCCGCTGCCATCGACTCCCTAATGGCCGCCGCCATGGTGGGCGAGGGCACCAGCTACGCTGATCTGACCTATACTGTAGGACTCAACAGTGAGGAGTACGGTGTGGGCTTCCGCAAGGGTTCTGATCTGGCCGAAACGCTCAACGAGTTTTTCAAGACCGCTTATGCTGACGGCAGCATGCAAAAGGCCGCTGAGACCTACGGCGTACAGGCCGCGCTCATCGCGCAGTAAAGCGCTGTTTTCCAGCGGGAAAAAGCAGGGGGCGCACGCCCTCTGCTTTTTGTCCGTTTTATGATTTGAAAAGTAAGGTGGGACACGCCATGCTCGCAACCGTCCTGGGCGCTCTGAATGTGGGCTTTCTGCAGACGCTCAAGCTCTTCGCCGTCACCCTGCTGGGGGCCACCCCCCTGGGGCTGGTGCTCTCCTTCGGCTCTATGAGCCGCTTTGCCCCTCTTCGCTACCTCACCCGGATGGTGATCTGGGTTATTCGGGGCACACCGCTGATGCTTCAGCTCATCATCCTTTATTATATCCCCGGCCGTCTGCTGGGATACAGCCCCTGGGGCAGCGGTGAAGAGGGCCGGTTTCTGGCTTCTGCCATTGCCTTCATCATCAACTACACCTGCTACTTTTCCGAGATCTACCGGGGCGGGATCCAGGGCGTTCCCACCGGACAGCAGGAGGCCGGCATGGTACTGGGCATGACCCGGTCCCAGATCTTTTTCAAGGTCACCCTGCTCCAGATGATTAAGCGCATCGTCCCTCCCATGTCCAACGAGATTATCACCCTGGTCAAGGACACCTCCATTGCGCGCATCATCTCCCTTCAGGAGGTCATCTGGGCAGGCTATGCTTTTCTGAAGGGTTCCCACGGCTACTCGGGGCTGGTCTGGCCCCTGTTCTTCACCGGTATCTACTACCTTCTCTTCAACGGCGTACTTACCCTCTTGCTGGGCTGGGCAGAGCGCAAATTGGACTACTTTAAATAAGGAGGCGGGACCATGGCAATTTTGGAAGCACAGAACCTTGAAAAGCGCTTCGGCGCCACCGCGGTTCTGCGGGACATCAGTTTCTCCCTGAACGAGGGGCAGGCTCTGGCTATCATCGGCTCCTCCGGTTCCGGCAAGACCACCCTCCTGCGGTGCCTCAACTTTTTGGAGAAACCGGATGCCGGTGTCATCTCGGTGGGCGGAAAGGTCATTTTCGACGCCGCCGACCCCGCCACTCAGCAGGAGAGCGAGCTGCGGGAAAAGCGACTCCACTTCGGGCTGGTCTTTCAGAATTTCAACCTCTTTCCCCAGTACACCGCCCTGGAAAACGTGACGCTGGCAGTAAAACTCCGCACCCCGGACAAGTCTCGGTGGAGCTCCATTGACGCTCTTGGCCGTGAACTTCTGGCCCAGATGGGGCTCCTGGACCGGGCGGGGCACTATCCCCACCAGCTCTCCGGCGGGCAGCAGCAGCGAGTGGCCATCGCCCGGGCCCTGGCTCTCCGCCCCGATGTCCTCTGCTTTGACGAGCCTACCTCCGCCCTGGATCCCGAGCTCACCGGGGAGGTGCTGAAGGTCATCCGCTCTCTGGCCGAGCAGAACACCACCATGATTATAGTCACCCACGAGATGGCCTTTGCCCGGGACGTGGCCGACGAGGTCATTTTTATGGACGGCGGGGTTATTGTGGAACAGGGCCCCGCCCGGCAGGTCATTGAGCAACCCCGGGAAGAACGCACCCGGCAGTTCCTCTCTCGGTACGCCGAAGCCTGACACGCAGGGAAAATAGTCCCCATTCGACAGAAAAGTCCCCTTTATGAGACGCCCCCTTTGCTACAATGGCAGCAAAGGGGGCATTTTAATGGCTTTTTTACAGCGGCTTAGACACGGCATTATCTTTTGTCTTCTCTATTGTGTGGATCGCCGCGCCGCACGGCGGTACGCCCGAGCCACGGAGAAATAAACGGACAGAGCGCAGTCTCAAAGAACGTCCAGCAGCATCTGCGCCAGCTGTCCCCGGGTCAGTTTCCCGCTGAAGTTGGTGGACGCGGTATAGTTCTCCCCGGCATAGCGCTGGAGCATCAAGGTCATCTGCTCGGCGGTGACAATCGTATCAGGCATAAAGCTACCCTGACCGTCACCCTCCACAATTCCGCTGTCGGCGGCCCAGCCCACATAGCCGGAGTACTTGATGGCTCCATTGTAATGCCGAATCTTAAAACTAGTCTGAAACTTCCCTTCTTCCGGGCACAGAACAACCATTTTTCAAAAATATTTGGACCTGGAACCCTCACGCAGCCGGGGCTTTTCTTTTCCGCCGCACACGCCGCACCCACGGCGCATAGGTTATCGTGGTGCCATCCGAACGAAGGCACCCATAACTTCGGAGGTGACCAACTTGAACGAAGCAATCTCTCTCACCGCCCTCCGCCCCGGACAGCGGGCAGTGGTGTGCGACCTCTCCGCCGCAGGCGAGACCCGGCGGCGATTACAGGACATGGGGCTGATCAGCGGTACTCAGGTATGCTGCCTGGGGCGCAGCCCGCTAGGAGATCCCTGTGCCTACCGCATCCGGGGTGCGGTCATCGCCCTGAGAAGCGAGGATTCCGGCCGGGTACGAGTGGTACTATGACCGCCGCGCCTCTACTTTCCGTTCGAAAACGAAACGGAAACGGCCGGGTGGTGGCACTGGCGGGCAACCCAAACGTAGGAAAATCCACCATTTTTAACGCCCTGACCGGTCTGCGTCAGCACACGGGGAATTGGCCGGGCAAGACAGTATCCAACGCCCGTGGTTGGTGCCGCACTGGGGGGCAGGCCTGTACCCTGGTGGATATTCCCGGGTGCTACTCTCTCTTTGCCCACTCCGCCGAGGAGGAAGTGGCCCGGGATTTTCTCTGCTTTGGCAGCCCAGATGCCGCCGTGGTGGTATGCGATGCCACCTGCCTGGAACGCAACCTGAATCTGGTGCTCCAAGTGATGGAGGCCGTCCCCCGGGTGGTGGTGGCGGTCAATCTGATGGACGAGGCGGCCAAAAAGGGGATTACCCTGGACCTGCCCTTGCTTTCCCACCGACTGGGCGTCCCAGTGGTGGGTACCGCCGCCCGGGACAAAGCTGGTTTGGACGCCCTGCTGGAAGCTCTGGATCACTCTTTCTCCGCTCCGCTGCCCGAGACCCCGCCGGTAGTCTATCCCACCTACATAGAGAAGGCTGTCGCTCGGCTCCTTCCCCTGGTGGAACCCCTGTCCGGACCTGTTCAGCCCCGCTGGTTGGCAGCCCGGCTGCTGGATGCAGACAGGAGCCTGCGCGCTTCTTTGGTGGAAGCTCTGGATCTGGATTTGGAAGCCGCTTCGACCTTGGGACGTGCGCTGAACGACCTGCGCACCAAACTGTCGGAGGAAGGAATTACCCCTCAGCAGCTCCGGGATGACCTGGCGGCCGCTTTCGTCCGGCGCGCGGAACAGCTCTGCCGAGGGGCAGTGCGTGCTTCGGAGCGAGCCGACCGCCGGGATCGTCTGCTGGATCGGATTTTTACCAGCAAAGCCACCGGCTTTCCCATTATGCTCCTGCTCCTCATGGGTATCTTCTGGCTCACCATTGTAGGCGCCAATTACCCCTCGGCCCTTCTCTCTGCTTCCTTTGAACGGCTGGGAGTCCTTTTGACCGGGTGGATGACGGCTGCCGGTGTTCCTGCCGTGGTAATCGATGCCCTTATGAACGGAGTCTATCGGGTAATGACATGGGTGGTAGCGGTCATGCTTCCGCCCATGGCTATCTTCTTTCCCCTCTTCACACTGCTGGAAGATTTCGGATACTTACCCCGGGTGGCCTTTAACCTGGATCGGTGCTTCCAGCGCTGCCGCGCCTGCGGGAAACAGTCCCTTACCATGTGTATGGGGTTTGGCTGCAATGCTGCCGGGGTCACCGGCTGCCGCATTATCGACTCCCCCCGAGAACGCCTCATTGCCGTGCTCACCAACAACTTTGTTCCCTGCAATGGCCGCTTTCCCACCCTCATTGCCCTCATTACCCTTTTTCTTGCCGGGGCAGGCGCCGGGGCAGGCCTAAAAGGAGCGGCTCTGCTGGCTGGAGTCATCGTGCTGGGCGTGGGCATGACGCTGCTCTCCTCCCGTCTCCTTTCGAGCACGGTTTTAAAAGGGGTCCCTTCCTCTTTTACTCTGGAACTGCCCCCTTATCGCCCTCCCCAAGTGGGAAAGGTCATCGTGCGCAGCGTAGTGGATCGGACACTGAAGGTACTGGGCAGAGCTGTGGTCTCGGCTGCACCGGCGGGACTGATCATCTGGATTCTCGCCAACGTGTGGGTAGGAAACCTCACACTTTTGGCCCGCCTCACCGGCTTTCTGGATCCTCTGGGCTGGATGCTGGGGATGGATGGGGTAATTCTGGCCGGGTTCCTGCTGGCTCTCCCGGCCAATGAGATTGCCCTGCCTATTATCCTCATGGCTTACACATCCGGCACCGGCCTTATGGAGCTGGAGGGATCCGCTCTGCTGAAGGTGCTCTCCGCTCACGGCTGGACCGGGACTACGGCAGTGTGCGTGATCCTTTTTACACTGATGCACTGGCCCTGCGCCACCACCCTGCTCACCATCCGCAAAGAGACCGGCAGCCTGAAATGGACCGGACTGGCTTTTTTTCTTCCCACCGTCTGCGGTTTTGCCGCCTGTTTTCTGGTTCGCCTGTTGAGCGGGCTCATGGTATGATAAAAACGGATCTCCCCCCGTGCTTGTATCGCCCGGGGGGAGATCCGTTTTTTATTGTCTCATAAGCAGGTCAGCTCCGAATCAGTTCCCCCAGCAGGCCCTCATACTGGACCCCTTCGGGAATGGGCGTTCCGAGCTCCAGGGTACGTCTGGCACAGCGGCCCACAAACTCCACCGCCAGAGCCGTGGCCTTCCCCAGCGTTTTCCCGCCCAGCAGGGCTCCCAGCACCACGCTGGCAAAGAGATCCCCGGTGCCAGGAAACTGGGCGGGTTCCTCATGGGCTGCGGAAAAGGCAATCTCCCCGGTCTCCCGGTCAAAACACCCCGCCCCCACCAACCCGGGGGCCGGGTGGACGCCGGTAAGAATCACCGAACGGCGCCCCTCCAGGCTCAGGCGTTCCAGCCACCGGCGCAGCCCGGCCTCGTCACTGGGGGCAGCGGCATAATCCTCTCCCAGCAAAATGGCGGCCTCAGTAATATTGGGCGTAATAACGTCCGCCAGGGCGGCCAGTTCGCACATCTTCTCACACATCCGCTCCGTATAGGTTCGGTAGCGTTTGCCCCAATCCCCCATCACTGGATCCACCAGCACCAAGGTTCCGGCGCTGCGGAATGTCTGGATAAAGTTCCCCAGCACACCGATCTGCTCTGCCGAACCCACAAACCCGCTGTAAATAGCGTCAAAACAGACATCCAACTCTTTCCAGTGCGCAGCAGAGCCGGCCATCTCTCCGGTGAGATCGCGGAATACAAACTTGTCCGTGGGAGGAAAAATCGTGGATGAGGAGAGATAGGCGGTAGGAAGCGGAGAGCACCAGCAGCCCAGTGCGGAAAGCACGGGCAGCACAATTCCCAGGGAGCACCGGCCCATGCCGGACAGGTCGTGGACGGCAGCCACATGGGGCGCACACTTCAACATCTCGAAATCCCTCCATGAAAATAGCGACCGCACAGGGGCGACAGCCGGGCTGTCCGGTTTCGGGACAGTGCGGAAACGCCGAAGCGGATCGCTGGGAATGGCATCATTATATTCTTTTTTTTCAAGGAAGGCAATGATTGACGGGACGGATTTTTTTGTGTTATACTATTAATTAATGTTTATGCGGGGGATTGATGAATCCCTTTTGTACTGGTAAAAGCAGACACTGTCTGTTATTATAAACGTGGATCAAGTGATATGCTCC
>JAYFPI010000027.1:0-55715 GCA_034927965.1 Pseudoflavonifractor sp.
CGGCAGCGAGTGGAGCTTTGACAGTATGCAGAGCTCCGGCAGCATGGCTCAGATCGGCGGCGTCACCTTCCAAACCCCAGAGGGCTACTTCGAGGAGACGTGTCTGCTGGCAGACTACCCACATCAGACCCTGACCCTTGAGATGCTTCAGAGCCGGAGTTTTACGCTGGGCCGCCCGGTGACGGCAGCGCTCAAATAGGCCTTAAAAATTCTTGACATTTTCAAAAAGTTTGCTACAATAAAATATATTTTGAGGATCAGTCCTCAGCGTCGTTAATCGGTGTGTCGGCCGGATAAGACGGCAGGTTGAATGACCTGCATCTTATCCGGCCTTTTATTGCGGCAGCCTCCACAGAGAAATACGCTGTTTTTCGGTCCCCAAGGCCTGAATTTGCCTTTTCCCGGGAAGAATGATATACTGAAAACGTCGAAAGAGCCGTCGGCTTTTCCGACGTTTTCATGTCGGTCATTTTCCACCATTCTGCTGACGAGGTGACTCTATGGATTTTTATAACATCGACGCCATCAAAGCTCTGCTTGCCCGGCACGGCTTTCGTTTTTCTCGATCCATGGGGCAGAATTTTCTCATTGAAAGCTGGGTCCCTCGGGATGTTGCAGAGGCCTCCGGCGCCGGGCCCGGCACCGGCGTGCTGGAAATTGGCCCAGGCATTGGTCCCCTCACCACAGATCTGGCTCGACGGGCGGAAGTGGTAGTAGCGGTGGAATTAGACCGATCCTTGCTTCCTATTCTTTCCGAGACCCTGGCAGATTTCCCCAATGTATCCATTGTCTCTGGGGATGTGATGAAACTGGACCTGGCTACCATAGTGGAAGAGCGTTTTCACGGCCTCACACCGTTGGTCTGCGCCAACCTCCCCTACAACATTACCACCCCCGTACTCACCAGGCTGCTGGAGGGCGGCCTCTTTTCCGCCATCACTGTGCTGGTTCAAAAGGAAGTTGCCCAGCGGATCTGCGCCTCCCCCGGCAAAGGTAATTATGGAGCCTTCTCTATTTTCTGCCAGTACCACGCCGAGCCGGAGCTTCTTTTCGATGTGCCCAAAGAGTGCTTTCTCCCCGCCCCAAAAATCACTTCCGCTGTGTTGCGCCTCACTCCCCACTCGGCCCCCGCTTGTGTCCACGACGAAACGTTTTTCTTCCGGGTAGTCTCCGGGGCTTTCTCTCAGCGGCGGAAAACCCTTTTAAACGCCCTCTCCTCCGCATTCCCTCTCTCCAAAGAAGACCTGCGGGCGTGTATTGACCGGGTGGGACTTCCCGCCGATGTCCGGGGGGAACGACTGAGTATCGAAGACTTTGCCCGCCTATCCGACGCACTTCAATGCCTGATTTAATAAAAGAAACATCCTTTCCGTTTTGATGCGGAAAGGATGTTTCTTTTCATCTAAATATTTTTTCGGATCTGTTCCAGCGCACTCTTCTCCAACCGGGAAACCTGGGCCTGGGAAATACCGACCTCTGTCGAGACCTCCATCTGGGTCTTTCCCTGGAAAAAACGCAGCGCGAGGATGCGCTTTTCCCGTTCGGGCAGCTTGTCTACCGCATCCTTCAGGGCAATACGGTTGAGCCAGCTCTCATCGGTATTGCGCCTATCCTTCACCTGATCCATCACACACACCGCATCGCCATTATCGGAGTATACGGGCTCGTAAAGGCTCACCGGGTCAGTAATGGCCTCCAGGGCAAAGACCACATCCTCCCGTTTGGCCTCTAACAGCTTGGCAATTTCCTCAATGGTGGGTTCCCTCTGATTTTGCGCGATAAATTTCTCCTTGGCCTGGAGGACTTTATATGCCGTGTCCCGCATTGACCTTGACACACGCATGGCGCTGTTATCCCGAAGATACCGTCGAATTTCCCCTACAATCATCGGGATGGGCATTCCTTGGGGAAACATAATACGCGGCGGGCCAGGGCCGTGTGAATCCCTCTGCAAGGCAAAATACAACGCCAGGATCGCACGGATTCCGTCAATGCTCAGCATGTGAAAGAGAGGTCATGGAACAGCGGAGTGCCCCATGACCTCTCTTTTATTTACGCAAAATATCGCCCATGATTATATCACTGTAACAGGTGAGTTTGTGCCTGCATCGCCAAAGAACAGTTTTAGGTCATCCTCAACCGTTCCAATGCCCGCAATACCGAAATTCTCCACCAGCACCTTTGCCACATTAGGGCTAAGGAAAGCAGGCAGTGTTGGCCCTAAGTGAATATTTTTCACACCCAGATACAGCAGCGCCAGTAGTACAATTACTGCTTTCTGTTCGTACCATGCAATGTTGTACACAATAGGAAGATCGTTGATATCATCAAGCCCGAAAACTTCTTTCAGTTTCAGAGCAATAACTGCCAAAGAGTAGGAGTCATTGCACTGCCCCGCATCCAATACGCGAGGGATCCCGCCAATGTCACCCAGATCAAGTTTGTTGTACTTATACTTGGCACAACCAGCGGTGAGGATAACCATGTCTTTCGGCAGAGCTTTGGCGAAGTCGGTATAATAATTGCGGCTCTTGGCGCGGCCATCACAGCCTGCCATAACCACAAACTTTTTGATTGCGCCGGATTTCACAGCTGCAACCACCTGATCGGCGAGAGCCAAAACTTGGTTATGTGCAAAGCCCCCGATGATTTCTCCCGTTTCAATTTCGGTAGGCGCTGCACAACGTTTTGCGTGTTCAATAATTTCGGAAAAATCTTTTTCCTCTCCGATGGCACCGGAAATATGCTTGCATCCGGGAAACCCAGACGCACCAGTTGTGTACAGACGGTCTTTATAGCTGTCCTTAGGAGGCACGATACAATTGGTAGTCATGAGAATAGGGCCATTGAAAGACTCGAATTCTTCTTTCTGCTTCCACCACGCATTTCCATAGTTGCCCACAAAATTGGGGTATTTCTTGAATGCAGGATAATAGTGTGCAGGCAGCATCTCAGAGTGCGTATATACGTCCACGCCAGTCCCCTGCGTCTGTTTAAGCAGCATTTCTAAATCCCGCAGATCATGCCCGGAAATTAGGATGCCGGGACGAGAACCCACGCCAATGCTTACCTTGGTAATTTCAGGATTACCGTATGCTTGTGTATTGGCTTTGTCCAGCATCGCCATACCGGAAACACCATATTTACCGGTTTCCAATGTCAGTGCCACCATGTCGTCTGCAGAAAGATTGTCATCCAGGGTAGCAGACAAAGCACGCTGTAAAAATGCATCAACTTCGCCATCTTCTTGGAATAGAACGTTGGCATGCTTCGAGTAGGCAGAAAGTCCTTTCAAACCATAAGTAATCAGTTCACGCAAAGAGCGAACATCTTCATTTTCTGTGGAAAGCACGCCTACCATCGCTGCCTTTGCCTCAAACGTAGACTCATCGCCCTCCCAGTGTGCCGCCTCGGGAAGCGTTTCTGCGTCCTTGACTTGAGAAAGCAGTTCACGCTTTACATCCAGCGTTGCACGAATGCGGGCTGTAATAGCCGCTTTGTCAAAGTTGGCATTGGTAATTGTTGTGAAAAGATTTAACGTAATTAAGTGGTTTATTTCGGAAGAAACCTCCGCCCCATGTGCACGTAGTGCAGTAGTAACAGCCGACAGGCCTTTAGTTACATAAATCAACAAGTCCTGCATAGCCGCAACATCCGGCTTTTTGCCACAGACACCTACTTGGGTACATCCAGCACATCCAGCAGTTTCCTGGCATTGATAACAAAACATCTTATTTTCCATGGTTATTACTCCTTTTTTATAATTTGTACCTCAATCAGTTAATTGACGGAAAAACAACGGTGAGCATCATTTTGAATGCTTCTTTGGCAAATACAGCATGAGGTTTCTTTGCAGGCATAATCAGAGATTCCCCTGCACTCAAAACATACTCAGAACCATCCACAGTAAACTGGCCCGTGCCTTCCAGTACCGAAACCATCGCATCGCCGTTAGAATCATGGGAGCTTACCTTTCGAAAATGCAAAAAGCGTGATACTTACATGTGGATTCTGGGCAAGCGTTTTACTTACAATTTGCCCCTCCTGAACAGTAACCTTATCTTTTAAACACAGGACGGCTTCGTGTTTGATATTTTTAATGTAATTCATTCAATAACCTCCTCAGTTTGCGGAAACCGCTAATGTTTTTCTTTTATTCGCTGGCACAATCATATCATTACTTTAGCAACGTTTATGTTGTTTTGACAACAAAACGGAAAAATAAAGGCAGGGATAGCCCGCAAACGCTATCCCTGTCTCTCCTCAACCACTGCCTTGTCCAACATATTGCCGCTCACATTTCTGCTGTTACAGATGTCTCGTAAATTAAAGACAGCGTTCACTCGCAAAAGCTGTAATCCTTTATGCAAAAAATTTTTGACAAAACACAAGCAACAAACGACCACGTGGCGACGGTACCGGCTTACAGTTGGCTTGAGCATCTTCTGAGCACGGCAGCAATAAATCCAAGTAATTGACCAACGAGCTGCAGAAAGAAATCTACGTGGTCATGCAAGTTTCTTCAAGGATTGACAGGTAAACGTCTTTGTGATAGTTTATAAACATAAATAGGAAACCTTTACAGATGTATGTAAAGGTCATTGTGCTGATGGACAGGCGCAGAAACGGCAGGTATGCTGTTTTTTGCGGCCTGTTTTTTTGTTTCAAGCACTGAGCCAGGGCCAAAACATAGCACGCCAGCTTCTTCCCCCTGGCCTCCAAATATTCAGTCCGCCCTGTAACAACCGTGATTGATCGGCTATGGTTTGCAGGATAGAATCACTAAAAGGGAGAGATTATCTGCATATGTATCAAATCAGGAAGCAATCGGCTGAAACCAGCACAGAAGAGTATCTTAAGCAGTACGTGGATGTGGAGACCATCACCGCAAATTGCCGTAACTGCCCGAACTATAACACAAGATGGTCCTGTCCCCCACACAATTTTGATGTTGAAAAATTTTGGACCAGTTTTCATACTCTGCATCTTTCTTGCGTTCAAATTGTTTATGACAGCGACGTCGTCCAGCAAGCTTACACCAAAGAGGGGCTAAGTGAGATTTTACATAATTCCCTGGATTATGAAAAGCGTCAGCTGAGAGAAAGGCTGGAGGCCAGACTACACCAGCTTCCAGGCAGTGCTGCACTCGCCTCCGGCTGCTGTGAACTGTGTTCAGACTGTGCCAGACGATCAAACCTGCCGTGCAGATACCCGTGTCATATGCATTACTCCATTGAATCTCTTGGAGGGAATGTAGTTAAAACAGCCCGCGACTTCTTTGGCATAGAACTGCAATGGATGGGATGCAATCGGTTACCGGAATATTTCACCCTGATCGGCGGAATCCTGTTTCATCCCGAACCGCGCTCTGCCATATCGGATTGACGGCGGCGGCGGTCACGCGGGAAGTAAACTCCAGCTCGCTCTCTCTATTCGGGCAGCTGCGTGAAGGGTCATAGTTGCTGATCCATGTTTGATAGTCGAGACGATTGCGGAGTTCCCCAAAGAAATGCATTTCAAAATCTCCAAAATTCATCTCCCGCAGGTTAGGCACAACGGTATATCTGACTTTTTCCATAGAGAAGGAAAAGGGTCTGTTCAGTCCGCAGCATGCCGCTTGTATAGAACCGACACCATCTTTGGTTGGGATATCTCTCAGTTTGTCTCACCGCGGCTAGCGCGAGCTTTCCGTCGGAAGAAAGCGGGAGATCTGTGGTACCGTAATACAGTTGGCAATCATTGCCCCTTCTTGGAATGTACCCATATCTCGGATTACGGCGCATACCGCCGAAACAATCTCGAAAGCCAACGGGCAGCCGCAGCGGCGCAGGCCGCTTCATCAGGTTTTTGTACCGCATCCGTGAGTTTACGCAGTGAAATTTCCATACTATCTCCCATTTTAGTAAATACCTCCTAAAAATCAGGCCCTCAGCTTTATCTATACGAAAACAAGATTTTTGTATATTGGGAAAACGGCTGTGACAACTTGGCATTTGTCACAGCCGTTTTCCCTTGCATTATGGTAACGCTTAAGAATAATGGGCATCAATTCCCGCAAATGGAAGCCGCACACGCGATCGAATATAATTTACTCTGGTCCGAATCGGAGCGTGATGTCAGCACAACAGGGGCGTCGGCCCCCATAATGACGCCTCCCAGGAGACAATTTCCGCCGATTACAAAGCTCTTGATCACGCTGTTGCCTACATCGATGTTGTGCATCAGCAAAATATCGGCACGTCCGGCCACCTCGGAAACAATCCCCTTGTGCCGGACGGCCTCCTCCGAGAGGGCCACATCCATCGCCAGCGGTCCATCCACAATGCAATTTTTGATTTGCCCCCGGCGGTTCATCGCAGCAAGCAGAGCTGCGTCTACCGTCGCCGGCATTTCCGAATTGACTACCTCTACAGGCGCGAGGACTGCAACCCGCGGTTTTTCGATGCCCAAGCCCCGGGCGGCTTTTACCGCATTCTCAATCATTTTTGCCTTGGTCTTCAGATCGGGATATGTGACCATGGCACCATCCGTAAGCAGCATCATGCGCTGCAGAATTGGTGAATAAGCGACGCTTACATGAGACAGAACGCTCGTTTTATCGCTGTGCAGTCCATTTTCCCGATCGAGCACCGCTCTGAGGAGGTCGGCGGTCTGAAGCAGTCCTTTCATAAGCATGTCGGCTTTCCCTTCCTTTATGAGGGACACCGCAGTTTTTGCCGCCTGCTCCAACGAGGCGTTAAAAATAGAAAAATCAGAAATATCGATTTGGTGTTCGCGCGCAAGTTTCTTTATCTCCTGCTCGTTTCCGCACAAAATTGGTTCGGCGATGTGCATATGGTATGCTTCAGTCACCGCCTTGAGTACCACGATATCTTCGGCACCTGCCACCGCCACCCTCCGGGGCCGCTGCGGCCTTACCTGCTCAATCAGCTTATCAAAATACACAGCACTCACATCCGCTCTTTTGTTGGTATTCAAACATACGCGCGGTTTCTTCTCCGGTAAGTATGCGGTATGCGCCTAATGCAAGCGATTCCATTTCATTCTCTCCCGGATAAATATAAACCGGAGCGATATATCCGGCACGCTCTTTTATAAACTTTCCCATCATTTTCGAATATGCCAGTCCGCCAGTGAAAATAATGCCGTCGAGTTTTCCGCGATTAACACTGGCAAGCGCCGCAACAGACTTTGTGATCTGGTAGGCCATCGCCTGATATACGAGCATTGCTTTCTCATTGCCAGCTGCAATCATTTTTTCCACCTCGCGGGCGTCGCTGGTGCCAAAATACGCAACAAGACCGCCATTGCCGCGAATGACTTTGATTTTATCGCGCAGGCTGGGGAGTTTTTCAATATACTCGATGAGGCGCACCGCCTGCTGCCCTCCCGCGCGTTCGGTAGAAAAAGGCCCGTCGTCATCTGCAATGGTTTCAATCACATGCCCCTTGTCATGCAGTGCGAGCGAGACCCCTCCGCCCATGTGCAATATGACAAAGGTACAATCCGAATATTCCTTTCCTAAATCTGCGGCAGCCTTCTGCGCGGTGGCCCGCATGTTTAGCATATGAGAGATGGCGACCTTGGGAAGGTCAGGAATACCGGTGATACGCGCAATCGGCGGGAGCTCGTCCGAAGTGAGCCCGTCATAAATATAGGCCGGAATACCGTAGCGCTTTTTGAACTCATTTGCAATGCAGGCCGAGAGATTGGATGCATGTTCTTCCTTGCTGATATGTAAGGAATAGTAAACCATGTCTTCATTCACTTCATATCCGCCGGGCTTGATGGGGCATAAAAATCCCCCCCGCGCAACCACCGCGTCAAAGGGCCGGTAGGGCGCCGCCTCCGCTTCAACAAATTTTTCCGCTACATTTAAACGCATCGGCAGTTGGTCCGCAATTGAGTGGTATTTTTTTAAGTCTTCCTTACTGTGTGAATATTCCTTCTGAACCGCTTTCTCTTTGTCGCGGTATACTGCCAGCTTGGTGGATGTTGATCCGGTATTAATCACTAAAATAGAATAAGCCATATTTGTTCATCTCTTTCTGCAAAGCATTATATGGCCGCTGCATTTTCTTTTTGGGCCAAAGCCTGCTCGATCTCTTTGCTCCGAAGGTCGACCGCGTCGGTGTTTTTGGTCAGCAGTAGGGCAAAGATCAGGCCGACCACGCCGCCGAGAATTTTGCCGAGGACTACCGACGTGATATATTCGGGATGAACGCCCGCAGTAAAGCCGAGGTGATCGCCCAGCGCGCCGGCCGCGCAGACATGCCATGCAATGCTGGCGATCTTGCCGCGGCTGCTCATATCCTTGTATGAGCCGCTGTAAATAGGAATCGGGTTAGCAGCCATAATGATGATAGCGGTAGCTGAGAGGGAATCCAGGCCAATTTTCTTGCCGAGTGCGGTAAGAGGTTTGTTCAGTGCCTTGGTGATCAGGTGCAGGACCGGATACGCACCCAGCAGGACGATGGCAATCTGAGCAATGATTCCAAGCGATTCGATAATGGATGTCATGCCCGGGATGATGGTAACGCCGGTCAGAAATTCAAATGCGGCGGCGGCGATACCAATGGTGCCGACAATTTTGATAAACTGGCCAAAAATTTCGCAGCCGCGGATCATCTTGAGTGGGGAAAGCTTTAGTCCAATTGCAAATAGGAGTGCGATAACAGCAACAGGAACGGTGTTCATCAAAACCATTTTCATATCAAAGCCGCCGATGGCGCCGCCGATCACCGAACCGAAGGGGATGGAGATCATTCCGATCAGCAGGCCGTTGGCGTAATAGGGGCTGTCTTTCTTCTCTATCATACCGAGCCCCAGCGGGATCAAAACGGTAATCGTGCAGCCTAGCATGGAAGCAACGACCAATCCGGAATAAAGACCGGCCTGCGGATCGACGGCCAGCGACATGGCAAGCGGGTATCCGCCGGTGTCTATGGGGAGGATGGAGCCGAAGATGGCGGGGTCACAGCCGATTGCAGACAGCATCGGAACAACGGCGGGGGATAAAATGGCTGCGATTACAGGGGCCAGGCAAAGAATACCGACCATGCTGAGCGCAAGAGGGCCCATCGAATTAAAACCCTCTTCAAATTTATCGCCCAAACCCAGCTTGTTGCCGATAATGCGATCAAAGCCGCCGATAATGCAGCCGATCGCGAACAACCAAATAAGGATAGTATTAAACGACATTCCGAAAAATCCCCTCTTTTATTTTGTTATGTTTTATACCTTGCTGAAGTGCCTTACTTCATATCTGTTGTTCCAGAAAACTGAGCAGCTCGACAATTCCTGTATTCTCGATACTGGAAACCGCAAAAATTTTCTGAACGCCCGCATACTCCAAAAGCTTTTTGGCATTTTCAACCTCAACTGGTCTGACAAGGTCCGTTTTTGTCACCACCCCTATCACGGGACAGGCAAACATTCCCGCCTGCCCCGGGGAAAACCAGCAGTGTTCCGAGGTGGCATCCTGTAAAAACAAAATCAGGTCTGCATCTGCGGCTGTTACAATCAGGGCGTGCACCAGAGAACGGTTTTCAAGGTATTCTCCAGGCGTATCGATGGTATTTCCGACAACCCTGATCGTCTGTGTTTTTTCATACCGGATGAGTTCGCCGTTCATGTGCTGGCACAGGGTTGTTTTACCGCAGGAAACCGGCCCCATCAGCATGATAATCCGACCGGCCATGCTCATGTCCTGGTTATCTCCGCCGGAGTAAAGCCCATCTTCTCTCCCAGCACATGCATGATGCCTTTTAGAGCGGCTTCTACGCTTGTTACATCGCCGCTAAAAATGAGGGAACCGGAAAAACGGTCCACAAACACCAGCTTGACCAAGGCGTTTTTGGTCGCCAGATCCGCCGCGATGATCGCTCCCTCGCTGGGTGTAATGGTCATGATACCAAACGAACCCCTCTGCTCCCCGACCATCCCCAGCTTCTGGTACAGCTCTGGGTCGGGATTGGCAATCAGATGCGCCAGCGTTACCTGCTTGCCCGGTACAAATTCCTGGATAATCCGCTGTTTATCCTGTATTTCCATATCTGTCCCACCCACTTAGTAAAGACTCTCAAGCACGGCGCGGGACGGATTGGAAACGACTGCGCTTCCCACTATCATACCCGACGATCCGGCACGCAGGGTTCCCACCCGGACCGCTTCCTGAACGGAAGCGTTGTCTCCCGTGAGCGCGACAAAGGATTTTCCTCCGATACCCGTACCCAATCGCAGATTCAGGAGTTCTACCTGTGCCGTTTTCACCGCACAATCCGCCGCATATATGGCGGCGGTGACGCTATAAAATTCCATGACGCCGAGCGTACCGCCCTGCGCGGGCACACTGGTGCGGTAAAGCGCCTTCATTACCTCCGGGTGAACATGCGAAATCATTACATGATCGACAGCGAAATTTCCCGCGGCTTTCACGCCCACGGCCAAAGCCGTATCCACCGCGGAGACCTGTCCGCTAAACAGGATGCAGTACTTTCCCGGGCAACTCTCGCGCGCAAAAGCCAGTTTCGTATCTGCGGCTTTCAGAATGACGTCTGCCGTTTCGATCCCCCTGGCAATGCTGCTGAGTTCTATAAAGCCAATGGCGTTTTTCTCCATTATGGTTCAACTCCTCCATCAATCACGATGCGCTTTCCGACTTCCAGCACAACCCCGGTAATGCTGGCATGAACGTTGGAGCCAAGACGTTCTCGCGGGCAGTCTGCAATTCGCTGCCCCGCCTCTACCCATTCGCCCACTTCGACAATAGGCTCTACCGGCATCCCGGCCCCCTGGGAAAGCGGAATGGAAACACGACGGGATTTCGCGCACATGAGACAATCCAACGGTTCGGAGGAATATTCCGCCACGCCCGCCCGGACCGCGATTCTGCCGCTGGGCACCTTGCGCCATTCGCGTTCCTCTCTTGGCCCGCTTCCAGTCATTTCACCGGTCCGTATTCCGGCCGCGCGCAGCTCTTTTCTGAGCATGCTGTTCACCGCGCTTGGCTGCAATCCCATCGGACAGGCAAACACCGTGCACACACCGCATTCGCAGCAGAGCGCAGCGCTGCGTACCACGGGATCGCTGAGCAGTTCCCCGAGATCGCCGCTGTGCGCGAACCGTCTCATAATTTTATGGGGTTCCAGCGGATTTCCCAGCAGGAATCTCGGACACAGCTGGGTGCAAAAGCTGCACTGGGTACAAGCCGAGGCAGCCTGCATCTGTATCTCGCGCATCCGCATTCCATTTTTTTGTGCAAGATAGCTGTCGTCTTTTAAGGCAAGAATGCCTGACGTGGTTTTCGTAACAACCTCGTCTGCGATATCCTCAAAGCGAATCGGGCGTCCCATCATCGGTCCCCCGTTGACCAGAAAATAGTGTTCCTGCTGCGCGCCGCCCGCCAATGCAATGCACTCGCTTACCGGAGTGCCGATGGGAACGTATTCGATCGTCGGGTGCCTCACTTCTCCGGCTACGGTTAAATACTTATGCGTGAAAGGACGCCCATCCATTGCCTCGCTGACCGCAAACATCGTCCCGACATTGGACACAACCGCACCCACATCCAGGGGGATTCCGCCAGGAGGAACCGTTCGCCCTGTGACTTCATAAACGACGGCCTGTTCATCCCCCGCCGGATAGAAGCTGTCCAGAAGCTTAAGCTCCACCTTGGCCCCGCTTTGATCAATGGCATTCTTTACGGCTGCTATTTCGTTTTGGTATGTACGCTTCATGGCGATAACGCAATGCTTTGCGCCGGTCTCCTTTGCGGCGGTGCCGGCCGCCCGCAGTATTTCGCTCGTTTTGTTGCGCATCAGATAGCGGTCGGTAGATAAAAGCGGCTCACATTCCACACCGTTGATAATCAGATAGTCGGCCTTGGCGCGGAGCTTCACATGCGTCGGAAAACCGGCTCCCCCGCAGCCTATGACACCCGCCTCAAAAATCTGATCCGTAAGCGACATGGTTCTTGCCTCCTTCTCCAATAAAACGCTCATTTTGTTTCACCTCCGATTCCCATTTCGTCTACAATACCGACGATTGCGGAATCAACAGGTACGTTGCCTCGCGCGACCGCAGCCCGGGCAGAACTCCCCCGGACAACCAGAACTCTTTCCCCGATCCCGGCTCCTACCAGATCTGCAGCCACTGACTGAAGCGGCGCATCGCCATACAGAGTTTGCACAATCATCAGCTTCAGGCCTTCCAGTGCAGGCTCCTTTTTTGTTGCCCATACATTTCCGATTACTTGGCATATATCCATCGCCGAATCCTCCAATCGGGGGTGTTACCGGATATAAAAGCTGTCCACCATCACACATCTGCGTTTCCTTGTAAAGTTGGCCGCCGTAACCAGTCCCTCTCCGGTAGGTCCCGCGATCGTGGCGGTCGTATATCCTTCTCCTCCGGCTCCGCTGCCCGCAAAAGACGGACCATTCTTTACAAAGATGGTGGTCTGAACGCGCCGACCATACTCGCTCAATACATTAACATCATTAGAATGGCAGATTGCCGAATGCCTGCGCCCTCCTTCGATTTCGCAGCATAGATCAATTCCTTTATGCACATCGGAAACACGAACGATCGGAAGGACCGGCATCAGCTGTTCGTTCATGACAAGCGGGTGCTCAGGCTGCGCTTCAAAAATAATGACCCGGGTCGTGGGGGGGGCGGTAATATTAAGCTTAGCCAGAATATTTACCGCGCTTCTGCCGACAAATTCCCTGCTGGGCGTCTCTCCGTCCGGCAGAACCATTTTTGTAAGGCGGCTGATCGTCTCCTCGTCCGTCAAGAGATAAGCCCCGTTCCGCCGCATATCTTCGATCAGCTTGTCACCAACATGATCGAGCACAACCACGGATTTCTCCGCAATGCAGGGAAGGTTATTGTCGAATGTACAGCCGTCAATGATATCCTTTGCCGCTTTATTAAGGTCGACGGTGTCATCCACCAGCACGGGAGGATTGCCCGCGCCCGCTCCAATGGCTTTTTTCCCGGAGGAGAGAACAGCCTGTACAACGCCGGGACCGCCGGTTGCGCAGAGCATACTAATCTTTTTGTGCTTGAACATGATTTGTGATTTGTCCATGGTGGGGTTATCGATGGATACAACAAGCCCCTCCGGGCCGCCGGCTGCGGCAACAGCCTCATTCACCAGTGTAACTGCGCGGTTGGACGTTTTACAGGCGCCGGGGTGGGGACAGAAAACCACGCTGTTTCCT
Organism: Pseudoflavonifractor sp.; assembly: GCA_034927965.1. Taxonomy (GTDB): domain Bacteria; phylum Bacillota; class Clostridia; order Oscillospirales; family Oscillospiraceae; genus Vermiculatibacterium. Next base: position 13,227 of record JAYFPI010000027.1, read on the forward strand.
GCCGCAAGCATAATAATTGAGTTGTTGATAATTGTTTCCGACGGATTGGTGGACGGGGTCAAAGCTCCGATTACGCCGAAAGGCGACATCTCGATCAGAGTGACGCCGTGGTCTCCGGTAAAGACCTCCGGCTTGAGCATTTCCACAGACGGAGTCTTCTGAAGAATCATCTTATGTTTGAAGACCTTATCCTCCACGTTCCCCATTCCGGTCTCATCCACGCCCATCTGGGCTAGCTCGCGGACATGTGTCATAAGATGAGAAACAATAGAATCGGTGATACGCCGTCTGTCTTCAAGTGTCATAACCGAAAACTTTTTCTGTGCCTTATACGCTGTCTCAATCGCTTCTTCCATACTGGCAAAAATGCATGCGGAGGATGTTGCGGCATCCGGTGTCTCGCATTGGCACGTTTCGCACGGCCGCTGCAGCTCTTTAGCCAGCTTCTCGCTCACAAGCGCCGCGAGCTGTTCAAACTTTTTCCCGTTGACTTCCATTACTAAGTTCCCTCTTTCAGTTTACATCCTGACAAAATGCATCTACCTCGTCCACCGCTCTGCTCATTACAAACAACAGATCGGAAAGCCGGTTCATGTAAACGAGAATATCAGATCCGATCTTCGCCGCTTCCTTAACGCCGACAATGCACCGTTCTGCCCGACGGACCGCAGTGCGCGCAACATGAAGCACCGCGGAGTCCATTGAAAGCCCAGGCAGGATAAATTGCGTATTTTGGGGCAGGGAATCCACTAATTCATCGATAGCCTGTTCCAAAAAGCCCGTGTCCTCGGCAGTAATGTGCGCGGCCAGATTTCTCCGCCCGCGTTCGTCCGAGGCAAGCTCCGATCCCATCACAATCAGTTTCTGTTGACAGCAGCGGAGCAGGTCAACCAGCACCTGCTGATGCAAGGTTGCCGCCGCAAGCCCGATAGCCGCATTCGCTTCGTCAACAGCGCCATATGCCGCAACCCGATCGGAAGATTTTTGAACTTTTGTCCCTCCGTATAACATCGTTATCCCATTGTCTCCGGTTTTCGTGTAAATTTTTCCCATATGCTTCTCCTTTTTGTAAGGACGGCTAATGCCGAATAATATCAATACCCCGTTCGGCCAGATATTTTTTCGCTGTCGTTGTAAAAGCGGTATCATTCCTCACAAGCACCGGACCCACTTCGATGCTCAAGACATCCGGCAATGTGATCATGGTTTTCTCCAGCCGCACCCCACAGCTCCCGGTTCGGGTCACAAGGGTAAGCCCGCAATTTTGGAGCTCGGAAACCAAAGCCTTCGCTTTGCGCTCCAGCCCGATATTGTTGCCCTGCAGCTCCATGTCGTGCGAGAGCGCATAGACCTTCTTGCCCTGCCGAAGTGTCTCATAAACCAGTGTCAGCAGCGGTCCTTCCACTCTCAAGTCCCGCAGCGCGGACAGCTGACCAACAGACAGATCGCCGATGATCACGGTTTCATGCGCGCTGACCAGTTCCTGCAGCGACATAATGCCTTCTTCATCAAGAATCATCTCACGACATACTGTCCGCATGGAAAGGTCCGAAGGCCGTTCGCCTGCAAGACGATAAGGAGTAAATGCAAAGCCCTCGGCCTCCATGGCACGCAAAAGCCTGCATAAGAAATCCATATCGCAGTATTCACGTTTTACAAGTACGGCCCGATGTGTATATACCGATAAACTCAAGCGTTTCATAACGGTATCCGTTATCTGTTCAATCAGTTTTTCAGTCATAGCCACACCTCAGCAGTATGATTCTTAAATGGCTGGCGTGCTCCGTAACAACACGCCAGCCATAAAGGGAGGTCGGCCTTTTGTGCTCTGCCGATTTTCATTACTTTTCTGAGATCAACGGCTCGATACTGCTGTGCGGCCTGGGGATGACATGAGTGGAGACCACTTCTCCAACACGGGCCGCGGCAGCGCTGCCTGCCTCAACTGCCGCCTGAACTGCGCCCACATCGCCCCGCACCATTACGGTAATCAGGCCGGAACCGATTTTCTGATAGCCGGTCAGCTCTACATTCGCGGCCTTCGTCATCGCATCTGCCGCCTCGATAGCCCCTACAAGGCCTTTTGTCTCTATCATTCCTAATGCATTTCCCATAATTATGCCTCTTCCTTTTTGTTATAGTGGATGCAATTTGCCCTTGGTCCTCCTTTTGTCCTCGGACACTCAGGATCATGGCAAAGGTTACACGAAAAAATCTCTTCCTTAATCTCCGCTTCCGGTTTGTCATTTTCCTTTGGCTCCAATACCGATTCCTGCTCGTCGCCTTCCGGCAACTCTGGTACCGATTCCCGTTCACTGTCTTCCGACAGCCCCGGTACTGCTTCCGGGTCATAGCTTTCCTTCGGCTCCGGCGCCGCTTTCGGCGCGTCGTCCTCCATTGGCTCCTTCACCGTGCTGGAATCGCTGCTGGAGGCTGTGCACAAAAGCGGCACTTTCCGTATCATGATCCGATCGACATTTGGCCCCGGCTTTGGAATCACAACGGCGCGATGCACGCGGTCAACGCGGAGGGCCGCCGCCACTCCTGCCTTAACACCCACCTCTACGGCTGATATGTCCCCTTCTAATTTGACGGTAAGCATACCATCAAACATAGAGTTTTCCATGCCAAGCAAGGTAACGTTTGCGGTCTTGAGCGCGGCATCTGCCGCAACGATCGCTGCAAGGTGACCAGCTTCAATCAATCCCAATGCTTGATTCAATTATCACACCTCTTCCATAACCTTACAGGCTGATGTAGGGCTTCCCTATGGACCGTGCGGGCTGCTTGCTCATTGCATTTAAAACCGTCAGCCCCACTTCCTTTGCGGCAAGCAGCGCATGGCACACCGCTCCGGCATCTCCGGAAAGCGTCAGAGTACTTTCATTGGCAAATGAGGACTGATTCGGGAGAGCAAAATTGACAATCTCAACATCCGCGCTTTTCATTGCGGCATCTGCCATCACAATCCCTATAGAGGCGGGAGCACCTGTAATCACGCCAAACGACCGATCCGCGCGGGCGCCATATACAGTTTTACAAGCTTCTCCGACGTGGGAGGAATATTGCAGCTCTATATGGCCGGCGCTGTTTCGATAAAGCTCACCGAAGGTTCTTGCCAAGTCGTTCAGGCATGTTTCCACCGCCTTGCGCACCTCGGTAATACTCTGTGCGCCGAAGACCAGGAGGCAGCCGTCTCCGGCTCCTCCTTTCATGTCGCGGGGGAATTGTGCCAAAACAAGCTGTGCGTTTGTCGCCTTGAGTGCTTCATCCGCCGCCATGACATGGGTATGCGAACCCGTGCGGGCACCTATGATGCCCAACGACTGCTGCGTGGTATTCAAGTCCATACAGGCAAAGAGACTTGCATCGGCGTTGGGGATAACAAGGCCGATCGTATCTCCTGCGGCTGTGCCCACAAACTCGACCGGGGGCCGTCTGGACGCTCCGTGTTCTTCGCAAGGCTCCTGGTCGACCATGCGTTTCATGACCTCAGCGAGGACCTTTTCCATTACACTGTCAGACGGCCCGGGCTCACTCGTCGTCATCATTCATTCTTTGGCAGAAAAGTCTGCAAATCAATATTGGGTCTTGCGATGACATGCTTTGCAAATATCTTACCTACCTTTTCGGCCGCTGCGCAGCCGGCATCAACGGCGGCCTTAACGGCGCCAACGTCGCCGCAAACAAATACCGTCACAAGCCCGCTGCCGATTTTTTCCCATCCCATAAAGTTAATGTTGGCTGCTTTCACCATCGCGTCGGCCGCCTCTATGGCCGCGACGAGACCGGTAGTTTCGATCATTCCCAAAGTCTCCTGTGCCAAGCTCAATCCCTCCTTAATTTATTATTACTGATTTGAATTGTTCGCCCAATCGGCAGGATAGGTACAATATGCAACACGGCATCGGTCGGGCGTGGAAAACTGGATGGAGGAACCTTTGGGAATATGGATTATGTCCCCTTGGTTACCGCGCACCGTGTTGCCTCCTACGATAATATCCAGCGTTCCCTCGATTACATAATCACACTCGTCATAGCCGAGAGTCCATGCATAGGTCGTGTGATCCAGCTCCATGATGCCACAGCCCAGACGGGGGCTTTCTTTCAGCGTCAACACATCGCAGGTCGCCACATGGTCATTCTCATTGCCGGTGTCCACCCGGCTGCATTTCACGGTTGCTGTTTCCACTTTGACGACGCCGGATTCTGGATCAATCACCTTTCTGAAAGGCTGCTCCGCGCATTGGGTGTTCTCCTGCAACACCTTTTTCACCAGTTCTCGGATTAATTCTGCGTTGAACTCCAAGACTCTTTCGCTCCTCTCGTCAAGGTCAGATACAGATGTGCTGGTCGGCAACCTGCTGAACTGCGCGGCCCCAAGCCGCATTTGCGGTAACGCAGTCTGCCTGTGTGCCTGTTAACAGCGCCGCGCCCCAGTTTGTTTCTGTCGGTGGTCCCATAAACAGAACGAGCTTCGCGTTAGACGCCTTGAGTGCAGTGTCCGTAGCAAAGACGGACTCCACAGGGGGAGCTCCGTTCCAGGACAGGGAAGCACCAAGCGGAATATTAAACGCCTTTGAAAAATACGAACCCACACTGGAGATACAATAGGTTAAATAGCAGATGGAGTCGTCCTCGTTGCAGCTTGTTCCGTAAAGTATGTGGCTGTTTTCAAAATCACGCAGCGCTTCCGCAGCCGCGCGGACCTGCGCTATGTCGGGGCCGGCGAGGATGCCGATGCCTTCGCCCTGAAGGAGGGAAGTCGCGTTTCCGCCGCCTGCCCACATGGATTTAACATATACCAGCTCAACATCGGCCTTTTTGGTCGTGTCGTCGCCGGCAATATAAATAAAGTCGTCAAGATTTGCCGTAAAGATACAAATACTTTTTTGGTCCTCTCTGAGCTCCAGCGCTTTTGCAAGCGCGTCCGTCACACGGGCAATCGTATAGCAGCTGAGCATTTTGGCATAAATCTTATCGTTTTTCATAGATACATTTTCCCCCTATTTAGAATTGCTCAGTTCCAGTTCCATTCCGCTTTCCAGTTCCACGCCGCTTTTCTTTTCCGTAAGCACCTTATGAATCAGATCGGCCGCGTAAGCGCCCGCCTCCGCATAGGGAGTACCGTCTTTATAGATCCCCGAAATAACCGTTCTGGTGTTTTCAAGTATGCCTACCCTCGGATTATAAGTAATGTAAACACCCATTGATTCACAGGTCGCCATACAGGTACGCTCGCCCAGAATCATGCAAACAGCTTTGGCGCCAACCTCAGAGGCAATCAGATCACCGGAGCCCAGGCGCGGATACCGAAGAAAAGCCGGAGTGCCGTAGTCGATGCCGTGGGATTCCAAACCCTGCTTGAGCGCGGGCCAAAAATCCATCAGGCCGACTTCCAAAGCGATACTGCTGTTGCCCTCGCCAATCAGAATCTGTACATCGGGATTCTTTTTCAGTTTGGTACGTACGATCTCCAGATTTTCATCATCCAGCAGCCTGCTGAGATAAGGCTGCGTGAGATAGTCCTGCACACTGTCCGGCATGGTCTTGATCACCGGCATGCCAAGCTTGTCAAGGAACTCTTTGGAGACAGGCTGCAAGACCGCATCGCGGGCAGCCGAGAGGAATGCGTACTTGCGCAGGTAAGTTTCCGTCTTGTCTCTGGAAGACAGCCCTGCCTTACCGAGCCCCAGCAGAGCGAGAGTTCTCTTCTTCATGCGCAGATAGGCTTCTTTGTTTTTAGGACTCTCCACTAAAAAGTGTTCCTGCTCCGGTGCGGAAAAAATATCCTCTGTAAAGCCCTCGTCCGTCTCTTCGGCCTCCTGCGCGGTACACTCTTTGCACTCGGTTTTCAGCGCATCGGCCAATTCGGTATTCTCCCTGAGCACCTGTCTAATCGTCTTGAGAATCAATTCCTCATTTATCATAGGTTCGTTATTCATATTTCACCTCATATTACTTTTGTATCATTTTGCATTTACTTACATAAAGATAGAGGCGTCGCCCGCAATTTCGGTTAGGTGCCCTTCGCTGTCGAGGATCCCCCACTTCTTGCACCAATCCTCAAACTCCTTGACAGGGTGCAGTCCGCAGATATCCCGGACCGTTGCTATATCGTGGAAAGAGGGTTCGATGGCCGCCACCATGCACTCGCTGCCGCCGGGCACGCCAACCCAGTAATTGGTGCCCGCAAGGGAAGCACACATTACCAGTGTGTCGATGTCGCTGAATTCGCCCTGTACATGAGAGGCATAGGAAGAGTCTATCCCAAGCGGGCAGCCCATCAGCTTGCCCATAAAGTGATTTTCCAGCCCGGCGCGAATGGACTGACAGCTGTTGTACTCCACCTCGGGGCCGATAAAGCCGGTAATGGTGTTCATGCAGAAAGGTTTGAAGTGCTTGCCGTAGCCCAAGGTACGTGCTTCCAGTGTGACCTGGTCGACTCCGCAGTGAGTGCCGTTGACGGTCTCGGGGCCCTGGCCGGTTTCGAAATAAAGGAGGTTGGGGCCTGTGGCCGTGCCCTTGGTCCTGAGCATTTCCGCCGCTTCTTCCAGAAGCGCTTTATTGACGCCAAAGGTGTTGTTGCATTTCTCCGTGCCGCCGATACTCTCAAAGATCAAATCCATCGGTACGCCGCGGCGCAGGCATTCCATCTGGGTAGTGATGTGGGAAAGCATGACCGTCTGCGTAGGTATCTGCAGGGACTCCTTGACCTCATGGAGCATGTTTAGGTTTCTGGTTGTACTCTCTATGGTGTCAGAGACGGGGTTAATACCAATGCATACATCGCCAATGCCGTAGCTCAGGCCTTCCAGCACGGACAGGCGAATACCCTCTGTGTCGTCGGACGGGTGGTTCGGCTGGAGGCGGGAACCCAGAATACCGCGATGGCCAAGTGTGGTGTTGCAGGTTGTGATCACGCGGATCTTCCGTGCGGCATAAACCAAATCCATATTGGTCATCAGCTTGCCCACCGCAGCGGCAACCTCGGCGGTGATTCCTCTGCTGATATGAAGGATCTGAGCGCCGGAATTCTTACGGTCCAATATGTACTCACGCAATTCACCAATCGTCCAATTCTTGATCTGGTTGTAAATCGGCTCGTTCACGTCGTCCTGAATAACCCGGGTGACCTCATCTTCCTCGTAAGGAACGGCAGGATGATTGCGCAGATCCGCAATTGTCATCTCCGCTAAAACTGCTTTTGCGGCGGTGCGTTCCACCTCGGTTTCTGCGCCTGTCTTCATGAGCTGGTCCCCGGACTTCAATGGTCCGGCCTTTGCCAGCACATCAAGAATGGACTTAAACTGGTATACCTTGCCGAATAGCTTTGTCTTCAGTACCATAGTGTTTCCTCCTTTTCGTTAATAAGCTAATGCCAGGGTCTTTATTACAATTGGTAACGCATCACCTGCCCCCACCGGCTTTCCAATGTCAATATAATCTCCATTCTCCACATTCACGTCATCCAGACAGAGCAGTTTTCTGTCTTTTGGCATGCGGGAACGAAGGGAATGACCCAGGACCTTGCCATAATTGGCCCTCATCAGCACAATCAAAAGGCTTTGCCGCCTAAGCAGTTCCGCGGTCCCAGCAAGAATCAGCTCAGATAGCCGGCTGATATCGTCAAAATGCATCTCTCCGCCCCATTCGACAGACAATGCTACATTCTGGTCGGTCTCATTCCCCTGAATCCAGCGGATGCTGTTTTGAATCTGCTCGGAAAACTGCTCTTTCGACATTGCCTGCACATTGGACACTTTTAAAATCGGAATGTTCTGTATCGGAAGCTCTTCCGATGTGATAAACACCGTGCTTCCGCTGATCACAACTGAGTGGCTGCTGGCGCCGACTACCGTAGCGCCGATGGTCTCTGCCGGCCGCACGAGGCGAATCCCCGTCTGCGGCAGTCTCCGGCGAATCGATTTGGCAAGACAGACGCCGATATCATCGAAAGCGAAGTCATCAGGGAGGTTTTCCATATAGATGAGATCCCCCACGCCGCCGGAAAAACTGAACACATCGACTTTTGTCTTCCGGTGAGCAGCATCCTGCCTGGTGCATAGCCGCTCAAACAGCTCGGAGCCGCTTTCCGACGCATATTTCTCCAGGAGCACTCCAGCCATTTTGTCGGTAATCTGCTCCACCTGCGGCAGCTGCAGCTCTTTTCCCGGCGCCACATCGATTCCGAGTTCCACTGCCAGCGCGCGGATTTTTGGAAAGACGTATTCCACCACCCTTGTTCCGTGCCTGAAGCGGATCAGCCGCCCTCCGATGTCGAGGCAGTCCGCATCTGTTACGGAACCGTTATAGAAGGTGGCAATATTGGAGGTACCTCCGCCGATATCCACGTTTGAGATGCTTTCCGTTTGCTTTTGGGAGTAGAGCGCCGCTCCGCTGCCTTTGCCGGCCAGAATGCTTTCCATTTCAGGTCCGGCCGTAGCCACCACAAAATCGCCCGCCAGATGGCTGATGCTGCTGAGTACCCGCTCCGCGTTGCTTTTCCGCGCCGTGTCGCCGGTAACGATCACCGCGCCGGTTTGAACGTCACCCGGATGAACGCCGGCTTTTTCATACTCGTTTTTTACGATCTGCGTGATTTTTTCCACGTCAAGTTCGGTATCGGACAGGAGCGGCGTAAAATAGACAGGGCTTCTGTATATAACCTCCTTATCCACGATTTCGGCGTTGGGCATTTGCCCGTTCCCGCTCATATCCATGATGTGAATATGGCTGAACAGCACCACTGTCGTGGAAGTTCCGATATCAATTCCCACACTTAGTATTTTGGTATCCACGTTTGCTTTCACTTCCCCTAAACTTACAAGAATTAACCCGCCGCGTATCTCTTTTACCCGCGGGAAGGCTCCGGAAAATAAGAAACCTGTCAGCGGCAAAGCAGATACTTCTGCTTTGCCGCTGACAGGTTTCGTCACCCGTCCTCACGCGCTGCGCTGCGCATGAGTCATGCAATATTTATTTGTGTGCCACAGCAAAATCAAACGACATAACGGTGCCGTTGAGATTCGACCGGATATCAAGTCTGCCTTTGAGCTTAAATCTGATAATGTTATTTACAATCTGCAGCCCTAAATTGTCCTTAGCGCTCCCGAGCACAGCGTTTGCGTCAAATCCGATTCCGTCGTCGGAATAAGTAATTCGGGAGTAGAGCGGCAATTGGGCAATTCCGATACATATGTGTCCTTCGGTGCGGCCCTGAAACGCATATTTATAAGAGTTTTGCAGCAGCTCGTTGATCACCAGCGAAATATTGCTAGCCATGTACGGCATAACCTTAATTCTGTCGCCCTGCACTTGCACCGTGATCTTAATGGGGGAATCCTTAATCAGCTTCTCAAAATTCTCTTTCAGCAACACAAGGATCATAAATAAATCCACCGCATCTCCAATGCCATCCACCTCGGGGCCCTGCCTGAGCATAGCATCATAGGTGGTTGCGATTCCCGTAATCCGGTTCATGGCATCCTGCAGCGCCTCTGCCGCCTCGGGGCACGCCCTTCGGCGCTGCATATCCAGAAGACTGTAAACGGTCTGCAGATTATTCTTGATCCGATGGTGAGATTCGCGGATCGTCATTGTTTTCTGCGCGAGTTTCTCTTCGTTTTGTTTTTGCTGTGTAATATCGCATATCAGGAGAATGTACAAATATTCCGTATCCAGGTAGCAATACTGCTTTACAGAATAATAACGATTGGCGACGGAAAATTCCTTTTGAAAATAAGCGTGTTCAATTCCCGGCGCCGCCTCGAGGTCCCCGTGCATCGACAGCATCGTATAATCCTGATAAAGGATATCCCGCAAGCAGCCGAATTGCAAATAGAGCTTTCTGGCCGCTTCATTGCGAAAAACCACGAGACCTTTGCTGCTCAGCACAATCACCGCATCATCGATGCATTCGGCCAGCCAGTGCATATTCCTAAGGTATGGATAACTTTCATAGTCAACTTCGTAATATAGTTCTTTCTCCGGATCCGCAGCTTCCTGCTCTTCGGTGACCCTTCGCTCGAAGACCAAAACGCCGATGGTTCGGGTACCATTTTTAATCGGCTTTACATCCTGATAGACGATGTTGTTCTTGGTATCGGCATAGGTCTTGCCGCAAAAGCCGTTGGTGTCCACTCCATAACGCAGGGTGCGGAACACCGCCGGCTCGTCGGCGTCCCGCGCGAAGAGTCCTTCTGTGTGCAGCGTCCGTGAGTACACCGTCCCCGCCCAATAGGCGCACGCCACCGCGATCACCAGATGGGGATCGGGACAGGGGCAATCAATGAACACATCGCAGCTTTCCTTTTTTGCCAGAACGGGAAGCGTGAGGATCTTATCCAATATGATATCGATGTCATCCCCGGAAAGGTTGGTATTCTTCTCGCAGAGCCTTCTTGTTTCCCCCTCGTTTATCATGAGCTTAAACTGCGAAGCAGAAGCTCGGACACTTTTTCCATCGAAATACATTTGTCCTTGCTTAATTTCCTGATGTAGTCATAGGCATCCTGTTCTGTCATTGCATTTTTCTTCATAATCATGCCCTTGGCACGTTCAATCAGTTTTCGTGCCTCGATCGTCTTTTGGGCCTTCGATACTTCGTCGCGCAAACGGCACAGTTCTTTACTGCGTGCTTGGGCAATATTAATGCACGGGATAAGCGTCTTCTCGGTAATCGGCTTGACCAGGTAAGCAGCAACGCCGATCTGGCTCGCCTTGTCCACAAACTCGGCTTCGTCAAAGGCGGTAACCATAATAATCGTATCTGCCAGCTTTTCCTCAAAAATAACCTGCGCGGCGGTCAGACCGTCGAGAATCGGCATTTTGATATCCAACAAAACGACATCCGCATGGTTCGCCCTGCACAGCTCAATCGCCTCGAAGCCGTCCGTGGCGCTGCCAACGACTTCGAATCCATGCCCCTCCAGCATCTCCACCAGGTTCATAATGATGATGGGCTCGTCATCTGCGGCGATGATTTTCAAAGAGCCTTTCAGGTCATTAACCGTATGCTTTTCCATGGCGTACCTCCCGCTTTCGTGCACACGATCCAAATGCTAAAAAAGAACAGCTCACAAAAATAGCACGTCTTTCTGGGTGCTATCTTTTGTGCCTGTTCTTCAGCACAATATACATCGCATACTTCTGCGATTTCTGCTGCAGTATACCGCATTTATATTTATTTGTCAATAGAAATCAAATTGTAATTTCAGTTTTGTACAACATTACTAAAAACTTTCTTTTCCTGCGAATGCGGCCCACCAAAGAACCATCGCGGCTCTTTATTGAGAAAATATGCGCAGGAGGGATTGACAAAAAAAAGCCTTTGTGATAGTTTATAAAAAATGAAACTTTCACAGGTGTATGTGAGGGTAATTGTGCCAACGAGCAGGCGCAAGGATAGTGTAATGCTATTTTTGCGCCTGCTTTTTTATTTTCACCCAAGTACTTTTAAAACTAAATAACTCAAGTGCCCCCTCGGGCGACCGGCTTGGGGGGGGATGAATAGGGAACCGGGTGAAAATCCCGGACGGTACCGCCGCTGTATGCGCCGAGGCCGCGTTCGTTGACGAAAGTCAGTCATTGGGGAAACCCGAGAAGGCAGAACGTGCGCCGCAGGAGCCAAGCTCCATAAGCGCGAGTCAGAAGACCTGCTTGAGGCGTCTCTCATTTTGTGCAGGGACGATTATTGCACAGGAATAAGGCTGTGACGGCATCTGCCGTCACAGCCTTGTTTTAATGAGAAAACCCAGGATCAAACCAGAAAGGAGAAACAAATGAGACGGAGAGTTCTATCGTTCATCCTTGCCTTAGCGGTCATTCTCGGCCTGTTCCCGACCATGCAGCCCTACGCCGCGGCTGCGGGAGGCATCACCGCCCGTGTAACCATGAGCTTCGGGGGTGCGGTCATTGAAAATAAGAATGCCGGTGACACAGGATATGGCAGGCGGATGTATGCCGTCGAGGTACCGCTCAGCGGCAGCACGCATGTGGAGGACGCGGTCACGGCTGCGCTGGAGTACGTCGGGATCAGGGACGACTTTGTCATCAGCAACGGTTATTTCAGTTCATATGCCGGCAACACCTCCGGAAACTACCTTTGCTCTGAGGTTTATGTAGACGGCGTTCCCACCGGCGGCGCTCTGTCCGGGGAACTGACAGAGCGCGTCTATATTGATGCCGTGCTGTACAGCTACGGAGATCCGCCCGACAGCGTGCTCTTTTTTACAAACGACTCCGCCTGGGCCTGCTCGGATGCCGTCACGGTGGGAGATAGTCCTTCCCTCCTCGTCGGACGGTATGATTGGGACCAAACCCTATTTTACGGTTATGGCGGTTATGGGAGCACCGCTTACGATGAGAGTTGCGCTGCGGTGACCTACTATACCTGCAGCGATGGTTATTTCACGGCTACGGACAACCCGTTTTCCCACTCCGGAACCGTTTATGCGGTGGCTCAAAAATCAGGCTGCGCGCCAGCGGTACTGGTGGTTACCGTAAAACCCATGACGGTCTATGTGACAGCGGACTTCTGCGGCGAGGCGCTTACCGCCCGGTCCGACGGCAGCCTCGTCAGCAGCGGGGCTGTACCCTCCGGATATCAGACGATTTGCGCGCCGGTGGAACTGACCTCATTTCCCGCCAAGGTGGATGACGTGCTGAAGCAGCTCTCACGATGCTATTACAGCGCCGGCGGCGAAACCGACGATTACCTCTCCTATTCCTATGGGGATAGTATCTATCTCAGCTCATTCTGGGACCATTCTTCCGGCAGCACCTATGACCTTGGCTCCATTGTCTTTCTGAACGGCACGGATACCGGCGCAGGCAATATCGGAACTGACGTTTCTGACGGTGATTGCATTACGCTTCATTCTTTCTCTTATAGTTCTGGCAACTATGTTGTTCCCGCGTATATAGCAGATGCGCAGGGTGCCTGTCTCGGCGCAAAGTCAATCACGACTGGAACCACATTGAGTTTTAAAGCATCTCAGTACGGCTATTCGGATGTCAGTTATGCTTACTCCGAAACAGGATCCGCAGCGCTGGCTTCTTCCGCTTACGGCATTTACGTGGTCTGCGCGGATGACGCTGCAAAAACAGGCGCCCTGACGGCCTCGTACAACAACGACGACTGCGATTATACCGATTACTCCTATACCTTCATCGCTCCGGGTACCTACTATATCCTCGGCGTTGATACCGGGTCTGATTCCACATGCAGCGGTGTGGCTGCCGAACGCATTGTCGTCGCGGATTCCGTCACGAATTCCGCGCCCGTGCGGAAAAGCGGCGTTCCTGCCGCTGCGGTGGCAAGCACTTATGTTGGAAAACCCTATACTTTAAATCTTAGTTCCATATTCAGGGACGAAAACGGTGACGAACTGTCCTACTACGTCAGTTTGGACGGCGGAGAATATACCGCTGTCGGCGGCGGAATATACCGCTATCTATCCGCGGCCGCCGGCACAACCACGCATGTTTTTAAAGCCTTCGACGGCGCCGACTTTTCCGCCGGCACCTACACGGTGACGCTTACCTCCGCCGCTGCGGCTCTGCCGTCAGACGCGCTCTGCACCCTTTCCGATTACTTCACCGACAGTGCCAATGTGACGCCATACGGCACGGATAATTATACGCAGTGGGCGCTTGCCGACATCGCGGCCTACAGATCCTCGCTGATACCCCCGGCCATTAAGCAGGAATTCGCAGACTATGTCGTTTACAATATTTCCGCAAACTCGTCCGCCGCCGACCTTGCCCGGTTCGTCATTGTGCTCAAAGCACTCGGTTACGATGCGGCAAAGATAGACCAGGATGGAACCGGCAACTATTTTGATGCCGCCCGCTGCCTCGCCGGTATTGTTAACGACACGTCCAAGCTCACAAAACTGGATATCTACACACTTCCTTATGTACTCATTGCATTTCAGCAGTACGGTGATCTCTATGCCGCCGAGGTCTCCCTCCTTAAAACGGCCATCATGGGTAAGGCACTCTCTTCCGGCGGCTGGGGATACTCCGCCGTGGATGCCGATACCTGCGGAAGCGTTCTGCTCGCCATGTCGCCCTACTACCCGGAGACGACAGAATATAATGACAGCAGCGGGACCTCCAGAACCATCGGCTACGAAATTGACGCTTGCCTCGGCGCTGTACGCTCCCTGCAGAACCCCTCAACTGGGGCAATCGGCTCGGGAAATTATGTCGCGTGTTCAACGGGGGTGCTGATGGCCGGACTCGCCGCCTGCGGCGAGAGCCCCGCCGAGTCGCAATATTTGAGCAAAAGCCTGACTGATGGGCTGATGTTTTATTACAGCCCGTCCAGCCGGTTTCAGGTCTACTCCGGCGATATGCTCTCCGACGAGGAGGCCCTGCGCGGGCTGGCGGCGGCGGATCAATACGTTTCAAACGGCCGCCCAATCTACGATTTCAGTACCGTAGCTTCCACCGCTCCGGTGCTCGCCAGCGCATATTACGACAATTGCCTCGTCAGCTTTTCAGTAGTTCCCGCAAACGCAGCGGTAACGGTTAAAAGCTCGGATGGCACCCTTCAGACTGCCCTCACCGGTAACTCCTATGATCTGGAAGCTGGCGATTACAGCTATACCGTGTCCTGTTCCGGCTATACCGGTAAAGCCGGCGGCTTTACCGTTTCTGCGGCCGAGGTTTCGGAACATGCAAAAAAAGCCCTCTCCGTCTCTCTTGCCTGCTTGCCGTCCGCCGGAAGCACAATCAGCGTAAAGTTTTCTATAAAGTGGCATGGGTTATCGAACGATACCTGCAGCAACTCTTATACTTACATAAAAAACTCTTCGGCCTATTCCGACATTATTTCCACAACGGTCACGCTCAGTTCCGGCTCTTCGGTGTTCGATGCTCTGGATGCGGCCTGCAGCGCCGCGGGAATAGCCTATACAGAAGGTTCTCCCGGGTATATCACAGCCATTAACGGCCTATCTGAATTCGAACACGGCGAAAGCTCCGGCTGGCTCTACAGGGTCGGAAGCACAGTGCCCACCGCCGACTGCCGCAGCTACCCCCTCACCTCAAATTGTACCGTCATCTGGTTTTATACCGACAATTTCAGCAGCGAATACGGTTCAGAAAGCTGGAGCGAAACTACTCCCTCTACCATTACCCCTGTCGGCGTGATAGCCGGCGGAACGGGTAGGGTCTCTTTCTCCGCGGAGATAACGGATACTTCAGCCGAGATTGCCATCAGCGACGATGATCTGCAAACGATTCTGAACAATGCCATTTCAGGTGGTAACGGCAATATTACCGTTGACCTGAGTTCCTTGGACGGAGTAGACACGGTAATTATGTCTGTGGGCACTCTGGCGGCTTTTAACGGGAACAGCAGTGTCAGCGAGCTGAAAATCCAGGGCAGCGGCTTTGGAGTCACGCTGGACGCCGCGGCTCTTTCCGCTGTCGTCAAAGAGGCTGGGAGTGAGGACGACAAGCTGATGCTGCGTGTTGCGGGAGCCGCGCCGCCCTCACTTACGCAAGCTCAAGGAGCAGCTCTGGAGAGCAGTCCGGAACCTCTGCTCCATCTGCGCGCCTTTCTGGAACAATATGATTCCAAAGGGATGAGCACCGGTGAAAAAGAATTGTACAAGTTGAGCGGGCAAATGACCGTGAGCTTTGCTTTTAAACTGGAAGAAGGACAAAGCTCCGACAATCTTGCCGTTTCTTATCTGGACGACGAGGGAAATTCGGCCTATCAGAATTCCTGGTATTCCGGAGGAACTATCTATTTTATCACGTCTCATTTCTCTACATATTTTATTGAAACCTGTGCCATCGCGGCCTTTAAAGACTGCGACCTGAACGCATGGTATCACGCTTCTGTCGAATACGTACTCTCCAAGGGCTTAATGCAGGGTACTGGAGAGGACAGCTTTGAACCAACCGGCATAATGACGCGGAGCATGCTGGTAATCGTGTTATGGCGGTGCAGCGGAGCTTCGGACACAACGCTTCAAAACCCCTTCTCAGACGTACCCGGCGAAGCCTGGAATACGGACGCCGTGGCCTGGGCCTGGTCGGAGGGTATCGTCCTCGGCTATGACGCTGCCCGATTCGGGTTCTCCGACGCTCTCACCCGTGAACAGATGGTTACCATCCTATACCGTTTCGCACAATATAGGGGAACAGCTACGTCAGGCCCAAGCTCCGATCTTTCCGCCTATTCCGACACCGGAGATATTTCCGACTGGGCGCGGGATGCTTTTAGCTGGGCTGTGAGCACAGACATCGTAAAAGGCGGCGGCAACAAACTGCTCTCTCCCAAAAGCTATGCCACCCGCTCGGAACTGGCCTCGGTCCTGATGCGTTTTATGGAAAAATAAACAGGAGGCATTGCTATGAAAAAAAGATTCCTCTGCCTGGTTCTGGCCCTGCTGCTGGCTTCCCCTCCACTGCCGGCTGCGGCCTTGAGCGGCAATCTTGTTTCCGCTGATGCTACGGCGGCTTATGTGGTCAGAACTGTACCCAGTCCCACGGTAAGCAGCACCGGAGGCGACTGGGCCGTGCTGGGCATCGTCAGGAGCGGCTATGCCCCGGACGAAGGCTGGCTTAATACATATTACTCCAACCTGACCGCCGCCCTGAAACGTACCGGCGGCAAACTCACCGCCAGTAAGTATTCCGAATACAGCCGCGCTATTCTGGTGCTTACGGCGGCGGGGTACGACCCCTCGGATGTGGAAGGATACGATTTAACTGCCTTTCTCTCTGATTACGAAGGTACGGTGAAGCAGGGCATCAACGGGGCCATATGGGCTTTAATCGCGCTGGACTGTGGAAATTATCCCTCCTCGCTAAGAGAGGATTATATCCGGTTTATCCTTTCCCGGCAGCTTACCGACGGAGGCTTTGCACTTGGAACCGATCGATCGGCGGACTCCGACCCGGATATAACCGCCATGGCGCTGGTGGCCCTTTCCAACTACTTTGAAGAGCCGGAAGTTGCTGCCGCTGTGGAAAAAGCGGTGCTGCGTCTATCGGCGCTTCAGTGTGCAAACGGAGGTTACGAAAGCGGCCGAGCGGCCAACAGCGAGAGCTGTGCGCAGGTACTGATTGCTCTTTGTACGCTTGGAATTTCCTCAAACGACGCGCGCTTTGTCAAGAACGGCAGTTCTGTCTGCGATGCCCTTATGGATTATGCGCTGGAAGACGGCGCTTTCGAGCATAGTAAAAATGGCGGGGAGAGCGGGATGGCTACCGAACAAGCCCTGCTGGCCTTGGATGCCCTTAGTCTTTATACGCAAGGACGCAAACTCTTCTGTACCTTCCGGGATGTGCGCGCTCACGAGGCTCAGGGGCAGATTGAGGCTCTGGCAGCTCTCAAAATGATCGGCGGTAAGGGCAACGGCAGCTTCGCGCCGGACGAAACCATGACCCGGTCTCAGTTCTGTTCTATCATTGTAAAGGCTTTGGGCCTCAAACCGGAATACACTGATCAATTTAGGGATGTGGACGAGAATGCCTGGTATGCGGGCCATGTGGGCGCGGCCTATGCCAAAGGTATCATAAGGGGCGCCTCCGATACGGAGTTTAAGCCCGAAGATACCATCACCATCCTTGAGGCGGAGATTATG
The DNA here is from genome assembly GCA_034927965.1 of Pseudoflavonifractor sp. Classification (GTDB taxonomy): domain Bacteria; phylum Bacillota; class Clostridia; order Oscillospirales; family Oscillospiraceae; genus Vermiculatibacterium. Next base: position 30,839 of record JAYFPI010000027.1, read on the forward strand.
GTCAGCCGTGCGGCGCGTACCATGGGCCTCGGCGGCGAAGAACCTGTCTGGTCCCCCGACACAAAACAGATTACCCGTGGCGAGGTGGCAGCTATGGTGTATGAACTGATAGAAAGGGCGGGTGTGCTGTGAGAAAGGGAAATTTCGCGTTTGCGTTAGCGCTGGTTTTGCTGCTGGCTTTGCCGCCGTTTCTTATTCTCTGCAGCTGTACAGCTTCGGTGGCACAGGCTGCCGAAGCTGAGGACAAGGTGCCGTCGGAAAACGAGACAGTCCCTGAGCCCCCGGTGACGGCACAGACGGATACCCCGGAGGCAGCGAAGCCCTCTTCTGCAACAACGAATTCTTCGGAAATCTCCGTACCCTCACCCAATGGTTTATCTGAGGAGGCGGATAGTGCTCCCTGCAGCCCTGCGGTTCCACCCGCAGAAACGGCTCTGCCCCTAATGGCACCCACCTGCACACTCTCCGTGAACTGTGGGACCATTCTAGACAATCTGGACGCTCTTTCCGACGGAAAGGAAGCCCTCATCCCGTCCGACGGCAACATATTATATCTCACGCAGGTGCCGTTCACAGAGGGCGAGAGCGCCTATGAAGTGCTCAACCGCGTGGCGCAAAACCGCAAAATGCAGATGGAGGTCAGTATCACCCCGGCCTACAACAGCGTTTACCTTGAGGGTATCTCAAATATCTATGAGTTTGACTGCGGGGAGCTCTCCGGCTGGGTGTACCGGGTAAATTCGGTTTTTCCCAGTGGAAGCTGTTCTGAATACAAGGTGCAGGATGGAGATCTCATTGAATTTCTCTATTCCTGTGATCTGGGCCGGGATGTGGGAGGAAGCAACTGGTAACATGAAAAACTGTGACACGTTTTCTGCCTGTCATCCCATCGTTGGTTTTACCTATTTTTGTTTGGTTCTGGCATTTTCTATGGTCTTTACACACCCGGTCTGTCTGGCAATCACACTGCTCGGTTCGACAAGCTATGCTCTTTATCTGGGCGGAAGCAGGATTTTACGGGCTGGGCTTCGGTTTCTGCTGCCGCTGGCGGCGCTAACGGCGGTGCTCAATCCTCTCTTTAACCATCAGGGTGTCACAATCTTGCTGTATTCCCGAAACGGAAACCCGCTGACGCTAGAATCCGTGTGGTATGGTCTCGTTATGGCCTGCGTGCTGGTGGCGATGATTTGCTGGTTTTCCTGCTATAACCGGGTCATGACCTCAGACAAGTTTGTCGACCTGTTTGGCCGGATCGCCCCGGCTTTTTCTCTGCTTCTGTCCATAACTCTCCGCTTTATTCCCCGGTTTCGGGAGCGCTTTTCACGGGTAAGTGCCGCACAGCGCTGCGTGGGCTGCGACATTCGGACCGGCGGGGTAGCGCGCAGGCTGAGAAATATCCTGACCATATTTTCCGTCATGCTGACCTGGGCGCTGGAAGGCGCCATCGTCACAGCCGACAGCATGAGGTGCCGGGGCCATGGCCTGCCCGGACGCACGGCTTTTTCCCTCTACCGCTTCAGCCGGCAGGATGCGTTTTCTCTTGTGTTCCTGTTGCTTGGAGGGAGTTATATCGCCACGGCCGGCTGGCTGGGCGCCCTGCGCTGGCGGTATATTCCCATTATGTACGGGGAACCGGTAAGCATTTGGAATCTGGGAGCGTTCGTAGCGTACCTTGCAATATGTCTGTTCCCCCTGATCGTTGATGGAAAAGAGGCAATCGTATGGCACAGTTTGAAATCCAGGATCTGAGCTTTTCCTATCCGGGACAGGAGAGGAAAACCCTAAGCCACGTCTGCTGTGAGATTACACGGGGAGAATTTGTGTGCCTGGCCGGACCGTCCGGGAGCGGCAAAACGACGCTTCTGCGGCATTTGCGCTCTTCTCTCACCCCTTACGGACGCCGGGAAGGTACTATCCTGCTCAATGGCGTTTCTCTCACAGATCTGGGTATGCGCGCGGAAAGCGGGAAAATCGGTTTTGTACTCCAAAACCCGGAGGATCAGCTGGTCACAGACAAGGTCTGGCACGAACTGGCCTTCGGCCTTGAAAGTCTGGGACTTGACCATGGGATCATTCGGAGCCGTGTGGCAGAAATGGCCAGCTTCTTCGGCATCGAAAAATGGTTTTATCAGGACGTATGGACCCTTTCCGGCGGACAGAAGCAGCTGCTGAATCTGGCCTCGGTAATGGCCCTGCAGCCGGAGCTGCTGGTGCTGGATGAGCCGACGGGACAATTGGATCCCCTCGCAGCCTCGGATTTTTTGGCTGCGTTGGGACGGATTAACCGGGAATTGGGCGTTACGGTAATCGTGGCAGAACAGAATCTGGAGGAGGTTTTACCCATGGCAGGCCGGGTCCTGCTGCTGGATCGCGGCAGGCTTCTTTACAGCGGCGCATCCCGGGAGGTTGGAGAAGCACTGCGATCATCGGGACACGCTATGTTTCGTGCCTTGCCTGCGCCCATGCGGATCTGGGCGGCAGTACCCTCCAATCTGCCCTGTCCGGTAACGGTTCGAGACGGCCGTGATTGGCTCTCAGCTTATGCGCAGGATCATGAGCTCTTGGAAATACCGGAGCAAAAACCGCCGGTCTCGGACAAAATAGCTCCTGCCATGGAACTGGACGGGGTGTGGTTCCGATATGAAAAAGAAGGAACGGATATACTCCGGGGCCTGTCCATTAAAGCTTATCCCGGAGAACTGTTGGCTGTGCTTGGTGGCAACGGCGCGGGCAAAACCACCCTGCTGGGCCTTATGTCCGGCCTTAACAAGCCGCAGCGCGGAAAGGTAAAATGCTTCGGTAAGGATATTTCCAAGTGCGGAGGGCTGTATGAAGGGCTGCTCGGTGTGCTACCTCAGGACCCACAGTGTCTTTTTGTGAAAAGCTCCGTTAAGGAGGATCTTCTGGAAATGCTCACCGGAAAGGGCCTTTCCAGAACGGTAATAGACGAAAATCTGAGTACCGTGATCCGGTTATGCCGATTGACAGCTCTGCTGGAACAAAACCCCTACGATTTGTCCGGCGGAGAAAAGCAGCGCCTTGCCCTGGCAAAAGTGCTGCTGACACAGCCCAATATCCTGCTGCTGGACGAGCCAACCAAGGGGTTGGACATGGATTTCAAGGACGAGTTGGCAAAAATCTTCTGCGATCTTCTTGGCAAAGGCATCACTATTATAATTGTAAGCCATGACATCGAATTCTGCGCCAGATACGCCCACCGCTGCGCGCTGGTTTTCGACGGAGCCGTGGCGACCGAGGGAACACCTCGGACCTTCTTTTCTAACAATAGTTTTTACACCACGGCAGTCAGCCGCATGGCGCGGGATCTGCTGCCCGAGGCTGTTACGGCGGAGGACGTAATCTTCGCCTGCGGCGGCGCCGTTCCAACAGAAAGTCGGACGGAGAACGATAGATTTACCTGGGATACCTGGAAGGCTGCGCTCCCGAAAGCAGCAGCTGAAGAAAAGAAGCGGATCGAGAAGCGCACCGCCATGGCCTCCGTCATAATACTGCTGACCATACCTCTTACCATATGGTTTGGGGTTCGTTTTCTGGATGACCGCAAGTATCTGTTTATCTCTCTGTTGGTACTTGCGGAGACAATGGCTCCTTTTTTTATGATCTTCGAAGGCAGAAAGCCCCGAAGCCGGGAGTTGGTGCTGCTCGCTGTCCTCTGTGCCCTGGCCGTTGCGGGCCGGGCCGTTTTCGCCGCTTTTCCGGAGTGCAAACCCGTCCTGGCGCTGGTCATCATTTCCGGTGCGGCCTTAGGAGGAGAATCCGGCTTCCTGATAGGAGCCGTAACCATGCTTGTATCCAACATGCTCTTCAGCCAAGGACCGTGGACCCCCTGGCAGATGTTTGCCGCAGGAATTGTTGGTTTTTTGGCGGGCGTGCTGTTCCATAATGGCCACCTGACCCGCAAGAGGTTTTATCTGTGTATTTTCGGCATTTTTTCCGCTATCTTCATATATGGCGGAATCCTCAACCTGGCATCTGTTATTATGTATCAAGCTTCACCCACCTGGGAAATGATCCTTGCCTCCCTTGCCTTGGGGCTTCCCATGGATCTGGTCCATGCGGCGGCAACCGCCATATTTATATGGTTCTGTTCAAATATCCTCTTTGAAAAACTTGACAGGCTCAAGATAAAATACGGACTGGCAGAGTAATATAAATGCTATAAATAATTTATATCTTTCAACCATTGCAGATGATGCGGAAGAGCTTGCAGCACAGTACGGCCTTGGGCTCGAGATTGCTGAGTACTGCACTGCATGGAACATGGATAAAAACTTCACACATTGTGATACTGTTGTCCGACGCAAACTTTAATCTGCAGAAAAAACCATATTCCATGCCCCGTTTAACGAGCTATGTCCGGCCGCCATTGATCCCATGAACACAGCGCTGTTTGCGCCCTCTGCGGCGAGCGCATCTGGAACGACGACAACGCGGGAGAGAGCGGCACGCCACTCTGCCATCGCTGCTACGACCGCAACTACACCAACTGTGAACACTGTGGCAGGCTTTTGAGCTTCAGCGACGCTATTATGTGGATGACGACGAGGACTCACCCCTGTGCTGGGCCTATTGCTGCGATATCGCTCACTGCACATCACCTGTGTACTATCTTATGTGGTCCGTGCAGTTTTACCAATACTATAGCAATTATATAATGATACTATCTATAGCTATTGATTCAATCCGATTTACGTTGTACACTCTTATATAAGTGCCTCACTGGGTGCCACACTTTTTTGATGTGGCACCCATTTTTTTAAATTCCGGAATTGTGTTCTAAAACTCGGCGAAGATTTCTGGTATTGTTGGTTAGTAAAAGCTCCTGCCACAACAAGAAACGGAGGTATTTTAATGACATTTCATTCCGAGCAGGTTCACCGGCTATAATCGATGAATGAGAGATAAAAAAACAACCTGCACAAGCAACAACTTGTGCAGGTTTGGCGGAGGGTGTGGGATTCGAACCCACGTGACGTTGCCGTCAAACTGATTTCGAATCAGCCCCGTTATGACCACTTCGATAACCCTCCGTGTATTTTCAACTGATTACTCAGTGAAAAAGCGGTATGAACTTGTTTGCTGCAATTTCATTTGAGCACACTGGCAACAGGCGCAAAAAAATAGGACAATCTATGCGTCCGTTCAAAATGCTTTATGTAGAATACCTTATTTTTTATCACTTGTCAATATTGCTTCCAATTGAAAATCAGGATATAATAATTTTGTTTTGGTTAAGTGAGGTGACTGCATGAATGTTCTGCGGGAAGTCAACCTGGAGTTGGGGCACCCTACCGTGGACGCCGCAATCCGCCGTTTGACTTTCGAAATCAACCACAGTCGAACCATCGGAGACGCTGTTTTGAAGATTATTCATGGCTATGGATCCTCTGGTGCAGGGGGCCGTATTCGGGTAGAGGCAAGAAATTACCTCTCCCGCCTAAAGGCTCAGGGATCTATTTCCACTTTTATTCCCGGAGAGCGTTTCTCTATCTTCGACGCTGACACTCTGGCCGCACTCCGTCTGTGCGGAGAATTGCGGAAGGACCGGGATCTGGAGCGCAGCAACAACGGCGTCACATTTATTCTGATCGCCCAAAAAAGAAAAGGAGCTTGAGCCATGCATATACCTGAAAATATTCTCGCTCTCTGCGAAAAAAACGAATTTATGAACCACAACCACATCCATTTAAAGGATTTGGAGCACGATCGGGTTGTCACAGAGCTGACAGTCACCAAGGAAAGTCTGAATCCTTACGGCATTGCCCACGGTGGTGCGCTCTACACAATGGGAGACTGTTCTGCCGGTATTGCGGCCCGCAGCGATGGACGCAGGTATGTCACTTTGTCCAGTAGCTTCAATTTTCTTCGCAGCGGGCAGTTGGGCGACACGATTCAGGCCGTCGGGTTGGTCCGTCACCGTGGACGCACCACCTGCGTGGTAGATGTGGATGTCACGGACTCCCAAGGCCGTTTGCTCTCCAACGGAAGCTATACATTTTTTTGTATCGAGGGAGACTGAGCCACCCTATCATCCCCATTTTTAATTAGGCACGCAACTGATCCATCAGCACGCCGATCTTCCCCCCCAGGATCAGGTCGGCTTGACTATCATAAGGTGTAGGCGTGCGGTTGATCAGGACCAGCCGATTCCCTTTATAATACCGGATCAGACCTGCTGCCGGATAGACGGCCAGAGAGGTCCCTCCCACGATGAGCAAGTCCGCCTCCTCGATGAGCCGCGCCGCGTCAGTAATTGTTCTGGTATCCAGTGACTCCTCATACAGTACTACATCCGGTTTTATCACGCCGCCGCAGGCATCACAGGACGGAACTTCCTTGGAGTTCTTGATATACTCGGCATCAAAACTCTTGTGGCACTTCATGCAGTAGTTTCTGTGGACGCTTCCATGGAGTTCCAGCACAACTTTACTGCCCGCCTTCTGATGCAGCCCGTCAATATTTTGCGTCACCACTGCCGCCAGCTTTCCGGCCTTCTCCAGCGCCGCCAGCTTGCGGTGAGCCGCATTAGGCTCCGCATCCAGCCAGAGCATCTTCTCCCGGTAAAACCGGTAAAATTCCTCCGGATTACGTTCAAAAAAGCTGTGGCTGATAATAGTCTCAGGCGGATAGCGATAGGACTGGTTGTAGAGGCCGTCCGCACTGCGAAAATCAGGGATCCCACTCTCTGTCGAAACCCCGGCTCCCCCAAAAAATACCGCTTTCCGACTCTCATCCAACCACTGCTGAAGCACTTCCAATTCCTTCATCTATCCTGCCCCCTATATATCTCTACCCATTGTTTCCCATTTAAATCCACTTTGAGGCATTTAGAATATCACAAATTTGGGCTTTGCACAATGGTACCGTTCTCCTTCCGTCAAAAATTATTCCTTTACACATCCCCGGGGGATGCGAAAATGTTCCGCGGATCACAATTTACACCCTATAAAAAGGGCGGACAGCACTGTAATGCTGTCCGCCCTGTCTCTACGCATGCTGTGGGAAAACGTTTTTACTCGCCGTCGTGATCGTGGTGATCGCAGCCACAGCTGCAGCCATCGTCCTCATCGCTGAGATCAATAGCAAACTTCTCCCCGCAGTTGGGACACTCAACGCTGCCAGCCTCCAGCACAGATTCGTCGATCTCCAGGTCCTCCCCGCAGTTGGGACATTCAACCTCAAAGAAATCCTCATCTTTGCAGCCACAGCCACAGTCACACTCGTCTTCGTCTTCGTCCTCGTCGTCGCCGTAGACAATCTCTTCCACGTCGGCCAGATCGTCGGACACAGCGTCCAGTTCCTCACCCAGAGCAGTGGTGTTCTCGTCCAGGTCCTCCAAGGACAGGCCAACCTCCTCCAGGATACCGATCATCACGGAGATGAGCTTGCCCTCCTTAGATTTTTCGGTATCCAGGTCCAGGCCCTCGGCCAAGCCCTTCAGGTACGCAACCTTCTCAGAAATGGTCATAGTAAACTCCTTTCAGCAGCGGGCCTTCCAGGGCCCGACTTTCAGCCACATTCGCCGTGGCCTCGCGGTAGGGCGGGTTTCCCCGCCGCCCAAACGGGGTCGGGTTCTCGGGATCTCAGCCCTTGCAGCGCTCCAGATACTCTCCAGTGCGGGTGTCGATCTTGATGCGGTCACCAGGATTAATGAACAAAGGCACCTTGATCTCGGCACCAGTCTCCACCGTGGCAGGCTTGGTAACGTTGGTGGCCGTGTCGCCCCGGAAGCCAGGGTCCGTCTCGGTAACCACCAGTTCCATAAAGTTGGGTGCCTCAACGCCCACAACCTTCTCTTTGTAGATCATCAGCTTGCAGACAGTCTCTTCTTTGACAAACGCGAAACCGTCGGGCAGATCCTTCTTAGACACGGGAACCATGTCGAAGGTCTCCTGGTCCATAAAATAATACAGGTCACCGTCGTTGTAGCTGTATTGGGCATCCTTGCGCTCAATGTATGCGCTCTCAAACTTGGCGGTAGGGTTGAACGAAGTCTCGGTCACTCCGCCGCTAAGAACATTTTTCATTTTGGTTCGCACAAAAGCAGCGCCCTTGCCGGGCTTGACGTGCTGGAATTCGACCACCTGCATGACCTGACCGTCCATCTCAAAAGTCACGCCGTTGCGAAATTCACTGGCAGTAATCGTAGCCATTGGTATTCATCCTCCAAAAATTGATTTCATAAAATCATGCGAGGATATTTTACCCCATATACTTGTAATTTGCAAGGGTTTTTAGGACACAAAGCAAAAAATATGGAGAAAAGTCTCCTTCCTTACAGTTGACATCAGTCTATAAATGTGCTATTATAACATTCGCATCTGATCGGGCTTTCCCGAATCCAGGTATGGAGAGAGGTCCGAGTGGTTTAAGGAGCCAGTCTTGAAAACTGGTGACTCGCAAGAGCCGTGGGTTCGAATCCCACTCTCTCCGCCACGAATTTTTTCCGTCAGGTGCAAGTATAATCCGGCTTGGAGAAGTACCCAAGTGGCCGAAGGGGCTCCCCTGCTAAGGGAGTAGGGCGGGAAACCGTCGCGAGAGTTCAAATCTCTCCTTCTCCGCCATTGCATTAGTGACCGTTTTTACAGCGGTCACTAATGCTTTTTTTTACCTCAAAGTCAGCTTAGATACCCCACAAAGTTGTATTTGAGCGTCCCCGCGATTGTCAGCTCCTGACCGTCTACCTGTAGGAGCGCCGCAAGCGGCGTTTTAAGCTGATGCGAAATATCTGTTGCTGTGTTCATCAAGAATTCCTTTGCTCTAAACTCGTTTTCTACGTGGGCGTTCAGAATGGAAACCAAAGAATTTACTTCGTGGAACAGTCTGTATAACTCGCCTTCCTCATCACACGCAATACGGGCATTTTGATCGCCGGTTCTATAATCTGCAATTTGTGTGGCAGCCGCGAACACCAAATCATATTTTCCGTCTGCCCATATTGCACTTGCCTCACAACTTATTATCATTTTTGGAGGAAAGGAACGGGAGGGAACAATATCCTTTCCGTCGTCTACCAATAAGATTTTGCTATTCATTTTTATCACCTGCTCTCCGTTTCAACCTGCCATCTGGGTGCTTTTTAGCATTTTTAGGTATTAACCATACGCGGCTAAATCGCAATACACCGGGGATACGATTTTCTCCGCCAAAAAATGATCGATGCTATGCAGATGCACTGCATAGCATCGATCATTTTTGCGAAGACATTTAGGGTTATGCTTCCTGCTTTTCTTCTAGTTCACCTTCCATCTCAATTCCTCCAAGAGGGCGTATCTGATTGATCTTACAAAATTTTCTGTAAAACGCGAGGCCTGTTTCCCCCTGCACTGTATTTGAAAGCTTCTGCACCATTTTTGACAGCATTTGATTCATAGCCGCACTCGTACAATACTTAAACGCCGTATTTCCCCATTTGGGGGCAACGTCCTGCGTAAAATGCTCCCAGAACAACATAGGTTCTCTGGCGGGGAGCATCATCCGGTACTTCGGGTGTCCCTCCACAATTCCATTTTGTGCATCTTCCCCGAAAAAATCTTCCCTGACCATGAAAGCGCCCACGATTTGACGCTCCTTCTCCGGTTTTCCAGCGGGGCGCCTCGTAAGCAGGCACGCCGAATTCGGCTTCAGCCGCTCCGCAACTCTGTACTGCCCCTTGGAGTATCCGCTGAGATAGCGCCCCGTAGAGACCAAACACGTTCTACGAACCTCTTCCACGCACTCCGGCGCTATGTTAAAAACCGCATGGGAATTGGGCGTGACGGTAAAATTGTGCAACTTCCGCATTTGCTCCTGCTTTTTCTGCTCAGCCTGTCGCTGCTTACTCCGCTCGGCCTCCCTTTCAGCAAGCCGATCTGTCATGTCCTCCAGCTTATTTTTGTCCCTCAGTACCAGATACTCCTTAAACGCATCCGGGTAAATGAATTTCTTCTCAAGTTCCCGAAACCGCACCGTCACCACTCCGTCCGATACGGCCAGTATGACCCCCCTTCCAAACGCCTTATGATCAATTGCCTGACCTATAATATTCATAGTACTCCTTTCCAAAATGCGAAGAGCCTCGCATCCCGACCGGGGCCGGACGATGGAAGCTCTTTTTTGCGCCGCAGATAAAGGTTACTCTTCTTCTCGTGCACCGACACGTTTTTTATCATTGATGCGCAGAACGATGTTGCCGGCATTTGCCAATAATTCAATTTTATCACTGGTGAATTCAGGAATGTCACCGATGGTGAGTGTTGTTCCAACAGGCATATTTTCAAGGTCTACCGCAACAGTATCAATCAGGTTTTCCGGGGTGGCTGCATGGGGCACCTGCATCTGTATCTGCTCCAGGACACCCACCACTTTATCCTTATTGAGCAGAACGATATCCGCCACACTATTGATTTTTTTGCCGGCATCCAACACATAAAAGCTGATATGGACGATTTCATCGTTCATAACATTGTACTCCAGGTCCTTGATCAGTGTGGGGTAGCTTCTTCCTTCTACCTGAATACTCACCTTGCTTCCATTGCGTTTTGTGCGCTTGAGCTGTCTGGCCGTCCGCTGGTCCATCTGAACAGGAAGCGATTCCTTAAGTCCCGCCCCATAGATGACACATGGAACGATCCCAGATCGTCTGAGCTGTTTGGCCTTGGCCGCCGGGTCCCGCATTTGCGCTGTAATGGTATCCATATTTATTCCTCCTGATCAATCATTTTTCCGTATTATAAAAAAAGAAGAGCTTTTCATAGTGCGCCGATCAGCGCAATACCAAAAGCCCTTCTTAAAGACGGTTCTTTTATATTTATTTTTATTATTATAACACAGTTCCAAGAAAAAAGCAAGCGCGGTTATGGTCTGCGGCTGTATCAACCGGCTCCATCCTCTAAGGAGCCAATTGTGTATACCGTAGCATTCCTCCGATTCGATGAGAGTGAAACAACGCCGCGCCTGACGTATGCGCCGGAACAGACTGCTCCAAAAATAGAGGCAACTCCTCCCCTTTTGAAAATAATACCCTTCTGCCCAGGGTCAGGTGCGGCTGGTAGAGCCTTTTCTCCTGGAAAAAGCCCGCTCGCCGGAGGGCAGACTCCAACTCGGCCTGACCGGAAAAAAGTGTGGCACAGGTTTTTGGAGCCAAATACCAAACTCCGCCTTTGAACTGCCCGACCCGGTCAAAAAGCAAATCTGTGGGCGGAATTGGGTTTTCCCGCAAAATAGTCAGAAGCTCTCCCAAATGGGATTCGTCTACCTCGCCCAAGAACGCCAACGTAAGGTGAAAATTTTCAGCCGCAGTGAACTTTCCCCCCTCAGCCCTCTCCGCCAGACGGCCTTGGATCCGGAGAAATGCGGCCCGAGCCTCGGCGTCAAAGGGCATCCCAAAAAAGAGCCTCATACCCCGCCGCCTTCAATCAAGGCCAGCTTCTCCGCCCTGGTCAGCCGCTTGATCGCAATTTCCCGTCTCAGTGCGGCAGACCGGCCTTCACATGCCTCTCTGTACACGACAGTCAGGGGACCTCGGCCCCTGGTATATTTTGCTCCTTTCCCACCCTGATGCACCGCCAGACGCCGCTCCACATTGTCAGTGGTTCCCGTGTACAGCGTGCCGTCTCCGCACCGAAGAATATACAACCAGTAAGGCATAAATCTTCTCATTCCTCTTTTTATGTAGGCCCCACAAGGGGCCTGACTGCGTTCAGCGGCAGCCGCAGTCGGAGCCGTGGTCACCCATCTGGAAGGAGGCGCACTCGGTGGACTCGCAGTCACAGACATTTTGTTTGGTACAGCCGACCTTGATCTCGTTGAGGGTGCACAGGCCGGTGCCGTTGGCATGATAGGCACAGGAATTGACAGAGCACTTGATGCTGGAATTTCCGTTAATATCGCGCTGCATACGATGATTCCTCCCTTAATTTACATTCCATCCAGGGACAATTTTAGTATGGACGGCAAAGGGTGAAATATGCACGAAAATTATAAGGGATCTTCCGGGAAACTGCCCTCTCGCTCCCCTGCGTCGTCTGGCATGACTTGGGGAATAAACCGTTTGGCAAAGCGTCCTCTGCCCCGCTGCTTCACATAGAAATAGCCAATAACAGAAAAAACAACAGCGCCAATAAAATTGACAAAGAGATCCTTCATGGTATCCAGCAGCCCAATATCCAGATAGCCACCCAGGCCAAGGGCCTCCCGGGTACCGTCAGAGTGGACGATGATGACGTCGGTAATATCCCGGATAGCGGTGGGAGCATTGCCGCCGTTGGGGTCCAGCTTTACCGAGCTGATAACGTTGACCACAGTATCTTTCTGCATATCCAGCAAAAAAAATTGATCCATCGCGCACTCAAAAAACTCCCACAGCACCCCCACCGTCATGGAAAAGCAGAAGGCCACCACCGCCATGTAGGCTGGCGTGAGGGAGAAGCGGGTAAGCTTGGCGTTGCGGTTGAGAATGTCTACCAGTGAAAATCCGATGGCCGCACACAAAAATCCGTTGAGCGTATGTAGCATGGTGTCCCAATAGGGAAAGGTGATATAGTAAGCTCGAATCTCACCCAGGATCTCTGCGGCATAAATAAACAGCAGGATGATAATCTCCAGAGTGTCCGGCACGTCGATTCGAAGCCTGCGTTCCAAAAAATTTGGAATGAGGAAAAGCACCAGCGTGAGTACGCACAGGAATGCACTTTCAAAATTCCGGTTAAATATCTGGGCAATAAGGATACCGACCACTGAAAAGCGGAGACAGAAATAGACAGCGGAAAGCACCTTGTTCCGAGGTCCTTCAATGACGGCGGATCTCTTCTGACCTATCAAAGGCCCGCCTCCTCTGCCAGCGGCAGCTCCTCCCTGGCCAACCACGCATAATGGTTCGCTGAGTCCAGATTGCCTGCCAGTTCCTTTTCTGTCAAGGCTCGCAGCACCTTGGCAGGTGCCCCCACCACCAGTGAGCCGGGGGGAATCACCTTATCCTGCGTCACCAGTGCCCCCGCAGCCACCAGAGACCCCGCTCCAATCACGCAGCCATTGAGCAAGATAGCCCCCATGCCGATGACGCAGCCGTCCTCCACCGTGCAGCCATGTACGATAGCTCCGTGTCCCACGGAAACATTTTTCCCGATATGTGTAGGGTGCGTGTCCTCAACATGAACCACGGCATTATCCTGAATATTGGAATTTTCCCCCACTATGATGGGGGCGTTATCCGCCCGGACGACAGCTCCGTACCACACGCTGACATTTTCCCCCAGCGTCAGCTTCCCCACCAGGTGGGCGCTCTCCGCCAGACGAACTCCCGCAGAGAGTCGAGGCAAACTATTTTGAAACATGTGAAGCATGACAAGAATCACTCCTTTTTTCTCCATTATATCCATCTGATATAGAACTGGCAAGTCAAAATCCTGGGGACCCGTCATAGGATAGAACGGAGGTGAGACCTATGGATTTAAAAAACAACAAAGTCACGGTGGGTGAGCTGCTGGACTACGCCCCTGCCCGGGCGGTGTTTCAGCGCCGCTTTCCCACCGTGCTGCGGCATCCCCTGCTGGGTGCCGCGAGAACTGTAACGCTGGAGCAGCTCATTGCCTTTGCGGGGGCCTACGTACCTCGAAAGACCATTGCGGAGATTCTAGCCGAACTCAAGCAGGTGTAACGGTCAAGACGGGCGAATGACCCGGCGGCTTTGGTTCCACCGGAGGGCGCGAGTACCACCCCGGCGAAGCAGGAACAAAGAGGTGCCCGCATCCCCCAGGTAAAAAAACACTGCCGGAATTGTAACTGCCGCCGGGATCTCATTCACCCACTGGAGAAGCCATGGCTGGAGCCCATAGACCAGGGGGAGCGCCAGCAGTCCCCAGAACGCACTAAAGAGAATACACACCCGCCCGTTTAGGTTCCATGGGAGGGTGCGGTAATCCCAGAAGGCCGCTCCAGCGGCCTTCTCATAGAACCAGGACAGGCCCCATTCCGCCGCTGTGCACACCACCGCGCCCGTCAGAAAGAGGAGCAGCGGCGCGGCGGTGACGGCGGCAGGCAGGAACAGAATCGACAGAGCACCTACACCGTAGACCGGACAGACCGGCAGAAGCAGATGGCACTTTCGATCCTGTTTGGAACTGTGGGTAACTCTGGCAAAGGCGACCTCCAGTAAAAAGCCGCAAAAACTGTAAAAAAGAAAGGTCCAGAAAATCGCCCCCATACCACAGCATCCTCCCTCGGTTTTTGTTTAGCTTTACCACCATCCGGAGAAGCATACAGAGAAGATTTTGTCAGGTCACGGCAGGGTCAGCACCTTGTGCGGCCAGAAAAAATGTGATATTATGACTAAAATACAGAAAATCGGAGTGTGGGATCATGCGGCATCTGATTGACTTTGGGGACGTGAGCCGGGCGGAATGGGACAGCCTATACAGCCGGGCGGTGGATATTATGGATTGCCCCGGAGATTTTATAGAGGCCTGCCGTGGTAAAGTCATGTCCAGCCTTTTTTATGAGCCCTCTACCCGCACTAATTTTTCCTTTCAGGCCGCCATGCTCCGGGTAGGCGGCACGGTGTTCGGGTTTGCCGATCCCAAATCCTCTTCCGTATCCAAGGGGGAAACGCTGAAGGACACCATCACCATGGTCTCTGGCTATGCCGACGTAGTGGTGATGCGTAACCCTCGGGAAGGCGCCGCCAAGGCTGCCTCTCTTTATTCCTGGGTTCCAGTAATCAACGCCGGTGACGGCGGTCATATGCACCCCACTCAAACCACTGCGGACCTAACTACTATTACCCGCCTTCGGGGGCGCGTGGACGGTCTGAGCGTGGGGCTGTGCGGTGATCTAAAAAACGGACGCACAGTCCACTCTCTCATTAAGGCCATGGCAAAATTTCAGGGCGTCAAATTTTTTCTTGTTGCTCCCCGGGAGCTGGCAGTCCCTGAGTATATGCGCGCCTTTATGCGGGAAAACAACATTTGGTTTACAGAGGTCACCGGATTGGAATCTGTGATTCCCCAGTTGGACGTGCTCTATATGACCCGTATCCAGCGGGAACGTTTTGTCGACCCGCTGGAATATGAGCGCAATAAGGGCGTGTACGTCCTCACCCGGCGAAAGCTGGAGCGGGCAAAGAAGGATTTGCTGGTGATGCACCCTCTGCCCCGAGTGGACGAAATCTCCATCGATGTGGACGACGACCCTCGGGCAGTCTATTTTGACCAGGCGCGCTACGGTATGTTTGCCCGAATGGCACTACTCACCGATCTGGCCAATCAGCCCAGACAAAAGCCGGAACCGACGGAGATCGGACACGGCCCGGTATGCTCTAACCCCAACTGTATTACGCAGACCGAGCTTTATTTGCCGCCTCTCATCAAGCAAAATGGCGGCTTGGACTGCTGTGCTTTTTGCGACGCGCCTCTGCGGTAGTCTCCCTGACGCCGCTTTTTCCATGGACACGGCAGAATTTGCCCCGTCTCATGTTCCCCTTGCAATTTTAGAAAAAAGGATTGACAAAGACCGCCTTTCCGTGCTATTATATCCAGGCTGACATTGAGTGTCAGCCCTGTGCGGGTGTAGTTCAATGGTAGAATCCCAGCCTTCCAAGCTGGTCGCGTGGGTTCGATTCCCATCACCCGCTCCAAGGCGAAAGCCTCTTTTTGCGGGCGCCCCTGCCGAGGTGGTGTTTTGATACGCGCCTGTAGCTCAGGTGGATAGAGCAACTGCCTTCTAAGCAGTGGGCCGGGGGTTCGAGTCCCTCCAGGCGTACCACTCACCCGATCTGCAAGCGCATGTCTCAACTTTCACTTTTTTGGTATTTGTCTCCCGTATCCCTGTTTCGCTTGTCTCCTTTTTGAATATGGTGGGCGTAGTTCAGTTGGTAGAGCATCGGATTGTGGTTCCGAGTGTCGTGGGTTCGAGTCCCATCGCCCACCCCAGAAATAAGGCGACAGGGCCGGAGCGGCGGCTCCGGCCCTGCGCTTTCCTCCATAGTGGGGTGTAGCCAAGCGGTTAAGGCACGGGACTTTGACTCCCGCATCGCTGGTTCGAGTCCAGCCATCCCAGCCATAAAAACGCAGCTTTCCTGTTCCTTCCACATGACCCGGTAGCTCAGTTGGTAGAGCACCTGCCTTTTAAGCCGGTTGTCCGGGGTTCGAGCCCCCGCCGGGTCACCAAGTAAAGAAACCCTGTATCCGTTGATTACCAATGGATACAGGGTTTCTTTTTGCCTTCCTTTTGCCAAAATAGGCCAGAAAAACGGGACGGAATTTGGTGTGATTCTGCTCAAAATCCCGTGGTATGTACTTGCCTTCGGTTGTCCATGTACGGGCTTACATACCCCGCTCAGGCGGCTACGTTTCACCACGCCGATATATTCGCATATGCTACTAATGGATGACGAGGCCATACGGGCGCGAGGTGTATCTATGGGAAATCAACGGCAGTATGTCACAATCCACTGCGTTTCTCCTTTCTATCTGGGCAGATGCTTTGAAATTGTCGTGTTTAACAAAGATAATTGCCCTGTTTTTCATGGCAAAACTGGCCAGGACGGGACATCATCTTTTGCGATATGCTTGCCGGGTGAATATTGTATACGCGTACGTGCCCAAAGCTGTCTGAGTCCCCGGGCCGCTACAAGGTGGCTGTTCCTTCAGCCCAACAGATCTTGCAGTGTGTATTTTCTGTTTAGCGCTTGCTGTTTTAAGTCGAGTTTCACAACAGTCAAGTTCCGGTTGACTGATCAGAACTATGTCGGCCTTCCAATTCAAAAAGGAGATATCCGCCTATGCCGAGTCCCTATGTAATCAACATTGTTGACGGCGAAGGTTCCAGCCGAATTTTAAACGGAACCTACACCGTCGCTTCCGCTGTTTCCGGCTATAACAACGCCTCTATTGATCCTTCAATCCAAGCTGTTACCGCCGGCACAGACAACTATAACTTCAAAGTTGCAGCAACCGGTACTCTGACGCTTCACGTCACAGAAGAGGGCACATCCGAAGGTACGATCCTCGAAGGTGCCACTTTTGTCCGGTGCGACTCTGCGGGCACCGCTTATGGCAATCCAGTTCTCTCAGACGCAACCGGCAATGCTGTTTTTCCCTATGTGCCTTTTGCTGCCAGTGGAGCCCCGACAATCTATTATCGTCAGACTGCCTCTGTGGGCGATCATGAATACAGCAGTACACTGCAGACCGCGACCCTGACTTCATCTGCAGGGACTGTCGAAATCGCCAACCCGCTGGCAAACGTCAGAACCATCCGCCTGACGGACGCCAACTACGACGGATTGCCCATTGAAACTGGTGAACTCACCTTCACGGCAAACTGATCTTTTATTCTGCACAGTACGGAATCGTCCAACTATGGGAGACCTCCGAAAGGCGGTCTCCCATTTTTTGCAGTTCGGATTGTCGCTCGTTGGTTCGTCAAGTAGAACCTTGGAGTCCACTATTGTACTGCTTCGTCATTCTTCCCCAGTGCGTGGGACTTAATTTTTTCAAAGGTCTCATCGCTGAGGTCATGTTCGATCTTGCAGGCATCCGCAGCGGCTACCTCCGGTGTAACACCCAAATGAATCAAGAACTGCGTCAGAAGGCGATGCCGGGTATAGATCCGCTGAGCAATCTCCATCCCAGGCGGCAACAGTGTGAGATATCCCTCCGCGTCCATTTCAATATACCCATTTTCCCGCAAATTCTTCATGGCCACACTGACACTGGGCTTGGAGATGTCCTTTTCCCGCACGATATCAATGGAACGCACCAACCCATGCCGTTCCTTCAGCATCAAAATCGCCTCCAGATAATCCTCGGCGGATTCGTGAATATTCATATAATATCCCTCCCTGTTTGATCTGATTATTACAACGTTAACATAAACTTACTTCAATTGCAAGGAATAGTCAAAAAGGGCTTGACAAAGGAAGTTAGCAGATGTAAACTCAAGTCATAAAGAGGTTAGTTGTTGCTAACCTTTATATTTGGCAATAAGTTAGTTGTGACTAATTTTTGAAAAGGAGCGTGTCCATAATGCCGCTGACAATGGCAAAAACAGGCGAAACGGTAACAATACGGAAAATTTCGGGGAAAGATGAGGTGCGGCAGCATCTGGCAGAACTAGGATTTGTGGTAGACGGAACTGTTACGGTGGTTAGCGAGATTGCCGGAAATCTGATTTTACAGGTAAAGGACAGCCGGATCGCCCTGGATAAGACCATGGCAAACCGGATCATGATTTAAGGAGGAGAAAAACCCGATGAAAACACTAAAAGAGGTCAAGGTGGGTGAGACCGTCACAGTCGTGAAACTCCACGGTGAAGGCGCCACCAAGCGTCGAATCATGGATATGGGCATCACCAAGGGCGTAGAGGTTCATGTGCGCAAAGTGGCCCCCTTGGGTGACCCCATGGAGTTAAACGTACGGGGGTACGAGCTGAGTGTGCGCAAAGCCGATGCAGAAATGATCGAAGTGCAGTAAGACGCTGGACATCGGCCTATGGCTAACGTTTTGGAGAGGAGCGAGATAATGGACATTAAAATTGCATTGGCCGGCAATCCGAACTGCGGAAAAACCACCCTGTTTAATGATTTGACCGGATCCAATCAGTATGTGGGCAATTGGCCCGGCGTCACCGTGGAAAAGAAAGAGGGACGGCTGAAAGGCCACAAGGATGTGGTCATCCAGGACTTACCCGGCATTTACTCCCTATCTCCCTACACCCTGGAAGAGGTGGTAGCTCGGGGCTATCTGGTCAATGAGAAGCCAGACGCTATTTTGAACATTGTGGACGGCACCAACATTGAGCGCAACCTATACCTCACAACCCAACTCATCGAGTTGGGCCTTCCCGTGGTGGTGGCGGTGAACATGATCGACCTGGTGCGGAAGAACGGCGACAAGATCGACCTTGACAAACTGGCAAACGAGCTGGGCTGCCAGGTGGTGGAAATGTCCGCATTGAAGGGTGAGGGCGGTATGGCCGCCGCCGAGAAGGCTATGGCCATGGGCCGGGCCAAAAAGGCGGGTGAGCTGCCTCATGTCTTTACCGGCAGCGTGGAGCACGCCATTGCCCACATTGAGGAGTCTATTCAAGGCAGGGTAGACAACCGCTTCCTACGTTGGTACGCTATCAAGGTATTTGAGCGAGACAGCAAAGCCATGGCCGCCTTGAATTTGCCCGCTGAGCTGAAACCTCATCTGGAGGAACATATCGCCGACTGCGAAGCAGAACTGGATGACGATGCGGAAAGCATTATTACCAACCAGCGGTATGCCTACATCAATGGCGTGGTCAGCAAGGCCGTGAAAAAACAGCGGGCCACACACAGCCTCTCCACTTCCGACCAGATCGATCGGGTGGTCACCAACCGGGTTCTTGCCCTGCCTATCTTCGGCGTGGTAATGTTTGCGGTGTACTGGGTGGCCATGGGCCCCTTCGGCACCTTCCTTACCGACTGGACAAACGACGTGTTGGGAGCCGAGTGGCTTCAGGCCGGATCCCGCGCCCTGATGGAGGGTTGGGGCGTAGCCGAGTGGCTCATCGGTCTTGTTTCTGATGGCATCATCGCCGGTGTGGGCGCAGTGCTGGGCTTCGTTCCTCAGATGCTGGTGCTGTTCTTCCTGCTGGCCATTTTGGAGGACATCGGCTACATGTCCCGCATTGCCTTCATCATGGACCGGATTTTCAGAAAGTTCGGCCTGTCCGGTAAGAGCTTTATCCCCATGCTCATTGGTTCCGGCTGCGGCGTTCCCGGCATCATGGCCTCCCGCACCATTGAAAATGAGCGGGACCGCCGCATGACTATTATGACTACCTGCTTCGTCCCTTGCGGCGCGAAAATGCCCATCATCGGCCTGTTTGCCGGAGCGCTCTTTGGCGGCAGCGGCCTGGTGGCTGTGTCTGCCTATTTTATCGGTGTGGCTGCCATCATCATCTCCGGCATCATGCTGAAGAAAACCAGGGGTTTCTCCGGCGACCCGGCTCCCTTCGTCATGGAGCTGCCCGCCTATCATGTGCCCGCCATGAGCAATGTCCTCCGGGCCACCTGGGAGCGTGGCTGGTCCTTTATTAAGCGGGCCGGCACCGTCATTGTGGCTTCCTCCATCATTCTCTGGTTTCTCCAAGGCTTCGGCTTTGTGGACGGGGCGTTCGTCATGGTTGAGGACAACAACTCCTCTCTTCTGGCCGCCATTGGCGGCGCTGTGTGCATCATCTTCGCCCCTCTGGGCTTCGGCGACTGGCAGTCCACCGTGGCCACTGTCACCGGCCTGATTGCCAAAGAAAACGTGGTGTCCACCTTCGGCGTTCTGTTCCACGTCGGCGAGGAGGTAACCGAGAACGATGCTGGCCTCTGGACCGCCATCGCCGCCCATTACACCGCGCTCTCCTCTTATAGCTTTATGATCTTCAATCTTCTATGCGCCCCCTGTTTTGCCGCAATGGGCGCCATTAAGCGGGAGATGAACAATGCCAAGTGGACTTTGGCTGCCATTGGCTATATGTGCGGCTTTGCCTATGTGACCTCCCTGATCGTCTACCAACTCGGCGGACTGATTTTGGGCGAGGTGTCTTTCGGTGTGGGCACCGTAGCCGCCATTGCAGCCCTGACATTCCTGGTCTACATGCTCTTCCGGAAAAATAAATACGACGAGGGCACTCTTACCATCAGCGCTGTGGACGCTGCCCTAAAGGCAGGCGTCCGATAACGATCCGTTTTTGAAAGGAGCGGTTTGATTATGAATTTTCCCACACTCATTGTTGGCCTAATTATTCTGGTCGTCTTCGTGGCCATCGTAGCCCGAGGCGTATACAACAGAAAGCACGGAATGGGCGGTTGTTCCTGCAGCGGGGACTGCGGCGCCTGCTGTGGCAGCTGCCACAGCAAATAACAAGTGACAAACTGAGTGAATCTTAAATTTAACATGGAGGGCACTGCAAATGTTTTACAGTGCCCTCCATGCTTTTTGTCTCAGTTGTTTTGCTTCGCCGGATGTCCCTTCAACCGCCACCACAGAGTCTCTCCCCCGCGATCCGGGCAAAATCCGCACCGGGTCAGGACGCGCTGGGATGGAAGGTTATCCCTCTCTGTCTCGGCCACCACAAAATTCACATCAGGCTGCTCCAGAGCCCAGGCGCACATAGCTTTGGAAGCCTCGGTCATATAGCCCTGCCCCTCATATTCTTTTCCCAAGCCATAGCCGAGCTCCACACAGCCGTCCTCATCGGGCACATCCTTAAAATCCGCCGACCCCACCACAATGCGGTCGCTCCGCCGGATCAGCAACCAGAAACTGTGCCAGACAGCATTTTGCGGATCCGTCCGGGTCTTTTCCCTCTGCCCCTCCACAATGGTACGAAAGCTGCCCTCTATGGGCTCCGCACGGTAGGTACAGTTCAGTTCCCCCTCCAAGGCGGGTATATCTCCGGCCCACAGGCCGAGCTGATCCCCGGTAAGGACCTGCAGCTCCATACGCTCCGTCGTCAGTGTCATACTCTCTTCCTTTCACATGAGCGGTGCAAACATTTTCAGGATCGAGCCCAGGAGCCGCCGGGGCCAGGGATGTCCATGCACTGTCTCCGCCGTAATCTCCTCGCTGACGGCCTGTGTCTCCAAAAAATCCCGCTTCACATCCAGCACGGTGGGATCTCCGCACATCCACACACCATCTTCAAAATGGAGGAACATACTCCGGTAATCCATATTGATGGAACCCACAGTGGCGTATTGATCGTCCACTGCAAAGTTCTTAGCATGGAGAAATCCGGGGGTGTATTCAAAAATACGCACCCCTGCTTCCAGAAGAGCCGGGTAGTGGGCTCGAGTCACTTCGAAAATGACTTTTTTGTCCGGAATATGCGGCGTCAAGACCCGAACATCCACCCCGCTCTTGGCTGCGTTGCACAGGGCAGTGGTAACGCTGTCGCTGATAATAAGATACGGGGTCATGATATAGACGTATCGTTTCGCCTTGGCAATGAGGTTCAGATACACCGTCTCTCCAACCGGCTCTCCGTCCAAGGGGCTGTCGGCGTAAGGCTGCACCCAGTGCCCGGCCCCTAACTCCGCCTCTGCAGGCAGGGATGCAGGCCGGTAGGCGGCATAGTCCTCCGCCGTACCGCTGATATATTCCCACATGGTAAGGAACATCACTGTCATAGACCAGGCGGCCTCCCCCTTCACCAAAATGGCGCTATCCTTCCAGCATCCGTAGCGAACGATCTCATTGACATACTCGTCGGCCAGATTGATGCCTCCGGTAAAGGCGGTGTGACCATCCACAATACAAAATTTTCGATGATCCCGGTTGTTGAGCCGTACAGACAGCACCGGCACAAACCGGTTGAACACCCTGCAGCGGATCCCTCTATCCTCCAACTCCTTGTCATAGTTTTTGGGAAGGGTGTATAACGTCCCCACATCGTCATAGATCACCCGCACATCTACCCCCTGCCGGACCTTCTCTGCCAATATTTCCAGAACGGCATTCCAGAGCTTTCCGGGTGAAATGATGAAATACTCTAAGAAAATATAGTGCTCAGCCTTTCGCAGTTCGTCCAGCATAGGCTCCAGAACATCGTCGCCAAGGGCAAAATAGCGGGTAAAGGTATTGGTATAGAGCGGGCAGTGGGCATACTCCTCCAGATAGCGGGACTGGTTCACCGCGTCTTGACCAAAGGGGGCCAGGGACTCCGCTTTCCGGTCCGGCCCCAACACCTCCACCAGCCGCCGGTTCATCCCCTCCATCTTCCGCTGCACCCGAGCAGAAAGCCGGTTTCCACCACACAGCAGGTAGACCAGCCCTCCGAACACCGGCACCAGCAGGATGGGCACCAGCCAGGCAATCTTATACCCCGGATCCCCCCGGCTGTTAATGATGTGAAGCACCGCCGCCACCGAGAGGGCCACACAGACAAAGTAGAAATAGACAAAGTAATCGGAAAACCGCAAAACCATGGCCACGAGCAGCCAAATCTGGATCAGCAGGAGAACCGCCACCAGAACCGTCCGATGGAAGAGGTAGGATGAGAGTTTTTTCAGCGACATGCAAATGCCTCCTTTCCATTAGGCCCGTTCATTTGACGACTACATTCTCCTTCCCGAAAAGCTCCCGAAGCTCGGCCACCAGGGCCGGGTGGAGCTGCGCCATCGCCCCCAGACGCTTGCGGGTATCGGCACAGTAGAGAACAATTTGCTGCCCGCCTGGAAACATATTGAAGATCAACCCAACTTTTCGCATCCGCGGATCCTCTGCCGAGGGCACTTTTACATAGAGCCTGCTGTTTTCTGCAATGGACTGCGAAATCGGGACACCGGGAGTCTCCGCCGCCTCGCCTTCTCCGGCTAAGGGGCGGGCCCGGTCACACATGAGCTGGGGAGCCTTCTCGTCTCGAACGGAAAGCCTGCCTTCCACCAGGAGGGCCATACCTTCTTTCAAATAGGGGCCGCACTCCCCCAGCGTCCGGGAAAAGACCAGCATCTCCATGGCTCCGGTGTCGTCCTCCAGCCCCACATAGGCCATCAGCGTATTGTTTTTGGTGGTCTTGGTCTTGGATGCGGTCACCACCCCCGCCAGCGTCACCCGCTGGCCGTCCCGGTATGCCTGTGGCCCTTCCGGCTGGTCAAAGTCGGCCAGAATTGCTCCCATGGGAACAGCCCGGAACCGCTTGACCTGAGCCCGATACTCGTCCATGGGGTGGCCGGTGAGATAGAGCCCCGTAGTCTCCTTCTCCATTTTCATCAGTTCCTGCCGGGTAAATTCCGGGATATCGGGCAGGGCGACCTGGGGGGTGGGGCCGGGGCCCTCCTCTCCGCCACCGAAAAGGTCGTACTGTCCCTCCAGGGTATTTTTCTGGCTCTTGGCCACCGTATCCATCACCTGCTCGCTCACCGTCAGGAGCTGAGAGCGGCGCGCGCCCAGACTGTCGAAGGCCCCGCAGCGGATGAGGCTTTCCACCACCCGCTTGTTGCAATCCAGCCCGAACATCCGGGCACAGAAGTCCGGGAAGGAGACAAAGGGACCGTTCTTTTCCCGCTCGCCCAGCATCTGGACGGCAAAGCCACGGCCCACTCCCTTCACCGCCGCCAACCCAAAGCGGAGCCCGTCCTCCACCGCGGTGAAGTCAGTCTCCGACTGATTCACATCTGGGGGCAGCAGCTCAATGCCGCAGTTTCTGCACTCGGCGATATACTCGGCCACCTTGTCGCTGGAATCCAGTACGGAGGTCAGGAGGGCGGCCATGTACTCCTTGGTATAGTGGTACTTGAACCATGCGGTCTGATAGGCCACCACGGCGTATGACACGGCGTGGGCCTTGTTAAAGGCGTAGTTGGCAAAGTCGAAGATCTCATCGTAGATGTCCTGCCCGGTCTGCTCCGGAATTCCATTGGCAATGCAACCGGCAATGCCCCGGTCAGAATCCCCGTAGATAAAGGCGTGGCGCTCTTTCTCAATTTCCTTTGCCTTCTTCTTGGAGATGGCCCGGCGCACCATATCAGCCTGTCCCAGAGTATACCCCGCCAGCTTGCGAAAAATCTCGATGACCTGCTCCTGATAAACAATACAGCCGTAGGTCACTGACAAAATTGGCTTCAGAGAAGGGTGCTTATATCGGATAAGGCGGGGATCCTGCTTGCAGGCGATGAAACGGGGGATGGAATCCATGGGGCCGGGGCGGTAGAGGGCGATGATAGCGGTGATGTCCTCAATATCCTTGGGCTTAAGGCCCACACATACCCCGGTCATCCCCGCCGACTCCATCTGGAACACACCCGAAGTGCGCCCTTCCGAGAGCATCCGGTAGACCTCCGCATCCCCCTCGGGGATGTCGTCCAGCGTAAAGCCCGGGCGGGCCTTCTGCACCAGCTTCACTGCGTCGTCCAAA